>NZ_BAAGFT010000002.1:0-924087 GCF_059728385.1 Bilophila sp. T19-St14
GTATCGATCACTTTGATGCGGCTGGCTTTCTCAAAAAGTTCCTTGCCTGTTTTGTCATATGCGGAATCGGACAGATTACAGGCACCAAGCAGCCTGCCGATGTCTCTTTGCTTTCTGATGCCCCGCTTGAAGAAAAGCACGTGGGCTATAACGTCATTGTCAAAGCCTGATTCACGCATGGCGGTTCGGATGGCCTCCGGGCTTTTGCCTTTCCATAAAGAAGAGGAAACGGGGATATTCTCCTGCGGCGATTGCCCGGCAATAATCTCTGAAGTTTCTGCGGCTTTTATGACGGTTTCCACAAGTCGGCGGGTGATGCCTTTTACCTCTCTGCCGAACGGAAAATTTTTGTGAACAGACAAGTGGCGTATGGCTGCTTGTGTATCCACGGCAATCGTATCAGGATAAATTCTTAAAAGAATATTGGGAGCGGAGAGCTGGATGGAAATATCCTTTACCCGTTTTGTTCTTCTGTAATCGACTATTCTTCTTTCCGCCTGAATGAGACTGTAAAAAATATATTCTCTTTCATTGTCAGACAGATAAGATTTATCGTTGTAGCTTGCTTCGAGGATATAATCGAAGCCTTTTTCAAGTTCTTTGACGGGGACACGCCGGGCCATCTCAAAAAAGAAGTCTGTCATCAGTGTCGCATAGCTATCCACTGGAAAGAGAGCTGTGGAGGCGGGCGCATATTCCGGGAAAGGGGGATTCTCCGCTCCACACTGAACCGTACATTCAGCGGCGGGTTTTTTCCAGAAAAGGGAATAGGCTTCATGCCATACCGCACAGGGGAAGATGCCATGCGGTGAAAGCGCATTCAAAAGAGCCTGCGCCTCATGTTCATTCAGGTCATAGGCTTGTCTGACTCTGTACAGCGATATTTTTTGCGGCTCTGCCATGTTTTTTGGATATAATGGAAGACAGGGAGATGGCAAGAAGGAGAAGCGGTGAATTTTGTGGATCTGACACATTGCCTTGCCACAAAAATTCACCGCCTGTTCAATTCTTAATTATACCATGCATTGACCATATCAATGCCGTCATAGCCCTGATTCCGCATTTGTTCTCTTTGTGCCTCACTCCAGCCGGTATCCTTTTCCCGGACTTGGCTCTGTGCCGGGAGTTTCCCGACCACGATATTGACATTCATGCCATCAGAAAGCGAGTCCGCCTTGTTCCGTTCAGTTTGCTGCCCTGCTGCGGCAGCTTTCAGGCTGTCAAGATAGTTGGCCCATCTTGTCATCATCCGTCTGCGTTCATCCAGATGTTGCGTTCGGTTATAGGCGCGTCCGTTGGGGTCACGCACAGTATGGGCAAGCTGATGTTCAATGAGGTCATATCGCTCCTTCAGCACTTCCTCCAGAAGCGTTCGGGCTGTAGCCCTGAAACCATGAATGGACATTTCCTGCGGCGTGTAGCCCATACGCCGCAACGCTCCAATCATGGTGACTTCGCTGATATGATTCTGGTAATTACGCATGTTGGGAAAGAGAAGCTCTCCATTTCCCGTTCCAACATGCAACTTTTTTAAAATGTCAATAACCTGAGGAGCAAGAGGCACAATATGCGGCGTATCCGTCTTGCTTACAGTATATCTCCATTCACAATTTTCAAAATCAATATCCTTCCATTTCGCGGTGATAAGTTCCTGTGTTCTGACAAAAACATATGGCATAAGTTGTAATGCGTATTTGACGACGAAATAACCTCTGTCGTCTCCATAATGGTCAATTTTGAACAAAAGTTTTCCAAGCTCGTGAGGATCGAGTATAGTCGCTCTATGCGTTACTCTGTGTGATTTGAGCAGGAGTCTGATGGAAGGGACCGGATCTATTTCAATAAGTCCAAGGGCAATGGAATACTGCATTATCTGGCTGCAAAGCTGACAGGCTTTTTTACATGTTGCGGTGATATTCCTTTCTTCTATTTTTCGCATAATTCCAAGAATATCAGACGGCTTTACGTCCTTTATGTGCTTGTCGCCAAGTTCGGCAATGAGATAATCCTCCACAACCCAGCGGTAGGAGCGCATGGTCTGAGGTTTGACTTTTTTTGCCGCAAGCTCCATCCATTCATTGGCTATGGCACGGAATGAATGCCTCGTCAGAGATTGCCGTTCCTCTTTTTCCTGTCGTCTGACTTCACCGGGGTCGAATCCCGCCGCTTTTTGGGAGCGGGCCTCATCCCGCATTTTTCTTGCCCTTTCGAGAGTAACGGCGGGGTACGCGCCGAAAGAGAGCAGACTTTCCTTTCCATTGGCCTGACGGTACTTCATTTTCCAGTGTTTTCCCCCGGCGGGCGTAACCTGTAAGAAAAGCCCGCCTCCATCGAACAGCTTGTATGCTTTGTCCTTGGGCTTGGCATTCAAAACCTGGGTAGCGGTCAGGGGCTTTACACGTCTGGCCATGTCATTTCCTCCTTTCAATGGGCTTCGATAACTGCTTGCTTGCCCCCTAAAATGACCCCTAATAGGGGTAGATGTCAATGGTTTTTACTGGATTGTCTTGGAAGATGTTTTTATATAACTAATTGAAAATATAAAAAAATAATGAAAAATACTGTCCAATAAAATACTAATTATGATTCTTCATGAAAATTTTGATGGACGTATTTGCCACCATCTGCTGTGCGCCTTTCTTGTCAGCCTCCATGATGCCTGCATAGTCCTGGGAGGCTACAATGGCGGCGATGCCAAGACCGCGCCCTTGTGTCAGCACGACTTCAAAGCCGGGCGTCACGATAGCCGCGTACTCGTCCACGATGCACAGGTACGGCCCGATGCCTATGGCATCAGTAGGCAGGGCTTCCAGCACATCAGCGGCGTCTCCTTCGATATTCGCGCCGAGGCCAACGGCGCAGGCGTTGCGGATGGCGGAAAGACTGATTTTACCGAGGCTGGCGAGTTCGGCAGGGGCTTTTTCCAGAGAAGGCAATAAAACCACGAGGATACGTCGCTGCATGATAAAATTTAAAATGCGAAATAACTACTTAAAATAACAAACATTTTTAAAATAAAAAATCGACAGTACCCAGAAAAATACCCATTTTCATAAAAGCTGAAAAAAATTTTTTGAAGACGTGTATGGACGATCTTTGCAGGAAGGCAAAGGCGTGCCCTGCGGGCGGACAAATACATCTTTTATCCTTGACAAGATAAATAGCGATTTTATTTCTCAATAGAATTCTGGAATAGTGATACATCACTCTGAGACTAAGCGTTTACGCTAAAACGCCATGTGTGATGTATTCAAGAAAGCAAAGCGTTAGAGGAAATTTATGGCCAAAAATACAGGTGAAGGCTATCGTAAGGGTTCTGTTTGTGATCGTACACAGATTCAAAATCCCCGCACGGGAAACTGGACAAAGCGCGATACAAACAGTGGCAAGTTTATTGACGTTAAAAAAGGTGGAGAACCGTTCAAAGGCGTTGCCAAGGAAGAGGATGGCAGGCGCAGTTAAGGCCCATCAATAGCGGCAGGGCAGGAGAGCCAAAGCGCATTCCTGTCCTGCCCTCCTTTTTCCGTTCCTCCCTCTTCTGTTTTTCCGCATTCCCTTTCCGGGCGTTTTCGGGTATACTGATATGCCATCTTTTTTCAGGGAGAACGCCCCATGACCTTTCAGGATATTCTTGCCAAGTACCGCGCTGTTTCCTTTTCCGAACGCGACAAGGGCGACCGTTTCGAGCGGCTCATGCAGGCTTTTCTGCAAACGGTGCCGTGGTATGCGGGCACGTTCCGGCATGT
The DNA here is from genome assembly GCF_059728385.1 of Bilophila sp. T19-St14. Classification (NCBI taxonomy): domain Bacteria; kingdom Pseudomonadati; phylum Thermodesulfobacteriota; class Desulfovibrionia; order Desulfovibrionales; family Desulfovibrionaceae; genus Bilophila; species Bilophila sp. T19-St14. Next base: position 3,747 of record NZ_BAAGFT010000002.1, read on the forward strand.
CTGGCTCTGGCGGGAATTTCCGTACAAGCAGAACCTCGGCGGCAAGGATACGGGCATTGATCTGGTTGCGCAGACCGTGGAGGGGGATTTCTGGGCCATTCAATGCAAGTGCTATGCGGAAACAGCCAGCATAGACAAGCCCGCCGTGGACAGTTTTCTGGCCACGTCCAGCAAGCAGTTTGTCAACGACCAGCAGCAGACGACCTCCTTTGCGCTCCGGCTCTGGATATCCACCACCAACAAATGGGGCAGCGAGGCGGAAAACGCCATCCGCCATCAGGAACCGCCGGTGCGGCGCATCAGCCTTGCCGATCTGGAAAACGCGCCCGTGGACTGGGCCGCGCTGGAACAGGGCATCAGCGGCGCACAGGCCCGGCAGGAACGCAAGCAGCCGCGCCCGCATCAGCAGGCGGCCATAACCGCCTTTCACGAGCATTTTCAGACCGGGGATCGCGGCAAGCTGATCATGGCCTGCGGCACGGGCAAGACCTTCACTTCCCTGAAAATTGCGGAGAACGAAACCGGCGGCAGGGGGCTTGTGCTGTTTCTGGCTCCTTCCATTGCGCTGGTGGGTCAGACCCTGCGGGAATGGACGGCGGAAACATCGGCGGACATTTTCCCCATCTGCATCTGCTCCGATCCCGAAGTCAGCAAAAGCAGAAGCAAAAAGGACGAGGATCAGGACGGCTACAGCGTTACCGATCTGGCCTTTCCCGCGTCCACCAATGTGGATGACATCGTGCGTCAGTTCCGGCTGGCGGAAAAATTTCATGCGGACAGCCTGCTGGTTGTCTTTTCCACCTATCAGTCCATTGCCGTCATTGCGGAAGCGCAAAAGACCTTTCAGCAGCCCTTTGATCTGATTATCTGCGACGAGGCCCACAGAACCACCGGCGTCACGCTGAAGGACGCGGAAGATTCCGCCTTTGTAAAGGTGCATGACAACGCCTTTATTCAGGCAAAAAAACGCCTCTACATGACGGCCACCCCGCGCCTGTATGCGGAAGAAAGCAAGAAAAAGGCGCAGGATGCCGAAGCCTGGCTCTGCTCGATGGATGACGAAGCCCTGTACGGGCCGGAGGTCTTTCGCATCGGCTTTGGCGAGGCGGTCGATAAGAATCTGCTGGCGGATTACAAGGTGCTTGTGCTGACGCTCAGCGAAAGCCAGATTCCCGCCGCCCTGCAAGCCGCCGTGGCGGACAGCAGCAAGGAGATCGATACCGACGACGCAAGCAAGCTCATCGGCTGCATCAACGCCCTGTCAAAGCGGATGCTCATTGACGAGGGGCTGCTGAAGACCTCCGATCCCGCGCCCATGCGCAAGGCGGTCGCCTTCTGTCAGAACATCAGGATTTCCAAACGGATCAGCGCGGTCTTCAACGGTTTCAAGGAAAGCTATTACGACAGCCTGACGCAGGAGGAACGCGCGGAAACGGTCAGCGTGTCCGCGCAGCATGTGGACGGAACCATGCCCGCCACCACCCGCGACGAAAAGCTGTCATGGCTTAATGCCGCACCTGCCGACGGCAACGAATGCCGCATCCTGACCAATGTGCGCTGCCTTTCCGAAGGCGTGGACGTGCCCTCGCTGGACGCGGTGCTGTTTCTTTCGGCCCGCAATTCCCAGATCGACGTGGTGCAGTCCGTGGGGCGCGTCATGCGCACGGCTCCGGGGAAAAAATTCGGCTACATCATTATTCCTGTCCTCATTCCTTCCAATGTGACGCCGGAAGAAGCGCTCAACGACAACAAGCGCTTTGCCGTTGTCTGGACAGTCCTCAATGCCCTGCGGGCGCATGATGACCGATTCAGCGCCATGATCAACAAGCTGGAACTGAATCGCCGCAAGCCGAAGGACGGCGGCACGGTGCTGATCGGCGGCATTGGCGACGGACACGCGCCGGAGGAGGAAGGCAGCGCGCCCCCGACAGGCAAGGGACGCGGCGCAACAACGCAGCTTCCGCTGCCCCTGCCGCATCTTCAGGAGCTGCAAGGGGCCATTTATGCCCGCATGGTGCAGAAGGTCGGCAACAAACGCTACTGGGAACAGTGGGCGGCGGACGTTGCCCGGATTGCTCAGGGCTATATGGAACGCATCAACCGCCTGATTGCCGTTCCCGGCCCGCACAAGACCGCCTTTGACGACCTCCTGTCCGGGCTGCGCAAGAACATCAATCCCGCCGTCACGCCCGGCGAGGTGGTGGAAATGCTGGCCCAGCACCTGATCACAAAGCCGGTCTTTGAAGCCCTGTTCGAGAATTATTCCTTTGTACAGCACAATCCCGTTTCCCGCGCCCTGCAAGGCATGCTTGATCTGCTGGAAGCGCAGGCGCTGGAAAAGGATACGGTCGTGCTTTCGCGCTTTTACGAGTCCGTCAAAATGCGCGTTTCCGGCCTCGACAATGCCGAAGCCCGGCAGCGCGTCATCGTGGAGCTGTACGACAAATTTTTCCGCACGGCCTTTCCGCGCACGGTGGAAAAACTCGGCATCGTCTATACCCCCGTGGAAATCGTGGATTTCATCAACCGTTCCGTGGCCGATGTCCTGCAAGCGGCCTTCGGGCGCTCCCTGTCCGATGCCGACGTGCATGTGCTCGATCCCTTTACCGGTACGGGAACCTTCCTTGCCCGCATGGTGGAAAGCGGTCTCATCACGCCCGCAGCCCTGCCGCGTAAATACGCGGCGGAGCTGCACGCCAATGAAATAGTCCTGCTGGCCTACTATATCGCCTCCATCAATATCGAAAATGCCTATCATGCCACGCAGGGCGAAAGCGCCGCCTATACGCCCTTTAACGGCATCTGCCTGACGGATACCTTCCAGCTTGGCGAAACCAACGACGTAAACCCACTCGTTGTTGGGCATCATATTTAGAGGATGTCCGGCATGTTTTTTGATTTTAAAAGGTATGGTAATCTCGTCCCATGAAACAAACAGATTTTCGTGATGTGCCTGATGAGCTGTGGGAACGTATCGAGCCTCTCCTTGCCCCGTTCAAACGAAAAAGAAGCGGCGGCAGCAAACCGCTTGCGCAGCGCACGGTTCTGGCAGGAATCCTCTACAAATGCCGGACAGGATGCCAATGGGCCATGCTTCCCGCCTGCTATGGATCAAAAAGCTCTGTCCACGAGCACTTCCAGCGATGGAACAAAGCCGGCATCATGGCGGAGATTTTTCGCATCCTTCTTGCTGAATATGGGGAAAAGGTCGGCGTCGACGCCCAATGGCAGGCTATGGACGGCACCTTGCTGCAAGCCCCGACGCGCTCTCAAAAAATCAGCGACTGAGGGCCTTGGACGCAACCCGACGGACAGGGGCCGAAGCGGCGGCAAGATACATCTCCATGTGGATGGTCAGGGTATTCCTCTGGGAGTGACAGTCACAGGTGCCAATGTTCATGACAGCCGCCTGATAGAAGCGACGCTGAAGAACTCCCGGGAAATGGGCGGCTGGTTTCTGGGCTCTGCCGTACGCCATCTCTGTCTGGACAAGGGCTATGACTACCCGCGAGTCAGCGAAGAAGTCTACGTAAACGGATTTGAGGAGCATATCCGCAGCCGGGGGGAAGAAGTTCGGGACCGCTGGAGGACTCCTGCCCGCCGCTGGGTAGTAGAGCGGACATTCGCCTGGTTGAAGAGTTTTCGGAGCTTGCGCACTCGCTACTGTTGTTACCTCGTCAATTTTATGGGGCTACTTTACCTTGCTTTGGCCTGTATCCTTTGGAGAAAACTGGTATAGCAAGGTGTATGCCGGACATTCTCTTAACGGATTTTGCTTCATAAATTTGATACCTCATTTTTTTGATTATTTGATGTGTCCATATTATCCAGCCCTATACGATGGGCTGTTATCAAATTGTTATCGGTGGTGATAACGGGGGGTAGCAGGGTTGTTGTTTTCTCTGGTGGTTTACAACTACATTTTACCACGAAAGGCAGGGAAATGCAATAACCATCCTTGCTGTGGCGTATCAAGGAATCTTACTGAACATATGGCGCACCTTATCCAAACGGCTGTTTGGACGACGGGGCTGGATGATTGGCTCGCCGACAGTGGCCTGATACCCTTTCAGTTCCGTCAGGCACACACTCCGCCCGTTGGTGTAAAAGGCCAAATCAGTACGGTATGCCTGTATGCAACGGGCGGGAATCTCGCCAGTAAAGACAACTTCATCCTTTTTTATCTGGGCCGTTTCGATGGTGGCACAGTATTTCGGCGCATCATGATAAGCCCTGGAAAGGTATTCCTGGGGCGCATAGAGGGTGAAGGAGAGATAAGGTTCCAGCAACTGCGTCCCAGATTTCTTCAATGCCTGTTCCAATACAATCGGGGCCAATGAGCGGAAGTCCGCCGGCGTACTGACCGGGCTATAGTAAAGTCCGTATTCAAAGCAAATCTTACAGTCCGTTACGTTCCAGCCACACAAGCCTTGCCCCAAACCGTAACGGATACCATCCATGACAGCGTTTTGAAAACTCTGGTTCAGGTATCCCAGGGAAACCCGGCTCTCGTATTTTACACCGGAGCCAAGCGGGAGCGGTGTAACAGACAGTCCGATAGATGCCCAAAACGGGTTAGGCGGCACCTCGATATGGATGGTGTGACTGGCCACTTTGAGCGGCCGCTCTAAATAAATGACGGTGGGTTCCTTCACTGCTGTTTCAATCTTGTATTTTTCCGTCAGCAAAGCGGAAACAACCTCCAACTGCATCCGACCCAAAAAAGAAAGAATGATCTCATGGGTGGTGGAATCCACCTCGTAGTGCAAAAGCGGGTCAGTATCCGCAATTTGCGTAAGAGCGTCCAGCAACCGGTCTCTTTGCTCTGCCGTTTTTGGCGTAATCGTCGTCCGCAGCATAGGGAAGGGAACATCACTCCACATTTCACGAGGAAGTTGGGTTTTGTCCCCCAATATATCGTTTAATCTCAAGCTGTCGCTGGGAAGGATGACAATTTCGCCCTTATGGGCGGTATCTGTCCGAACAATCTCCCCTTTGGATGGAATACGCATCTCTGTGATTTTCAGCTTTTCTCTCCCGGCTAGGGCCACCGTATCCCGCAGACGCAGCGTTCCGCTGTATAGCCGCAGATAGACAAGCCTCTGGCCGCAATCTGTATACTCCACCTTAAAAACTCTACCGCACAGGGCGGCGCTCCCCTGTTCCTTGGTCGATTGGAACAGCCCTATCACCGCATCCATCAACTGTTGAATGCCAAGGCCGTTTTTGGCGCTACCATGATAGACCGGGAGCAGGGAGGCGTCTTGAACTCGCCGCTGTTCTTCTTGCGCAAGTTCTTTCTGACTGATTGATTCTCCTGCGATATACTTTGCCAATAACTCATCGTTATTTTCGATGACCGAATCCCACACCTCTGCACTAGTGTTTTCTGTCAGAGTTATTTTCGAGGACAGCGACACTGTCTGCTTGATGATAATATCAGCGGAGAGCTTATCCCGAACAGACTGATATACGCTCTCCAAATCAATGCCAACCTGGTCGATCTTGTTGATAAAGATAATGGTGGGGATGTTCAATTTCCGTAGGGCATGGAACAGAACACGGGTCTGGGCCTGCACGCCATCTTTAGCGGAGAGCACCAAGATGGCCCCGTCCAAAACAGCCAGAGAGCGGTATACCTCTGCCAAGAAATCCATGTGGCCGGGAGTATCCACAATATTGACTTTACAACTGTGCCACTGGAAAGAAGTGACTGCCGTTTGAATGGTAATTCCACGCTGCCGCTCCAAAAACATAGTGTCCGTTCTCGTTGTCCCTTTTTCGACGCTCCCCGGCTCTGAAATGGTTCCGCTGGCATACAGCAGGCTTTCTGTCAGTGTCGTCTTGCCCGCATCTACATGGGCAAGAATCCCGATATTGATAATGTTCATGTCTATCCTCCATACAAGGCCCAAAAGGGCGCAAAAATCCCCAGCGGCAAATACTTTTACCGCTGGGGATCATGACTTCGGATACATAGAAACGCATTCAGCTAACATGAGCCGTTATCCGTCACGATATTTGATAAAAAGGCAAAAGCATTCTTAAATTGGGTACAAAAACCAAGCCCCTGCAAGGGGCAATTATTTTTGTGCCCATTATCAAATTTTATTTAAGAATACCTTGCCGCATGTTGAATAGACTCCTCAAATCAGGATGACAGCAGTATAGCATAGCACACTCTAAAATGCAAGAAGTTTTTACCCGCTGTCCCAAATAAATCAGGAGGGCATTCACCGGGACACCCTCCGATTTGGGGCCTCATGCGCAAATAATTTCTGTGTCCACGATTTCCGCCGCACACGCCCGAATATTGTTAGTCCCTCTGCAACTCATACCACAGACCGTTGCCCTCGTCAAAGATGTACTTTTCCATGAAATTACCTCCATTTTTTGTGATTATCGTGCGCCTACCCTTATTTTTGACCTTGCACCCCATTTCTGCTCCTTTTCGACCTGTTCCTGCTGGTAAGCTGCCTCCAGTATCCTGTCCGCCTGTTCCGGGCCAATGGCCCGTCTGACCCGCTCATAGTCCCTGACTTGCCCTTTCAAGCCGTCCCTCTCGGCACAAACCTCATAAATCCTGGCTGACAGGGAGCCGTTCTTACTGACCTCACGATCATAGGCGCTCTATACGCCCGCCCTGCCGCAAAATTCCGAACGGGTACAGACCCAGCAGAACGCCCCCATTCAGGTCATCATCGGCAATCCGCCTTATTCCGTGGGCCAGAAATCCGCCAATGACGATGCACAGAACCAGTCCTATCCCCGCCTGGAACAGCGCATTGCCGATACCTACGCCGCGCAATCGTCAGCGGCGCTCAAAAACTCGCTCTACGATTCCTATATCAAGGCCTTCCGCTGGGCATCGGACAGGCTGGACAAACAGCACGGCGGTATCATTGCCTTTGTTTCCAATGGCTACTGGCTGGACGGCAACGCTATGGACGGTTTCCGCAAAAGCCTTGAGGCGGAGTTCAGCGCCATCTATGTCTTCAATTTGCGCGGCAACTGCCGCACGTCGGGAGAAGTTCGCCGCAAGGAATCCGGGAACGTCTTTGGTCTTGGCAGCCGCACGCCCATTGCCATCACCGTGCTGGTCAAAAAGCCCGGCCATACGGGCAAGGCCCTTATCCAGTATCACGACATCGGAGATTATCTGAGCAGGGAAGAAAAACTTGCCATCATTGCCGAAAAGCGCAGCATCCTCAATCCTGCCATGAACTGGACGCATATCCGCCCCAACGCACAGGGCGACTGGCTCAATCAGCGCAATGATATTTTCGGCAGCTTCATCCCTCTTGGAGACAAAAAGAATAAAGAAAATAAACAAACATTTTTTAATCCTTTTTATTCAAATGGGCTTGCAACAAGTCGTGACGCATGGTGCTACAGTTTTTCACAAACAAAATTGCATCAGAATATTCAAGCTACCATTGCCTATTATAATAGCATGGTGGAATCCGGCGATGAAAAACCGTTACTTGACCCCGCTAGAATAAGCTGGTCGGCCGCCTTTCAATCCGCATTTCAAAAAAAGATTAAGAAAAATTTTTCTGAGAAAGCGATTAGAAAAGCCTTATATAGACCTTTTAACAAAGAATCAGTTTATTTTAATGAATCGCTAAATGAAAGAGTCGGCTTAATGCCGAAACTCTTTCCTACACCGGAAACAAAAAATTTCATTATCTGTTTGCCGGGTATTGGGGAGCGAAAAGGATTCTGTACGCTTATTTCTTCCCAGATTTTCGACTTAAATGCCTTTGATGGTGGGATTCAATGCTTCCCGCTGTACTATTACGAAAAGAAACCCGTCTACCAGCCGACGCTTTTTGACAGCGAAAAAAGCGAGTACACGCGCAAGGACGGCATAACCAATTTCATTCTGGAACGCTGCCGGGCAAGCTACGGGCCGAAGGTCAGCAAGGAAGACATTTTCTATTATGTCTATGGCCTGCTGCATTCGCCGGACTACCGCCGGACGTTTGCCGCAGACTTGAAGAAGATGCTGCCGCGCCTGCCGCTGGTGGAGAAGCCTGCGGACTTCTGGGCGTTCAGCAAGGCGGGGCGCGCGCTGGCGGAACTGCATCTGAATTATGAGACGCAGCCCCCGCACCCGGACGTGGTTGTTACCGGCGCGGAACAGGGCAAGTTCCGCGTGGAGAAGATGCGCTTCCCGGACAAGCAGGACAAGACGACCATCGAGTATAACCCGTGGATAACGATCTCGCATATCCCGCAGGAAGCCTGCGAATATGTAGTGAATGGCCGATCCGCCGTGGAATGGATCATGGAGCGCTACCAGATCAAGACGGACAAGGCCAGCGGCATCACCAACGACCCCAACGACTGGGCCACAGAACAGGGCAAGCCGAGGTACATCCTCGACTTGCTCCTGAGCGTGATAACAGTCAGCGTGGAAACAGTGAAGATCGTGGACGAGCTTCCGGGGCTGGAAATTAAGGAGTAGGTGATGCAGGAAAGTCCTTATAAATACCTTAATCGGAAAGACCTCATTAACATTTTAATTGGAGCCAGAATAGATAAAAGAGTGGATATTGAAGGCATCACAATAGAAGTAACCATGCCATATCTTTCGGGACCTCAGATTTGTAATCTATCAGGCAAACTGGGAAATCCAATACAATATCCGCAGGATGGAGGGGGCCTAAGTCGATGGCAGTATTTTGCTAATTTATTAAATTTTTGTATCCAAAATAAAAAAGAAGAACTTCTCTTGCAAGAATTATTTAAACTTGAGAATTTCAACAATGTATTACAAAACTGCAACACAAAAAATATAAAATCTGCATACGAAACAGTAGTTGCCTGCATTCTAGAGCACGTCAATAAAGAGCTATATTTTTGCGGATATCAACTTAGAAAAGCTGGAAGCAATGTCTATATATGTATCCTTGATGCGCCCCTTGCTATCGAATCTAAGAAAATTAAGAACATTAACCATGACTACATTAAAGAATTAATAAATAGAACAGCTGATGACATGAACATGGGAAAGTACGACAGTGTATTAAAAACGTCTCGCACTCTCCTCGAAGAAGTCTTTTGCTCTGTTTTGGAAAAGAAAGGCGTCACGCCTTCAACGTCAGGAAAGATAACTGATTTATATGGTCAAGTTAAACAAGAATACGGAATGAAACAGAATCAGAACTTTGACAAAAGAGTAAACAATCTCCTGTCAGGTTTTGAAAAGATTCTTACTTCAATCTCTGACATGAGAAATGAACAAAGCGATGCTCATGGCGTTGGCTCAAAGAGAATACAAATTGCAGAGCATCATGCGCAACTCTTTGTCAATGCGGCCATAGTTATGGCGGACTTCATTCTTTCCGTTAGTGAAAAACAAAATAGTAATCCGGCATGAGCCTTCGCTCTGATTGTAGATTGTTGGCGCAATCAGACTGTTTAATTCTAGAGGGAATACAAATGGATATCGAAAAAATAAAAACTGTACATTCTTGGCTATGCAATACTATAAATAACTCTTTCCACATGCTAATAATACATCCGCAGGATATTTTAAATATTAACAATAAATTGTTTGAAATTATTTATGACATCAGGCAAGAATTCCCTTTTTTTAGTCAGGAACTTGCAACTATAAAGGATAACTTGTTTACAAATAATAAAATAAACCCAACAGTCTGCGGACAAGGTATAGAAATATTAAGAGTACTTCAAAACGTAGGAAATCAGGAAAAAGCCGACATATGGCGTCTTGTCCATCCAAGAATTATCTCCGTTTCCAAACAACTGTTTGAAGATGGTCACTACGCAAATGCAGCAGCAGATGCCTTTATAGAAATCAATGACAGAGTAAAGAAGCTCTTTTTAAAAGTGAAGCCTGATGAAACGAGAATTCCAGATGGCCATGCCTTGATGACTACGGTATTTTCTGAAAATAAGCCCTTGATAGAGATTTGTAATCAAACAACGGATAGCGGAAAGAACACACAAAAAGGATATATGCATATGCTGGCAGGCGCTCTATCTGCATTGAGAAATCCAAGAGTTCATGCAAATGTCAGCATATCGGCAGAAGATGCAATGCGAGAACTCATGTTTGCAAGTATGCTGATGTATAAAATTGATGAAGCAGTCCTTTATTCTAACATAAAGGAATAATAAAAATCTTCGAGGGTGTCAACTAAATAATGACGCAATATCTTTCCAGCTTCCATTGACATGGAATCTGGCAAAAAGTGCCATTGTCAGGTCTACCATTTCAAGAGTTTTAGATACGACTATTGATTTCCTCCTGAAACGCGCAAACCAATGTCTCTGTCTTCCGTTGTTCTGCTCAAGGTACACCGTTTGTGATTTGCTCTGATAGAGTTTATCGGCAACTATCACTTCAGGATATACTCCCCAGTTATCCGTGCAGAACAGCTCAACTTTCCACCTTGAAAGACGTTCCATCAATTTCGATAGCGTACCCTTATCCCTTCCTCCACATTCCCAGTCAATAAGCTCTCCAGTTTCTCTACGATAAGCTTTCCAGATCCATAGCTTGTTTTTTTTGACCCTAGATAATGCCACATTTCGTCGAGTTCAACAATGATGGCATCACCGGGCGCAGGTTTTTCATAGTGTGTTTTGGCGAATGTCTTTATCCACTTCAAAACAGCAGTCGGAGAAACCCCAATGAGCCTGGCTATAGCCCGTATGGAAAGCCCGAGCGTGTACAAGGTTACTGCCATGGCCTTTTCTTGTGCAGGCCGACCGCGAGGAGTTAGCCTGGTAAACTGCAAAGAACATGACTTGCACTTATATCTTTGTTTTCCTTGAACTTTTCCATTCTTGACGACTTCTATTGATTGACATTTAGGGCATGGCGGTTTTTCGTTCATGTAATCTTATCGCACATAAATGTCGCGAAGTCATTAGTTTATCAACACCCTCTTATATTCTTAACTACGCTACTTAGTTTTAGACTTCCTTTTTTGAAGAATGATCTTCCAATTTTTGCCCACCAAGACTATCAACAATATACGTTTAATGATATGCCAATGTTAAATTTCCTTTTAGAAAGGAAATTTATTGACTTTTCTTCACACGATTCTTTACCAATGGAAACAATATTACAATCTTATTAGGCTATTTTCAGTTTGAACCGATTTGTGTTTCAAACCATACGGCCTGCCGTCTCGCTAAAAAACGCAGTTTTTCCGCTCGCTTCAGGCCGTGCGGTGCTGTACCGCCGTCTCGCGTTTTACCTTTTTTAAAACTAAAACTCTCTAATATATTACACTCATAAGCAGCACAATTCCAACAATTACAAATAAAAACATGACTGCACAACTCTTTTTCCAAGCATCATCTTCATCAATAAAGAGCCGTGCGGTAATTACAAAAAGATAGATACCAGCAACGAAGCTCAAGCCTCCGCTCAGGATGCCGGACGGCATATTCAAAAGAGCAGCAGGCGGGAGAGAATGGCCGGAGCCGATGCAGAAGCCAGCCCAAAGCATCAGACTGCCAAAGACAAGAAGGCATATCAGGGCCGCAATGCCCAAAGGCACAAGGGTTGCATAGTGAATCTTGCCGGATAACCGTTCTGCCTGTTCCACGACGCTTTCGGTCAGGCGAGCCTGTGCGGCTGCTGTTTCGCTGGCGGCTGCTGCGCTGATACCGTCCATGATTTCCCGTGATGCGTCAGCAATCCTGTCCGGCAGGGCTTCGTAAAAAATTCTTTGGTACTCCAGAGCTGCCAAAAGCGACCAGAGAGCGTCGTCATCCCGCAAATGCAGCTGCCTGCCGATCTCCCGCAGGCGGGCGGATTCCTGTTCGGTAAACTTGCGCCCAAGGGCCTCCTCCAGATTGATAATGGCATCCATGCTCATGCGTTTTCTCCCAGAACCTGCGTAAACAGGGAAGCACACAGAGAGCGCCAGCGCTGCACTTCGGCGCGTGTCCCAAAGGGCATTTCCGCGCACGCTGCACGCAGGGACATCCGCCTGGAATAAAGCCAGTCGGCTACACGGTTGGCAACAGCCGGAAAATCCAGCGTACCGCCCTTTCTTTCCACGGCTTCACGCGCTTTTGAGGCGTTATAAAGGTCAAAACGCTGCGCCTCCCCAAAGTACAGATTACGACAGACATAAATCCGCACGTCGGCAAAGACTTCCTGAAAGGAATGCAGCAGTTCTATGGAATCCCGGTGGCGGTTGATAATCCAGAATACACACAGTTCACGCGCCATATCCTGCAAGGCCGCCTTCATGATTTCGCCATAACTGTTCGTGCTGGTCTTGGTACGGGCTGCCGCATTGATGACGACGGCGTATTCCGGGAATTTCTGCACCATGTCGAGAAGATCCGCCCAGCCGTCAGCATCATCGAGACTGTTCATGCGGCAATGCAGATTGGGCAGCTCCAGAGAGCTGTGCGCCTTGTAGACATCAGGATTGTCGGTGTCCGTATCCACCAGCAGGACGTTGGCTTCCCTGTTGAGCAGGTAGTCCACCAGCGCAAAGGAAAAAAGGCTTTTGCCCACGCCGCCCTTGCTGCCGCCAACATAAAAGACACTGTTCTGAATAGTCATTGCTACAACTCCGAATCCGGTATGTCCGGGGTATAATAAGAAGGCGTCTCTGCCGATGCCGGAGCGGCGTCTGCCGGGGCAGAAGCCGTATCCCGCGCTTTTGAGGGAGAGGAAGCCCGCTTGCGCGTTGTTTCCCCTTTGGGAAGCAGCCTTGCCCGAATGACTGGTGGTGGAATGCTGACATTGCCGTCGGCCATGATCTCGGACAATTCCCTTACGGTATAGCCCTTTTCCAAAGCCTTGCGTATCTGGGCGTCGAGCAGCTCAACGGCTTCTTCCCTTGTTTTGCCAAGGTTCTTGTCCGGCAGGTCATCCAGCGTTTTCTGCATGGCCTTGATGTCTTTCATTGCAATGCGCTTGAACTTTCCCATGCGTCCGCCTCATCGCATCCGTATGCGCGGGCTGCTGCGCTCCCGCTCCTGCGCTATGCGCCGTTTTTCAATCTCAGCAACAAGGTCTGCAAGTTGCTGTACACCGCTTCGACATCGCTGAACAATTTTTTCAAACTGCGCACTTCCGCCACAAGAAGCATCTGGCGCTCCTCCAGCTCTTCCAGACGTGTGCCGCACTCCTTCAGCCGCGTCTCGTAATTTTCCTCCATACGTTTCAGCGTCTGAAGCAGCATCTGCTCTGTTTCGCTCATGGCAAACTTCCTTCTGTTTTTCCGGCAAATGCAGGGAAACGGCAGGTCTTGCCTCTTTCCATTTCAGCGGATAACGCTTCCTGTTCTGCCGTGTGCGTTTTGCCAGAACGCGCCCCAGTTCGGCCTCAAGGCGGGCGATGGTATGCGCCGCCTGTTCCGGTACATGAGCCCTGCCTTCCCTGTCCGCAGCTTTCCAGTCCTGAGAAAACATGCCGCCCTTCAGACGCAGTTTCATGCCCGTTTCCGGTTCGATGACGCTGACGTAGTCCTTGCCCTGACGGTTGATAGTCAATCCCAGCTCTTTCAGCGCCTTCAGAATGTCCGTGCGTTCCCTAATCTCTCCTGCCGCTCTCCTTTCCCCAAGGTGGGCCAGAATGGCGTCTCTTACCTTGTCGCGTTCTCCTGCCCGGAGTTCCTTTCCCCATCTGGCCAGACGCGCCCTGAACAAATCAGCCTTTTTCGGCAGAACCTCCCGGCGTCTGGCAGGATCATCCGGGCGGGCCCAGCCTTCACGCCAGTTGAACAGATCTCGAAAAACATCAAAGTCCTTCTGCCAGCCGGGCGGACAGGCGTTAAAATCCTTTCCGCTGGAAAGCTCCAGACGCGGAATCAGAAAATGCAGCTCATGATGCCCCGCATGGGTATGACGAACCCAGAGAATATTGCGCTGATCTTCTTCAAGCCCGGCAAAGGCCACATGTTCAAAAGCGTCCATCACAGCGTTTTCCTGCTGCTCGCTGACGCAGTCATCAGGATGCCATGCCAGTACGCCGGACGTGAATTTCCATCGCCGCTCTATGCTGTCGATAAGCGCACGGGTCATGGCAGGATCGCCGCGCAATACCTGCGGGGGGCGTGTGTCTCTTCCCGGATAATCCGTGCGCACAAGATAGCGGCTGGGCTTGTCTCCTGATCCGGTTCCATGCGGAAATACCTTCATCATCATGACGCCTCCCCCGTACTGCTATCCTCCGGGGCTGCCGTGGCAAACTCTCTGATATGCCTTTCAAGCTCCTTCAGGGCCAGCAGGACTTCCACGGCCTCAGCTGCCTGCTTGTAAGTATTGGCCCAGCGTGCAAGCTGATTGATATTAACGCCAATACGCGCCAGCTCACGCACGCGGCGTCTTTCTTCGGGAGTTCTTCGCAGTCGTATGCCAAGGCAGGTCTGCCGCACATAATCCGACATGCTCATGCCATGCAGCCCGGCATTGAAGCGAAGAATGTCGCGTTCTTCCGGGTAAAGGCGTATGATAACAGCCGCAGTGCGAACCGGTTTGACGCGCTTCATCGCCTTGCCTGCCTTTTGCCTTTTCGGGGTTCGAAGGGGCAGCGCCCCTCGCCAGCCGTGAAGTATGACGCGAAGCGTCTATACGAAACGTAGGCTGGCCCTCGGAAATACCGCCGGACAAATACGCAGACATGAGCAGAAGAACAACATGGTGACAGATCAGCATCCGGGTAATATCGGAAACGCATATGCCGCATAACCGGATCGCATGTGGCACGCGACATGATGACAGGAAGCGTTTGCCGGATCGGTATAACTCCGATAACGGATTCGCTTTCTGCCGCAGACGGATCACTATCCGTCTTCCGGGAAGTCAGTATCCGCCTATGCCAGAGACAGGCACCGGGCATAGACGGGCCTTTTTCTGGGGCGGTATTCCATGAACAGGCAGCAGGTAACGCCTGCTGTTGCTGCTCGGTATCCTGCGTACCGCTGTTCTTTATGCGACCACTGCAAAGAACGTCTGCGCAGCTTTCCTGAAATGTATGTGCGGCCTTGCTGGTATGTGACCTTCCTTTGACAGAGCCCCCGCCGGAGGCTTCCTCGTCCGTCGCCCGCATGTATTTTTTGCCGGAAGCAAGGGCATAAGCGTCAAGGCCCGCGAAGCGGCCCGCAAGGGCCTGGCCTTGACGCGCTGCCCGCTTTCGGCAGATTTGCGGGAGTGACGGACGACGAGCCGGGAACAGGGTCATGCCTATTCTTCTTCCTTTTGCGAAGAGGAGAGCTTGTCCAGCAGGGCATAAATATCCGCTGCTTTCCAAACAGCGGTACGCGGGCCGAGTTTGATAGGCTTGGGGTAGCGTCCGCTCTTGCATCCCGCCCACCATGCACTGCGGCTGATGGGGATGAGTTCCAGAATCTGGCGCAATCGCAACAGGCCTTTAGTGTGCTCAGGTGTCGGCATAATTTCCCCTCCTCGGTATTTTGCGCAGCATATCATGCCTTTTCCGGCGTCCCCTTTTTTTCTCCTGATTGCGCCATTGCACATGTCCCATATTGTCCCATGAAATACCTGTTATATTCTCAAAAATATATTTTTTTATCTTGACAACTTTTTGCAATTCTTTGCACAGCAGTAAAACTTTTTGGAATAATTAGTTTTCTTATTTTTCTTGTTCCCCATGCTTTCCTTGTCTGTATTTGGGTCTCATAGACATAAAAATATCCGGGAAAGCCTCTTGCGTACTGTGTATACTTTTGGACTTTTTGATACATAAAGGCCGGTGCGTGCCACTGAGGGGCATACACCGGCCTTACCGTTTTCTGTCCGGGAAAGACAATGCTCAATCCAGAGGAACTGCCTGTTCCTCACAAGCCGGGGAAGGAGCCTGCCTTATCAGGGCTGCAATGTCTGTACTTCTCCATGCCGTCGTGCGCGGCCCCAGCTTGACGGGCTTGGGAAACCTGCCATCCCTGCATCCACGCCACCATGCGCTTTTGCTTACAGGGATCAGTTCAAGAACCTGCGGTAGGCGCAGCAAAGAATCTCCTGCCGGGTATGTCATGGCTTTCCTCCTGCTGTTTCAGCATGTTTCACTGCATTGGCGGGCCTTTTCCCTCAAGTCATCAAGAAAGTCAGACCATGTCTGCATCATATTGCGCCGTTCCGGCAGATACTGCGCATGGTTGTAGGCAGCCCGGACGGCGTCTCTGTGATCATGCGAAAGCTGCCGCTCTATCCAGTCGCTATTGAAACCCATTTCATTGAGCAGCGTCGAGGCCATTGAACGGAAGCCATGAATGCACATTTCGCTCCCGGAGTATCCCTTGCGCCGGAGTGCGGCCAGCATGGTTGACTTCTGGATCGGTTTTTCCATGTAGCGTGCAGATGGAAAAAGGTAACGGCCATTGCCTGAAAACCGGTGTAACTCCCGCAGAATTTGCAGTACCTGCCGGGAAAGGGGGACTATGTGCATTTCGCGCTTTTTCATCCTCTCCGCAGGGATGCGCCATTCTGCCCGCTCCAGATCGAATTCTGTCCACTCTGCCCAGATCAGCTCTTTTTCTCTCACAAAAACATGCGGCATGATCCGCAGGGCGCAGGTAACGGGATAGTATCCGGGGTGTTCATCAAACTCCAAAAGGAGTTTACCGATCCTGTTCTTGTCCAGAATTGTTGGATGATGCTTCGGCCTCTTGGTACGGATTGCGCCTCTGAGGTCTGCGGTTACGTCATGTCTGGCGCGTGAGGTGGCAATGGCATAACGGAAGACGCGCCCGCAGAGCTGAATGAGCAGATGGGCTTGATTCAGCCTGTCCTGCTTTTCAAAGGGCTTTACGAACGCCAGAATGTCTGCCGCCTCAATCTGGGTTATCGGCATGGAACCGATATGAGGAAAAATATGCTGCTCCAGACAATGCAGCAGATGGGCCCTTCCTGCCGGCAAAATGTGGACTGTCTGCGTTTCCTGCCATTCCAGCGCAATATTTTTGAAGGAATTGGCTTCTTCCGCTTCTCTGGCGGCTCTGGCCGCCTTTTTATGCTGCGCTGGGTCTATGCCGTCCGCAAGGAGCTTTTTAGCCTCGTCGCGCTTTTCACGGGCCTTCTTCAACGTGACCGTTGGGTACTCCCCGAAACTGAGGAGCTTGCTCTTCTTGTTGAAGCGATAGGCCATGCGCCACAGCTTGCTGCCGCTGGTCGGAATATAGAGAAACAGGCCGCCTCCATCCGCGTATTTTCTGGCCTTTTCTGCGGGCTTCAGGCTCTTGATGTAGGTATCGGTAAGCATGGACAGACCTCCCTGAAGGACGTTGCAGGAGCCTTTTGGGGCTTTTATCCGCTTATTTGTACAATTTCAAAGTGTTATGCGATTTCCCTTTTGGGGCATCCCAAGTTTTGATACCCACATATATACCCACAAAAATGCAGGCTGCAAGCGGACTTCTCTGGACTATCCAGACTACCGCTCAAGAATATTTTACAATAAAAATAATATATTATGGAAAAATAAAGACTACTGTGAATCTCAATCCACTGTTGCATGATGGCGTCTGCAAAGTCCACTTCGCCATCTTCCGCGCCGTAGATGTGGCTGTAGGTATCGGTCAGACTGGAAAGAGCCTTGCCGAAATAGGATTGCGCGTAACCGAACTGTTCCGCGAAGGATTCCGGCTGGTCTTTCAGGTCGCGCCCGGCAATCCAGCCGGAGGTGGCAAGAGCCGCCTGGATGGACGCGCGGGATTCCTCATCCAGTTCGGGATGCAGGGCCAGAGCCACGCATTTTTCCAGAGCCAGGGCATCACGGATGATTGAGGTGGAGAGCTTGAGCAGTCCCTTGTCCCGCAAGTCCACCAGAGCGTACATGACGCCGGAAATCAGGGCTTGCGCCTTGTCCGCGAAAATGGAATTGGCTCCATCCGAAGCGGGCATGAGAGAAACAAGAAGCTGCGTCAGGGCTTCCGCCGAGCCGAATGTGAACGGGTTGTTGGTGTTGGAAAGACGGCGCGGGGACTTGCCCTTGACCTTGCCTGACGTGCCGTAGTTCAACACGCGGAAGTCGTCATCCCGGCCAAGGAATCGGGCCATCTGCCATATCTGCACAGCCAGCTTGGGGCTGGCCTTGGGATCGATGTAGAACAGCCCGCTTGCCGTTGCCAGAGCGTTGTAGGACAGGGAAACAAGCGTTTCCGTCTTGCCGGAACCTGTCGTGCCGAAGAGCAGGCAATGGGTGAGAATATCCTTGGCTTTCAGCCAAAGCTCCTGTTTGTCCTGAAGTCGATTGCCGAGGAAGAAAATGCCCTCCGGTCTGGCAAAACCGCCCCGTCCGGGCAGGGGATCGCCTCTGTCCGTACCGGAGAGGCCCATCGGCATACGGAACGGCAGGCGTTCGCCGTTCACGCAGACGCAGCGGGCAAGGAACAGAGCGATGCCAACCAAAAACAACGGCGTCGCCAGAACGGGAAAGAGGAACAGACACACCCCCGCGCCGAACATTCCACCGATTTGTACCTGGCCGAGCTTGAGCGCGTCCGCGAGACGTTGCGAGGGGGAGCGTACATCACGGTGCAGGCGTTTACGTTCCTGTGTTTCGTGGTCTTCCAGACCTCTGATGGTTCTGTTCATAAGTGGAACCTCTAGTAGTATTCGTCAGCTAAATGTTCATCTTCATTGGCGTCGTATTCGGGGTTTTCTTCCGGGGGGCAGAGAACCACATCCGCGTCCGGCGGCGATTCAATGGAAGGAGTTTCAGTCTCGGAGTTTGAAGTTTCGGCGGCGTCAGCGGGCGGAACCGGGATTGTTTCCGGCATGGGCGGCACAAAGATTTCCGTCAGCCAGCCCTGGGCGGAAAGGGCTTCTTTGAGACTTGCCACAGCGGGAGCCACATGCGGTTCAGTCAGAGCCTTCCCTTCCTGTTCTTCCGCCGTATAGTGCGCCCATGCCGCAAAGCCTTCGGCCCATGCCGCCCGTCCGCCGCATTGATTGAGCGTGTACCAGAGCGGCCTGTCCATCGGGCGAAGCCACAGGAACTGCGAACCGGCCAGTACGCCTTTTTGCCGCGCCCGGTACAGCAGCGCCATGAACCAGGGCAGCTCATAGGCGGCATGACTGGCCATGTTCTTCTCGGACAGAACATCCTTGTGCCGCGCCCATGCTTTTTTCAGACGCTTCTCAAAGGCGGTGTCCGTCAGCACGGGACAATCCGCGTTCCCGTCAATTTCGTTGTAGGAACTGGAAACCATGTCCAGCATGCTGACGCAGCCCTTCTTGTCTCCATTGGCGTAGGCCAGAAAAGCGACGGCCAGAGCGCGGCGGCAGGGCGAGAAGCCCTCATAGCCCTCAAAGGATTTGCCGAGCTGTTCCGTCAGCACGGCAAGGGCCTTTTTTTCATCCAGCCGGGCGTTGCCCCATGCGGACAGTTCCGTGGACGGCAGGCCGTTTTTCAGGGCCTGTTCCGGCGTGAACGGTTTTCCCTGTGCATCGAGCAGTAATTCATTCTCCAGCGCGAACTGCACCGGCGTCCGGGCGATTTTCCACGGCCCGGAATCATGGGATTCCGGCGAGAGCAGATACTTGCCGCGCCCTACCACAGGCCGCAGGCAAGGGAAGGACTCCGCGTTGTTCCGGAGCAGACTTTCCATATTGAAGCGGCGGACAAGACCACCCACGCGCCCCATGAAGATGGCGGCCACGCCGAACAGAACGAGCAGCAGCGCAAAAGGCCAGCGAATCCACGAGCCGGTGTAGTGGAGGACTTTTTGCATGGTTTCCCATGACAGAGAGGCCGGATCAGCTTCCGCAATGCGTGTCCAGGCTGTTTGCGCTTCATCAAAGAAGGGCGTGAAGACCTGAATCTGGGCTTTGGCCAGGGCAAGCAGCGGCCTGTTCACGCTATCGGCATGAGCGATATACAGGGCGGGCAGCACCACAAAGACAAGAATCAGGAAGGCGCACCACAAAAAAAGGTGGTCATCCCTGTTATCCCGACCGTTCATTGTCCCGCCTCCCGCTCAAGAACAGAGAGCGAGAAAATCCCTTCCCGGCTCAGACGTTCCAGATTGGCTTGTACTCGCCGGATATAGGCATCCCGGCGATGCGGCGTCCGGGAGTGATACGCGCCGATGGCCTGCCAGAGACTGCCCGTGCGCTGATATTCCTTCCGCAGCAGCCAGGCGGCGGCATACGCATTGATGCGGCCATCACGGAGTACGGCGTCAGGTGCAATGCCCATCGCGGCCAACTCGTTAAGATGAATGGTGTTGACCTGAAACGGCCCGATGTCCCATGTGCCGTTCCTGTTGCTCAGGGCTTCCCCGGTTTTTCCGCCTTCCGTGGCGAGAATGGCGAAGAGCGCGGCGACGGGCATTCCGCTGATGCGGGCGGCGTCCAGAACACAGTCAGCCGTCAGCGGACGCAGGGGCGGGAAAACGACTCTTGCCCGTTCAGCGGCAAAGGCCGCATCCGGCAGCAGCCACAGAGCGGCGAGAAGAAAGAACGCCGCTCTCATTTGAGTTTCCCCGTAATTTTGACGATATAATCCCCGCCGGTGCCGTAGACCTTGAAGGGATTGTTGCCGCCCATGCCGTTGACGGCGTTGTTGACCTGATTGTGAGCCTCGTTGATTTTTCGGTTGATGTAGGAATTGACCTGACTGCACATGCCCGCGACAATCTGATCCATACTCGGCAGGGTCACGCCGAGAGAGAAGGCGTCGCCAATGGCATTGACGGAACCGAGACAGCCGGAAAGCGCGTCCCGTTCGGTTTCCGGGTCGGGCATGAGAATATCGTGCGTATCCGATACCCGTCCGTTGCGTTCCTGAATCGCACCGCCCACGGCGTCCTGCATATCCTGACAGGAACCCGCGAAACACGGCGCGGCCAGAACCATGCACAAGAGAAACATGGCAATATATTTCATGTCGCTATCTCCATGAGGGGCAAGGGGCATGATGCCCCTTGCGGGGGAGTGGGGGCAGCGCCCCCACATCTTCCCTCCTATTTTCCTCTTTTCTTTGCGTTGAAATCAGGAGCGCCGTTCGGAGCTACGGGCCAGGTCTTTTTGCATCCGGGATAGCCGGAGCAGCCGTAGAACTCGCCTTTCGCACCGGAGCGTTTGACGAGCGGCTTGCCGCAAGCCTTGCAAGCGTACTCGGAAAGTGCGGGTTTGGGCCTGGCCTTGCCGGGCTTGCCGTTGTCATCGGGCAGGATGACCGGGCAATCAGGGTACGCTGTACAGCCCCAGAACCACGAGCCGTCCTGCTTACGTTTGCGGCGGTTCAGGGCCGCACCGCAGGCCGGGCAGGGAAAGGTGGGCCTGCCGTCTCCCAGAATGGGGGCAAGCAAATCCGGCAGAATCTTTTTTTGCTCCGCAAGAAAGGCATCGAGTGTTTCCCTGCCCTGGGCAATGGCCTCAAGCCGGGATTCCCATTCCGCCGTGGTGATGGGGTCTTTGAGCGCGGACGGGGTAAGGTCGATGATTTCCCGCCCCAGGGGCGTGGAGACGATGGACTTTTTGTCAAGCTCCAGATAGCCGCGTTCTTTTAGGGTTTCGAGAACCCCGGCACGGGTGGCTTCGGTGCCGATGCCCCTGGCCTCCTTGAGCGCGGCCTTGGCGTCGGCATCGGCCACAAAACGATGGACATTGGCCATTGCCTCGATGAGCGTGCCCTCGGAAAAACGGGAAGGCGGGGAAGTCTTTTTCTTTACGCTTTCCACTGTGCGGCAGGTCACGGCATCGCCCTGTTCAATCGGCGGCAGGGATTCCTCTTCCTGCCTGTCGTCTTCCTCATCATCTTTGAAAAAGGCCGTCCATCCGGCGTCCACCATGCGTCGTCCGGCGATTTCCCAACGGGTATCGGCAAGGTTGACCGTGATTTTTCGCGCTTCATAACGCATGGGCGGGTGGAATTGCAGACAGAACGCCGTGGCAATCATGGTATAGAGAGAGCGTTCCTCCGGCTTGAGATTGTCCGGGGGCAGTTCACCCGTAGGCGCGATGGCATGGTGTGCGGTGACTTTCCGCGTGTTCCAGGCTGCGCTTTTGAGCGAGGCGTCAGCCTTTCCCGCGATCTGTTCCAGACCGGAAAGCGAGGAAAGCGCGGCCAGTACAGCGGCGGCTTCCTGATACTGCTCGACCGGCAGATAGCGGCAGTCCGTCCGGGGATAGGTGGTCAGTTTGCGCTCATAGAGGGATTGCGCGATGTCCAGCACTTCCTGCGCCGACATGCCAAGTCTGGTGGAAGCGGCTTTTTGCAGGGATGAAAGGCTGTACGGTAGAGGAGCGGCCTTAGTTTTGTTCTCCCGCAAGGATTCCGTGACAACACCCTCCACGCCGTTGACCCGTTCAAGAACGGCGGCAACCTGGGTGAAATCCACGAGCCGCCCGGAAGCGTCCAGACCGGCCTGCATCTCGGAGGGCACGAAGTTCGCCGTAAATTCTCCGGCGGTATGAACGAGAGAGGCCCGCAGTACGAAATAATCCACGGGGTTGAAGTTGGTAATCTCTCTGTCGCGGGCAACGACCAGAGCGAGGGTGGGAGTCTGGACGCGGCCCAGAGACAGCACTTCAGAGCGTCCGCTATCCCTTCCCTTGATGGTCAGGGCGCGCGTGGCGTTGATGCCCACCAGCCAGTCGGCCAGACTTCTGGCGCGGGCGGCGTCGCGCAGCGGCGCATAGGGCGCGTTGTCCCTGATGTCGTTCAGGGCGATGTGGACGGATTTGTCATCCAGGGAAGGAAGCCAGATGCGGGCTACAGGGCCGCGATAGCCGAAATGTTCCAGCACCTCATCGACGAGTAACTGGCCTTCGCGGTCGGGATCGCCCGCGTTGACCACGGAATCGGCCTCACGCAGCAGGGAACCGATGACGGCAAGCTGCTTCGCGGCTTCCTTTTTGACCTTGTATTTCCATTCAGAGGGAATAATGGGCAGATGTTCGCGTCGCCATTGCGAATATTCGGGCTTGTAGTCCTGCGGCCAGGCAAGTTCGAGCATGTGCCCGAAGCACCATGTCACCACATCGCTGCCGCAGCGGATGCACCCGCTCTCCGTGCGACCGTTGCCCAGGCCGTTGGCGATGGCTTTTGCAAGATTGGGTTTTTCGGCAATGAAAAGTCGCATATTACATCCTCATACGCCGCGCGGAAGCGGCTTTCTGTTCGTTCAGGGGAAGGGGATTTTCCACAGCGCCCGGCGCGGACTGGAGTCGTGCGTCCAGTTCCATGTGCAGCGTCTGAGACACCTGATCGCAGAGCGCGGCCAGTTCTCTGGTGGCGGAAGGGTCGAGCCTGAGCGCCATGTTCAGGAAGTCGGGATTCTGGAGAATCAGGCGGGCCTTGACGGTCAGGTCGTCCGTTTTGTCAAAGGCCCTCGCTGATTTTGCCAGAGACTGCGGCGCGGCCCCGCCGGGCACGGGACGAGGCGTTCCGGAAAAGGCGTTTTCACGGAAGGAGACGCCCGTCACGGCATCCCGCTGCTTTTGCATGGCCTCTAGTTCCGGCCATGCTTCGGGTCTGGGGAACCACCAGTCACGCGGCTTTTCTCCGGCCTCGAACTGACGCAGGGAAGTCAGCGTTCTGGCCGCGTCAGCAGCCGCCTTGAACAGCTCCGCAACATCGCCGCCGGAAAACTTTTGGTTCCAGTTGGCCACTTGCGCGGACGCGCTGTTGTCGGGCATGGGCAGATTGAATTTCGCCCCGGCCAGCAGGGAGAACAGTTCCGCCCGCATCTCCTCAAAAGCGCGGCTTTTGAGGGTTTCTGGCTCTGCTTGCCTATTTTCCCGCGAGCTGTGGCCGGTTGCTTCATAAAAGCCGCGCAACTTGGCGGCATAGTAGGCGTCCGAACTGGTGAACGTGTCCGGGAACGGCATCTTCATCACATCTTCGGCATGACTGTAGGCAGCCGGGCCTTCGTGGTGTTCGACAGTAACGCCGGAATCAGCGATAAATTTCTCCAGAAAGGCGTTGCGTTCCTGTTCCGTGAGTGCCGGAGCCTCTTTTTCCTTGGCGGGCAGGCCGGAAATTTGCTCCGCATTGAAGACCGTGAACGGATAAAACAGCGTCTTGTGCTGGACAGGCGGAAGTTTTGCGCCCTGCCTGCGTTGCGCTTCAATGGCTCTTGCTTCCTCCTGAGAGTGGAATGTCCACTTTTTGTCTTCCCCGATGGTGAAAAAGACTTCTTCGGGTCGCAGGAGCTTGACGCCGCGTTCGCCCTTTTTGATGCCTACTTTCAGATTCGGATGCTCGCTCTGGTATTGCCGCACCTGCTTGAAGGTCAGCCAGCGGTCGTCGGAATAGCCTTTTTCCATGCCCGCCAGCATAAGACGCAGCATGTTGGGGCCGCCGTATTCCCTGCCGCTTGTGGGACAAAACGGCGTCCCTGTTGGAGTGTCAGCCACATGGGGCTTCCCGGCGGCTTTGGAAGTCAGGGCGAGCATGGCTTCGGCAATGCCGTTGACAAACTCCTCCTGCACCTCGCGGCTGACCTGAAAGCGGCTTTTTTTCTCCTGTGTCTGGCTCATGCGTCCTCCCGTGCGATGTCCACAAGAATGGTATCCGGTTCTTCCAGAGGATTGAGGAATCCGGCGGCAATGGCTTCCTCGCGGCTCATGAGAAACGCGCCCGCGTCAAGCTGACGTTCAATGTCCGCCTGGGTGAGTGTGACGCGCTCCTTTTCAGGGAAGCGAACAGGCATATCGAACAGGCCAAAATCATTTCTTTTTTGTGTCGTCATATTCTCATTACTTCCTATTCGTTCGGGTCAAGCAGGGCACTGATGAAAAGGGACAGTTCCACTACCGCTTCTTCAGGAAGGTTGTATCTGCTGCAAAAGTCCACGGCGCTGGAATGTCCGGGGAGAGAGTAAAGAGTGGGTTTCTTCTCATCGTCGATGTCATACAGCCAGAGATGACGCAGAGCTTTTTTCCCTGAACTGTTTTTCAAAATACAATCAGCTCCAAATTTGCATTCATAGGTTTTCAACATTCCGTTATCCTGGAGAGTATGGAACGCATCCATCATGGCTGCATATTCAGTCTGTCCGTGCCCAAGCAGGATTGAGCGCTCCAGTGTGCCCTGAATATCCTTTTCAAAGAGGTCATCATGTTGCAGACAATAGGAAGCGGCATCCTCAAGGTTCAAAATTGCAGCGTAATGATTCATGGTCACTCCTTTTTGTTGTTACCAGCGGCAGCGTTTGCGCCACAGGGTTTCAGTGTTTCTTGTTTCCCGCCTCCGTCCCATGCAGGCCACGCGGATGGCGCGGAAACAGGCAATGGGCGTCATGCCGGTGCGCTGCACCAGATAGAGCGCGACAATGGCGGCAAGCGCCAGCCCCGCCGTCCACCAGGCCCAATGAAAGAGCCACAGGGCCAGGGGAAAAACGGCGCGGGCGTCCAGAATGAAGATTTTGGGCGTGAGTGCGGTATCGCGCCAGAGAACGTCAGCCATTGTCCACCTCCTCCGCAAAGCGGACATCCAGAGCGGAGACGCTGGAATCCTTGAAACGCCTTCTGTTTTCGGGCAGCCAGGATTCCATAATGAGCATCCGCTGCCACAGGTCAGGGAAGTAGCTGCGAAGTGTCCGCAGTTCATCAAGAGGCTGCAAAGGACAGCAGAAGCAACTGACACGGTTGAAGAAATGGTACAGTCCGCCCCAGGTGAAGCCGCGTTTGTAGCAGTAAGCCAGCGCGTCGGCCTCAGTGACGCCCCATTCCACCAGCGGATACCGCTGCACATAATAGGTACTGTCCCTTTTGGTGGGGCCAGCCAGCCGATGCCGTTCATCGGCGGCAAAGCCGATACACTTGTACAGGGGCAGCTCAAGGCCGCTCTGATGTGTGAGTGCCAGCAGGTGGGCTTTCAGAGCATCCTGCTTGCGCCCCGTACACCAGCGAACGGGAGCATTAGGCCAGCCGCGCCCGACCATATGCACCTGGCGTGTTTCCCGCCTGACTACCGGATATTCGGAAAACATCCAGTCAAACGGCGACTTGTCCGTTTCCACATCTACCGGCAGTCTGGGACGCAGGCGTGTAATTTTCAGGCCGGTGAAGGTTTCAAGTTTTTCCAGATGTTCGTACATTTCGGGAAATTCCCATCCGGTATCAAAAAACATGACATCGGCCACGGATTCGCCGCGTTCAAGGAGCATGAGCAGCATGGCCGTGCTGTCCTTTCCACCCGACAGGGAAACGACATTAGATGTTTGCTTCATGGTTATTTCCTCCCTTGCCCTTGCGTTC
The DNA here is from genome assembly GCF_059728385.1 of Bilophila sp. T19-St14. Lineage (NCBI taxonomy): Bacteria > Pseudomonadati > Thermodesulfobacteriota > Desulfovibrionia > Desulfovibrionales > Desulfovibrionaceae > Bilophila > Bilophila sp. T19-St14. The sequence continues at coordinate 29,925 of NZ_BAAGFT010000002.1, forward strand.
CGCCAGAATCGCCAGGTAGCTGTCTCTGGTGATGTTCCCGTTTTGATAGGCGGCTTGAGCGGCATCCTGAATCCGTTGACCGGAAGCAGCCAGCAGGTCTTCGGTTTTCAGAATCAGACGTTCCAGCGGAGTTTCCAGCAGCGTTTCCCGGATGTCCGGCGTAAAGGCCAGATATTCGCGCAGGGCGATGCGTCCGCTGTTGTCCGGCAAGGGGAGCAGGCGTTGGGAAATGACCAGCCGCAGACAGGAAAGCAGCGTGGCCGTCACCTGTAGCCGTTCCGCAAAGGGAAAGACGTTGATGATGCGGGAAAGCGTTTCCGGCACGGAGCGGGTATGCACGGTGGAATAGGCGGCGACGCCGATTTCCGCGCTCTCCATCATGCCACGAAGGGTGTCGGGATCGCGGCTTTCCCCGATAAGCACCACGTCCGGGGCCGTGCGTGTGCTGTTGCGCGTAGCCGTAAGGAAGGACTTCAGGTGTTCGGGAATCGTGCTTTGTGAAACAGGCCCGCCGGGATTGGGCACGGCATCGAAATCAAACTCAATGGGCGCTTCGTAGGTACTGACGTTACGCCCGCCGCTTTCGATGATACGCCGCAGAATGGCGGCCAGCAGCGTGGACTTGCCCGAACCCATCACGCCCGTGACCAGCACCAGACCGTTGGACGGCATGGCGTGGTCAAGGATGCCCTGTTCCACGTTCAGGTCTTCCAGAGCGGGCGGCGTGGAAGGAATGGTGCGGAAGACGATTTTGACGCCGGTTGAATACCCGTCCGCCACCGGCGTGGCGTTGCCGCGAAAACGGCGGCGAACACCGCGTGATTCCTCGATTTCGTGGGCAAAGTCATAATCCGATTGGCCGGATTTGATGAGCGCGGATACGGAGTTGTTTTTGGTCAGCCGTTCCAGCGCGGCCAGCAGTTCATCCGTGGTGATAGGTCGTTGCGTGACCTTCCGCCATAAGCCGTTCAAGCGCATCCATGCGGGCAGACCGGAGCGCAGATTGAGGTCGGACATGCCGCAATGGGTTCCCCAGAGCAGCAGGTCGTTGAGTTCCGTATGCGTCCAGCGGATACGGGGTTCATGAGGGTAGAAATCGCTGGCCCCATGCTATTTTCCTCCTTTCTTTCGGGACGCGGCGGGCGCGACCGTGAACGCGGAAGGCGCGGTAATCCGATATACCTTCTGGCCGATGTTCAGCTTGTTGCCATTGTCGGATCGGCGTGTCCCCAGGTCGGAGGACGCGGTATTGACCCGACTCAGAAGGTGCTGCGCGGTGAGCAGGTGATAGAGCATGACGCCGCGATAGCTCCGCGCCATGCGGGACACGTTGTCGGCATAGAGCTGGTCGGCCTCGGCCAGCCCCTGTGCCCATGCCTCGCGCACGGCGGCTCGCCAGATGGCGCGTTCTTCCGTGTTTTTCGGCAACAGGGCGGGATTAGGTTCTTCCGGCGAGGGAAATTCATCCGCCATGAGAAATTCCCGCCAGTTGGGTACGACCGCGACGTATCGCGCCGGTTCCAGCAATTCATAAGTGGTTTTCGCTGCCGTGGCCGTGGCGTCATCTTCAATACGCATGGACGCGCCCGCCCGCGCGATTTGCGGCGGCATGATCAGGGCTTCACCCTGAGTGAGCATGAGGGGCGCAAAGTTGAAAGCCGTATCCATGATGGCGCTGTAGCGTTCCGTTTCCTCCAGGAGTTGGCCGTAACGCCAGGACATGGCTGTCTGGAAGGTGACAAGCCGCGCCGCTTCCCGGATGGCTTTGGGGCGCATAAGCTGAACGGCGGTTTTCTCTTTGCCGGTCGCCGTACCTGTCATTTCCAGCAGTCCCGCAAGTTCGGCGGGATCGCCGTGACGCGGCCCGGAGGCCGGGTCTGCGGGAATATGGACGGCAAGGTACTGCCCGGAACCGTCTTCCCGGTACGATGCGTCATAGGGAGTGAAGGCTCCTTCTTTGGTTACACCATCGGCAGGCTTCGGCGCATTGGCTATTTCCGGCGACACGGGCGCGGGATTGACGGCTTCACCCTGTCTGACGGCGCAGCCGGTCAAACCGGCGCAGAGCAGAAACGGCAAAACAAGTACAGCCAGCTTTTGCGATGCGTTTTTTGGGGACAGCTCAACTTGCTGAAAACGCTGACAAAGGATATTCACCACGCGCGAGGCGTGACGCATGACCACGATGCAGGCAATCAGCAATGCCAGGATACCGCTTCCACAGAGAACGATGCCGGGCGTGGACAAGTCGGCGGCGGCAAAGCCGTCCTGAAAACCTTCCCGAAATCCTTTTTGATAACTTTCCATGTGGATGGGAGCCTCACGCAAATCAGGTAAAGGCTCGTTGGGGAGAAGGATGGCGGGAGCTTTCATGACCGTGCCTCCGCGCCGGAAGTTCTGGCCAGCGTGAGTACCCGGTTGACGGAATCGACGCGCACTACGGCCTGCGGCTGAATCTGCCATGCGATGTCTTCCAGCAGTTCATGCGCCGGGCGGTTCAAACCGCGCACCACGACCGTCAAAGCCTGCGCGGAAGGACTCCCCGCCTCTTTATAGCGGTAGCCGAGTTGCAGGCAGATTTCCTTGAGCGCCCCGGACGCTTCACCCGTCCAGGCAAGAGAAACGGGCAGGTTCAGCGAGGGATCGGCGGGCGGCAGCAAGGGTTGCATCCCCTGCCCGCGCAGTCTGGCGAGCATGGCGAGTTCGCCGTGGGCCTGTTCCGCAGCCTGCCCAAGCGTAGCTGATACGAAATCGACTTCATGAGGAACCGGAGGTACGGTTTTCTCCGCGCAGGCCGCAAGAGCCAGACAGGGCAGTATCAATAGGGTTCTGGGAAACACGAAGCTACTCCTTTCATAATTAAGGTTAAGAGAGACACACCCCGCCCGTTACGGACGCTTGCGGAACTGCAACAGCCAGCGGCACAGCGGCGTAAAGCGACGGTGACGTAGAATGGAAATGCGCCAGAGCGTCGTGACCATGCCGAGCAGACAGGGCGGTGCAATGCAGGCCAATGACAGGAAGGAAACCGGACTGTGCGACCATGCCGCCGTAATGAGGCAGGCCAGCACCGGAACGGCGAACACCGGCAGACGCAGGCGCAAGGCCGAGATGACGCCGGGAATATCCGCGTCGGCAATACCCCAGGCCGCAAGCACGAGGTTAAAATCTTCTTCCAGCGCGGCCTGTTCCGAGGCCGCGCGGTTCCGCCGGAAAGCGGCCAGCCGGGAACGGAAACCGGAACGGAGTTCCGCCAGGTGCTGACGGGATTCGCCAGCGACAGCCAGAAGGCTTGAAAGGGAAACGGGCGTTTTCATGCACACCTCCAATCGGGGCAGTTCGCCTCAAACACGGCGCGGGCAAAGCCCATCGGCGTGGCGCTGCGGAGGTTCACTCTTTCCGGTGAAGGAGGAAGCCGGTGCATCCTGCTGCCCTGTACCGGCTCAAGCCGTTTGGGTGGCGGCATGATGAAGCCGCCCCCTGTCCAGAGGCAGGTTTTCTTGGTGTACAGGTCGTTTTCACCGCCTGGATAACCCGCGTAATCACAGGGATCGAAGGTGAAATCGGGTTTGCGCCAGTAGGTTGAGATGGTGGAAACGGGGTTTTCGATGAGGTACGGCGCATGTGTCCATTCCGCGAGGCGGATGGAGGCATAGAACAGGCGTATGGACTGGAACAGGGCGAACAGGCCCTTGTCCCTGAACCACCGTGCCCCGGAAACGGCCACATCCGTGCAGGGCGGGAAGAAGGCGGCAAAGGTGATGGGTCTGAACGGCGGCAGCCAGTCGCGCATGTCCGCGCCGACACGGATAATGTTTCCCTGTCTCGTTTCTCCCTGCGGATGCTGTATATCGACGCAGTAACAGAGGTATCCCGCTTCCGCCCAGGGGCGTATCATGTTGCCGGTCAAGTCAAAGCAACTGATGACGGTTTTTTCCTTGTCGAAAATATCCATATCAGCTCCTGAAATTCTGTTGCGTCAGTCCCGGCCTGGGGCTGGACGCAGGGGCCTGCGGCGTTGAAGTCCGGGCGTTGCCCGCGCCGGGGTTGTTCCATTGCCGCGAAATGTCGCCGCGCAGTTCCCGCGCTCCATGAGCGCCGGAGGAAACCGCATTGGTGGAACCGACAAAAACGTTTTTCACGCCCGCCTGGTCTTCCTTTTCTCCCAACCCGTGGAACTGCTGGCCTATCCAGTTGGTGACGTGTTCGGGCAGATAGTGAATAAGGGAAAAGAATTTGTTGACCGTCATAATGACCACGATGCCGAGGATGACCAGCATGGCGAATGTACCGGTGATGCCGATGATTTTTGTCTGCATGGTTCCGCCGACAAATATCTCGAAACCCGCGCCGAGCAGTCTGCCCACCACGTTCATGAGGATGACGGCGGCGAAGAATCCGCAGACCATGAGCGGCGGACGGATGAGGATTCCGAGCAGGAGGAAATAGCCCCGTTTTCCGTGCTGGCCCGCAGCGCCGTCCCCTTCGGGCAGGGCATGGGCGCAGAGCCAGAGCGGGGCCGCGACCAGAGCTTCCACCACCAGAATAATCCAGCCGACGAGAGCTGAAATCCAGCGGATAAAGGGAATGGCGGGCAGATAATAAGCCAGCGCTAGGCCATAGAGCAGGAGCGGCAGAAAGACCGTGAACAGAGCGAAACTGATGTACTTGTCCAGATTGGGAATGGCCTTGCCCACAAACGGCAGCGCCTTGCCCATCGAGTGGGCCACGTCCACAACGCCGAGCACCGAGGCCAGCCCCCAGGCCGAGCCGATGAGGTAATCCCCCACATCGGATACGGCCATAATGGGATCGCTGGAGGACAATTTTTCGATGGCTATGGGCAGGATATTTCCGGCCACAAGCTGATTCAGCGTTGCCCGCAGCCAGTTGCAGATTTCATCAAAGGCGCGTCCTTCATCGGTTACGGACGGTGTGGCCGTGGTGTCGGAAATGCCGCGCCGACTGGCGTAGGCAGTCTTGATGTAGTTGGCTACCCTTTCTTTGGCGGCTTCATAATCCCGCAGACCGTGCATCAGCGCCTGAAGTTCCGATACCGTGTACTCGTGCGGACTGTAGGAAATGCCGGAATACATGGCCTCGCGGACTTCCTGGTTTATCCACGAAATAGACCAGTACGACGATCCGGCGATAAACCAGCCGTATTGCGCGGCGTTTTCCTTGAACTCGTTGAGCTTGCCCTGAAGCTGCCCCTGCTGCGCGTAGCTTTGTACATCGGCCAGAATGGTCTGGTTGACCGTATTGGCCGCATCGTACAGGGCGCGAGGGTCAACGGAAGAAGCCGGAGTATCGGGATCGGCAAGCTGTTGCGCCAGGGGCGAGAGTGCGGAAATGGCCGCGCCCACGGCATTGACCTTGCCCCGGCACAGGGCGTCACTTTCGTCCACGCAGGAAACCGTGATGCTTCCCGCATTGCCGTTGAAGATGAATTTGTATTCGCCCCCGGACTGGAACCAGTTGCCGCTGTATTTCCATTCTCCGCCCGGCGTGATGTTCAGACCGCGCCTCTCGTTCAGGTAATACTGGAGCGTCAGCGATTCCAGCGCACCATTGGTGATGGACGCATACTGAGTGACGTTCTGATCCGGAGCCTGGGGGGAGAGCTGGCCGCCATGCTCCACAAAATAGTCCGTACCCAGTTCCCAGACATAGTTGCCGAGGTTGATGGAAAAGCCGATGCAGGCCAGAATCGCCACCTGAAACAGACTCAATCCCTTGAAAATGGGAGCCAGAGCGCCCATTGCGCCCACAAAGCGCAAGGGCATCCACAAGGAACTGTATCGCTTGCCGAAAGGCGTTCCCTCGTGCGCTGTTCCGGCCACGGCGACAGCCAGAATCCACAGGAACAGCGCGGAAATGACGGCCAGCGCAATCAGGTTGAAGGCGCTGAACATTTCAAGCATCAATTCCGATGCCTGCGAACCGCCGAGACTCGTGCCCCAGGTATCCCATCCCTGGCCGAGAAAGGTATCAAGGACATGTTTACTGGCATCGGTCTGGAGCAGGACTTCCGAAGTCGCGGGGAGGTCAGATGCCATAATCTTCCCTCCCTACTGCTGTGCGCCGACCATGCGCGTGTAGAGGTCATCCATTTCCCTGCCGGTAGTGCCTTCCATGCGAGTGAGGTAGTCCAGCGAGGCAATGACGGTCAGCCTGTCGAGCAAATCCGTATTCTTGCGCGTCAGTTCCAACTGGAACGCCTGCATGATGACCAGCTCCCGCAAAAGTCCCGCATCAGTCGCGGAAGCGACTTGCGCGAACCAATTCGGATTGCCCACGCGCATTTGTGAGAGGAGCTTGTACAGCCCGGCTTCCGAGAGCTTGCCGTCCACTATGCCGGGCGGCGTGCCGCTCCCGCCCGCTTCCGACCACTGGCTTTCCGCCCAGGCAGTCACATCATCCGGCAGCGTGGGCGCGTGATACACCACATGATTGTTCAGGGATTCCATGACGGCTGCCACCCGCTCCTCATGGATTTTTCGTGCCGCCGCGTAGGTCTGCCCGGCGGGCGTTTCCTTCTGTTCCTCCGTCACCACCGGAAGCGGGCGGGGATTGGCCAGCGTCTTGACGGCTTCATGGGCCTGCGCCACCTGGTCTTCCGTGAGCGTGCCGCCCAGCGGAAAGAGCGCGTCCAGACTTTCCTGCTCCGAAGGCTGCTCATCGGCCAGTACACGCTGCAGAAATTCCACCGGTTTTTTGCCCGGCGTGTTGGCATGGGCAAGCTGTTTCTCACGCATGGTTGCGTGGATTTCCTGCCCGGCCTGAGCGCCGAGCTGGATGCCCGCGCCCAGAGAACTGCTTCCGCACAGCCCGGCGGGTTGCGCGGCCTTGCCGTACATATCCTCGGTTTTCATGGCTTCGCCCGCCACAGCCTGCCCCTTGAGCGTGGCGGCATTGCTTTCCTTGAGTGCGACCAGCGCCCGCACGATGGTGGCCGATTCCGTTTTGATGGTGCCGATGATGTTCTGCGCGGCCAGCAGAATTTCCGAACGGATGGCTTGTGCTTCCGTCGCTGTGTAGGCATTGACCGCCTGAATGGTTTCGGACTTCGCCGCCGTGACGATGGCCCTGACGGAGCCGCAGCCGCAGCCTCCGGCCCAGACCTGAGCCGGAAAAACCGTTATCAGCAAAGCCAAAAGAACTTTTTTCATAGTTCCCTCGCTATTTCGTTGGCAATTTCCAGAATGACGTTGACGACTTCCCCATCGGCGTCGCTCTGGTCTTCGACATTGCGCCTGCGGCGTTCCACTTCGGCCTTGGCCGAACCGCCCGGAAAACGAGCGGCCAGCCGCCGCAGGGTTTCGGACGGCCCCAGGCGCTGATAGAGATTGTTGCGGATAGCCACGTCTTCCGTGGTGGTGGAAAAGGCCCACAGGGATTGAGGGCCTATGGTCAGACTGAGGACAAGCTGTGACATGCCCGAACCTGTCCTGAACAGGGCAATGAGATTGGAACCGGCCTTGCCGGGCTTGCCCAACCGTGAGAGCGCATGACGGCAGGCCCCGTTCAGGCCGAAGCGTTCCGAGATATTGTCGATACTTTTTTCCGTGCCGGAACCGAGGATGACGACCGTAGTAGCCAGTTCGTCGGTGATGATTTTGGGAATATCGTCAATGGACTGCGTATACAGCCCGATGGACAGGTTCCACTTGCGGCTTTCGCGGGCCATTGTGGTCATATCGGCCTGAAGCTGGCCCGCCACCGAGACGTTGTTGGTCACGCGATGCGCTTCATCGTAGCTCAGGCGTTTTTGTGATTTATCTTACTGAAAAAAATAGAATAAAAATATTTTGAAAAAAATTTTACCCCGTCAGATACCCCGAAACTTCGGGGATTTCATCTGACGGGGTGAGATGTCTCTGGATAATCAGGAAAAAGAAGGAGATGGACGAAACAGCGCGGGAACGGGGTAGAGGGCTGTTCCAATGAAGACGGCGGACTTCTGCCTGGTGGCGTTTCCCCGCCGCTGTTAAGCCAAGAATACCCATCCGCATGGGAAATGGCAAATCATATATGTCCATAGTGGGAACATCACGTTATGCCATATTTCCTTGCGCGGGAGAGAGGAGGGAAATCCCCGGCTCTTCGTCCGTCACACCCGCATGGGTGCCGGAAGCGGGCATTCCGTCAAGGCCAAGCCCTGCCGGGCCGCTTCGCGGGCCTTGACGTTCATGCCCTGGCTTACGGCCTTATATACTCGCGGGCGACGGACGAGGAAGCCTCCGGCGGGGGCTCGGTCAAAGGAAACTCGCAGGTCGGAAGCACAAAGACAAAGGCACAAAAAAGCGTTTCCCGCCTCCCGCAGTTTCCCCACATATCGACACGGCGGACACGATACGTGCAAATCTGTCTCGGCGTATGCTCCACAGAGTTTCCCCGATACATACGGCGTGGCCTCTCGCCCGGAGTTCAGATGTCCGTGCCGTCATGCGCGTTATGCCGACCTTGCCTTGCGTCGGATACTGACTACACGGTTTGCGCATAGCGTTCAGGCATTCGCCGTATACCGTCTCCTTATATGCCGGATGCTTGCCCGGCACTGTCGTCATGCCCACCAGCGACACGCCGGATACACACCTGCCGCATTCCCGATACCCGCATCATGCGTACATGCTTTCGCACAGATGCCTGTTTATTCGTCCGGCCTTGTCTCCGAGGGCCAGCCTACGTTTCGTCTATACGCCGTACGTATAGCCTCACGGCTGGCAAGGGGCCATGCCCCTTTGAACCCCGGGAAGCCCAAAGACAGGGAAAACGGTGAGCGCATTCATGAAGTCAAAAAAAGAATCCTTATTTCAAAAAAATCCCTCACCATAATATTGACCTCTACAATGATTTAGGCGATAGTCTAGCCATCGGGAGGTTCCATGAGAGAACAAACAGTAAAACCGACATGCGCGGGTACAATCAATAAAAAAGTGCTCGTTACACTTGGTGCCAAAAAACAAATAGTCGGCAAGACGATTTTCAGACTTTCCCCCCAATGGGAGGATTTTCTCCGTCAGCTTGCCAAAACGTCTAACCTGACAATTCGAAATTTTTTGGATTCACTTGCGGCAATTGCCATGCAAGCCTATTCAAAAGGTATGTTGCCAGTTTTTTCCGATCCAACGGAAGGAAACAGGATGAGCTATGCCATTAGCAAAGACGCGAAAGAAACATTTACAAAACTTGCAAAAGAATGTGGTGTCTCCAGAGATAACATAGTACAGAGTGCTCTTGCTTATATTTCGAAGGAATTTGAAAAAAATGCACTAAGCGCACAACAAAAAATCGAATATGCAGGTATATTAGATGAAGCTTTTGGAAAAATGCTTGATATCTACTACTCGGATATTGTCTCAACGGCAAGAGAAAGACTTTGTGCTTCTGGGGATCCAGATTTTGTAGAATGTGAAGAAAAGCTTGCTTATATCGAGCAATTGAATGAAGTTGATCTTCAAACTTATATTACGAGGAAGCAGCATGAAATTGACAAAACGTCTAGTTAAGTTAGTTTATAAAAGCTATATTAACATAATTTAATATCGCCAAATAAAGGAGTATTTTATGATTCAGAATGAAGTTATGGAATTTATAAATATAACACACGCAATTCCGAAAAAATTAAAAGGATATAATGGAAGTTTATTTATTAAAGATGGTATTATATTAATAATTAAAGTAAGTAGAACAGATAAAAAATTTTATGGAGCAAATGGTAATATTCTTGACACGCTAATTTATGCTTTAGAGGAAAACAGTATACATTTTGGTATAGTTTTATTGAATAATGAGCAGGGAGGGTGGTTTTACCCTGATAATATCATATTCAATAAAATCCAGCGAGGAATATGGCGAAAGGCTAATGATGGGGACTATAAAATAAATTTTCCATTTATGGATTCATTTTACTTTAACTCATATGATGACTTTGAAGGAATATTTAAAATGTTAATATAAAAATAATTTACTAAATCAAAGAGATAGACCATTTTAGAGGGATGCATACATGATAATTATGATAACATTAGATTCAAATTATCAAAAAATATGGGAAAAAAGTGGCACCGCGACTTTTGACTCATATTATGAAGGCACGGACAAAATACAAATTATCCAAAAAGATATACCTAAAACTTTATACGCTATTGGTGTATATCGATCAAGAAAATCATTGCCGCAAGAATTTTCTCCCTCTTTGCTTCAGATAACACGAGTTAATGTATTATCAGAAAATACCAAACGACATGATATAGAAATTGATTTTGATTTTTTAAAAAAATTACCGATGTCGGTGAATTCCACTTTACACAAAATGATACCAGAATCAACACCATTGATACGTTATATTAATGACAGTCACTTTTTTAAATTGCAAAAAATAAAAAATTTCGATGAGTTATAATATTACACATACAGTTTTTCTTATCTCAATTTCCAAAAGGAAATTTTGAAGTTCTTCTTTATGGGGAATAATGGCGTCAATGTCGATGTTTTCCGTTTGCGGGCCGGGCGTGTCTGGGATTTCGTTACTGCTTCCCGAAATGCGGATGCCTGGCGAGATGCCCATCACTCGTAAAAAAACTCGAAGTTTCCGCTTGTCTCTCTTACCTGATGTTTCCTTGGCATTGTCTGTCCCGTTGCCTTTTTGAAGTGTGAGAAGCGAAGCGCCGAACACTTGTCGGAGTCCAGAGGCGCAGCCTTTGGCAGGAGAGTAGCTGTTGTCAGACAGCTACCATCCTGTAAAGAAAAACTCCCGGCGCTTTCCGGCAGGGCATTTTTTCATACGGATTGCCATGTAGGCACTGTGTCCCCGCTTTGGGTATGCGTCTCCACCCAGATTAATTTCATGCCGTGAGGAGTGAAAAGACACACCCCCGCCGCGCAGTAACGCACGGAAAGGGCAATCTGAAAATTCGGGCATGGCGTGGGGCAAAAGGAAAGCGGCGCGGACAGGGGTCAAGCCCTGGTCGCGCCGCCTTGCGGAAAAGGATTGGACGGGGTATTTTAGTTATGTGCTTCGGTTGTATGCTCTGCTCCGTTTTGGCCGGAAAGACGCCTGACAAGGGCAAAAATGTCCGCTGACCGCCAGACGGTTGTGCGCGGCCCCAGTTTTATGGGCTTGGGGTAACGTCCGTCTTTGCAACCCTGCCACCACGCGCTTTTGCTGATGGGGATAATTGTTAAAACCTGCGGCAGACGCAGAAAATGTTCATTGCTGTTTTCCGGGAACATGGTTACTCCTTATGGACAGTCAAGCGACTGTTGTTCTCTGGTTTTTCTTCGTAATTCGTCTAAAAAGTCGGCCCACTCTTGCATCATCTTTCGGCGTTCGGGCAGGTATTCCGCCCTGTTGTATATTCCACGAATGATATTGCGCGGAACATGGGCAAGCTGTCTCTCTATCCAGTCTCCATTATATCCAAGTTCGTTGAGCATAGTGGAAGCCATAGACCTGAATCCATGCGGACACATCTCATCATTTTCAAAGCCAAGCCTGCGGATTGCTCCAAGCAGAGCGCTTTTGCTCATGCTCCTTTTTTCCGTCTTGTAGTTGGGGAAGACATAAACATCCTTGCCTGAATACGCCTGCAATTTCCTCAAGATGGCGACGGACTGCCTGCTGAGAGGGATAAGATGATCGCGCGACATCTTCATCCGTTCGGCGGGGATTCGCCACAGTCCGTCCTCAAAGTCGATTTCCCGCCACTCGGCGTTTCTCAGTTCTCCTGTCCGGCAAAAGGTCAGAGCCATAAGCTGGAGGGCGCTCCTGACAACAAAGGTGCCGGGATAGTTGTCGATGGCAATCATCAGATGCCCCACGGCTTCGGGCGTTGTCTGCGAGGGAAGGTTCCTTCTGACGCGCGGGGCCAGTGCCCCCTTGAGGTCAGCCGCCGGATCGCGTTCCGCCCGTCCTGTGGCAATGGCGTAGCGGAACACACTTGAGCAGATGGAGCGCACGATATGGGGTATGTCTTTGGCTCCCCTTGCCTCAATTTTTCGTAAAAGGGCCAGAAGTTCGGGGGCGGATACAAGATGGACGGGCTTTGAGCCAATCTGTGGGAAAAGGTTGCGCTCCATTCGATGTATAATGCTTGTGGCATAGTTTGCACTCCATTTGTCTTTGTTCTGCTCGTACCATTCAAGGGCAACGGCCTCAAAGCTGTTTTGACAGGCCGCTTTTTCAAGTTTCCGCTTTTCGGAAGGGTCAATGCCGTTGGCAATGTCCTTTCGGGCTGTCGCGGCGCGTTCCCGCGCTTCCTTAAGGGATACGGTCGGGTACAGTCCCAGAGAAATCAGCTTTTCCTTTCCCTGAAAGCTGTATTTGAGCCGCCATGCTTTCGTTCCGCTGGGAGCAATCAGCAGAAATAGTCCATGTCCGTCAAATAACTTGATTTGTTTTTCTCCCGGCTTCGCATTTCGTAGGGTGGTGTCGGTCAGGGGCATATGGGGTAATCCTCCGTTTCAAGAATAATTTACCCCGATTGTTACCCCGAATAATCCGGGGTGTCCACATGTCCTAAAAAATCCATGAAAGTCCATGTCAAAAATATATTCAATTTTTTCAGGATAATAAAAATAAAATAGACGTGAAAATTTTGCGATGGGAGTTTTCATAGCACAATCTTTTGGGGTCTTCCCTGATGGCCTCAATGCGTCCGGCATGGTAGTCCTGATAGTATTCGGGCATAAGCTGCACATCGGCGGGCATCAAAAAGAAGCGCGAACCAAGGACATGCCGTGCAAGCATATACATGACCGCTGATTGTCTGTCCGCCGTGGCTCCTCCGCGCGGAGCCACTTCGTCCAGGTCGAGACTGACGATCTGCGCGTCGCCCAAATCGAACCGGGTAGGTTCCTTCAGAATGACATACGCTTCAATGGCGTCTAGTAATGAGCGCCAGACATTGTTGATGGTGTGTTCCTCATAGGTGTTCTGGATGCCCTTGTTCTGCCGAATCTGCGCCCCCACATCGGCCAGCAGCGGCACGGCGTATCTCTGCGCCTGCAATGCCTCATGCACATACCCCCGCTCAAAAAGCCCATCGACCACTTCCCACCAGGAGGTGGAAGCGTCGCGGCTGATGCCTTCATGGACAATGAGGTCATGCAATTCCGGCAACACATTGGGTTGATAGAGCCGGGGATGATTGCCGTCGGAGAGTTCCTCGTAGGCAAGGTCAATGGCCCGGCCTATCAGACCCGGCACGCCGTCCGCCGGAGCCGTGACATCCAGCGGCGTGGCCAGCAGCGACAGCAGGTTGACCAGAAACGCCTTGTGCGAGGGCAGGGGCTTGCGGCACCCCAACGGCGTGTCAAAGGGATTGACGGCATAGTCCGGTGTCATCCTCAGCCGGTGATAGGCGGCAAGGTGTTTTTTCCCTTCGGGCAGGTTTTCTTTCAGGAGCGTGATAAGGCCGGAGGAAGACGGCCCCACGTCCACGATGGACAGCCAGGGCAGACGGGACAGTCCGGCCTGTGTGACAAAGGCAAAATTGAAGGCGTTGAGAAAAACGGACTTGCCGCCGCCCATCGGTGCAACGCCGAGGTCTATCCAGGCGGCCTGTTCCGAAGAGTTGGCCGCATACGGCATGATTTTACCGTCCTGGGTTCGGAACAGCAGGCTTCCTTCCCGCCACGGCGACGCCGGACGCAGCGGCAACATGCCAAGAGCGTCCTGCAAGGGCGCGGCGGTGACGGGAGCCGGACTTGCGGGCATCATGGCGGGAAGCGTCGCGGTAAAACCGAGAAGAGGGTCGCCTGTGGCTTCGGAAACATCCGCCGTTCCCCATCCCTGAACGGTTTTGGAAAGTTCCGCGACGCGCCGCCGGAGCAGCAGATGGGCTTCCTGCTCGGAATCCGTCACACAGGCCCAGGTGCAGAAGCAAATGCGGAACCGGATGCAGCATACGCCTTCAAGGTCCAGCTCTTTCAGGGCATCAACGGCCTTATTGAACTTTTTGTTGTCCGAAGAGCTGAAGGCCAGAATGGCCGCAAGCAGGGGCCGGAGACCCATGTTCAGGCCGCCGTCTTCCAGCAGGAAGGAAATGCGGTACGGCAGTCGTTCATCACGCCTGGCAAGTACCCGGAAGAGTTCCTGAAACGGTTTCGGCGTCTGGGGCATGAGCGTCATGATGAGAGGCCCGAATATTCTGTCGCCGATGCGTATGGCGTTGCGGGAAATCAGTTCTCCCTCACGGGGCCAGAGCTGTGTCTTGAAATCCGGGTACAGCATGTTATGCAGTCTGTCCGTCCTGCTTGTGTCGGGATCAGGCAGACGCAGCGGCAAGGGATCGCCGGGGATGAGAGGCCGCCAGTCCCGACCGGTCATATCCGGGGAAATGCACAAGCGGATGTCCCGCAGAGCCTCATGGGCCGAAAGAGGATGTACCAGCAGGTCAACCTGACGGAAGGCGTCCATCACGCCGGTCAGAAAACCGTTATGAGCGTCATGCAGCGCGACCACGGCGCGGGACACCTGCTGACAGCCCGGAATCGTCGGCACCTTGGACATGGAGGCATTGCGTTCCTTCAGAGCCGTTTTCCGCAGGGTGTCAGGCAACACGGCGGGCCGTGTCCACAGTACAATCCAGCATTTTTCAAGGGCGCAGTAGCGTTGCAGCGCATGGCCCCAATCCTCCAGCAGAGGGCCGATATGCAGGCCGAGGTTGTGCGCCGTCAGGCGCGACGGCTGGAGCAGTTCGGCAATCCGTTCCCCGCTGCTTTCCGGGTCATATTCAAAGACCACCTGAAGGGCGTGCCCCGGTTTGGAAAGCGTGGCCTGGAGCTTTTCCGCCAGGCCGGAGACGATGGCCGTGTATTCTTCCACCCCCACATGCTTCAGCGAACCTTCCAGATGAAGAAGGCTGATGAGGCTCCCGTCATCGGCCACCAGTACGCCATTGTCCACGGTTTCCAGCCTGCAATAGCTGTGAACCGGCCCGGCGAACGCTTCCGAGAGAGCGCGGATGCCGCGATCCACGCCGTTGACAAGTATATCAAGCATCACGCATCCCTCTTGAGTACGACTTGCTGAATGACCACGCCGCGCGGCGTCTTTGCCGTGGACGCGCGGCAGACAAGAACTGTGGCAAGGAGTTTTTGCGTGCTTTCCACACCCTGACTGGATTCGTAGGAAACAATCAGGGGGAACTCGACTTTCCATGTGGCCTTGCCGCTCACCAGACCGGAAGCGATGATGACCGGGGCGCGTGTGGCCACGGCGGAAGCGGAAAGCCGCTTGTCCCGAATCATGTCCAGAACGCCCGAACTTTGCAGGGAAGCCAAAAAGGACTTGTAGGCCGCGTCATCGAAGTGCGGCCTGATGCTTTCCAGTTTTTTCCGCCACTCCAGAAAGTTAAGCGACATGGCTCCGGCAATGGTGTCGGAAACCCAGGTCAGCAGCCCCTCCTGTGTGAGCAGCGGCTGATCCAGCGGAATCATGGGTGCAAGCCGCAAGTCCGGTGTGGCCGCGAAGTATTGCGGTTTCGGCTGATTCAATAACAGGAGGGCGACGACGCCCGTACTGGCGCACAAGGTCACAGTCAGGCCCAGAGCCAGCTTCATGGCCCGGCGGAACTGCGCCCTGTACCAGTTCAGTCCCCCAATGACGGCGGCGGCATCCGGGGCGGGCGAAGAGGCATGAACTTCCTTCATGCTTTGAGCCTGTTCCTGAGACTTCGGGGCGTCTTTTTGTTTTTTGAAGATGTTCATGCCTCATTGCCTCACGCTTACAGGCCCAATTCGCTCATGCCGGAAGTCTGGTCGCTTCCGAACAGCGTAGCGGAACCGGAACCGAGGAGTTCTCCCAGGCCGAGTGCCAGAGCGCCGATAACCACCTTGGTCAGTCCGCCCGCGTAGGTGCTTTGTCCCTGATTTTTCGTGGCCTTATACATGTCCACAGTGCCCCATGCGCCCATGCCCAGCCCACCAGCATACCCCAGGAGTGTGATGCCTTTGGCCACGCCCTTGGCGTTTTCCGCCACGTTTTCACCCATTTCGCCAAACGTGACTGCGGCATGGACTATTTCGGGAGTGAACAGCCAGATGGTGGCCATGCCCATGAAAACGGCGGTGAAACGAAGGGGAGAGATGGAAAACGTATTCTTGACGATGTTCATAGTTTTCTCCATTAGCCAAGAATCTTGGCGATATATGTTTGCACGTCCCCTCCTATGGTGGCTCCGATGCCGCGCAGGAAGGTGACGAGGTTGACGGCGAGTATTCCGCCGAACAGATGAACGAGGCCCCGGCTGAGATTCATGGGTTGATTGGGTGTGTCGCGCATGAGACACAGCCCCCGCGCAATACCGATGAGGCCCACTGTGGCGATGGCATACACCGCGAACTGGATGTAGACCTCACCGGGTGAGGACGGCGGGCTGTAGCTCAATGACTGTTCCGAGCTTTGGTTGAAGACCGTCATGGACAGGGAGTCCATGAGCGCGGGCAGATTGAGCAGCAAAACCGCGCAGACGAACGTCCATACCGCCGTGGAGCGGTTGAAGCGGTGCTTGTGACTGATGGCCTGCCCAAGCGAAACCACGGCGAAGGCGACGCCCACCAGGTAGGCCAGCCGGACAAGCACGGGCCACCATTGCTGCAAATGCGGGATGACGTTGGCGACGTAGTTGTCCATGCCGTCACCTGCCCTTGACGTTCAGAACGAGAACGCCCACGGGAGTGCCGCTTTCCAGTCGGACGGTGGGAGGTCTGTCGAAATTTTTCTCAAAGATTTTTCCGGCCTTTTCGCCCACCTTTCCGGCGGCTATCCATGCCTGGTCTTCCACGCTGTAGGTATTCCAGACCATCTGGTCGGTCACGTCATTGCCGTAGCCGTAGATGGTGCTTTGGGAGCCGCTATAGCGTTTGGCCGTGCCCAGCCCTTCCAGGAACGCTGACGCGACAAGCCCGCCCCATCGTGAGAAAAAATGGGTGTTCACGGAGCTGGCTACCGAGGCTTCCGAAGTGGAGGGGTCAACGGCATAGGCTTCAAGCTGGACGGTTTCGCCGGTAGGCAGTACGGCCCGGTTGAAAGCCAGAACAAGGCGTTCGTCATACCTTTGGAAACTGCCCATCAGACGGGCATTTCTGTATTCTCCGGACGTAACTGTCGCCAGCACAGCGGACGGCACATCCGAGTTCACTCCCACATCTACGATGGCATAAAGCAGATCGCCCGGCTTGAGCGTCACGGAAGGAGGAGTGTTCCCTGACCGTGCTGTCTCTGACGTTGCCGCAACGGGTGCGGCAATCGGAGTAGTTTCATCCGAAAAATCGTGCAGATAGACAATCTTGCCTTCGCCCACGGCAACGGAGGACAGTTTCGTATCCAATGCCGTCAGGTCATCCATCATGCGTTTCAGCATGGTATTGTCCGTGCGCGGCGTCTGGACGGGCACGGTTCGCACCGGTGCGACCGGCGGCGGGGCCGGGGGCGTGTCTTCCTTCTTTCCCACCACGGGTTTTCTTTGTCCCACAGGCGTGGGAACGAAACTTTCTCCCGCCTTGAGAGCTTCATTGGCCTGTCGCGTATCGTGTTCCTTCAGTTTCTGATTGTATTCCTCCGAGCCTTCGCCTCCCGCCTTGCCGCTGATGGCGTCCGTCCTTGCCGAAGTCAGTCTGGCCGTTGCGGACGGTTTTTCCGGGGTAAACAGGAAAAAGGACGCAAGGAGTATGGAGACGACAAGGGCAACTCCCAGAAGACTGAACAAGATGAGACGCCGCTTTTTTTCCGTGCTTGTCATATCGCTCATAGCGTGCCCTCATTGGGAAACTTGCAGGCGAATCGTCTGAATTTGCCCGTTTCTGGAAAGCATCAACCGCGACGTGACCGGTATTTCATAGCATTTGGTGTTGCCCGCTCCGTTGATCACGGCTGTCCAGGCAGGCCACATCAGCGTATGAGTCGTTCTCAGGTAGTGCTTGCCGTTGTGGTTCCAGACAAGCACGTCATCGGAACCCGGCTCCACGCGGACACGCACGGCTTTTTCCGGCGGAACGCGGTCAAGAAAGGCCAGCATGGAGGAATCCGCCGTTTCCTTGATGTCCCTGATGATGGGGAGGGCGGCTTTCGGGCCGTGATGGGCAAGCTGGAAAAGGACAAGCGCGTCCGCCTTGCGCCTGGGGGTGCGGACGGAATCCGACTCAAGCCTGATGACCAGCGGTATGTCCCGGTCTTGCAGCGTGACTACAAGGGTGGACGTGGCGTAACCCTGCGTGGGCATGACGTTGAGCAGGTTTCCGTCCGGCAGTTCCGGGCGCAATACCTGAAAGAAGGACGGCCCGCCGTTGGTCACAGAAGTGACAGGCCAGGGCTGGCCGGTTGAATCATGAAAAACCAGAGACGTGGCGATATTGGCCGTGGTGAACACAGGCACGGGAGAACGGCCCGGCTCCAGTGTCACGCGCACCGTGCGCGTGTTCAATGTCGGAGACACGGGCAGCAGGGCGCGGTCGCGTTCATCCGAGCGCGAGCGATATTCCTGTATCTGGTTCTCATCCAGCGGCATCATCTGCCGCAGACTCTCTTCAAACAGGGCTTGGGTGTCCCGCGCTTTTTTGTCCGCCGTGTCCTGGGCGGCTTTCTTTTCCGTCTGTCCGAGAACTGTGTTTTGTTTTTCGGGCGGCGTGGCGGGCGTTTCATCCGCAAACGCCGGTCGCCCGGCGAGGATGGTCAACGCCAGAAGGCAGTATATTTTCTTCACGATGAACCCCTTATGTGTAAGCGGTTATGGGAAAATCAGGCGCACCGAAGACGCTTTCCCTACGGAACGTCGCGCCCATGCCTTTCAGGATTTCTCCCACTGAACGACACGGATTTCCGGCTTCCTTTCGGCCATTCAGCGGCGTTTCCCGCTGTCTCCGGTATTCGGCAGTCTGGCGGCGTTGCTTGTAGTCGCGGAGAAATTCGACAATCCCCAGGGTATTTCCTGGTGGCACCTCATCCGCTGATGGCGCGCGTTTTTGGGAATGCAGGTGCAGCCAGATGCCGAACGGCATGGCATCGTTGGCGACGGGTGGAAATTTTGCCGCGAACGCTTCAAACATGGGGCGTAGCCGAGTTTTGTTTGCAAGCCATGCCTCATGCTGACTCCGTTCCCGTTCCTCCCGCATCCGCATTGCCTGCCGCACGTCCTGAGTGTGCTTTTGTCCTATCTGTTCCGCAGACTGCACCGGATCGAGCCAGCGTTGTCCGCGCAGCCAGTTGCCCATTTGCGGTACAAAGCGTCCCTGTTCGCGTTGCCAGCTTTCCGAGTTTGTGAATCTGTGAATTGCAGCATGAAGTTCAGCCAAAGGGGGCAGTTCCCCGCTTCGCAGGAGCTGGAGCCAGGCCAGGCGCGCGAAGCCCTTGGCCTCCTTTTTGGGGTACATGGCCCAGGTGGATTCAAAATCGGGAAGAGAAGAAGACACACCCCCCGCCGCAGGCGTTCTGGCCATGCGGCGAACGGGACTGGCCGTTGCTTCACCCGGCGTATGGGGGGAAAGGGGGGAGTATTTTTCTTTTCTTTGTTTGCTAAGATTGGTTAAGTAGCCAAAATTTGCCTCATGGCAGCCAACTTCTGTCTGCTTGTTGGAAAAAGATGTCTCTTGCTTTTCAGCAAGCTCTTCAGGGCGCAAAAGGTAATAGACGGAAGAGCGATATTGCTCACGCCTTATAAAAATGAGCTTTTCTCTGACAAGCTCGGCAAGGTAGTTTTTGACGCTGCTGATGCTGCATGAAAGTCTTTTGGCAAGCGTTGCCTGCGAAGGCCAGCAATGGTCTTTCTCTGAGGCGTAGTCACATAAAAGTGCGTACATGGCTTTTGCTCCAAACGTAATGGACTTTTGCAAAACAAACTGTGGAAGAATTGGGCCGTAAATATTTCCCTTTGGGGTAAACGTCTCCATTTTTTCTTTCTCCCGGCCCGAAAAAAGACAAAAACAGCAGATTCGTTGTTGACAACGAGGAACCTTACGGTTACTGTTGTTCTTACGTTACGTGCGTAAGAACTTAGTTCTGCAAGAAGCCGTTGAGTTACCGCTCGACGGCTTTTTTGTTTTTTGGGGCTTGGCGTTATTTCCTCAATGGAATGTCCTCTTGAGGCGAGTTGACGAACTGTTCAAAACGTGGGCATCACGCATAACCGCAAGGGCAACGCCGGGGGAGGCTTCCGGCATCTGCCCGGAGTACGGCGCGGCCAGTGGAGGCGCTCGTATGCGTGGGAGGGCGTCTGGAAGCGAAGAAAGAAGGATGTGGTCGTATATGAAAAAAACTCCCGCCGACCATGTGGGGCACATGGTCAGAAGGAGTTCTGTACGGAGAACAAAAAGGAACACATCCGAAAAAAGTGAAATTTTTTCGGAAAAATTTTTGTTCTCGATAACTACGGTATATTCTTGGGGAAATAAAAGACGATTGGCGAAAAAGGGATAAGAAAACGGATAAGCAACCAAGGAAGAAAGCCGGTAAAACCTGTCAGGCTCCGGTTCCGGTATCTTCCTATAAATATAGGAAATTAAAGAAAAACTATCCGCATTGGACGTATTAGTCCGATATGTGAGGGACTCTCTCTCTCTCTCTCTCTCTCTCTCTCTCTCTCTCTCTCTCTCTCTCGGTTTGATTCCGTACTGGCGCAGTTTCAGGTATAGGGTGGAGCGTTTCATGCCGAGCAGTTTTTCCGCACCGTTTTCGCCGCTGATGCGGCCCCCGGTTTTATTGAGGATGTATTGGATATACCGCCGCTGGAGCTCCTGAAGCGTGGGGGTGTCCGCGTAGAGGGAGGTTTCGGCGTGCGGGGAGGGCTCCTGCGTTTCGCGCTGCCCCCCGACGGCCAGATCAAAGGGGCCGCCCGTGTACAGGATGACGGCGCGTTCCACCGCATTGCGCAGTTCCCGGATATTGCCGGGCCACTGGTACTCGGAGAGGCGGCGCAAGGATTCCTTGTCCGGGCAGGGGATCTTTTTGCCGTAGCGACGGGAAAAATGGTCGGTGAACGCCATGATGAGCTCTTCCAGATCCTCAAGGCGTTCGCGCAGCGGCGGGATGGTCACGGGGATGACCGAGATGCGGTAATAGAGATCCTCGCGGAAGGTTCCCTCACGCACGGCGCGGGGCAGGTCGCGGTTGGTGGCGGCGATGAGCCGGAAGGAGGAATGGATCTCCTTGGTTCCGCCAACGCGCATGAAGCGGTGCTCCTGCAGCACGCGCAGGAGCTTGATCTGCATGTTCATGGGGATGTCGCCCACTTCGTCGATGAACAGCGTACCGTTGTCCGCCAGCTCAAAAAAGCCGATTTTCTGCCCCGTGGCGCCGGTGAAGGCGCCTTTTTCGTGCCCGAAGAACTCGTTCTCGAAGAGGTTTTCGGAAACCGAGGCCGGGTGGACGGCGACGAACGGCCCTTTGCAGCCGCTGTGCCGATGCACGTAGTTGGCCATGACCTCCTTGCCCACGCCCGTTTCCCCCAGCAGGAGGACGGCGGCGTCCGTGGCCGAGACGACCTTGGCGCGTTCAAGGCACATGCGGAACGAGGGGCTTTTGCCCCACAGTTCAAGCCGCTCCTCCTGCGCCATCTTGGTGACGGCGTGGATCTGCCGCACTTCGGCGCGCATGCTGCGGGCTTCGAGCAGGCGGAGGGCATTCTTGAGCTCCGAAGCGCAGAACAGCCCGATACGGCCCAGATCCTCTTGGGCGCAATGGGGTATCCGGCTGGAGTGCGCGGAACTGTCCGCATAGAGCAGCCACGGGTTCCCGCCGGGAAGCCTGAAAGGGAGGCAGAGGATATCCAGCCCGTTCCGCTGGGACGCGAAAGGGGTTTTTTCGCGGATGCGCTCCCGGATCAGATCGCGGCCCGGAGCGAACATCCCGGAGGCGATTTCCGAACCGGAGAGGTTGCAGGAGCCGCAGCGGAGCAGGGTTTCCCCATCCATGCGGAAAAGGGCGGTGCGCTCGGCGCGGAAGACCTTACGCAGGCAGGCCGCGAGCTGGTAACAATATTCCTCAAGGGTTTCCCACTCATGGATGGAGCCCGCTTCACGGCAGCAGGCATCGAAGAGGGCCTCTTTCTGATCCGGCGAGGCCCATGTGGGGCGCTGCCTGTCGATGCCGATCCGGCTGAGGTGCTTGAGGGCTTCCTCCCTGGCCTCCTGCGCTTCCTCCTCACGTCCGAGGACGCTCAGGATCTCGGATCGCCGCCGCTGCCCAAACCCATACTCGATGGGCATGGCGGCGTCTTTGAGGGTTGCGAGGCTCGCGTCGAGCAGCTTGAGGGCTTCCTGCGGCGACGTGTTGCGGAGGAGGATGGCCTTAAGCCGCAGGGCATGCCCGCGCATCATCGGGCTGGGGCTCGTTTCGGCCTCGCGGAGCAGGGTATCGAGATCGATGCCCGGCAGCGGCGGGAAGCCGTGCTCGGCGTAAAAGGCCGCGAGCTCAAGGATCCAAAGGTAGTTGTAGGACAGGGAGAAGGAGGGGTGGCGTTTGGCCTGCCGCAGGGCGTCGGCGAGCAGGTTGTAGGACATTTCGGCCCGATCCATGCGGGAATAGCAGAGCGCGATGGTGGCGAAGGCCCTGAGCATGAGCTTGGGGTTGGCGGCCATCGTCGTGCGGGAAACGACGGACTGGAGCGTTTCCAGCGCGTCGTCCTCGCGGCGCATGTAGGCGTAGAGGACGCCGAGGTGCTGGCGGCAGACCTGCGCGGACATGGCGTTCCCTTCCAGCTCCGCCGTGCTGATGGCGGATTTGATCATGCCGAGGGCATGGGCGAAGTGCCCGAGGTAGGTGGCGGAAGAGGCCGCCTGAAGCACAAGCTGCGACTCGAAGAAGGGCAGCACGGGCCTGTGGGTGCTCTTTTGGAGCATCTCGTAACATTCGAGCGCCTTCTGGAAGTTCCCGCGGATGAAGTGCATCACGATGAGGAAAGGGGTGATCCGGGTGTACAGCTCCTTGTCGTCCAGCGCCTTGAGCAGCTCCATGGCGGAATGGAAAATCTCGTGGGCCCGCTCGAAATGGATGGTGCCCGCAAAGAATGTGGCGGAAGCCTGCGCGAACCGGATAAGGACGAGGGTGCGCTTGTCCCCTGCGGAGGCGGCGTATCCGGAGGCCTTTTTCAGGAGGGCGGAGGAACGGGCCGCGTTCTTCATATAATAGAAGGAGGCGTCATGGGCGGCGAAGCTGTATTGGATGAAGGAGCGGGCTTCCGGGGCGGTGAGCCGGCGGCCCTGCCACTGTTCGAGCTGGTTGAGGAGCAGTTCGAGGTATCCTGCGCTTCCGGCTATGTCCGCCTTGCGCATGAGGGCGCGCATGCGCTTCGTGCATATCTCGCAGGCGGTTTCCGGCATTTGGGATTCACAGGCGGAGATGAGCTCTTCGAGGGGCGAGCCCGTGTCGCGGAACAGGAAGCCCGGCAGGGTTTCCCGCAGGTATTCGGCCCCGGCTTGCGTCAGGCTCCATGTCTCGTCCCGCTGTTCCGCAAGGCCGTCGCTGGTCACTCTGTGCAGGGCTATTTCCGCCTGAGCCGCCGGGCACTCGAGCATCTGGATAAGGCATAATGTCGAGCGCTCCTGCTTCAGGGACGACAAAAGCCAGAGAATCAAGAGTGATGTGGATTCTTGCATACCCGTGCGCTCCCCCTGTGGCGATTTGTCCCAAGGTAGCGTGCCGCCTACGGTGCGTCAATGGCGCCGGGGCTTGTCTATTATAAATTCTGGACAAAACAAGTCCAAAAATTGGACGTATCCAAAAACTGGATATCCCCTCCCCCTCCCTTTTCCCGTGCCGCGCGCCAACAAGTCCATTCTTTCACTAACAAAATCCTTTTTCCTATAACGTGGCATGGAGCTTGCTCTTTGTAAGGCATCACTCGTTGAGGAGGCTCCGCGTGTTCTACGGATGGAAGTTGGCGACCATAGGTTCCTGCGGGAATCTGCTCCTTCAGGGAAGCGTGTTCTATACCATGAACGCCTTTATCGAACCCTTGGTCGATCTGCACGGCTGGAGCCGGGCCGGGATCGGCCTGAGCATGACGTTCGCGTCAGCCATGATGACGCTGAGCATGCCGATAGGGATTATGCTCACAAACAAGGTGAGCATCCGGCTCCTGATGACGCTGGGGGCCTTCATCGGCGGGCTCGGCTATATCGGGCTGGGCCATGTCGACGACATCCGGCTGTTTGCGGCGCTGTTCTCCATCGTGTGGGTGTGCGGGCAGATCTGCGGCGGCGTGGTCGCCACCATGCTGATGAACCGCTGGTTCGCCGCCTGCCGGGGCCGGGCCTTCGGGCTGGTCGCCATGGGGACATCCCTTTCCGGGGCGTTCCTGCCGTTCATAGCCCTCGTGCTTGTGGACACGTTTGGCGTCTCGTGGGCCTTCTCGGTGCTCGGCGGCCTCGCCTTCCTGCTTTTCCCCATCTGCTGGCGGCTTATCCGCGATACGCCCGAAGAGATCGGGCTGACCGTGGACGGGCTGGCTGCGGGGGCCTTCCAGCCCGGCGCGGAAGAGGGGAAGGTTGTCCCCATCGGTTGGCGCGAGCTCATCAGGGGCCGCCGGATGTGGATCATCGGCGTGTCGTTCGGCATCGGCCTGATGGCCGTCGGCGGGGTGCTGAGCCAGCTCAAGCCGCGCTTCGTGGACAGCGGCATGGGTTCGTATGCGGCTATGGGCTTCATGTGCCTGACCGCCCTGCTTGGGGCCTTGGGCAAATACGCCTGGGGCTGGGTATGCGACCGCACCACCCCGCTGTTCACCGCGAAGCTGCTGTTCCTGTGCAACGCGCTGTCGCTGGCCTGCATCTTCCTCCCCCAGAACCTGTTCAACGTGATCCTGTTCGTCGTGGGCTACGGCCTGTGCATGGGCGGCATCTGGACGGTGTTCCCCGTCGTGGTCGCCTACCTCTACGGCAAGAAGCAGTTCCCCCATGTCTATAAATATATTTCCTTATTTGTGGCGGTAAAGTCCCTTGGCTATGCGGTTGTCGGCCTCTCGCATGGCCTGACGGGGAGTTACAATACGGCGTACATCATGCTGATCGTGCTGCTGTTGGCGGCGTTCGCCGCGACGTCGACCATCCGGGAACATGAGGCCGCGGAAGGAAACGTATTTGCAACTTGTAACTGAGAGAGGAGATTTTCAGATGGCATCTGCAACACACGTATATCGCAACGGGACCATCCTGACTATGGATTCTGGAGGGAGTCAGGCGCAGGCGCTCGCGGTACGCGGGGGAACCATCCTCGCCGTCGGCACCGACGCGGAAGTCATGGCCCTTGCCGATCAGCATACGGTGGTTACGGATTTACGCGGGCGGACGATGCTCCCCGGCTTCATCGACGGGCACAGCCACTTTGTTTCCGCCGGCCTCATGGCTGCCACGCAGATCGATCTCTCCTCGCCTCCGGTGGGCGGCGTGAAGAACATCGCCGAGATCAAGGAACTGATCCGCGCGAAGGCCGCCGAAACGCCGAAGGGCGAATGGATCCTCGGCTTCGGCTACGACGATACGGGCCTTGAGGACAAGCGCCACCCGCTTGCCTCGGATATTGATGAGGCCGCCCCCGAACATCCCGTGCTCCTGCGCCATGTGTCCGGCCACCTTTCCTCCTGCAACAGCCTCGCTCTGGCGAAGGCCAACTATACGAAGGATACCCCCGACCCGGTGGGCGGCGTGATCCGCCGTGACGAGCACGGCAACCCCAACGGCGTTCTGGAAGAGCCCCCGGCGCGCGAACCCGTGTTCCGCCATATCCCGGCCCCCACGGAAGCCGACTGGATGGAAGGCATCAAGGCCGCCTGCGCCGCGTATACGGCGAAGGGCGTGACCACGGCGCAGGACGGCTTTACCGCCACGGGCGACTGGAACGCGCTGAAGCGGGCGCACGAGCTCGGCCTGCTCCGCAACCGCGTGCAGATCCTGCCCGGCGTGTCGCGCATGGACATCGACACGTTCAACACGCGCGTTTCCGGCACGCCGCTCACCGCCGACGGCAAGATCAGCCTCGGCGCGGCGAAGCTCCTCGCGGACGGCAGCCTCCAGTGCTACACCGGCTACCTGAGCAACCCGTACCACAAGGTCATCTATGATCTGCCCGAAGGCCCCATGTGGCGCGGCTATCCGATTGAACCGGAACAGCAGTTCATCGAAAAGGTCGTGGGCCTGCACCGGCAGGGCTGGCAGCTCGCCATCCACGGCAACGGCGACGACGCCATCCAGATGATCCTCAACGCCTATGAAGAGGCGCAGAAGCGCTATCCCCGCGCCGACGCCCGGCACATCGTCATCCACTGCCAGACCGTGCGCGAGGATCAGCTCGACCGCATCAAGCGCCTCGGCGTGGTGCCCTCGTTCTTCGTCGTCCACACCTATTTCTGGGGCGACCGCCATTATGGGACGTTCCTCGGCCCGGATCGCGCCGAGCGCATCAGCCCGCTCCGCAGCGCCCTGAAGCGCGGCATCCCGTTCAGCAACCACAACGATACGTTCGTGACGCCCATCGATCCCCTGCTTTCCGTCTGGTCGGCCGTCAACAGGCGCACCAGCGGCGGGCGCATCCTCGGTGAAAACCAGACCATCCCGGTCATGGATGCGCTGCGCAGCGTGACCTCGTGGGCCGCTTACCAGGCCTGCGAAGAGCGCATCAAGGGCAGCCTTGAGCCCGGCAAGCTGGCCGACTTCGTGATCCTCGAAGACAACCCCCTGACGGTTGCCAAGGAAGCCATCAAGGATATCGGGATCTCCGCGACCATCGTGGGCGACGAAGTCGTCTACGGCTCGCTGGATTAAGACGCTCCTCCCTCGCCGCCGGGGTGGGGGGCAGCCCTTCCTCCCCTCCGCCCCGGCGTTTCCATAAACCGCAAGCCTTGACGGGCATACTGCAACAAAAAGCAAGGAACGAGTATGGAAAGCACGTTTTATCCTTATCTGGGCGCACTTGGCTGGATCGGCCTGTTCCTGTTGATCGGAACCGTCATCCGCGCGAAAGTAAAGTTTTTTCAGACTTTTCTCTTCCCCGCTTCGCTTATCGGCGGCATCCTTGGGTTCTTCGTCCTGAATGCGGGCTGGCTCGGCATCCCCAGTTCCACCGGCTGGAAGACGATCACCCCCGTGGTGTTCAGCACGATCACGTTCCACCTGTTCGCCTTCGGCTTCGTGGGCATCGGGCTTTTGCAGGCCAAGAGCGGCACCAGCGGTAAGGTCGTCGCACGCGGCGCGCTGTGGATCGCGCTCATCTTCGGGCTGCTCTTCTCGGTGCAGGCCATGGCGGGCAAGGCCACGTTCGACGTGTGGAAGATGCTGTTCGGCGGCGACTTCTTCACCGGCAACGGCTATCTGCTCGGCGCCGGCTTTACGCAGGGCCCCGGCCAGACGCAGGCGTACGCCAGCATCTGGGAAACCACCTATCAGATCGCAAACTCCCTGAACGTGGGCTTGGCCTTCGCCGCCGTCGGCTTCCTCGTTGCCGGTATCGTGGGCGTGCCGTTGGCCTTCTACGGCATCAAGAAGGGCTGGATCTCCATCCAAGGCGGCAAGCTCCCCGAATGCTTCCTGCGCGGCCTCATGGATAAGGGCGACAACCCCGCCTGCGCCCATGCCACGACCCACCCCGCCAACATCGACAGCGTCGCTTTCCACCTCGCCATCATGGCCGCCCTGTACGCCCTCGCCTACGCCTTCGGCGTGTGGTGGCTGTGCAGCATGCCCAAGGGCATCAACGGGCTCGGCATCGGCATGATTTTCGCGTGGGGCATGTTCTTCGCCATGATCGCCCGCAAGCTCATGGCTAAGTTCGGCATCATCCACCTCATCGACGGCGAGACGACCCGCCGCCTGACCGGCGCCACCGTGGACTTCATGATCTGCGCCGTATTCATGGGCATCGAAGTCCGCCAGCTTCAGGAAGTGGCCATCCCGTTCGTCATCGCGGTCGTGCTCGGCACCCTCCTTACCCTGTACATCTGCCTGTGGTTCGGCCGCCGTTCCCCCGAATACGGCTTTGAACGCGGCCTGACGCTGTTCGGCTACTGCACCGGCACGGCGGCCTCCGGCCTGCTCCTGCTCCGCATCGTCGACCCCGACTTCGATACGCCGGTTGCCGTTGAAGTGGGCCTCATGAACGTGTTCGCCACCATCCTCTTCAAGCCGATATCATGGTCAATGCCGTTCGTCCCTGTGGAAGGCTTCCCCATGATGTGGATATTCATAGCCGTGACGGTCGTGACCCCCATAGCCATGTACTTCCTTAAGATGATTAAGAAGCCCTCTTTCTAGGGAACTCCGGGTGGCCTGAGGAGGGCCGCCCCTTCCCCGAAGCGGATCGCCTCTCGGCGTTTTCCCATGACGGCGGATAACGGAATTGTCCGGCCTGAACCTCTAACTGGAAGGAAGGAATGTATGAAGCGCATCGTTACCCTGATCCTCGCCGCCGGCTTGATCCTCGGCGTAACCTCCGCTGCACAGGCGGTCGACTTCAAAATATCCGGCTTGATGCAGCACCGTGTGTCGTTCGCCGACCGCAATTTTGAAAAACACAACGGCGACGACAAGCTGCGGGCGGCCAGCCGTGTCCGTACCCAGATCGACGTGATCGCTTCGGAATCCCTCAAGGGCGTGGTATACTTTGAAATCGGCCACCAGAACTGGGGCAAGTCTTCCGATGGCGCATCCCTCGGCACGGACGGCAAGCAGGTCAAGGTTCGCTACAGCTACGTTGACTGGGCGATCCCGCAGACCGACGCCAAGGTGCGCATGGGCCTCCAGAAATATACGCTGCCGAACTTTACCGGCATCGGTTCCCCGATCCTCGACGCCGACGGCGCGGGCATCAACATCACCAACCAGTTCACCGAAAACGTGGCCGCGAGCCTGTTCTGGCTGCGCGCCGAGAACGACAACGACCCTGATATGGCGAAACACGATTCCCACGACGCGATGGACTTCATCGGCATGACCGTGCCGCTGACCTTCGACGGCGTGAAGGTGACCCCGTGGGGCATGGGTGCCTTTATCGGCCATGACAGCTTCAAGGGGGAGAGCCAGTTTGATAGAAGCTTCCCCATGACGCAGGGCATGCTCCCCCTTGCCGGCAAGGGAGCGCTCGCGGACATCGTGGCCTCCAGCGATGAGGATCACGGCAGCGCATGGTACGGCGGCATCGCGGCTGACGTGACGTACTTTGAACCGTTCCATTTCGCGCTTGATGCCGCCTACGGCAGCGTGGATCTGGGGACGAGCAGGCTCGACGGCAGGAACTTCGACGTGAAGCGTTCCGGCTGGTACGCCGCGTTCCTCGCCGAATACAAGCTGGAATCCTGCACCCCCGGCCTGCTGTTCTGGTACTCCTCCGGCGACGACGCCAACCCGTACAACGGTTCCGAGCGCCTGCCCTCCATCGACCCCGACGTGTACGTGACCTCCTACGGCTTCGACGGCACGAACTACGGCGGCGCGGCCCAGACGATGGGCTACGGCATCTCCGGCACATGGGCGGTCATGGCCCGCGTGAAGGACATCTCGTTCATGGAAGACCTCTCCCACGTCCTGCGCGTCGTGTACTATCAGGGCACGAACAATAGGGAAATGGTACGCAGCAAGATGATCTCCAACCCGCAGGACTCCCAGTACAGCATGATCTACCTGACCACGGGCGACAAGGCCGTGGAAGTGAACTTTGATACGGAATACAAGCTGTACGAGAACCTTTCCCTGTTCGTGGAGCTCGGCTACATCCGCCTCGATATGGATGAGGATCTGTGGAGGGGCGTGGGTTACGAGGCGAAGGAAAACAACCTCAAGGGTACCTTCAGCATCATCTACAAGTTCTAGGGAAACGGGGAAGCCCGGTTTTCTGGAAGGGGCCGTACGGACGTCTTGGCAGGCTGACGCCCGGCCCCGCTCCCCAAACGGACATGCCTTGGAGAGGGGCCCCGCCCTGAGGCTGCCCGCTTTCCGGCGGGTTTCCTCCAAAGGCGGTCCGTATAGGGGGAATGCACAGGGGAAGGGGAAACTTTTCTGAAAGGGAGATGGAACGCCCTTATGGAGTTTCCCCTTCCCCCCAAAAAAACTGTCGGCACGGCTTGAGCCGGGTGGAGCTTCCGTTCAGCGTGGATTATTACCCAAAAAGCTGCTGGCACGGCTTGAGCCTCTCCCCTATTCAAAGGTTGCGGCGTTATCGACCCATTCGCAGTTTTTGCGGACAGCAAACGACAAGGGGAAGCGCCTGAAAGGGGCATTCCCCCGCTGCCGGGAGGGTGTTGTCCTAACGCTCTGAACAAGCCCAACGTTGCGGCATTTCCCCTATTGCCGGAGGGCGTCCCGCCCGTGCCGGAAAGCGGCGGAACGGGAACTGCATTTTTTGCTTTCGGCTCTGTCATAATATTGAGAGCCGGAATCGTCCTAAAACGCCGTAAAAAGGCTGTCTGAAACTGTCTGAAACGGCCTTTTGGGGTGGCAGGCCAGCATGGGCCATGCCGGGAAGGTCACGCAGGCAGCCGGATTTTTTGCGTCCAGCGCGTCACGGCGCGGCAGACGTCATCGCCCGAATCGGTATGGCGGATCACATGCAGCAGGCCGTGCGGCGCTTGCGGGAACCCTTCGGGCGCGGTGGCGTCGGTTTCGTCGGGCAGGGGGACGCATTGTGAAGTGAGCGCATCGCCGGGGAAGCATTCGGCGCGGAATGTGACGTCGAGCAGGGACGGGATGAGGCTTTCGCCGGGCGACCACGGCAGGCACTCAAGCAGCCAGCCAAGATATTTTGAGTTGTTGACATGCCCGTTGATGTCGAGGTCGTCGCGCCGCACCAGCACGTCGGCGCTGCCTATCCCCTCGCGCAGCCGTGGGATGGTGCGGGACGGGAAGGGGATGCAGGGGATCGTGTTCACGGGGTAGACGGCGGCGAGCTCTTCGGGCAGGGCTGTCAGGCGGCGGGTGGTGAGATCCAGCACCGTCCACGCGCTCACGGCGGCGACGATCCGTTCGCCGGAAGCGTTGTACACTTCATACCCTCTGTGCCCTAGATGTTCGAGCTTCGCGGGCCACGTGCGGACGTTCACCTTGTCGCCGGGCGAAGGCAGTTCTTTGATGCGGAAGGCCATGCGGGTGAGTATCCACGCCTTCCCTTCCGCGAAAAGCCGCTCATCGCCGAAGCCGAGGGCCGAGGCGTTGTGCCCGGCGGCTTCCTGAAACCAGTTCGCCAGCGCGCCGAGGCGTATTTTGCCGTCGGTTCCCGCTTCGCCGTAGCGGGCCTGAATGCCTAGGGTGTATTCGGGGTAATCCAACATATGCTTCTCCGGGGGAAAATGTACTTCCTGCCTGTAGCACGCCCGCAGCGCTTCCGTCCAGAACACGGCCCGGTGAGGGAGTTAGGTTTTTAATGAATGTTGCATCCCAATTGCATGAAATTCAAAACTCATTTTTGATAAATCATCGAAAAGGCGAATGTCTCGCCCCGGTTTGCCCACAGTTGCGTCCCGGTTATACGGACGCCGGGAACTGTACGGCCGATTCCCCTGTGCCGCGGCCTTTTCCAGCAGGGATTGCCTTCCGTGCCTGCCTGAAATGGATGCCATCCGTTGAGGCGGTTTCTTGCACATACCGCGCGAAAAAATGGTTCCGCATTTGCATACGCAGCATGTGCGGAACCGTTTTTTTATCTTGATGCCGCCCGTACCTTTCCGGCAAGGCAGGCTGCTTTTCTTTGGCGAAGCGATACTATCTCATTATGTTGCCATGTAACGAATATCCTGCATCAAACGGCTTGATGCAGACGGCAAAAAGCGTTTTCCCAATGCCTCAAAAAAGTGAGCATCGGTATGCTGTGTGAATGTGAAACTTTTCCTCTCGGTTCGCGCCGTGATATGCCCCATCAGGCACATCACCGTGAGGGGAATTTTTTTGTTTAGACGGTGTGCTTCACTCGATCCATGACCTCAGCTTGCTTCGCGTCGTTGAAACGCTCCACCGTGCCGACAAGGTACCCGGTGATGCGCCGGATACGCTTGAACTTTACACCCTCGCCTGCCTTCCCGCCTTCAACGCGGAATCCATTCCACATCCTGCCTGAGAAACACCCCACGTGCGTGGGGAAGACTGCGGCCTTCGCATGCCGTATTAAACGGCGTGGGAAACACCCCCACGTGCGTGGGGAAGACACACAAGGAACCGACTTTATCATTTATGCTTCTGAAACACCCCCACGTGCGTGGGGAAGACATACGGCTGCTGATCTGCTTGTAAGAAGCTATAGAAACACCCCCACGTGCGTGGGGAAGACGCCTTTGGGTTGGCATCAGCAGCCGCAATCAAGGAAACACCCCCACGTGCGTGGGGAAGACGAAAAAAAAGTTTCAGAAAAGTTGCGATACCTAGAAACACCCCCACGTGCGTGGGGAAGACCCTTTGTTTAAGGCTTCCACCTCAGTGAAGTTAGAAACACCCCCACGTGCGTGGGGAAGACAAAAAGCGCCTTGGGTCGGATGGAGTTATAGCAGAAACACCCCCACGTGCGTGGGGAAGACCAACGCTGTAAAGAAGACGATCACGAACTGCTTAGAAACACCCCCACGTGCGTGGGGAAGACGGCAAACAAGGACAGGTTTGTCGAAGGTAGGCAGAAACACCCCCACGTGCGTGGGGAAGACGAGTGTGTGATGAGCACGTACAGGGAAGAATCGGAAACACCCCCACGTGCGTGGGGAAGACATCCCAAAGGCTTTGGCATTGCACTGTTTTGTGGAAACACCCCCACGTGCGTGGGGAAGACGGAACCGTCCATTTCCCCTCGTAGCCGTATACAGAAACACCCCCACGTGCGTGGGGAAGACTTGTAGAACCTTGTTCACGGTGTCCTCCCCCTAGAAACACCCCCACGTGCGTGGGGAAGACCGACAGCCGCTGCATGAGTGCCGCAAGAGCCTGGAAACACCCCCACGTGCGTGGGGAAGACGAATGTATAGGCACCGCGGAATGTCGATCCTAGAAACACCCCCACGTGCGTGGGGAAGACAGCACGTCGGCATGAAAAACTACGGCGTCCATGGAAACACCCCCACGTGCGTGGGGAAGACCGCGAACCGCAGAGCGCGGAACTAGGATCGACAGAAACACCCCCACGTGCGTGGGGAAGACTAGGTAAAATTATAGTCAACATAAGGCGCACCTAGAAACACCCCCACGTGCGTGGGGAAGACACTGAGGGATTATTCACTTTTTTTGCTGAGCCGTCAAAACAATATTGAAGTGTCATCTTTTTCAGACACAAGTTGCAGCCCTGACAATTCGATGAGCTGGCGCTTTGGTTCCCCCATGCCGTAGAGCTTGTACCCCGGTGGGTTCGGTAGCCTTTGAAAGATCATGAGGCCACTTTGTTCAGGGCATTTTTCGAGCAAGTAGTTGATCACATGCCGTGCAACGGAATCTTTAATGCCTGAAACGAAGACGTTAGGCCGAGGTTCCACAAACCAGAGTTTCATTCGCCCGCGTACGGCGGGAGGCAAATCATTTGCGATAACGACGAGCACATTTCTCTCCTATCAGGCTCTCAATATCCTCGGCGACTTTTTCCAGCAGCTTCATTTCGATGACACGTTTGCGGAACGCTTCAGATACGGCGTACTTGTTGTAGCGGCCCGCGAGGGAGAGCGTCAGGGAAAAAGCGAGATCAACGCAGAGCTCTCCTTTGTAAAGATCGGCGAGATCATATACAAAGGGCAGGGGGCTTCCGGAGTGGATAAAGCCCAAGTGCGGCGAATAGCCGAGGCTGTGGACACAGGAGCATAAGACGCCATAGAGGGCCGCATTGGTGGACGTCAATATCTGGTTCGTCAGATCGCTCAACTCGAATTTTCCGGGGGTGAAAACACGTCCCTTCCAGCCGACTTTGTATTGCTCGGCTTTTTCGAGGTAGAAATTGCGGACGCGCAACCCTTCCATACCCATCATTTCCTGCAACGTCTTGCCCTCAAGCTCCGCATCGGGAAAGCGTTTGGCGAAGAAAGCCCTGGCGACGGCAAGAGAGGCCCCTTTGTCCGTGGAGAGCCATGCCTGGCGTTGCAGGTTGCGAGTGTTGGAAGTGGGCACGACGCCTGAAGCGTAGAAGAGCAGGCTGTCCTCGCCAACCCAGCAGACGGCGCAGTTGGCGGCGGAGGCTACCTTGATGGCCTCATGGGTTACAGACGTACCGGGGCCAAGAAGCAGGGCGTTGATCGTCGCTACGGGCAACCGTACCCTGTTTCCGTCCGCGTCGATCCATTTGATGCTGCTGTCGTCAATCTCCAGCCGCCCTCTTTCCAGATAGATGAACGGGTACTTGTCCGATACGCGGGGAAGCGTTTCCCGTGTGATCGGGATAAACAAGCGGCGGGGAGCTTTGGGCTCTTCACCTGCAATAGGCTCCTTTTGTTCCGGCATCCTTATCTCCCGTACAAAAGTGCCGCCGGAACTGCTTCCGGCGGCACTTTTTCATTGTTCCAGAATCGTCACTTGCCTGTCTTCATACCGCTTGCGCAGGCCGAAGGCGATGGGGATGTCATTCAGCGTCAGCACATCCCCGCCCTCAACACGCCCGTGGGCCACACGGAAGCGTTCCGCGCGCCTTTTGGCCTGCGCTATTTCCCCGGCGGCTGCCAATGCTTCTTCCTGCGAGCCGAAACGGCCACGGTAAACGATGTCCGTGGGCACGCAGCTTTTGCGCCCAAGGCATATGGGCCATACGGGATTTTGCAGCCCGGCGATGATTTCATCCGCATACGCTTCCGGGACATCCAGGGCGCAGGCGAACGCCATATCCTGAAGGTAATAACGGTAGGTCATTTTCGTTCCCGCACCGACCGGACGTTTCCCGTCCGTTTTCTTGGGGATGAGCAGATCCTGCCACGGATCCGAAGCGTCATAGCCGCTGCCCACCATCTGGAAATCGCGGAGGAGGGGCTGTATGTCCGGTTTGCCGTTTTCGAGCCGTGAATACGCCACTACGGTCTGCGTGTATGCCTTCATCTCGGCAAGCCACGCTTCCTGTTCGCCGCTGCGCCCCGTAGCGCAGCAGACGAGCCCGAGCACGCCGGAGCGGGAAGGAAAGGGAAGCGTATCGCGCCTTCCGAAGCGGGAATCGACCCCCCAAGACTGAAGGGGGGCCTCCAGCCAGAGGAGCAGGGCGGTCATGCCTGCGCCTCATACGGGCGCACGAACGCCGCCACGCCGTTGACGAGATCGTCGATGCTGACGGAGTCGTCCTTGCCGAACGTGAATTCGGCGGCCTTGCCGAACAGCGAGCCGGCCAGCTTCTCCTGCTTGGCGAGTTGGAGTTCAAGGGCCTCAATGCTCGGCTTGAGGAACCCCTGCCCCTTTGCCCTCACCGGCTCGTCAAAGCTGGCCTGCATGCCTTGCCCCCTGCGGATATAGATGCGGGCATAGTCCCACGGGCGCATGCCGGTTTGCGTGGTCTGCCGGGCGGAGGGGACGGCGATGTACAAGGCCTTGATGAAGGCCGACACAGCATCGGCCAATCCCGTATTGCCAAGCGAATCCGCGAGCTGGCCGAGATCGAGGTTGATATAGCGGTAATAGGTGGCCGAGTTGTATTCAAGGCTTCCCATATGGGCGGACCCCGTTTCATCATCGGATTTGAGATCGTCAAGTGCCGTGAAAAATTCGATTTCGTTGTCGACGCGGTGTGTGGAGACGGCGTGGGCAAACGAGGCGGCGGCGTGGACGTTGAGATCGGGGGCCTGCGCCACCATGCGCCCGAACAGGGCGATGTCGAGCCCGTCGACGGCGGGATTGAAATGGGCTTTATGAGCCTTTCTCAACTCCGGGGACAATACGGTCTTTCCCGATTTTTTGACGGCGGCGGACTCAGGTTCAAAGGCCTGTGCCGCGGCGAATTCAGCGATGGCTTCCGCCTCATTTTTCGAGAAGAAATACAGGGTATCTTCAGCCAGCAGAGGGGCGCAGGCCTCACCGAACGCCTTTGCCTGCTCCGGTGTGGCCCCCTTGGTTTCACAGGCTTCCGCGAGCATCCCGGCAACCTGTTTCGTGCGCACGCCGATCTTGACGCCGAGATCCTGAAGGGCCAGCCGCACATGACGCTTCCAGCACTGGGAGCTGACGCGGGCACGGGATACCCCGCCGATCATCGCGCTCTTGGGGGCGCCCACGTCGTCCCGGTTCAGGCAGGAAACAGGAAAAGACTGGAGGATATGGAATTCAACATGGGTTCCTTTGAGTGTATTCATCTTCATTCCTTGAGCTGCTGGTTAAAAGACGATGGGGGCGACCTGAAGCAATCCGCAACCAAAGGCTTTGCCGTGGCCGATGCCCCGGCAGACGCTTTGAGTGAAACGCTCTTTATCAACAACGGTAAGGGTTCCCGTCACCCGCGCTTTTCCCAGGGTGACTTTCTGTTCCCCCTTCCAAAAAACATCAGCATTGATCTCCGCGACCTGAAAAGAGGATTCCTGTACCTCAAAACCCCATGCGGAGGCTTTTTCCAGAAACCAGCGTGCGACCTCTTCGCGGCTGCGCAGGGGCATACGTTTTTTGCTTCGGCTGTCCCGTTTTACGGGATTGATGACGATTTCAAAGCGGTAGGCGGAAAAACCGAAAAAGGCTTCAGGGATTGGCTCGGTTCTGACGAACTCCCCGTATTCGGGCTCACGGGGCTGCCGATCGGACAGGATAAGGAGATGCCTCCCGTATTTGTCCCCGCCCATATCGGCGAACAGGATACCGCTGCCTTTTTCCCGATCGCCCCCGCGCACATCGTCAAAAAGCCCGTAAACGACCCTGTGCAGAGAGTAGGTATCGCTAATCCGCAGGGCTTTGGCGTCATGCGGCGACAGCCTGTAGCGGCTGGCGAACATCATGACGCGTCTCCTTCGGCAGCCTTCGGTTCATTGGGAAGGCTATAGAAATCACGGGCCCAGCGCATTTTGATGCGCTCTTGCCCATTGCTTTCAAAATACAGGAGTTCCTCCAGCAGCGTGGCGAAGCAGAGCGGTTTCGCAGCCTTCGCCGTGATGAGGGAAAGCATCGGGCGCAGGATACGGCATGCCTCCTCGGTCGTTTGGCAGGCGAGGAGGCGGCGCAAACGTATGCTTCCCTGAGCTTCGTCATCGCCGAAGCAACTCCTCAGCGACGCGCCGAGGCCGAATATGCCGTCCTTTTCCGGCTGCCTTCGGCACAAGGCGGCTCCGATAAGGCAGAAAGGCAGGCGCCGCGCGGCGAATTCAATATCTATGTTGAATCCCAGTAAAATGTTCCATACCTGATATTCCAGATCGGGATTGTCGGCCCGTTTCATCCGGGCGACAAACCCCGTATCCTTGATTTTAGGGGCGGCGCTCGCCCGGTCGAGCACAAAGCGGACAAACGCTTTGCTCAGGGAGTTTTCCTTTGTTTCAGCCATAACAGCTCTCTTCACGATGAGGATTGGGTTTTCTGTGAAAACATCCCGAAACCGGGCCGGTGGCGGGCCCATGCTTCAAACTGGCGCGCCGTCCCGTGCGGGCAGGATTCGTCAAAGGCAGTACCGGCGAAAACGGCATACGTCCCCATAAGCTTGGCAAGCCGTTCTTTAAGCTTGGCAAGCCGTTCTTTGCCGTCGCCGTAACAGGCTTGGATCAGTTCTTGGAATGTGGGTTCGACCAGTTGCCAGAACAGGCCGGACGCTTCGGCGGCATGGGCATCGCCCTGTACTTTCAAGTCCGAAAAATACCCCCGTGTGGCCCCATAGACGGCGGTACCCATTCTTTCCAGCTGCCCCATTTGTTTTTTGAAGAGGATAAACCAGTCATCACTGCCGGAGAACAATTGGGCCTCCAGCCATGTTTCGGATTCAATGCAGTCGTCGCCCCCGGATACGTATTGTTCTCCGGCGTTGCTGCTGACTTTGAGCCCGCCGCTCCAGATTCCGAACTGTTTGACATGGCCGTCGCCCAGGCGCTGGATGCCTTGTTTCAGGTTCAGGCACTCAAAACCGCTGTCATGTTCCGATTCCAAAAAAGACAACAGGGCCGTAAGTTGGCGCCAAGGCTTTTTTTCGGGGTTTACCCACAACATTTTGACCTTGGCTTTCGCTTTGTCGGCTGCTGCGGAAGGATCAACCATCCGTTCCTGATAGTCGGGGTGGACGATGCCTTCGGTGTAGTGGAGGCCGTCTTCCCGCAGCAGGCAGAAGCGGGAGAGCGGGACAAGCCGACCCATGAGGCTGGCCTTCAAAGCCCGTGCGGTGGGGCAATCCTCGCCTTCAGGCATTTTTTCCCACGGAGCCGTCCCGATCCCTTCTTCCCATTGCCTAGTGTCGGCTATGATGTCTCGCGTGAGGAGGTTCAGCCAGACGGTTTCAAGAATGGAATCCCCCAGAAGGAACGAATGGAGCAAACCCATATGGCATACGGAAGGGCCGGGCTTTGCGCTCTTGCCTTTCGCGTATCCCTTGCTGAGGACAACGCTGTTGTCCGTCTTCTTCCCGCCGAGGCCAAAACCCATCTGTTCCACGAGCAGCAACGCGCGGGAGGCGTCGGACATGATCGGTTCCAGTTGCAGGTGCGTAAGCAGCGTGGTGTTGCCTGAGGCGACCTGCGGCATGGCTGTCCCGTAGGGCTTGAGTTCGGCCCTGGAGCAGGCGGGCATCTGGAGGAACGGTTTGTCGCCGTACAGCCAGAAGGCATCACGCCATTGTTCGAGATACAGGGTACACCGTTCGCCGAGGCCATCCGGCCCCATTGCGGCCCATTCTTGCGTATCCTGCGGCGTGGCCGCTGCCTGGGCAATGGCGATGAGCAGTTTCAGCACCGCAATCTTTTGCACGGCCGTCCCGCCCAGTGCCCGGCACTCCCTGCCGCCGAACACGCGCAGAAGCCCCGCCTTGCCCATGTCGGCAATGGGAATCCATGCCTCGTCGAGCAGGTTGTATCTGTTTTCCGTCACATTCCCCCCTTTCAGCAAGACGTCGTTTGTTCGTAGCCCCATTCCGGGGTGTAACTCCCGCCGAAATCGTTCCCAACCCCGTCCTCAAGCGTGCCGTCGGCCCTGAGCACGGCGATGTACAGGGAGGGCCGCCCTCCATCCTTGGGCGAAACATACAGGTAGGGCGACAGCCTGTTCAAGAGGTCGGCGGATGGCTTGCGGGCCTTTTCCAACCAGCTTTCAGGCACGCGGACAATGTTTGCCGTCAGCCGGGAAGCAATCCGGGCCCGTTCGCCCCATTCAGGTATCCGTACCGGGAATGCCACTTCCGAGCCGTCGGCAAGCAGGCATTGCCCCCCGCTTATGCCTCGGCTGCGGAGAAGCAGGACGTCGGTTTCGGGCCGCTGCATCGACCGGGTAGCAACCGCCTCTTCCGAAACGGTATTGCCCCATTGCGACGTACTGTCGTAGGCGTGATTCCGCAGCCTCAGTTTGTCTTCCTCCAGCTTCCGCAGTGCAAGCGCCAAAGGGGATCCCGTCTCGTCCCTGTCCGCATAGGTGGCCTCAAGCATTGGCCGGATGTCGTCGGGCAATCGAACGCTGTGGCGTTGCGACCACTGTTCAAGCGTGCGGCACAGGACATATGGACTGTAGACGTATCCCGTGCTGCCGAAGGCCTTCATCGGATTTTGCAGGGCTTTTTCCAGATCGGGAGCGAGTATCCAAGCTTCGCGGCAGGCATCCGCAGGGCGCCGCACCTGGCCCGGCCCCTCGTCATGCCGCCATAAGCGCCCGATGCGCTGGAACAGCATGTCGGTAGGGCAGAGGCGCGTAACCAAAAAATCGGCGTCGATGTCCAGCGACTGTTCCAGCACCTGCGTCCCGACGAGGATACGCCCTTTTTCCCCCCGCGCTTCCGACTTCGCGCCATACAGGGATGTCCACAGCGATTCGTTCCGTTCCCGGTCGGCGGGCGTGAACCGGGAATGCAGCAGGCCGATTTCAACATCCATGCCTGAGGCACGGGCGGCCAGCTCCTTGTATACGGCCTGGGCTTCGGCAACCGTGTTTTCGATCCAGAGAACCTGTTGCCCGCCTTCCGCACGTAAGAGGGATTCTTCTATGGCCTCACCCTGCGCCTTGCCGCAGTGAAGCGTGACGGTTCTTTCTTGTTTCGAGGCATTTTCATTTATGCCGGGAACTTCAGCGAACCGATCCGACTGGGAGTCAACCGCCGTAATCAGAGGGTAATCGGTGCGGACAGGCTGGTGGGTGCCGAGGAATGCGGCCCTGCGGCCCTGCGTCAACGTCGCGCTCAGGATGATGACCGTACAATGCAAGTCCCGGAGCAGGGTGACCAGTTTATCGACGATCGTCCCCGTATAGGTGTCATAGGAATGGATTTCATCAATGATGACGACCTTTCCCGCAAGCCCAAAGGCCCGTACCGCCGAATGCCGGACACGGATCACCGCCATGAGCGCCTGATCGATAGTGCCTACGGCGAAGGGGGCGAGAAGCCCGCGCTTGCCTGATTGGAACCACGGCTTGCCCGGAGCGGCGTCCTCGCCCATTTCTTGTTCGGAGAATGTCTTGAGCCATGCCTTTCCATGCAGGAGGAGGGGCGCTTGGGGGCTGTCCTGAAGGAGAATGCGGGA
Source organism: Bilophila sp. T19-St14 (assembly GCF_059728385.1). Lineage (NCBI taxonomy): Bacteria > Pseudomonadati > Thermodesulfobacteriota > Desulfovibrionia > Desulfovibrionales > Desulfovibrionaceae > Bilophila > Bilophila sp. T19-St14. The sequence goes on from NZ_BAAGFT010000002.1 coordinate 70,457, forward strand.
CAGGAACGCGTTGACGCGGTCATGGATTTTGTTGGAGGTCAACTGCGTGGGGAGCGCGAAGTAAATCCCTCCGGCCTTGCCCTGTTCCAACATCCGATAGGCCGCATACAACGCCGCTTCGGTTTTGCCCATCCCCATTGGGGCCTCAAGGATATAGACGCCCGGCCCGGAAACCTGATCAATGAAAGCCTGCTGCACCTCTCTCGGTGAAAAGCCGAAAAGCGCTTCAAAAGAAAGCCCCGTTTGCAGGGAGAGGGGAAGGAAACCCGCGTGGTCTACAGCCTTCCGCACAAGCGGAGCCCAGTCCTTTTGCGGCTCGTCGAACAGTTCCCCGGAGCCAATCCAGTCCGCAACCGTGGTCAGGCCCATCAGGAGCAATGCCTGTGTCTTTGACGATATCTCAGGCCAGCCCCGTTCCCCCGCAATGAGGGCGAGCAGTTCTTCACGCCGCTTTTGCCATGCCTCGCCGCCGTAGTTGGTGCACGAAGCAGGGTAATTTTTTTTAGGGGGCACGCCATGATGCCGGCCCACAATTTGAGGGATAAACGGATCGCCCTGTACTGCTTTGAGTGCGGAGTAACTGATGGCGGCGTGCCCTCCCCAGTCCTGCTCTAATGATGGGTCGGAGTCCTTCAGTTCAGGGAAGGAGCTCAGGGAACCGGCAGCCTGATGGATTTTATGCTGAAACGTGGGGCACACTTTGCCTACATCATGGGCGGAAACGATACGATCCGTCCCTTCTGGATAAAACGGCAATGTGCATTTTGGCAGCTGCTCCAAGAGGAGTGCCGCAACCGCCCCCGTAATAAGGGCATGGTCAAGCACCGTGCGGCCCGCGGCTGTTGCTCCATGTGGATCGCGATACGTTTTGGCAAGGCACTCTGTGAGAGGTAAGGCTGTAAAGTCCTTGGTGGTTGGACGAGAGCGCAGCATCTTTTGTCCTCAATCCTTTGGGATGTCGAAGGATGCCATCAAAAGATTTTCTATAGCAGTTTGATGATAGCTTCTTTTAGATGAATATTCAAGAATGGTTAATATCATGAATTGATTGTGCATATGCCGTAAACAGCCTCTGCCAGTTGGCAGAAAAACGTGTCTGCCCATAAATAGAGAGGGAGGAACACCCCCACGAAGGTGGGGAAAAGAAAACATTGAGCCCTGAGGATATCAAACGGGTCATCGCCGCAGACAGGCGGGGGTACGAAGAAAACCGCCGGACGGAACAGGCCAAAGCCGACCGCATGGCGCTGGTGGAGGCCACGGCAAGGCTCAGGCGGAACGGTACGGTTCCGCACTTCTTCTGTCGACGTTTGCGGCCTGCCTGACGCCGGACATTTCCGGGGAGGATGCCGTGGGCATCATCGGGCAGGTGTATGTGGCGGAAGCCAAGGCCCGCGAAGGGAGCAGGCCCATCCCCACCGTCAAGCCTGCGGAACCGCGCCCCGATCCGTTCATTGAACAGAAGGAGGGCTTTCCCTTCGCCCCGCCCGTGAACGTGGCTTTGTACCCTGATCCTCAGCGTCAAGTACGCGCCGAAGTGGGGATACCGTACAGGAGGGGGCCCTTGCCATGTTCCGCACGACTGGCGTGGCCACAGTTTTCTAGGTTGTGTCGTTGATTAGACGCAATCTGTTGAAATTGTTTAATTATTTTTAAGCCACAAAAGATTGTTTTGAATAATTTAAAACAGTTATATGTAAATGACGACGCAACCTAACCCTCCCGCGCCACTCCCATAGAATATACCCCGGTGCAGTGCCAATCCGACCGCATTACAGCGGATTTTCTTTGGCTCTTTATAGTACGTGGTTGTTTTTTTATCAACGCAATACAGTGAAAATACAGACTATTATCAATTTTTCCCCTCGGCGGACTTCATAGCTGGCCTTTTGTTGGTTATTCCCTTGGAACGTCAAGGAAAAAGGGATCAACCATTTTCTAGGACACAGCCTTTTCTTTTATCCAAGGCTCTGTCACAGTATGCGGTTGTTTCATTTCTAGGCCGTGTCATTATTTTTTACATATAACTATTTGAAATTATGTAAAATAATTTTTGTGGCTTGAAAAAATAGTTAAATAGTTCCAATAGACTATATCTAATTGACGACACGGCCCAACGCGCGGTGAACATACAGCGCTTTTCTCCCGCTTTCCCCTTCGGAATCCATAGCTGGGGCATTTGGCTGGTTATTCCTTTGGAAGTTCAAGGGAAAAAGCATCAGCCATTTTCTATGCTAAAGCCTTATCCAAAGGCAGCCGCATCTGTTACAATGAATTTTTGTAACATATGCGGCATGGTGCAAAAAGAACTGTTAGACAGTATTTTTTTCTTGGCTATAAGATTGTTCAAAAGCGAACGAATGCGGGCGGGAATATCCTGCCGCAAAACGGGGCGCTCCTGCCGGCGGATGCTGTCTCCGTTTTTCAATAACTAAGGATAAATTCCCCTTTTTTCTTCCGTTCGCTGGAGGTATAGCCATGAGTATTGATTTTCGTGTCAGGCCGCCTATCGAGAGTTACCGGACGGCGGAGTTTTACACCAATTTCCAAGATGTTGAGCAGCGTTCGGCCCGCTTTGGGACACAAATATCACAATGTGCCAGAACCTTTTCCCTGGAATCGCTGCTCGAAGAGATGGATGAGGCTGGCGTGGAACAGGCTGTCGTTCCGATCCGTAAAGGTTGCGGCGGAGACAACGAGGATCTCGTCCACCTGCTGGAACGCCATCCTGAGCGGTTCGTTGGATTGGCGGGCATCGCCCCTTTGATGGGGGTTGAGGCCGCGCTGGAGGAAATCGGCAGGTACGTTGCCGACGGGCCCTGTCGTGGCATCGCGCTGGAACCCGCATTCGATCCTGAGCGCTGGCATGTGGATGATGAAAGGGTCTTCCCGATTTACGAACGGTGCAGCCGGGAAGGGATTCCCGTAGCCATGACCTTTGGCGGCATCTTCACGCCGGGGCTTGGCTATTACGCCCCGCTTGAACTTGATCGCGTAGCCGCCGCCTTCCCGGATATGAACATTGCCCTGTGCCACGGCGGTTGGCCCTACGTCACCGAGATCTGCCAGATCGCCTTCAACAGGCGAAACGTCTATCTGGCCCCGGATATGTACATGATAAACGCTCCGGGAAGCGGGGATTTCATCGCGGCGGCGAACGGCATTCTCTATGACCGGATTCTCTTTGCCTCCGCCGCTCCGATCATTTCCATCCGGGATGCCGCACGGCATTACAGGAACTGCGGCATCGATCCGCGCTTCCTGCCCTATATTATGGAAGAGAACGCAAAGCGGTTTCTCGGACTGTAGCGCCTCAACGGTAACCCATCATGTGGAAAAAACGGCCATGCGAATCGAACAACTGATCTGCCTGCTCGAAATATCGCAACAGAAGTCCCTGAATACGGCCAGTAAGCGCTTGCATATGACACAGCAGGCACTCAGCTCCACCATCAAGACAATGGAAAAGGAACTGGATACACGGCTGTTGAACCGGACCAGGCAGGGCTGCACGCTCACGCCGGACGGGGAAAGGGTATTGGCCTACGCTGCGGAAATAGTCCCGAAATACCATGCGCTGTTGCGCGATTTGCGTGGAGGGGGGACGGCCCCGGAACTGATGGGGACGCTGCAAATCTATGTGAACTCGATCTTCTACATCTCGCTGCTGCCGGGCGTCATCAAACGGCTCTGCGAGAAGTGCCCGCAGATCAAGGTCGTGATTCTGGAGCAATCCCCAACGGGCATTTGTGCCCGCCTGAGGGAGCCGCAGGAGAAGGGCGTCCACCGCATCGGCCTGATCAATGTGCCGTATGCGGATGAAGACGGAGGCTCGCTGTGCCCCGGCTTCATCCCCGCCTCCGGGGTTTCGTTCCATCCTCTGGCCGAGGGCAGCTATCACGCTTGCGTAAGCAGGAAATCCCCGCTCGCCGCGAGCCGGGAGCTCTCGCTCAAGACCTTGCTGCAATACCCCATCGTGCTGGGAGCCTCGGACGAAGGGAACGCCACCCCCCTGCATTATCTGTTGAACCGTTATGGAACGCCGGACATCGTGCTTTCCGCGGGCTCGGTGAGCCTCTGGAACCACGCCATCGCCAACGGCATGGGCGTCGGGTTCCTCCATGACATCTTCCTTGAAGGGGAAGGCCCCCGCCAGAGCTATCTGGACGGCCTTTCACTCATCAAGGTCAAGGAACGCATCGTGGCGGTCACGGGCTATCTGCTCGCTGGGGAGCCGAGCGGCATCGTCCGGGAACTGATCCGGCTCCTGCCATCCTCGGCATCCTAACGTGAGCACAGGGCCGCTTCGTCCTGCATTTCCAATGCGAACCATTCGGCATTCACGCCTATAAGGAGATTCTCGTGGAAACTGTCGACAGCCGTAAACGCGCCGTCTACTGGATACATACGTTCGTCTACTTTCTGCTCACCTTCTGTTTCGGATACCTGCCGTTCCACGCACTGACCCCGTTCGGCATGACCATTGTGGGCATTTTCATTGGCCTGCTCTACGGCTGGACCTTTATCGGCTTCGTGTGGCCCAGCATGATGAGCATCTTTGCCCTTGGCTTGTGCGGCTACTTTAAGACCCCGCAGGCCGCCTTCGCCAGCGCCTTCAGCAACCATCTGGTCATCTTCATGCTGCTGGTGCTCGTGTTCACCGCATATTGCGAGAAGAGCGGCATCAACAAGAAATTGTCCTGCTGGTTTCTAAGCCGGAAAGGGCTGGCGGGGAAGCCGTGGTGCTTCACCTTTATGGTTCTGCTGGGAACCTTCGTGGTGAGCTTCCTCGTGGACGGAAACGCGGTCGTGTTTCTCGTATGGAACCTGATGTACAGTGTGTTCGATGAAATCGGCTATAAGAAGGGGGATCGCTATCCGGCCTACCTGCTGGCGGGGGTCGCCATATCGGCCATCCTCTCGTTCGGCTGCAAGCCTTGGGGGAACGTGTGCATTCTGGCCATCGGAGCGTTGGAGGCTTCGTCCGGCGGACAGCACACCGTGGACTATCTGACGTTCATGGCGACCACTATCCCGCTGTGTATCCTTTTTATTGTGGCCTACTTCCTTGTCATGAAGTATGTGTTCAAGCCGGATGTGGGCAAGCTCCGCAATCTGTCCGAAGCCTATCTGGAATCCATGCGCAGCGATCTGAAGCTGAATCCCGCCCAGAAGATCGCCGGGGCCGCGCTGATCGTGTTCATGGGGCTGATGCTCCTCCCCAACCTGATGATGGGCGGCCCCAACGTCCTTGGCATCCTCGGACAGTTCAACTTCCTCGCCGCGATTGCCGTTGTGCTCATCGCCCTTTGCGTAATGCGGCTGGAAGGCAGGCCGCTCCTTGATTTCGATGAGTGCGCCCGCGACGGCATCCACTGGCATGTGTTCTGGATCACCGCGGCGGCCCTGCCGGTTTCGGCGGCGGTGAGCAGCGACGCGGCGGGCATCACCGCGTGGCTCGGCGAAGTCATGAACACCTACTTCAAAGACGCCAACGTCATCGTTTTCCTTGTGTTGTTCTCCATCGTCATCAACCTGCTCACCCAGTTCACCCATAACGTGAGCTTGGTTCTCATCGCCGTGCCTATCGCATGGCAGGTCAGCCAGTCCCTCGGCCTGAACCCAGTGGCGCTCACCGTGCTCGTGATCATCGCCGCGGCCTGCGCCTATGCGACCCCGGCAGCATCCACCGTGGCGGCGGTCCTGTTTTCAAACGTGGACTGGATCGGTGTGCGTACTTCGTTCAAGGCGGGCTTCAGCGCGGTGCTTGCCGGGCTGATCGTTCTGTTCCTGTTTGGGTTCCCCATAATCGCAATGGTCTACGGTTTCCGCCTCTAGGTTGTGGCGTCAATTTGATATGATATATTGAAATTATTTAACCACTTAAGTTATAAAAAGGTTATTTTGAATAATTTCAATTTGTTATATGTAAAATGACGGCACGCCTAGCATATGGAGCGGCGGACGCCGCAAAAGGAGCTTTACCATGAAGATACTTGACGTTCGCACCCGTCCGCCATTCGGAAGTATACGGGACGGGATGTTCAACAATCCCGGACGGGAATTGTTTGAGCCCGAAGCCTTCGCGCCGCGGTTTGGGATGTCTGTCGGCGAATCCGCGCGGCAACGGTCCATGAGCCTGTTCATAGAGGAAATGGACGCGGCAGGGATCACGCTTGGAGCCGTGCTGATCCGAAAGTCCACAGGTATGGACAACAACGATCTTGCCCGGCTGGACGCGGCCTATCCCGGCAGGTTTATCGGGATTGCGGGTATCGATCCTCTTGATGGTGAGGAAGCCCTGCGGGAAACGGAACATTTCGCCCTCAAGGGGGCCTGCCGGGGCATCCTGTTGGAGCCGGGCTTCTGTTCCACGCCGCTCTATGCCAATGATCAGCGGATTTACCCGATCTACGAATTGTGCCAGCAGCACGGCATCCCCGTATTCCTGTCCTTCGGGGGGTATGTCGCCCCAGATCTGACGTACAACAGCCCCTTCATCATCGATCGGCTGGCCTTGGATTTCCCAAGCCTCAAGCTGGTCATCGCCCACGGTGGCTGGCCCTTCGTAACCGAAATCTGCCATGTGGCATTCAACCGGGAAAATGTGTATCTCGCGCCGGATCTGTACACGATGAACGTGCCGGGAAACAGAGACTACCTTGCTGCCGCGAACTATTTCATTCCCGAAAAATTCCTGTTTGGGACTGCCTATCCCTGTGTATCCATGCAGCAAGCTGTCGACTACTATCGAAACTGGGGCCTGAGGCCGGAGGTGCTGCCCAAGGTCATGTACCAGAATGCGGCGGATGTGCTCGGCGTCGAAGCGCCTTCCGAATAGACAAAAAAAGCCGTCATCACCCCTTTGAATACGGCCTGAGAGAACTCCCCGTAGGTAAAAATCCTTGGGCAGCTCAATGCAAAACAGGCCGGCTGGAATTTTATAGTGGAATTCCAGCCGGTCTGTTATGGCTAGAGCGTTTTCACGTTGGAAAATGCTCTTTTCCGACTACGGGAAGCAGGCGGCCGCTGCGAAGGCATAAGTAGTATGTAGTTGCGCTGTTCAATGCCGGAGCGGGCGTATCTTAAACTTTCAAATTGTAACTTCTTAAAGTTCATTTGCTCTAGGTCGTGTCATCGTTTGACATATAATTGTTTGAAACTATTGAAATGATTTTGTAGCTTAAAAATAATTTAATAATTTCAATATATTATATATAATTAACGATACGACTTAGGAAATCATGAGTTGTCTTCTCCACATGCTAACATCATCAACGTGTTCAAACCCAACGGATAGCCCCTTTCTGTTTTTTTCGGAGGCTCCATGCCTGAGAAGGTTTTCCGTGGTTCTGTCATCGTATGCGGTTGTTTCATCCCCACAGCACGGTGAAAATGCAGCTTTTTTTCCAGTTTCCCCCTTAGCGGATTCATGGCTGAGTCATTTTTCTGGTTATTCCTTTGGAACTTCAAGGAAAAAGGCATCAACTATTTTCTAGGTCGTGTCGTCAATTAAATATAATATATTTAAATTATTAAACTATTTTTAATCTGCAAAATATTATTTTAATAATTTAAAATAGTTATATCTCAAAGAACGATATGGCCTAGGACACAGCCATAAAAAATGTATTGAGCATAAAAGCTAGGCTCTGTCAGGGTATACGGTTGTTTTATTTTCACAACATTGTGAAAATAAAGATTTTTTCTCAAGGTTTCCCCTTTAGCGGAATCCATAGCCAAGGCATTTTTCCGGTTATTTCTTCGGGACTTCAAGGAAAAAAGCATCAACCATTTTCTAGGACACAGCCAAAAGCTATTTCCCTTCGGTGAACGTTTCTTCGTTCCAGATTTCAAGCCCCGCCTCACGGGCCATACGGGCAAAGACGCCTTCGCCGGGCACGCGGGTTCCGGTAAAGGTGCCGTCGTAGATTTCCCCGGAGCCGCAGGAAGGCGACCGCGCTTTGAGGATCGCCGCCGTACAGCCGTTTTCCTGTGCCAGCCGCAAGGCTTCCTCCGCCCCACGGGTAAAGGCGTCGGTTACGTCCGTTCCGTCCTTGGCGACGACGCACCCGCCCCTGATTTCCGAGGGGACGCGAGGCGTGGGAAGCCCTCCGAGGGTTTCCGGGCATACCGGCAGGGCCTGCCCCGCGCGGATCAGCCTTTGCACCGCCGGGCAGGGAGAGCAGCCGCCGTCATACCGGCAGGGTTCCCCCGCGAGGCACGCGCTGACCACATACTGTTTAGCCATGCTCGGCTCCATCCTAATGCTCTATTATTCTAGCAGAATTCGCGTATCAGCCCGGCGGCGTGGGGGAATGCCCGCCCCAAAACGTCGGGATCGGCCATTTCAAAATCCGCAAAATCAAATCCCGGAGCCACGGTACAGCCCACCAATGCGAAATCGGAACCTTCCGCCGGGGTTGCGCCGAACCAGCAGCCGCCCGGAACGGTGTATTGGAGGTACTGCCCGTTGAGGACATCCTGCCCCAAAAGGATTTCTTCCGCCGCCCCATCCGGCCTGATTATCGCCAGCCGCAGGGGGGCGCCGAGATAAAAATGCCACATCTCGTCCTGTTTCAGCCGATGCAGATGGGAATATTCCCCCCGGCGCAGGAGGAACAAGATGCCCGTGGAGAAGTTCCGCGCCCCTCCAAAACCGGGCAGGGCATCGGCAGGGATCGATCCTTGGCTGCGGTACGTCTCGGTAAAAAAACCGCCTTCAGGATGCGGGGACATGCCGAAATGATCTGCCAGCTTCTGGGGGGTCATCTTTTCTTCCTTGGCCTGTGGTTTGAAGGGCGGGGCATCATGATGCTCTGGGCCCTGTGTACGCCATACCCGATCCGAAAGGCAACCGCATATCCCGGAGCGTATTGGGCCTGAAATGGTACCTGTTTCGAGAGGCTGCGTCATGGGAAACGGTTGATGCTTTCTTTCTTGAGATAGGAATAACCAATAAAATGCTCAATTATGGAGCCCATCAGCGGAAAAATTGGAGAAAAGGTCTGTATTATTTTCACCATGCTGTGGAGATAAACCAAACATAAATCATGATAGAGCCTTTTGAGAAAGTCCTTCTGGACGACCTTGAAAAGCGGCATCTGCAGTTGTATGACATGGCCCTACTTTCCCTGCGAATCGGTCTCCGGCCCACGGAAATTTTCAAGTTGCGCGGACAGGATGTGGTATATCCTTCAGAAAGGAGGCAAGCGGGTTTTCGTCCGAGTGCCGGAGGACATGGTCAGGATGCTCCAGACGTACAAACGCAAACCTGCGGAACCCATCTTCCAGCAACCCCGCAAGAAAACAGCATTCACCAAGACGCCCGCCTGCTTCCAGACTGCCGTCAGAAAACTCAATCTGGCCCCGAAGGACGGTGATAGTCTGTACGCTGTTACCCTGCATACGATGAGACATACCTTCGCATCCTGGCTGGCTCAGTCCGGCAAGGTCACGCTCATGGAGCTGCAAAAGCTCATGCGTCATAAGAACATCACCATGACGATGAGATACGCTCATCTTTTCCCAGGGCAGGAAAACGAAAAGCTCTCGATTATAGGGGATATGCTGGCGGCCTGAGAAATCCATCATTTTGATTCCGAAGTTTGGATACGTCCAGAGGCAATATACTCTTCCAGAACGGCGCGTTCATAGAAGACGCGCCTGCCAAAACTTGTATATGCCGGGCCAACACTTTCTTGCCGCCAGTATGCGAGAGTTTTTTGATGGATTCCAAACTCTTTTTCCACATCTTTGGGCGCAAGCAATCTTTTATGAGAATTATCAGAGATACTAGCTGATTGTCCACACCCTGCGGCACGGACAGCCTCGGTTATGAGGGGGAGCAGTTCTTCGGGAGTGGAGAGTATAATGGTGTGTCCTTGTAAATCCATAAAGCATGTCCTTTTCAAGCCGCTCTACTATTAAGTTGCTTGTGCAAGCTCCGATTTATATCTCGCGATAAGCTCCAGCATTGATTTACACTCGTTTTGCCAGAGCATTTTTTCCAGATGCCTGCGAACACCGCTACGGCTGATACTCAGTTGTTTAGCAATTTGCTTATAAGTCATACCGTGCATGAAAAGTTCCAATATCTGTCTGCCTCGTGGTGAGAGCTTCATTTTTTGAATCGTAGTTGATTCATACGGTAATTGAACCATGAGCAAGAGTTCGCGTGTGCTATGCACAGCGTACGCTTTTCTAAGGTTGGCAAGATACCATCTTATAGTTCCATACGAAATATGTAATATTTTTCCAATATCTTTTGGGGCGGTTTCCTCGCGCAAGAAGGGCAACAATTTCACATTCAGTTTTGTTAAGTCTGCGCATGAAATTCCTCCATGTGGTATTGATCCCAACAGACAAAAAATCTGTTTATCGCTGGTAGCATGGAGTAAAATCCGTGAGCAGTGGCCTTTTGATAGGAAATGAGATTTGGGAATTGATAGGTACGGTGTGCCATTCATAAAATATGGCGCGATTACACAAATCGTAATCGCGCCATAAATGAATTTCTAACAGAAAATCTTTTGTTTGATATTTATTGTAGAGCACTTTTTATAATATTATTTAACAATTATATGTATCAATCAGCCTCCAGCTAAACAATTTTTTGTATATAGAAGTATTCCCATGTTAGTATTCAGCACTACTCTGATTGGCTGTATCATAGCGTTCTCCAATAATCGGTACTTCTCCTGTCTTTTCCTCAAGTTCTCTAATATCCGCTGCACTGAGACTGAAATCTGCACTCCGTATATCTTCTTCAAGATGTGAAAGTTTTGTTGTTCCAAAGAGAGGTACAACAAAGGGATACTTGGCAAGTATCCATGCAATGGCGATCTGGGCGGATGTCATGCCGCGAGTTTTGCCAAACTCATTGAGAACTTCAAGGAAGCGAGTGTTTGCTCGCAAGGCTTCAGGAGTAAAGCGCGGCCATGCACCACGAATGTCATTTTTAGGATCAAACCTGGTATATTCTGTCAGGCCACCACCGAGAAAGCCTCGTCCTATAGGGCTGTAAGCGACGTAACCGATGCCCAACTCCTGGATTGTTGGGAAGACTTCAGTTTCCGGTTTTCTGAACATTAACGAATAATCACTCTGAATGGCTGTAACAGGGGTGATTGCATGGGCTTTGCGGATGGTGTTGGCGGCAACTTCACTCAAACCAAAATGACGAACCTTTCCCTGCCTGATTAAATCGCCCACAGCTCCGGCAACATCTTCAATAGGCGTCTTTTTGTCCATCCGATGCATGTAATAAATATCTATCACGTCAGTTTTCAGACGCTTCAGCGATGCCTCACAAGCACGTTGGATTCTACTGGGACTGTTATCGCGCACCATACGGCCGGTGCTGAAATCTCCGCTGAATTTAGTGCTGATAACCACTTCCTTACGAAAAGGAGCAACGGCTTCTCCCAACAGTTCTTCATTGATAAAAGGCCCATAGCCTTCAGCCGTATCCAAAAAGGTGACTCCGCGTTCTACGGCTTGGCGAATAAGCCTCAGCATGGCGGGACGCTCCGGAGCAGGGCCACGTCCTGAGTGTATTCCCATACAACCATAGGATAATGCGGAAACTTCCAGTTGATGGTTTCCGGAGCCGAGTATTCGTTTGGTGGTCAGCATCGGCCCTCCTTCTCCTTTGTTATGGGGCTGCGGCTTATCCTGAACTTCTGCCGCTTTTGCGACCAGGGGGAGTGTGCTTAGCGTTGCGCCAGCCCCGGTCAGTGCCGCAGCAAAGAGGAAGTTTCGACGATTCAATGAACGCAACTTGTTGTCATTTCGGGTAATGCCTGAGCTCATGTCATCCTCCATGTCAGTAAGTTTTTCACAGATTGGCTACAGAAAAATTGAGAAAAAGTTTCCCTTGACGGACGAGCTTTGACTTGTTTTGAACCTGGGCAACTGAACGCATGGGAATTACTGGACAGTGTATCCACCATCAACAGGGATAGCCTGTCCAACTATGAAGCTTGAGTTTGGGCTGCAAAGCCAGAGCACGACATCCGCAACTTCCGCCGCTCTGCCAAGCCTCCCTATAGGCTGCAATCGCGCCAGGTCCTCATGCGAGAGTTCACCGGATGCAAACATATTCTGAACCATCGGAGTATCAATCGTGCCGGGGCAGATTGCATTGATGCGGATATTCTGTGCGGCATATTCCAATGCGGCGCTTTTCGTCAGCCCGATAACGCCGTGTTTCGTGGCTTGATAGGCCGCACCGCCAGGAATGCCGACCAATCCGCCTATGGATGAGTTGTTGACAATGACCCCGCTCCCTTGCTTACGCATCTGTAGTAACTCGTATTTCATGCATAGCCAGACGCCGCGTAGATTGATGCTCATAATCCGGTCATATTCGATGCTCGTCAGGTCTGCCACACCTGTCAGAGGAATTTGAATTCCGGCATTGTTGAATGCAGCGTCGATTTTACCGAACGTCTGTATGGTTTCATCAATCATGGAGGCAACCTGGCTTTCCTCGGCAACATCGCAACGTATAGCCACCGTGCGGTATCCGGCAGCATTAAGTCGGTCAGACTCCCGTTTGGCGGTATCGACGTTGATGTCGGCAAGAACCACAGCGGCTCCCGCCCGTGTGAAAGCCTCGGCAGCAGCAAGGCCCATACCCATAGCAGCCCCTGTGACCAAAACGACTTTTCCTGCAAATATCTTATCCATATTGCCATCCTTGCTTGGAATTTGTTTCCTACACGGAGAGTCCCACTAACCGTGCTGGATTTTTTCGTACAAGAATATCAATGAGATGTTGGCTAATTCCGGCATGCTGCATTGCTTGTATACATTGCCGCATTCCATCCAGAGGATTTGGCATGTTCACTTGGCCTAAATCGGTAGTGATAAAGCTACGCTCAGGGACAACAGTTACAAATTTGATAAATTCCATATCACTCATTCTCGCAAAGTTAGGAATGGCAGTACCTGGCCCCCAGAGATTCGTGATATAACTGTATTCAAGAAAGCCACCAAGCTCTACAATGGTTTTGATTTGGTCATGGGTCATTTTCCACCAATTAGTATTGGCATGTGTCACAACAAATTTTTTTACCCCAACTTCCTTAGCTTTCCGTGCCATAACGATACTTTCCTCTGGTGAAGAATGGCCCGTGGCAAAAATGATATTTGCCTCCGCACAAATCTCCATGACACGGATAACCTCCGGCAATACCTTACCGAAATCATCCAATACAGGAATTCCCTTATCTTTTAGCTTTAGAAAACGATGTTGATAGGATGCGTTTGTTGTTGGCATCCAGATGCAGCGGCAAAGTGAACCTGTTGTTTCAACTGCTTTTTGTACGGCAAGAACATTTATTGTATCACCGTGAACTTTATTCAATGTAAGACTGCCAAAACAAGAAAAGTTGGGTATAATTTGTTGAACAAGATATGCACGGTCATGGCAGCTAAAATCAATTGACTTGAACATTACCGACTTGTATCCAGCATCTTTTGCTTGTCGAGCTAAATCGAGTTCGCTTAACAAGCGGGGAGTTGAGTCTGGATCTGCGTGGATGTGGAGGTCACAGACATCTTTGAGTATGGGATCTGTTTTTACTCTAGTTGCGTTAGCGGCATGAGCGTCAAAATTACCCATAACTCTTGAAAGCAATGCCATCCCTCCTGCTACTCCAGCAGCCTTGACAAATTTCCTTCGTGTCATGGATGATTTTATCATGGTCTTACCTTACCGATTTTGTCCGTTTTGGTGTATCCATCTATCAAGAGTGTCTGACAAAGAGCTGCCGCCGGAACCGCGCACGGAAAGCAATTCACCCACGCGCGCTTGGGGTAGTAGCCGGGCTATATCTGTTGCACTTCTACCCGCGCCTCCTCCGCCGTGGCTTGCTACTGGCATAATGAGTTTTCCCGAAAAATCGTTATACTTCAGCATTGTCTTTACCGGCGTAGGGATGGTTCCGCTCCAAATGGGATAGCAAAGATAAATGATGTCATAACGTGAGAGGTTTGGAAGTACAGTTTTCAATTCTCTATCCGCACCACTGTCCCGCTCTTGAATCCATTCTTCGACACAGGAGTGATAGTCATTAGGATAAGGATTCACAGGTTCAAGTTTTAAAATATCACCACCTGTTTTATCTTGAATTTTTTTAGCAATAACTTCACTGTTACCTGACCATGTAAAATAAATAATCATACTTTTACCTCCATTGTCAGCAAATGCATATTTACAAATTGAAAATCCATTTATAAATAGCATTGAGACAATAAAAAACACAAAAAATAACAAATGTGTTCTCTTTATCATGTTATCCACCTGTTGTGTTTCTCTGTTTTTAGTCGATGGAGATGAGTTCATACTGAGGATTGCCCATCTTGAGTTCAGCCATAGCGGTAAGCTGGCGCAAACCGTGGCGACTTTGAATCCGCTCAACGAGGTCATGATTTTCTGTTTCCGGCCTTCCGAAAATCAAATCACAGGAAGCCTGATCGACAGCTAAAATATCGGTGGAGGCACATATGCCAATATCGGGAATAGTGGGTTCTGCCGCTTTTATACCAGAGCAGTCACAGTCTATGGACATGCGGCGCATTACATTAAGAAAGACAATACGATTACCAAAATAGTCGCACGTCGCCTTGGCTGAGTCGGCCATAAGTTCCATGAGTCGTTCTTTGGCGGGCCAGGCGTTCCAATCGCTGGGAGGTTCACCTGAAACGCCATGAACTTGTCGCTTACCTACCTGACCAGATGCGCAACCAATGGCAATATTCTTCATGGAACCGCCAAAACCACCCATAGCATGACCCTTAAAGTGCGTGAGTACGATCATGGAATCATAATTGATAATATGACCACCCATAGCCACTTCTTTGAGATGCAGGCCGCCGCGTACAGGAAGCATCACATCGTCTTCCTCATCCATGATGTCCACGGGGCAGAAATTCCAACCATTGACCCGGAGAGTTTCACGATGTGATTCCGTGGTATATCGATCTCCCCGATACAAGGTGTTGGTTTCCACAATACAACTACCGGGCACCTGAGCTTGGAAGGCTTTCACCATATCACGGGGTAATATATTCGGGCCGTTTTTTTCTCCTGTATGCAACTTGATGGCTACCTTGCCATAGATATGCTCATTAACCTGTTCATAAAGACGTATCAAATGTTCTGCATCAATATGTGACGTAAAATAGACTCTTGCACGTGAGCCAGGAGTTTTTTGGTTGGTAACATTGCGAGAACCCACAAGAGGCGTTATCTGAGTTGTCAAATTTGTGGATGACCGGACATTACTTACAAACATGGGCAGGGATGCAGGAGTTGCTGCAACTGTTGCAGCTACGGCAATCGAACCTTTCAGTAGAGTTCTTCTGGAAAGATGACTTTTTTTCATAACTACCTCTTTCGCTTTATGCCAATAGGAATGTTGTTCCCTGTATGACTTCTCAATAGGAGTTAAGAAATTACAACATCATATCGTTCTCAAGTAAAAAATTGTCATACCAACATATCAGAAAATTATTTACCTATTCTGTAAGATTTACTTATGAGTACAATATAGAAAGTCAAACGGTTGGTAGATAGACACATTTCTCCACACTTATTGCACATTCCTCTACCTAGCGTGTGCAAACAGCAGCGCGGTTCATGTGATGGATGAAGCGTGAAAAATAGTCTTATATCCTTGCTGGTTTTCTCATTTTTCTACCGGAATCGTCAGCGGTGTTTCTCTTTTCAGCGGCCCCTGATGCGGAATGTTCCTGGCGTCCAGTTTTTTTTCATGCAGCCAGGCTTCCAGATGGTCGGCGATCTCAATGTTGTTCAAGTCGGCAAAAGGAAAGTGGGTGTTCCCCTTGATGCCTATATCCGGCAGAGATACAAATCGGGCATCGCCGCCATGACGGTTTACGGCTTCTGCAAACTGCCGCGCCCGGATACTCGCTCCGCGCCAAAAATCAGCATCTGCAACGGGTGACGGTTCCGTAGGGATGAAATCGCCGTAAACGATAAGAATGGGCATTCGGGTCAGTTTTTTGAATTTCTCCAGGGGAACAGCGATGGGTGCCACCGATTGGTTCAATGTCTCGTCTCCTGGCACTGGCCCAGGTATTTCGCCTTCGGGGAAAACAACGTGACCGGGTTCATAGGCAACTACAGCCTTGACCAGTTCTGGGGTGGCCATAGCTGTTTCCCAACCATAAATACCGCTTTTGGAGTGGGTAATCAGGATACCGGGGCCAGTTGCCCTGAACAGTTCAGCAGCGGTCTGTCCCATATTAGTCCGGTATTCAGGCGTCCAAGGTTCTTCGCCGGTATCCGGTGTCTGCTGGCGCAAGAACTGGTCGATGGAGTAGCCATCTTGTGGGAATTGTACGCCGGGATAAAAATTCGGCTTTTCCGGGTACCGCCAGGTGCCTACCCGGAAGGCGTTCCAAGCTCCATACTCGGCGGCAAGCACGGGCGGTATAGAGGTATTTGGCCCTGCCTGAGTACGCCCTGCTCGCCCACGGCGCGGTTGGTCAATAATATATACAGGCCAGTCCCGGCGGGCGAAAATAGCTTGATAGCCTTCACGACCGTCTGGTGTGGATTCGTAGGTTTTGCCGGACTGCCCGATACCGTGCCACATCACCAGAGGGTAGTTTCGTGAGTTTAGAGGGATGTAGTATTGAGCGTAACCGTGGTCGGCATGGAAGGTGCCGCCGTTAGATGATTCCGCAACCGTGCCGCCGAAATAGAGGCTTCCCATAGTTTTCAATGTGATGGGCTTCTGTTCGGGGGCAAAAGCTGCGCTGGCGTCACCTGACCAGGTAATAAGGCATACAGCGAGCAGAAAAACTCCGCAGTTTATTCTGAATGGTTTTCGCATGGTTCCTCCTGGAAGTGTTTTCACTATGACGAATATTAGGATTCCAGGCTCGAACCGAATATACACACTTCTCCAAGTTTATTGCTTATTCCTCTATCCTGGCTATACAAAAAGCGTAGTTTATGCGAAAAAACGCTGTATGGAACACCTCTAAACGAGAAGAGGAGCCATAAACATGCTCGAAAGAACCGATCTGGAAAAAGCCAAACTTGTCCTGAAAGATAAGCTCATGAGGCTGATGCCCAAGCCGGGAGACTTTCCGCTCCCGTTTGGTGGAGTCTGCCTGCACCGCTGGCATACCCCGACCAAGCCCACCCCCACGGTATATCAGCCTGTACTTATTGTACTGGCTCAGGGACGGAAGACGGTCACCTTCGGGGAACATATCTATAGCGTGCAGTCCGGGGATTACTTTGTGGCAGGTGTGGATATACCGATGGCATCGTCCATGCACGACACTTCGCCGGAAAATCCGTACCTCTCGCTGACCATTAACCTTGACGGGAGCCTCATCAATCAGCTTGCGGCGGAAATTCCACCAGATGGTGAAAGCTATAATGCCCATTTTAGCGGTGCTATGCTTGCGGAAATGGATGCTGACCTCATGGATGCCATTGTGCGTTTGGTGGAACTCATAGAACGGCCGGAGCAGGCAAAGGTGCTCGGCCCTATGGTGATACGGGAAATTCATTACCGCCTGCTGACCGGGCCTTTTGGTGGGCAGTTGCGGATAATCAATACTTACGGCACACCGGGCAATCAGATTGCACGGGCCACTGCGTGGCTGCGGGAAAATTACAACAAGCCGTTGCTGGTGGATGAAATGGCACGGCAACTTAACATGGCCGCCTCTACTTTTCACAAACATTTCAAGGAAGTGACCACATTAAGCCCGTTGCAATACCAAAAAAGACTGCGGTTGGCCGAAGCGCAAAGACTCATGCTCACGCTTGGCTATGACGCGGCCCAGGCTGGTTCCGCCGTAGGCTACGAAAGCCAGTCCCAATTCAATCGGGAGTATAAAAGGCTTTATGGCGAACCGCCACGCAAAAATATTGCCAGAATGAAGGAGATATTTGGCGTGGTATAACCGGAGGTTACCCTGCCAGTTTCACACCGAGAGCATAGGCTTTTTCAAGTTCCTGCGGAAAACTCTCCATATGGCGTTTCTGTTTGGCCGGGACATCCCACATATCCGTGTCATATTTGGAATAGTCGTCAAACTGAAGAGTGTCACAGGCCAGAAAAACTTCACAGGGCGCGAAAAGTCTCTCCATTACTGTTTTGGCCCTATTGATGATTGTAATGAATTGTCTAAACTAGGATTGAACAGGTGAAGTCTAAATGGCTTAAAGCATGTATACGATAACTCACAAATGTGTTGACGGGATATAGTATGGTATTTGGGGAAGAGTTAAAGCAATATCATGCAGATGCGCCTAGTATTTCTGTAATTCATGATTATCAGATTACAGATGTATTTACAATAGGGAGTAACATTTCAACACACACGCGATTTCAGGCAGCTTCTATTAGCAAGATGGTTTTTACATTGTCTGTACTTTGTTTGGTTGCACAAAACAAAATATCTTTGGATGATGATGTTGGAAAGTATATTGCTCCCTTATACTTAAAAAATTCTAACGGATTATTAGCAAGAGCAACTGTAAGGCAAATTTTGTCCCATACAGCAGGATTTGGCGTTAGTGGTTTTGATGGATATGGCCGCAATGTTAAATTGCCAACGACAGAGCAAATTATTTTAGGTGAATTTCCCTGCAATTCTCCTAAAATAATACAGGAATATATACCTGGAAAACATTGTATTTATTCTGGGGGTGGATTTATAATACTTCAAAAATGTATTGAAAATATATCTGGTATGCCTTTTGCTGATTTTATGGAGCAAACTGTTTTATATCCACTTGACATGACAGACAGTACTTTTAGACAAAATATAACAGAAAATATTGTTGAAGGATATTTTGTAGCTTGTGACCGAGTTTCAAAAGGCTATAATTTTATGCCAGAACAGGCTGCCGCTGGTTTATGGACAACGGCTTCAGATCTTGCCAGGTTTGGTATCCATCTTCAAAATATTTTGCGAGGAAAAACAGGGCTGGTTCCTCAAATGCTTGTACAGGAAATGATTCGCCCGCAACACAGAGAGATTTTGGATTTGGATAATATTCCTTGCAAAACAGGACTGGGTTGTTATCTGCAATATATTCATGATGCTGTATATTTCGGTCACTCTGGACGTAATTGCGGATTTGAATCACAAATTAATTTCTCTGTTCAAAATGGAAAAGGCTGTTGTATATTAGCTAATTCTGACGATATTTTTCCTTTAATCGAGAAAATACAGGACTATTTTCTTGGTTCCAGGCCGGAAGAATGGATAAAAAATAAAAGCCTGGGTGCGGTAGTCAAAAAGACCACCACGCCTCGGCTTCACTCATGAGGATTGCGTCACGCAATAGAACGCCATTTTCAGAGGGGCAGGGAACGCCCCCGGTTAGAACACGCGGGAATAGCCCGTTATACGAGGCTTTTTTCACCCCTGCTGCCTAACAAGGCCATTCATTAAAAATATATTCATTCCCTTTACAATTTTAACTTGTAGTAGTATTCTTCCTTATCTATTTTTCCTGTAAAGGAAAAGCCAAATCGTAGATATAGTTTTTTTGCAATTTGGTTAGTATCATCAAGCATAAGGTTCACCGTCTGAACGCCTGATGTTTTCAACCAATCAAGAATACTTTTGAATGATTTCTGTCCTAGCCCCTTTCCTTGAAATTTATAATCAATCATAAAACGGCAAATCGTTGCTTCACTGGCTTCTTCTTTGGTACGCCGATACATAAAAAATCCAATGAGTGTGTCATCGTCATAAATGGCCTTCGGGTGCATTTCAGGATAATATTTTGCTTCTGCCAGAGAAACAGCGTTACAGCACAAATATTCCTCCATAACTGTACCAATACCATTTTTATTCGTTGTTAATTCGCATACATCAAAAACATTTTGTCCATCAATCTCTCTTATACTAATCACATTTATACCTTCTAAGTTGAATGGTTATTGGCTGTTTCCATTCGTGTGCAATAAGCTCTTGTTGTAGCCCATGCCGACCTCCTTTTGATTTGCTAGTGATCGCAGTTGCCAAGCCTCAAGCTCTCTCTAAGCAATCAAAAGGATTTTACTACCTATAAAAATATATAATATTTTTCGCTTAACCCAAAAGGGGATGGGAACTTTTTTCATTCCCTTTTGGTGAAGAGGTCAACCGAGGACAGTCGGATTTCCGACCCGTTCAGCCGACGAACTTGGTGTAAGTCTGCGGTAGAGATGCGCCTACCCTTATTTATCGAGCGATGGGATCATTGGATTGCCTTTACCTTGCGGGCTTTCGTTAGTCTGAATATGTTGAGCGAAGCCTTTTTCGGGAAAGAAAAAATTTTGAAGTAAAGGTACTACATCGGGTCTGACGTTGCGTTTTCCTGCCGTGGCGACCAGCATTGATACCATATAGGTAAACCGATAACAAGAATGTCCGCCTCGTGAACTTTATTCAACATAGCCCGCAAGTCATCCCTGAGGATACATCGCCCGTAGGACACCCACCATGTGCTTACAGGCAAAGCAAATGGCACAAACCTGTATACCGCAGTTCCCGCAAGTGGAGATCAGTTCAGTTTTTGTTCTTTTGGACTGCTGAGTATCTGATACTATCTGTTCTAAGAGTTTGCCAGTATTGTTATGTTTTTGTGGGCTTCCAATTATTGCAAGAAGTTTTATAATGAATCTTTAGTTTTGAGTTTTATACTATGATATGTAGCCATCAATTTTTTTGTGTCTATGCCTATTTTCTATCTTTGTTGTCACTTTCTCTACTAACAAAGTGTACTTGTTTTTCTTTCTTGTTACTCAAAAATTTACCCGATAACAAGAGAGTATTATTTTCCTACTGTCTGAATAGGGAAATTTTTTATAAATTATCCCCCTGAGAGGTACAGAAAAACTACTGAGCAACTTGGTTGGAGGAGTTTTTTTCGTGTTGCCTTCGGGTGAACTTTTGGGGGACTGGAGCCTTTCTTTTTCCGGTGCAAGAAATTTTTTTGTAAGATACGCAGGAATAATGATGCCCGTATTTTTTAATAGCATACTTAGTTCCTTTGGCGTGTAGCCCTTTTTAAAGGCTTTACGGAAATCTTTTTCCAGTATTTCAGCCGCTTCTTTTCGTGTTTTTTTATCATTTTTGACAGGTAGATCGTTGAATAGTCTTTGAGCTTGCCTGATTTGTTCCGGTGGTATTGTCCCGCCTTTTTTCATGGTGTCTCCTCCTTGTTGAAAGTTTTGCCGTACTATAGGTGAAATTTTTATATTCCTACAATTTGACCACTGCACGAGGCGGGTTCTTCGTGGCAGGATGGTAGTTGTAATACACAACTACTATCCTGCCAGAAGGCTGACGCCCTCTGGATTCCCGGAATGCTTGGCGCTTCGTTTCTCGCATTCCAAAGGCAAAAGGCATGAGAGGCAAAAAAGGCACGAAAGAAGGCGGCAGGTATGCCGCCAACATCCTGCTCTCTCTCTCTCTCTCTCTCTCTCTCTCTCTCTCTCTCTCTCCGAGTGGTCGCCGAGGAAAAAACGCGCCTCACGGAGTAGGCGGAAATCATCGGATTGTCTCTGTCGGAATACATGCGGCGGCGTTTTTTCGGAGGCAGGATTGCCGCCCATACGGATTTGAACACCATCGCGGAATTGAGGCGTATCGGTGGGTTGCTCAAACATAATTTCGAGACGCTTCGGCAGGCAAATTCTCCTCATAGCATTCTGGAATAGCAGAAAGACGCCTTGCGGAAATTTGTCTGGGGCATTCAGAAAATCTCGTTGCACTTTCATGATCATCAAGAAAATAAAGAATACGAAAACTGAAAAGCCCAAGGTCTGGCAGATAGGCGATCTGGTGGATTACATCCGCTTCCCCCACAACAAAAGCCGCAGGAAAAAATCGAATATGCGGGCGGGAGAAACTTTTTGTCCTCCACGCATGTGGGGCAAAAAATGGAAATGATCGCACTGGCAAGGGAGTCGGCGCACAGCAAAATGCCGGTGCAGCACTGGATATTTTCCTAGCAGGAAGGGGGAACAGCCCACACGGGAACAGGTGGAGGAAGTGGTGAATATCTTCCTCGAAAAAATGGGACTGGACGGACATCAGACCGTGTATGGCCTGCACTATGACACGGACAATTATCACTTGCATATCGCGGTCAATCGGATGAACCCGGAAAGGGGGAAAGTCGTGCTTCCGTTCAACGGACTGGACATCCGGGAAGCGCACAAAATCGTGGCGTTCATTGAACACAAATAGGGATGGGGCAGCGAAGAAAACTCTATGTACGCGGTATTGGAAGATGGCGAATTGGTGCGAAGAAGAACCGCCCGCGAGATAAAGCCAAGGCAGGCCGCGCTGGATTTTGAACACGCCATCGGCGAAAAATCTGCCCAGCGTATTGCACAGGAACGCGGATATAACATCATAAAAAACGTGCGGTCGTGGGCTGAACCACATAAGAAATTGGCGGGAGTCGGTTTACGTTTCGAGAAAAAAGGCTTCGAAGCTGTCATCTTTGTGGGGGACATTGCCGTGAAAGCCTCGTCCGTGGATCGGGCGTTCAGCATGGGCAGGTTCTGCAAAAAATGGGGCGACTTTGAAGAAGGAAGCTACTCGGATGCCCTAGAGAAAATTACCCCTGAGCCGGTGAGTTCCGTCAATCTCAAAGAATGGAAAGCCTATCAGAAAGAGTTCGCCGGAGCGCCGAAAAAAGCCGGAACAGGGGAGAATGTCGGGCTTGTCCGCATGAAGGAACGGCACAGGTTTGAGCGAAAAAGGGTGCTTTCTCATCTGGCGAAATATGGCCTGCCTGTTCTGAATATCGCCCGGCATTGCTTGATGGCGCAGCTGAAAGCGGAGCAGTTTTCCCTGCGTTCAGGTCGAAAAAGAGCGCGTGGTGGCAAGCCGCGTTTTGAAAACTGGCTGCGGGCGCGAGGCTTGGAGAAAGAGGCGGCACGCTGGTGGTATCGGATGGCACGGGAAGAAAAAAGACACACCCCGCCGCCTGCCAACAGGCCGGAAAAGGGAGCGGAAGCAGCCATGCGGGAAATCACAGACTTCAGGAAATATACCGTTGCCGTGAACGCGGATCGCTATCGCGTAACCTGCATAAAAATGGATGAGGACGGCAGTAAGAAGACTTTCATTCTGGACAAGAAAGGCGGCATGACAAGAGGCTTTTCCTCGGAAGAACTGGAAGTTCACATGTCGGAAATGCTGCGTTTCTAGAAGCGGGGTGAAAATATCTACTACACGTCGTTATCGGATGACCGGCATCACATCCTTATCGACGACATCCCCCGCGAGAGTTTTCAGAAGTTACAGGAGGACGGCTTCCGACCCGCCGTGGTTTTGGAAAGTTCGCCGGGCAATTACCAATGCCTGTTGACCATTCCCAAGCTGGGCACGGAGTTTGACCGGGACGTGGGCAACCGCATCACGGAACGCCTGAATCGGGAGTACGGCGACAAAAAACTGTGCGGCTGCATCCATCCGCATCGTGCGCCCGGCTTCGAGAATCGCAAGCCGAAACATCGGCGGGAAGACGGCTCATTCACGCAAGTGAAGCTCCTGTTTGCGGAGCGTCGGGAATACTGTAAGGCATTGGCCCTGTCCAGAAGGATTGACCGCGAGTACGCGGAGACCGCCAAGAGGCGTCAGGCCGAACAGCGGACGTTACAGACGTCGGATTTCCGCCCCGGCGATCCGGCAGCGGCCTATTATACCCATCTGGAAAATATCCGTCGCCATTTGACCATTGAGGACTATTCCCGCGTGGACGCCATGATTGCCTTACGGATGAGTTCCAACGGTCACAGTCGGGAGAGTGTGGAAGAAACCATCCGTGTTTGCGCCCCGACCATCCGGGACTCCCCGACTGGGCGTAACTGGCAGCGGTATGCCGAGCGCACGGTGAATTACGCCTTCGGCCCGGCAGGAGACAGGGACTTGGAACGGAATGCACGGTATCAGGAACTGTGGAGAAGAGCTGAGAGTAGGGAAGGGTAAGGAACGTCCCAAGGTGAGGATGCAATCGGTGGAAAGGAAAAGTGTCGTGGGGCACAGAAAATATTGTGTGGAATCTTGATAGGGAAGCGGGGGGAGCGGAGTCCCTTTGTGTATCTTATTCAAGACCACTTTATCGTGATTAGCGGTGTTGACAAAAGTTTTTTTTACGTATTAACTGATTTATAGTAACAAAAGAGGCAGCATGAAATTTGAGTGGGATGAGCCAAAAATAGGCTTAATAAGGTAAGCATGGCATTAGTTTTGAGGTCGCCACCCGCGTATTTGCTGATCCTCGAAGGATAGAGCGATATGACGAGGGACACAGCGATGTAGAAGACCACTGGATGACCATCGGTATGGTATACCCTGCCATTTTAGTGGTCATATATACAGAGCGTCAGAATAGAGAATGTTTCCGTCTTATTTCAGTGAGGCAAGCCAATGAGAAAGAACAACTAGCATATTACCAAGTTTGAACTGGACATTAGCAATCCGCCTCCACTCACCGCTGAACAGCAGGCAGAGCTTGAGGTTCTATCCGCCAGGCCAAACAGCGCAATAGATTATTCGGATATTTTCCCTGTAGAGGATGTCAGTCGTTTCTATCGTCTGATTAAGGAAATGACGACCATCCGTCTTGATACAGATGTACTGGCGTGGTTACGCTCTCAAGGAAAAGGGTGTCAAACAAAAATCAACACAATCCTGCGTCGTGAAATACTTGCAGCGAAGGAGCACGGGCGGGTATAGTGTTTTTAGTAATGCTTCATAGCTAAATGGCCCGCATACGCAGGCCACTTTTTTAGCGTGTAGTTGTTCTAGAAGTTAGTCTAGAAGTGAGTTACCTACTGTGAAGCATCTTGGTAATTCACAATAAGTCCTTACTGGGACAATTCCGTAATTTTTTGAGCAACAGCCCTATAAAAAGAGACTGCATCGGGATTCGCAAATAAAAGACCGGAAAAATCAGTTGGCATATTATTAGAGGTCTGAAACTTTAGAGTCCTCCTTCCACTAGCATGATAATCTACAATTGTCTGATTTCAATCTTAAGAGTATCCTTGTTTTTTTTAAACACTCCGGACAGAGCATTGCACCCCTTTCCTGAAAGGGAACGGTGTCAACAGAAGTTGTAACAACCTGACAGATATGTCCACAAGCATATTGAACCATACCTCCGCCTGTTGCATAAGCCATTTCAGACATAACTTCTCCATTTATAAAATTTTTATTGTGGTATCCTAATTATAGAATAGTTTATTATTTCGCAATATCAACGGGAATGGAAACAAATCGTTCCGTTTTGCTTTTCATGCCGACATCCCCTCCACCATATCCGCCTCCCGCGAGCAGATGTCAGCATTCAAAAGGAACGTGCCATCCTTTTCCATGCCTTTTTCAGGCTTGGGAAACCGCAGACCGGAAACAGCCAGAGAAGAGCCCAGCGTGAAATCCACCTGCCAGTCTGGTTCGCTGGCGGATGTGGCTGCCAGATGCAACTTTTGGATGGACATACCTTCCTCAAGTACCTGAGCCACAACATTCAGGCTGCTCTGCACGGCCACAGCGGATTTTTCCTCAGTTTGTTCGGAAGCGGATAGACTGGCGGAACCCATCGGTGCAGGGTGTAGCCTTCACACGGATAGCCTTCCCCGCGCAGGATGGCAGCAAAGAGCCTCGGCATGTCGCCCGCAAGTGTGATAGGCACGGCATCTATACTGAACGTGGTCTTGAACAACTCCAGCACCGGCTGCACCGCCTTGGTCGAAGCCGACCCAACAAGCAGGCGTCCTTTTTCCGTATCCCATAGGCAATCAATGACGGACGGCACAAATTCCGCCCTGGCGGTCAGTTTGGCGGTGATGGCCTCTTTCAGTTCTTTCCTGCGCTTGCTTCCAACCTTCTTGCCGGAGGTGATTTCCTCCCGAACGGCTTCGGCAAGCTGGAACCGGATAACGGCCCCGGATGCCTTACGCATGTCCAGCCGGAAGGAAAAGCCGGAATAGCGGCCATCTACTGAAGCCGGTTCAAAGCCGTCCGTATCCAGCGGATCGCCAAGCGCCACCCAGCCGAGACGTCTGCCGTCAGCATCAATGTCAGGTGTAAAGGCATGAGTCCTCAAGGCGTCCAAGGTAAAATTGACGGTAGAGTTGACCTTGCAGATGGTTATGGCTGTAGTTGAAGACATGAAAACGGACATAATAACCCCTTATGTTTTGACGATGTTAGAGAGTGAAGTGACTCGCGCCGTTCATCTCATGCGCGGACTTGAAATCACAAAGTCATGTACGCCGCCGGAGGGTGAGGCCGTCAGAGCGGCGGCTTTGGCCTGCGGAGCCGTGAGTTGCCTGTACGCCTCCACATGCTCCAGGACTTCCGCAAGGGTATCAAAGGTGGCGTTAACAGTACGCGCTCCACTGATGATATGGTTTTTCTCGTACTGAACACGCAGGCCGATTTTGTCGTTGACCGTCTGGAAGGCTCCTCCGTCCCCCGCGCCCAAAGTCAGTACATGCTCGTTTTTACCATAAAAATTTGCACCACTGGAGGAGAAGTCCCTGCCCACAAGCCGGTCATGGTAGAATTGGGAGGCGTCGGAACTTGGGGAAATTCTCTTGGCAGGTTGTACAGCCGCTGTTTCGGCGGGAGGAGTTTCCTTGAGTCCGTGTCGCGCAGCATCGTCACGGGCGGCTATTAGACCTGCTTCCTGTGACGCGAACAGCCGCAACTTCACCCCTAAGCGGCACGGTTGTCGTGCTGTGCCATTTTCCGTCATCGTACAGGCTTTGCCCCAGGGAGCCGACGGCGCTGTTGAAATAGGTGCGGCGCACAACATAGCCACTCAGTGTATGCCCGTTGTGCTGGTTGGTGACGAGGTATTCCGTCCGGCCTTCGCCGTATTTGATCTTGTGACACTGTTCTTCCGGCGGCGCGGTGAGAGAGGGGGCGGCAATGTTGTCTTCCGTGCCGCGTTCTTCCCTCAGCGGCTTTTCCTCTGCTACCGGTTGTTCATCGCTCAGAGATGTTTTGGGCGTCCAGGTGGAGACGTAGCTTGCATCATCCTGCATTCGTTGCAGCTCCCGGATGACGGAGTTATGATTTTCCCGCACCAGCGCCAACTCTTCCTGCTGAGGAAACTCCTGTCCAAGAGCAGATTTGACGGTTTCCAGTTCAGCTTTTTCCTGCCGGGCGTTCTCGCGTTACGTGGTGATGGATTCGTCCAGCCCTTTGGCCAGGAAGTTGTCAATGCGCTGAAACAGGCCGGACAGACTGAGATTCTCTTCAAAATCATAGAACAGATTTCCCGGCCTGAACTCCCTTTCTTCCGCTCCCAGAAGGGAAAGCTGAAAGCCGTCTTTGCCGCCGGCGCGTCTTGAGCGTTCGACAAAGACCTCAAAACCGCGATAGGAGCCGAACAGAAATTTTGCGCTGGAATCACGGGTAACTTCCTTTATTCCGTCGAGCAGCCAATCTCGTATTTTATCGCTGTCCCTGGCCGTGAAGGTTTTGCCGTCAACCGTCAGCTCCACCAGAATTTTTTCTTTTCCCTTTTCTGTGATGGTACGGGTATGGGAATCCCTGCGGCGTATGTTTTCCGCATACAAAGTTTCCTCTTTGGCAAGTCTGGAGTCTGTGGGCTTGAGCCATTTCAGACGGTCGCGCAGACGATGCTGGCCGCGCTGATGTTGTGAGTACAGAGCTTCCAACTTACGAAGGTCGGCGGCAAGCTGTACCTGCATGAGAATAAGCGGATTGCCGGAGGCCGCGGCCTTCATTTCGGCGGCGTTGGCGGCTTCCGAGGCTACATCATCAATGACGCGCTGAAGCAGATCGCCCTTGCGGAACTCTTCTATTGCTGCTGACTTGTACTCAATAGTCTGCCACATCCGAACTTTTTATGAGCAGTATAATATATTGAAATAAATTATAAAAATTTTATATTTTATTCTTGATACCCTGTGAAATACCCTCATTTTTGAAAGATTCAAAAAAATTTTTCTGGACGGTATAGAATTTTTCTCCGTAAAAGAAAAAATCCGGTATTGCGTTTTGCAAGTACCGGATTCAAATATACTAATAACAGCTAGGTACTATTACGCGCTAACGCCGCCATCCACAACATAGTCTGAGCCTGTTACAAAACTTGCTTCGTCAGAAGCTAAAAAGGCAACTACAGAAGCGACTTCATCTGGAGTTCCATATCTGCCCATAGGGACAAGCTCTTGAATCATGTCCTTATGTTTTTGAGCCTCTGCTTCTGATAAATCCGTTTTATCGTAAATCGGAGTTTTGATGGGGCCAACTCCAACAGAGTTGGCCCTCACGCCGTCTTTTGCCCACTCTTTGGCCCATGTTCTCGTCAATGCGTGAACAGCGGCCTTGGATGCAGCATAAATAGACATATTGGTTACAGGTTTTGTAATCATAGTTGAGGAAATATTAATGACATTCCCCTTTGCTTGCTTCAACATTTGATAGCTGGAGACTGTTAAATCAACCAGTGCTCTCACATTGATATGAAATGTTGAATCTAATTGATTCAGAGGAGCTTCAATAATCGGGCAAACAGGAGCCATTCCAGCGTTGTTGACCAACACATCAAGTTTTCCAAAAGTTTCTTTGATTTTAGAAACTACTTTTTTTACATTGTCTTCCTTTGTGATATCCGCCGTAATATATGTGATTTTTGAACTCATGCCAGCAGTTTCTTTGAGAGAACTTTCTGTCCTTCCCAAAATGAGCACATTTGCTCCTTCGTCAGCAAATCTTTTTGCAATGGCTTGGCCTATGCCGCTCCCTGCACCTGTTACCAGTACAGTTTTATTTTCAAATCTTTTTTGCATGTTTTTTCCTTTATGAAATAAATGCAATGTCCTTCTTAAGTTGGGTTAGCCCGATTGGGCTAACCCGCAAAGGACTGGTTTCACCTTACGTTTTCTGCCCATTTTTTCAGTTCAGACACGGTAACCCCCGCAGGAAATCTTTTTCCTTCTTTCAGAATGGCACCGGGGCACGACGGTTTCAGATGGGCGTTGGTGTCTCCCATGCCGCTACTGCCGGAGGTGGCGAAAGGAATAATGGTTTTGCCGGTCAAATCATACTGCTCCAGAAACGTATTGATGATAGTGGGCGCGACATACCACCAGATGGGGAAGCCGAGAAAAATGGTCGTGTAAGCGTCCATGTTTTCCACCTTGCCCTTGATGGCGGGGCGAGAAGCCTTGTCCTTCATCTCCAGGCTGCTTCGGCTACGGCTGTCATGCCAGTTCAAGTCCGCGTCCGTATATGCCTGGCAGGGGATGATTTCGTGGAGTTCTCCCCCGGTAGCCTGGGCCAGTTCGCTGGCAACCTTGGCCGTCACGCCGCTGGCGGAAAAATAGGCAATCAATATATTGTTCATCTTTTTTCTCCCGAATTACAGATAACTGACGGTTTCGGACAATTCCTTGCGTTTATTATGGGTGGGGAGAGGAGTGGTGCCGGGGGCCGCATAACCCAAATCCAGCATCATCAAAACTTCTTCGTTTTCGGGCAGGCCCAATTCCCTGGCCATGTCTTCCGGGTTGAAAAAGTTGATCCAGCAGCTGTCCACGCCTTCATTGGCTGCGGCCAGCATCATGTGGGCAGCTACAATGGAGGCATCCTCCACACCGGAATTCCGTTTTCCGCCGGGATAGGTAAAGACATTCCCTGCGTCAAAAGCCACCACAATAACGGTCGGCGCACCATACCGGCAGGGGGTAACCTTGTCGATTTTGGCAAGACCGGCTTCAGACTGGACAACATAAATCCGTTGTTCCTGAAGGTTCTTGGCAGTCGGGGCCATACGGCCCGCTTCCAAAATGGCGTTCAGTTGTGCCGTTCCCACCTGGCGACCATCAAACTTTTTGCAAGAGTAACGATTTTTGATGACTTCAGAAAAATCCATGTCTTTCCTCCTGATATTGCTTGCCGGAAGTGTAAAAGGATTGTTTTTAAAACTCGAATTGGGCACTTGCAAATGAAGAGCGGTCAAAGTACATATCCCCTGTTTTGTTAATATAGTCCATATGGTAGGGATGTGCCATATAAACGTCGAAATCCTCTTTGGAGGCGAAGTCAACTGTCATAACGATTTGGTTTTTTGAACCGACCCATCCTGTGCTGAATCCTATTCGCAACTCGACGATTCCAGGAATTTTTTCTTTCATCGCCTGCATGTCTGCAAGTTCTTTTTGTTTGGTTTCGTTATCAATACCCTCTTTGAAGGTTCCCATGAAAATATGCCGAATCATCCGCATCACCTCTTAGACTGTGCAGTTTGGCTTACATATTATGCCAATGAGTGTCCCAGCGTATAGGCTTCATGGGCATACGGGCTTTCCTGAATCAGTGCGGGGGTTCCACACCCTTTTGCCATAATTGTTCCCATATCCTGAAGGCCGAGGTATTTTGCCAACCCTGCATAGAGAGCTTGCAAATAAGACATGACTTCATCATCTGTCCTCCATGCGGTCGCAAGCAGCAGGCTCTTCTTTCCGGACAGCTTTTTATAAAAGCAATGAAGCCTGTCTATGACCAGCTTCAACTGTGCCGACATTTCATAGAAATAAACGGGGGTTACATAGACGACCATGTCGGCGTCGGTAAGAGCCTCTTCGATTTTCCCTATATCGTCGGGCACTATGCAATGCCCTGAATTTTTTCCGCGATCACACCCAAGACAGGGGGCAATGTTCATTCCCGCCACATCAAGCTGGCAGATCGAATGTCCGGCTTCTTCAGCGCCTTTGGTGAAAAAGCCAGCTAATGTATTTGACGCACCATCTTTATGCGGGCTTGATTTCAGGATAACGATCTTCATACGGTATGTCCCGTCAATCATGGACTTTATATTTTTCCAGCAACATTTCTCCGACGCCGGGAGCTTCAGGGTCGTGAACGCCTTTGCCCTTATCCAGTCCGCGCATCTGCTCCATTTCCTCTTCGGTCAATGCAAAATCAAAAATGTCGATATTTCCGGCGATTCTGGAAGGGGTGGCAGATTTCGGCAGAATGACGACTCCTTCCTGCATTTCAAAGCGCAGGATAATCTGCCCGGCGTTCTTGTGATATTTTTCCGCCAGGGATGTGACGAGTGGATGGGCAAGCAGTCTTTCATCACCATGACCAAGAGGATACCATGCTTCCAGGGTAACGTTATCTTCGGCAAGGAGGGCGCGTAATTCCCTTTGCTGAAAGAAAGGATTGTACTCCACCTGGTTGATGGAAGGCTTGGTTGCGAATTGCGGGACAAATTTTTTCCAAAGGTTGGGTGTCATGTTGCTGACGCCTATGGATTTCAGTTTTCCTTCCTTTTGGGCTTCTTCCAGCGCCTTCCATGCGCCCGGCACATCTCCGTAGGGCTGATGAAGCAGATACAGGTCGATAAAGTCCAGGTTCAGTTTTTTGAGGGAAGCATCAATTCCTCGTCTGGCGGCTTCATAGCCGTAATCCTGAAGCCAGAGCTTGCTGGTCACAAAAATTTCTTCCCTGGGGATGCCGCTATCCTGGATGGCCTTGCCTACTTCGGCTTCGTTAAAATAGGCGGCAGCCGTATCAATATGGCGATAGCCGACTCGCAACGCTTCTTTGACCGCATTATAGGTAGAACCATCATTGGGAATCATATAGACGCCAAAACCAATGGCAGGAATGGCGTTGCCGTCATTCAGCAAGATGTTCTTCATCGTTGAGTGCTCCTGTATAGTATGTTTTGACAGTGTGTTGCAGAAAAATCATGCGTGGGAAAAGGGTTATTGAGCTTTTTCCCACTGTCCGAACACGTCGAGATCAATTCCATCAAGCAGCGTGTCAATCGTGTTGATGTCGTCATGGCTCAGAGAAATGTCGGCTGCCCCGGCATTTTCCGTAATGCGCACACTTTTGGATGTTCCGGGAATGGGTACAATCCACGGCTTTTTACAGAGCATCCATGCAAGGGATATTTGTGCCGGCGTGGCATTTTTTTCCTGTGCCATGACATGAATGCCGTCGAGCAGCGCCCTGCTTTTTTCCATGTTGTCTTTGGTGTATTGCGGCATGCGGCTGCGAAAATCCAAGTCCCTGTCATATTGCTCGGTTCCTGTCTGTACAGCCGATAAAAAGCCGTTTGCCAAAGGAGAGTACGCCACCAGGCCGATATTGCGTTCCTCCAGCAGCGGGAACATGGCCTCATGCCAGCGGGCCATCATGGAGTAGCGCATTTGCACAGCCGCCACCTTGCACTCGGCATCCGCCCGCCGGATGTACTCCGACGACGCATTGGAAATTCCCCAATACCGTATTTTCCCTTCCCGGATAAAAGCATTCATGGTTTGAGCCACAGCCTCCGGTTCCACGGCAGGGTCTTGTTTGTGCTGGTAGTAGAGGTCGATGGTTTCCACCCCCATCCGTTTCAGGCTGTTTTCCAGCGAGCGGCGAAGAGAGGCAGGGGAGGCGTCAGGGATAGTCTGGTGCTCATTTCCCCAACGGATACCGCCTTTGGTTGCGATGAGGACGTTATCTCGGATGGGCCGAAGGGCTTCCCCTACCAGCTCTTCATTGACGGCGGGAGAGCCGTCCGCATACTGTCCCACATAAACTTCCGCCGTATCAAAAAAAGTATATCCTTTTTCAAAGGCTTCATGGATGCGCCGAATGGCAGTGTCCTTTTCCAGCGCCACGCCGTATGCATGGGAAAGCCCCATGCAGCCGAAGCCTATTGAGGAAACAGTCAGTTCATTTCCCAGCTTGCGAGCTTTCATTACAGTTCTCCTTTTTCAAACTACCAGTATGCACGATACACGCGGGGTTATGCTTTCAGCCACTGTGCCAAAGAGTGCAACTGTTCAAGATACGCGCCTTTCTCCAAAATCTGCCCGGGCGCGGGGATTCCATCGAACACCAGGGCTTTCGTTTCCTCGGCCCCTATTTGGGAAAACCCCTTTACCGTCCATGCGGCATAATTTTCGATGACATCTTTGGGACTCCCCCAGCAGGAACAGACAAGCGCCGCTTTTTTGCCATATTTGGAAGTATTGCTCAGAGCTTTCTTGCCCACATGGAAGAACGGATAAAAGCGTTCAATAAACAGTTTGGCCTGGGAGCTTATCTGGTGGTTGTAAATGGGCGTGGCAAGCGCAAGGGCGTCACAGGCGTCAATAAGAGGAAGAAGCAGGGTGATGTCGTCATCTTGTACGCATAGTTGCGATTCCCTGCCTTGACAGGCCGCACATGCCTTGCAGGGGAAACACCGCTTTTCCCTCATGGTGAAGACCGTCACGTCACAGCCCGCCAGATCGGAAGCCAGGGTAGAGGTAACGATGTCCGAATTCCCTCCCCTGCGGGGGGTTGCACAGACAAGCAGGATTTTTTTCATGTTCTTGCCCCTCAGTCATGAACCTTGTGTTTGTTCAAAAACTGTACCGTCTCTACATTCAGATGATCGATGATTTCCGTTTTCCCGGTATCAAGAGTTTTCAGTTTTTCCATGTCAGTTTCATCCAACTCAAAATCCCAGATGCTCATATTTTCAAGCATCCTGTTTTGGTGAACAGTTTTGGGGATGACGATGACATTTCTTTGAATGGAAAAGCGGAGAGCGACTTGTGCCACTGTCTTGTGGTGTTTATCCGCGATGCTCTTCAACGTCATATTGTTCCATATGTCATGGCCTCCTTCGGCCAATGGAGCCCATACCATGACAGCAACGCCAAGTTTATTCATGACCTCAATATCATATTGACGTTGATAAAATGGGTGGCACTCAATCTGATTGACGGCGGGAGCCGTTTCAAAATTCGCACAAAGGTCAGCCAGGCGATCAGCATAGAAATTGGAAACACCGATAGATTTTATGATACCAGTATGGAAATATTCCTGTAATGCCCGCCATGAACCATAATAATCAGATAGCTGTTGATGCAGCAACATCAAATCAATATATTCCACATCAAGATTTTGCAGTGCTGTTTCTACCGCTCTTTTGGTTTTTTCGTAGCCGAAGTCCTGCACCCAAATTTTTGATGTGATAAAAATTTCTTCACGGGGAATGCCGCTCTTTTTTATAGCGGCGCCGACAGCTTCCTCATTATGGTATGCCGCAGCGGTATCAATCAGCCGATACCCAAGAGCCAATGCTTCAGAAACGACCTGTTCGCAGAGGGATACGTTTTCTATTTGAAAAACTCCTAATCCGAGCTGCGGTATTTCCATGCCGTTGTTCAGTATAATCTTATTCATAATACCCCCTTGTTTTTGCGCCTGTTTTGGTGAAAGCAGCTTTTTGCATATTTCCCCGTGCGTTGATAGATAATGTTCCATTCGTTTTTTCATGTTCGCGGCACGGGGCCGAGGTAAGCTCGGACTGTCCTGTTTCGGGAAGAGGGAGGATGCGTCAGAGAATAGCCATACGCCGTCAAAGGGGGTAGATATATTCCTCCATACTTTCTGCCTAATCCTCTACGCCAGATGACTTAAACGACTATTTGTGGCATGAAAGAAGGGCCGGACAGGGAGCGGTAATGTTGTTGGATTTTCTACCGATAACGCTCAAAATATATTGATAAGAAAGGTTTTTTTATGGCTGAAACGTCGCGTGTGGATATGAAGAAAAGCTGGGAATTACTGACCTCTGCCATATTTCGCAGCACAGCATCTAGGCAGGGAACGACGGACGCAGCTGTCAGGGGATTGGCTTTCCATCGTTATGCCAGCGCGGGTACTCCCATGCCGCGTTTTTTGAAACCGGTCATTATCGTGGTCGCGCAGGGAAGAAAGCTGGTGCGCATTGGTAAAAATGAATATAACTATGGAGAAAATATCTGTTTTGTAACCGGAGTAAATATGCCTGTCGCAAGCTGTGTCATGGAGGCAAGTGAAGAGAAACCTTACTTGGCAATGTCTCTTTATCTGGATACGGAACTGCTGTCCGCATTAGCTGTCAAAACTCCCTCCTCTTCCGGCTACGCAAATGACATCTCTTGCGGTGCAATGATACAGGAGATGGAACCAGACTTGGTAGACGCTTTTCTGCGGTTGGCGGAACTATCGAATAAGCATGATGATATTCCAGTTATGGGGGATATTCTTCTTCGAGAAATTCATTACCGTTTACTTAGAAGTCCAATCGGCAATCTCCTACGCACATTCAACACTCTTGGCTCACAAGGGAATCAAGTCACCAAGGCCATAAATTGGCTCCAGAAAAATTACAAAACACCGTTGCGCATAGAAGAGCTTGCCGAGCGTTCCAATATGGCCCCCTCAACATTTCATAAATATTTCAAGAGTGTTACTACTCTTAGTCCGCTGCAATATCAAAAACGTCTTCGCCTTGACGAAGCTCAACGTCTTATGATGTCTGGGCAATGTGATGTTACTCAGGCGGCTTTCAGTGTAGGATATGAAAGTGTAACTCAATTTATTAGGGAGTATAAAAGGTTGTTTGGTAATCCTCCAAGGCGAAATATAATTTATTTAAAAAATACGAACCAACCGAATAAACTGAGTGCGATATAAATATTATAATAGTTTTATACTTGTTATTTAAATCTAAAATTGGGAGCAGTTTGCCTTGATTTGCTTTTCTTAGTTGGTTCAGCTTCTTTGCAGAAATTATTGATTTGTTCCTGCGTGGGGTTGATGTTGGCAATATCAATATCTCCCGCCGTACCAAAGGCATACCAGACCACCCTGCGTCAGTAGTCTATCCTTTCGTCACGGTTTTGTCTGTGGGGGCGGGCGGGGGTGTTGGTCGAACGGCACCATAGGCGCAAGCCGCAAGTCCGGCGTGGCCGCGAAGTATTGCGGCTTCGGCTGGTTCAGGAGCAGGATGGCGGCAACATCCAGACTGGCGCACAAGGCCACGGTCAGAGCGAGAGCCAGTTTCATGGCCCGGCGGAACTGCGCCCTGTACCAGTTCAGTCCCCCAATGACGGCGGCGGCATCCGGGGCGGGCGACGAGGCATGAGCTTCCTTCATGCTTTGAGCCTGTTCCTGAGACTCCGGGGCGTCTTTTTGTTTTTTGAAAATATTCATGCCTCATCGCCTCACGCTTACAGGCCCAATTCGCCCATGCCGGAAGTCTGGTCAGAGCCGAAAAGAGTGGCAGAACCGGAACCGAGGAGTTCTCCCAGGCCGAGTGCCAGAGCGCCGATAACCACCTTGGTCAGTCCGCCCGCGTAGGTGCTTTGTCCCTGATTTTTCGTGGCCTTATACATATGAATAAATTTTCAACCAATAATATATTGATATATTTTATGAAAAAATAAATTTTCCAAAAAATACCCCAAAAGAAAAAGGATATTGCCGGGCGTTATTGTGCTTCTCTGGACAGTGCTTTCAGGACAGCAGGCATAAAAAATCCGGCGCTCACGGATACCGCAAGCGCCGGATTTTGGTTTTTACCGTTTGGGTTTTTTAAGCCTCCCGTTCTCCGACTGTACTACCAACGTCCATCAAAGTCCCGCCTTACCTTGCTTTCTCCCCCCCTTCTGGCATATTGTTTGTATGTGTTCGTAACACCTTTGCCTTAGGCGGGCCCGCCGCCGACACCCGCGGGGTTGTTCTTGCTTCGGCAAGTGCAACCGTCTCTCTGTGTACGCTGCCGGGAGTGCGGGTGATATAATACCTTCGGGGAATATCTGCGCTGATTCTAGGCGGTTACGATCTCACGGCAATTTGCTTTTTCGGCATTTGCCAACCCAGTGCGTCGGAGAGCGCCATGGCTGAAGCCCTTGCACCTACAGAGTCAAGCCTCTGGCGATATTGATGAGGGCCAACCCCCGTTCACCCCCTGTCATTTTTGGAGAGACTATGCAAAAACACTTTCAGGAACTTGTTCGGGCCCTGTCCGAAAAAGCTAATACTGCCATCAGTGTTGGCGATGATGGCAGGATTTTTTGCGACTGCGGCGAATTTCCTCTGCTCATTGAATATCTTGAAGGCCCGGAACAGGTATTTATGGCCGCTTCCGTAGGTGCTGTGCCCACGCAGGGGCGTGAACTTTTTTATCAGAAGCTGTTGCAGGGGCAGTACCTGTTCCATCAGACCTGCGGGGCTACCTTGGCGCTGGATGTTGAACTTACATTCGTTACATTACAGATAGTTAAAGATATGCAGACCCTCACGGTGCAAAACTTCCCCACCTTGGTGGCAAATTTTTTGCATACCGCAGAATACTGGCATGCGCGGTGTGCGGAAGCATCGGATTTGCCAGGGATGGAGAAACAGGGGGGTACGGCGGAAAACAAGGATCGCGCGTACATATTTTCTGCGGATGCCATCAGGGTCTGAAGGCAAGATCGGTTCCGCACACGCCCGCGCTGAACACTGAACCGCGTAACGCGACAGGGAAACAATATGGTCACAGATCTCCATATCAACAGCTTCGTGCAGGCGGCGCAGCACGCCCATTCCGCAGACAGCACCGTGAAACTTGCCGGAACCACCCTGAAAGATGTGGGCGGTTTCGGCAGCTTTTTCACCCTGGCCTCCACGCATCGGGCAACCATGAGCGCCTTTCTGGACTCTATCAAGCAAAGTTACGGCGACACGGCTTTCCAGATGGCCTCGGATCGGCTGCAGGGGCCCATGGAGCAAGGCAAACCGCTTACTGCCGGCATGATCATGCAGGTGGAGGCCGAGGCCAGGCGCATTACTACACTTGCGATCGGCAACTTTATTTCCGGCTTTTCACCAGACGGCACACGGACGGAGCATAATTTGGATAAAGCCATTGACAAATATATTGAGGCGAGGGGCGAAAATGCTTTCCCCCTCGGCAGCGACATGGATTCCTTGCGCTATAAAATCAAGGCCGCTGTTGCGGAGGATCTGCTTTCCGGCCGTCTTGCCCTTAGCAGTGAGGAGAAAATGTTCAACGCCGTGAAATATGGCCAGGTGGGAGGCATAGAACACATACTTTCTAGGGATACCAGTCCTGTTGCGCCGGAAGGACTCCTGTCCCGCACTCCGGGCAATCTGGAAGACAAATGCCGCCTCTGCGCTCTGGCAGCGCCGGACTCCGGGGATTATAGTTCCATTGTCTTCGCCAGTTTGTATCTTGGCAGGATGCGCGAACTTCAAAACGACGGCCCGCTGACCCGCTCGACCATCTGGCAGGCCTGTTTCAGCGGCGAGGCTCTTCCGCCAGCGGCGGACAATCCACGCGATTTCGCTGCCGCTTTCAGCGCCAGGCTGAAAAAACTAGAGGCGGCCCTGTGCGAGGGGGTGCATGACTGGGGTGGCGTCGCCAGGGGGAATTGCGTAAACCGTGTGCTTCACCAGCTGCCGTATGAAATACTACAAGCGGCTCACCATGAAGGTAGGAATATAGACGACACGATACGCCTGGAAAACCTGGGTGATATTACCCTCGCTAAAATGGGCAGTCAGGTGCATTTAAGAATGTTCACCGAATGCGCCGGCTTGCAGAAGATGTTCAATGGCGGCCCGGTCACCTTCACGTTTCACCAGGCCGACGGCCCCGACACCACACTGAGCATGGTAATGGGAGAAAACATGATTACCGGAGCTTGGACCGACTTGCAGAGTGTCATGGGCGGCGAGAACCCGAAAGGCGATAAAGCCCTAGGCGAGCGTGCCCGTGGTTTTGTGCGTGATTTCGACGCACAGGTGAACCAACTGGCACCCGGCATCTCAGAGGCGCAACGGCGAACCCTGAGCGCAACCTTGAGCCAGAACTCCAACTTTCTGCTGCGCCGCTTGGAGCAGGCCGCGGGGCATCCGCTGGATGGCAATAACGCCAGATATGCTTTTGACATAAGCCGCACGGACAGCGGTGATATCCTTGTGCGCCACTCTACCAGGACGCGACCGGAAGGCGGCGGAGAGGGTGGCTATGCGGAGCGCTCCCATCTCACTCTCACCATCCATCCGGACGGATCCATCAACGACACTGCGCCAGTGTTCGTCCCAGCGCCGACTGTCGGATAACAAACAAATATCCACAGTTCCCAGCCTCCAGGCTCATTAAAAGCACAACTACCCGCGTAGCCTGGTGGTTGCCTGTTGAGGAAGCGCAGCTTCCTCAACAGGCTAAAACCCTTAATCAGCAATTCCGCCTGGCCTGCGCCGGACGGAATTTTTTTATATACTTTTCAGCTGACGCTAGTTCATCACTAAGAAAAGTTGATTTATTGAATGGAATATAGGTTCTATTGTGCATAATAGCACCATAAACGTATGCGAGATGATTTTTATTGAAAATATTTTTTAAGGCTGTGTTATAGAAAATGGTTGATGTTTTTTTTTCTTGAAATTCCAAATGGATAAACGGAAAAATGCCTTGGCCGTGGATCCCGCCAAGGGGAAAATAGGAGAAAAAGGCTGTATTTTCAAGGCACTGTGGAGATGAAACAACCACAAACTATAACAGAGCCTTTTTTAATAATATTATCAATAAAAAGTATGAGTTTTGAATAAAATACTAATAGTTGGCATTGAAAAAAAGATAAAACAGGCTTGGTAGTATGTGTCGCTGTCGCTTTTTGATACAGTACAGATCGAAACCACCTCTGAGTGAGGCCGTCAATCCTCCGCACGGAGCTTTCTGCTTTTCAGCCAAGCCGCAATGCGCTTCCCTACATTCTCCTGAAGGTTTCTGTAGAAGAACTGGTAGTCATAGATATGGTAGACACCGTCTTCAAAGAGTACACCGGGATACTGTTTTTCCGAAATGTCGGGGAGCTTGAGCGTGCCGCGCCGGGGGTCGATGCGGGCTCCCGTCAGCGCGGGGATCTCGCGTTTGACGGTCCCGGTGTAATCAGTGAAACACGCGCCCTTGTTGAGCCTTTTGTCGCCCAGGGTGCAGTCCGCCTTCCAGGTTAGTGGGTTGATGCCGTATGTCTTCCGGCCTGCGGGCACGAACAGGGAAGAGGAGATATGCTCGGATTCGGAGTTGAAGGAGACGATGACGCCAGTATCCTCCTCGCCCTTGGCCATTTTCAAATGCGGGAAACGCCAGACATCTTCCGGTGTGACGCGCCAGCCGATGATGTAGGCGGCCACCAGCCTGTCCTGATACGATGGCTCGTCAAAAAATTCCATAAGCAGGCGCAGGGCCAGTTCCGCCCCTTGGGAAAAACCGGCCAGGACAAGGGGCCGGTCAGGGAAGTCCCGCGCATGGCTCATAAAGGCGGCGCGTATATCGGCATAGGCAATGTTCATGTATCTCTGCCGTCTGTGTTCCTCAAGGCCATAGACAGCCAGAGTCGCCTGGCGGTAGTATGGTGAAAAGACGCGGCAGTGATCGGCATAGATTCCAATCTGCATCCTCAATGCTCCGACAGTGCTTCCGCGATAATCCGCATCGTCTGGAGCCGCATTCATTGCGCCGTCCTTGCCCAGATGCACGGTGGGGGCGATGATGAAAAGATCAACGGGCTTGTCCTCGCCCGCCATGAAGAACGCCCAGTTCTCCCGGCGTCCATAGTCGGGAATGCCTTCCGTGCAGCCCGCCTCGCCAGTGATGCCCCTGCCGCCGCATGCACACAGTAGGGCGGCTAGCAGGACGGCAAGAAAAAGACGGGAAAAAAGAATGTTCCGTACTGCATGATTTGTCATGGCTGTGTCATAGAAAACGGTTGATGCTTAATTTCCTTGAAATTCCAAAGAAATAACCAATAAAATCCCCAAATCACAAAGCCCACCAGCGGAAAATTTTGAGAAAAAGCATATATTTTCAGTATATTGCCGAAACGAAAACAACCATGTACTCTGACAGAGCCTTTGTCATAATTGTACGCCCCCGGTCACCATTTTTTCCGCCTACGGCAGACGGGAGTGGATGTCAAGCAGCACCCGGCGTCATTGATTTGTTGCCGGGCTTGCGGCGGAGAGCCTGAAAGTACAGCATATGCCCATCTTTTGCCGAGGCTGGATTTTCCCGGCAGGGGCAAATGGCAGACGGGGGTGTCATCGCAGCCGGAAAACGGGCCGTTTTTGCCTGTTTATCCGTTCCTGTTCCATATCTTCCGCCTCCCTGTTGAACTTCTGAATCTGTTCCTGCGTGGGGTTGATGTTGGCGATATCAATATCTCCCGCCGTTCCAAAGGCGTACCAGATCACCCTGCGCCCGTAGTCTATCCTTTCGTCACGGTTCTGTCCGTAGGGGCGGGGGTGTGTCTATACAATTCGTTGGCAACTTCCTGCATTGTGTATCCTGCACAACGTATATACAGGGCAATGGCCGCATCCAGCCGTGACTCGTCCATCTTTTCAGGAAGGCTCTGTTATAGTTTATGGTTGTTTCATCTCCACAGTGCGATGAAAATACAGCCTTTTTTCCGGTTTTCCCCTTGGCGGGATCCACGGCTGAGGCATTTTTCCGGTTATCCCTTTGGGGTTTCAAGGAAAAAAGCATCAACCATTTTCTATAACACAGCCTTCAGGAAAACGCTTTTTGACCATTTCCCAATAAGCTGTATACGGGGAAGCCAGCCTACTCTGGGGAATTCCCGTTGTCTGGCCTTCACGCCGGGGCAATCCGTTTGCGGAAACGCCAGATATGCGCAAGATACGGGGTACGCTTACCAAGCCAGTGCTTGAAACGCGGAAGTCGTTCCTGTTTTTCTGGTTGAGGCTGACTGTCCCGCAACGCCGCTTTTTCCTCCTGTCCCTGTGCCTTTAGAAAATGTTGGCGATATTCAGCAGGGAAAGCCCGTGCCGGGCAAGGCGGGCAGCGGCTGTTTTCCGGCGTTCCCTCTGCTGCCGTTCCAGTTTTTCCCGTTCCTTCTCCCACCTTTCTCTGGCGTTTTTCTTTTCCTTTTCCTGTCTCCTTCGTTCCTTTTGATACTCCCGCCACTCCTCCCGGCAGATATGACTGACAGGCTCTGGAGCGGGCTTGTGGAATGCCCGGACCGCTCGGAGTAGTAGCCGGGCTTGAAGTCTCCGAGCCTTTTACACAGCCTGGACATACTGAAATTCCTGTCCACGCTGGATGCCTTGACCGCCGTATCTCCCACGAAAATGACAGCGCCGGAACCTGACGGGTTTTGGCTCTCAAGCCGTCAAGATAGTCGGCCCATTCCTGAAGCATACGGCGGCGTTCGGGCAGGTATTCGGCCCGGTTTTAATCCTGTGTATCTGATCCGTGGGAGCATGGGCAAGCTGGCGTTCAATCCAGTCCCGGTTGTAGCTGAGTTCATTCAGCGGAGTGGAGGCCATAGCGCGAAAACCATGCGGGCACATTTCATCCTCTTCAAAATCCATGCGGCGTGTGGCCCTGCTGAGAGCGGTTTTTCCAAAGGGAATGTTTTGGAGTGGTAGCTGGGAAAGACGTACTGATTGCCGCCGGAATACGCCCGCAGTTTTTCCAGAACAGCCAATGCCTGCCTGCTGGGAGGGATAAGATGGTCGCGCCGCATTTTCGTGCGTTCCGCCTTGCCGGTAATGGCGTCCGTTCTTGCCGAAGTCAGTCTGGCCGTGGCGGGCGGTTTTTCCGGGGCAAACAGGAAAAAGG
The DNA here is from genome assembly GCF_059728385.1 of Bilophila sp. T19-St14. Taxonomy (NCBI): domain Bacteria; kingdom Pseudomonadati; phylum Thermodesulfobacteriota; class Desulfovibrionia; order Desulfovibrionales; family Desulfovibrionaceae; genus Bilophila; species Bilophila sp. T19-St14. Next base: position 112,944 of record NZ_BAAGFT010000002.1, read on the forward strand.
ACGCAAGGAGTATGGGGACGGCAAGGGCAACTCCCAGAAGGCTGAACAGGATGAGGCGCCGCTTTTTTTCCGTGCTTGTCATATCGCTCATAGCGTGCCCTCATTGGGAAACTTGCAGGCGAATCGTCTGAATTTACCCGTTTCTGGAAAGCATCAACCGCGACGTAACCGGCACCTCATAACATTTGGTGTTGCCCGCCCCGTTGACCACGGCTGTCCAGGCTGGCCACATCAGCGTATGAGTCGTTCTCAGGTAGTGCTTGCCGTTGTGGTTCCAGCAAGCACGTCATCGGAACCCGGCTCCACGCGGACACGCACGGCTTTTTCCGGCGGAACGCGGTCAAGAAAGGCCAGCATGGAGGAATCCGCCGTTTCCTTGATGTCCCTGATGATGGGGAGGGCGGCTTTCGGGCCGTGATGGGCAAGCTGGAAAAGGACAAGCGCGTCCGCCTTGCGCCTGGGGGCGCGGACGGAATCCGATTCCAGTCGGATGACCAGAGGGATGTCCCGGTCTTGCAGCGTGACTACAAGGGTGGACGTGGCGTAACCCTGCGTGGGCATGACGTTGAGCAGGTTTCCGTCCGGCAGTTCCGGGTGCAATACCTGAAAGAAGGACGGCCCGCCGTTGGTCACAGAAGTGACAGGCCAGGGTTGGCCGGTCGAATCATGAAAAACCAGAGATGTGGCGATATTGGCCGTAGTGTGGACAGGCACGGGAGAGCGGCCCGGCTCCAGCGTCACGCGCACCGTGCGCGTGTTCAATGTCGGAGACACGGGCAGCAGGGCGCGGTCGCGCTCATCCGAACGCGAGCGATACCTGTATCTGGCCCTGATCCAGCGGCATCATCTGCCGCAGACTCTCTTCAAACAGGGCTTGCGCGTCCCGCGCTTTTTTGTCCGCCGTGTCCTGGGCGGCTTTCTTTTCCGTCTGTCCGAGAACTGTATTTTGTTTTTCGGGCGGCGTGGCAGGCGTTTCATCCGCAAACGCCGGTCGCCCGGCGAGGATGGTCAACGCCAGAAGGCAGCATATTTTCTTCACGATGAATCCCTTATGTGTAAGCGGTTATGGAAAAATCAGGCGCACTGAAGACGCTTTCCCTACGGAACGTCGCGCCCATGCCTTTCAGGATTTCTCCCACTGAACGACACGGATTTCCGGCTTCCTTTCGGTCATTCAGCGGCGTTTCCCGCATGTGCGTAATAACTTAGTTCTGCAAGAAGCCGTTGAGTTGCCGTTCGACGGCTTTTTTGTTTTTGGCTCTGTCATAGTGTGTAGTTGTTTATCTCCACAGCAGGTTGAAAAGACAGTCTTTTTCTCCAGTTTTCCCTTTGGCTGAATCCATAGCTGAGGCGTTTTTCTGGTTATTCCTTTGGAATTTCAAGAAATAAAGCATCAACCATTTTCTAGGGCACAGCCTTGTTTTTTGGGGCTTGGCGTTATTTCCTCAATGGAATGTCCTCTTGAGGCGAGTTGACGAATTGGCATCACGCATAACTGCAAGGGCAGCACCGGGGGAGGCTTCCGGAGTCTGTCCGGAGTACGGCGCGGCCAGTGGAGGCGCATGTATGCGTGGGAGGACGTCTGGAACCGGAGAAAGAAGGACGTGGCTGCATATGAAAAAAGCTCCTGCCGACCATGTGGGGCACATGGCTAGAGGAAGTTCTGTACGGAGAACAAAAAGGAACACATCAGAAAAAAGTGAAATTTTTTCGGAAAAATTTTTGTTCTCGATAGCTACTGTATATTTTTGGGGAAATGAAAGGCGACTGGAGAAAAATGGATAAAAAAACGGATAATGAACTGAAGTGAAAAGCCAGTAAACCCTGTCGGAGTTGGGTTCAGGAATTTTTCTATAATTATAATAAATTAAATAAAAATTGTTCGTATTAGTCGTATTGGTTGAATACGTGAGAGAGACACACACTCTCTCATTTTTCCGTTGATGGGCTTGATGGTTGGGGCATTTTATTGGTCATTCCTTTGGCATTTTTGAGAAATAAGGCGTCAACCATTTTCTATGGCACAGCCTTATTTTTAAAGGAATAGATAACGAACTGCTTGGATAAGGAGCGGATTGGCATTTGCGGGGGAATGGAAAATAACCCTTGCCGTCCCCTGAATAAGGAATGCGGCAAGGGGTTTGAAAAGGCCGCTCCCGTACCCCATGAAACGGAAAGCCTGCTTCGCATACTTGAGTTTGAACGCCGTGTACCTGCGAACCCACGCAAACGGAAGGCTTTTCGCTCGCCTTGTGGACGGCGGGATTGAAGGCATGTGTGCCCAGCACAAACCGGAAGCCTCCATCTGGGGAAAACACCAACCGTTTCCTATGAGATAGCCAAAAGAAAAGTAAACGCCCGCTTTCGTGGCAGCGGTTTTTTCCATGCCTCAGGCATGGGCAGTACAGGGCCGCCGTTTGCGCCGCCGTGTTACGATGCGCCTTCGGATTTCCCTCCGTTCGCCTTTGCCCGTAGTTTCTTCGCCTTGATGATCAATTCAGGGCGGTACTCGAAGTGCATGAGGTCGAAATGCTCCCACTTTCCGCCCCAGATGAACCCATTGTCCTCAAAGAGCGAAATGATGGCGGAGGGATAGGCCTTTTGCAGGGGGTGCGGGCGGAGTTTGCTCCATTGCCAATACGGGCCCTTGTCGGGATTGAGATCCACCGCGATCCCGAAACTGTGCGGGCTTAAACGGTTCGTTTTGGCGATGGCGCGCCAGAAGTAGCCGTAGATGGGCGAAAAATAGCTGTCCAGATCGGGATCGGTCGGCCGGAGTCTCCACGCCGCGTCGATGCGCCGGAACGCTTCGGCGGCGGGGGCGGCAAGGCACACCTTGATCTTGCCGCCGAACAGGGTACGGACGATCCCCCGTTCCACGGAGCGCTGATCCGCCCCGTACAAAGCCTTGAGCAGCGGATAACAGCGGATGCGCCCCGGCTCCTCATCGGGCGCAAGATCCGGGCGCTCAGGCTCCAGCGGGTAAGGCTGGCGCATGGCATCCTCAATGTCCGCGTTTTCCAGCAGTTCCGCGTGGCTTTTCCTTTTCCCGTCATCATAGAGGAGGCGTCCGCCGCTCTTGGTGAGGAACCACACCAGCCCATTACCGTCGGTTTCCGTGCCCGTGATGAATCCGGGGTAGGCTTCTTGGAGGCATTCGAGATCCAATTCGAGATCGTCGGCACGGGCAGGGATGGCCCAGAGCAGGCAGCAGAGGCAGAAGATCAGTTTGCGCATCGGTCGTTCCTTGGCGAGGTTGGGTTCTGGCAGGGGCCGCTCCATACGGATGATGCAGGCCCTGAATTGCGAAGTCATGGCCCTGTATTCTTGGGGGCCTTCTATTTGGGTGATGCTGGCCTTCCTTGTCGGGACTTCCCTGTTCAGTCACTAGGGTGTATCATTATTTTTCATGTAACTATTTGAAATTATTAAGAACAATTTTTTTGTAACTTGAAAAGCAGTTAAATAATTTCAATAGATTATATCTGATTGAAGGCACGGCCTAGGGCCGTTCCATATAGGGGATGCGGGCCCCCTGCCGCCACGGAGGGCGCTGTTCCAGACTGGCAGTGGGAACGGCATGGCTGCGGGCCCCCGCCCGTGCAGGACTGCCGCACTGAAATTCAAAACAACTCAGGATCCTTGAGGGTGGGTGCCCGATCAGGGTCTAAACTCCCCACCGGGGGCAACGGAAAATAGCCCACGTATCTGATTTGCGCCCGGCCAGAGGGTTCCTCTTTGGCTTTGGGAGTGCCGCCGGGAGCGGTTCTACTGCGGAATGCCGGAAATGTCGAAACCCGGCTCTCTTTTGGTCAAGGTTCTGCCATAGCAAAATGTTGATCCTCCATCTGATGGATGCTGAAGAAAGCGTTTTCCGGCGTTGGGCCCGCCGCAACTGCCTTCAAAGACAACGAAATCAATACGCCTAGGTCGTGTCGTCAATCAGATATAATCTGTTGAAACTATTTAACTGCTTTTTAAGTCGTAAAAATATTTTTAATAATTAAAAATAGTTACGTATAAAATGACGACACGGCCTAAAATGGCATCAATCAAATGCCATGACAGGGCCTTTGTCAAAAGTGCTGGCTGTCCGGCATGTGGGGCGGTACTGGCTGTCGGAAGCATTGGGCTGCTTGCCCGTTCCGCTTTCCGGCATATGCGGGACGGTGCTGGCCGGATGGCCCCCCCTTTTCTTGCAGCATACCGTATTCCGGCATGTGAGGGACGGCACAGATGCTTCCCCTCTGCCGCAGAGAGGGAGTCCCCAACGTCCGGTACGTATGGGATAGTGTCAGGGCGTTTGTAAAGACCTGCCCCGTTCCCACAGTCGTCCGGCACGTATGGGAGTGCGGCCCATCCTGCGCGGCTATGCCTCGCGGCCTATGCCGCCGTCAGGCATGTACGGGGCGGTGCGGCGGAACATCTTTTGATGCCCGGAGCGTGCCGTTGCCCTTGGGGGGGCTCGAATGCGCTCCGGCGCGCCCGGCAAGGCCGCTTTCGGACGCGCGCTTTCTGTTGACACCCGTGGTTATTCTTTCTAGAGCGTTGGAAAATGCTGTTCGGAGGTCATTATGAAAACACGCAGAGCTTTTATCCAGGCGGGCGCAGCGGCCCTGTGCGGCCTTGCGGCGGCTCCGGCCCTCGCCAAGCCCCGGAAAATCAAGGAGGCCGGCTGGACAGAGACCTTCGACGTCATCGTCATCGGCAGCGGCCTTGCCGCGTTCGTGGCGGGCCTGTCGGCGCTTGAGAGCGGGGCCAAGCGCGTGGTTCTGCTCGAAAAAATGGGCATGATCGGCGGTTCCACGGCCATCAGCAACGGAACCATCTCCGTGCCCGGCAGCCCGCTCCAAAAGGCGAAAGGCATTGAAGATTCCCCTGATGCCATGCTCAAGGATCTGCTCAAGGCCGGGAAAGGCTTCTGCCATGCCGAGCTGACGAAAACCCTTGTGGACAACGGTGTCGAGGCATTCGATTTTATCGTCAAGCACGGTGCGAAATTCAAGGATACCGTGATGATGCCCGGCGGTATGACCGCCAGGCGCCTGCTTCAGCCCGACTACAACGGCGCGACGGGCCTGCTGGCCCCCCTGCGCGAAAGCTACCTCAAGATGGGCGGCCGGATCATCCTGTGCTGCAAGGCCGACCGGCTGCTGTTCAGTCGCGGCGGACGGGTAGAAGGTGTTGCGGCGCGTACGGATTACCATTTTAATACGCAGCTCGAATCGGACGATCTTGAGAACAAGGGTGGAAAGCCCGTGCGTTACCGGGCGAAACGGGGCGTAATCTGCTGTACGGGCGGCTTTGAGGCGGATCGCGCCTTCCGGTCGCAGGAACTGCCGCAGTTCGAGGGCGCGTTCACGACCGAGCATCCCGGCGCGACGGCCTCCGGGTATCGTATGCTAGCCGCGGCCGGGGCCCGCATGATCAACGGCACGCTGTACCGCCCGGCCTTCCCGTGTACGGATGAGCAGCCACTGGGCATGATGATCGATCCCGCCACGGGCAGGCGGTTCGTGAGCGAAAGCGCGGATCGTGTGGCTGTCTTCCACGCCGCGAGCGAGGTATTGGCCTCCAACGGGCGGCGGATGCCCTTGTCCATCCTTGACGGCGATGCCTATGAACTGGTGGAGAACAAGCACCGCATGGAAAAGAACGCCGGTGCGGGCTATGTGACCAAGCATGACAGCCTTGAAGCTTTGGCGGAACATTACAAGATCCCGCTGGACGCGCTCAAGGCGACCGTTGAGGAATACAACGCGATGGCGGAGAAGGGCGAAGATACGGTTTTCAGGGCTGACTTCTCCAAGACCAAGAACAACAGGGTGGACAAGCCGCCGTATTATGCGGTGATGGTGAAGCCGAACCTGACCTACAGCCTTGCGGGGGCGCTCATCACGCCCAAGGCTGAAGTGGTGGGGGTGCTCGACGACGAGCCCATTCCCGGCCTTTACGCGGCGGGCGAGGCTGCCTCTGGCGTCCACGGGGCCATGCGTCTCGGCGGCTGCGCCATTCTCGACTGCTGCGTGTTCGGCATGATCGCCGGGCGCAACGTCATGGCGAAAAAGGCGTAGCGGGCTGGGGAAGGCGGCAGAAAGCATGGGGAGGGCTTCTCTGATGAAAGATTCCTCCCACCCCTCTCTCCAAAGGTTTTTGAACGTATTGAACCCTGTCCGTGGCTTTGGGGCATCTTTCAAGGATAGGGTATGGAGCGGGAGAAGGCGGGGGGGCTCCTCGCCTTTCCGCATTGTGGGCTGGAAAAAGTGGCCCTGTCATGGGGATGTGGCTGTTTTATCTCCACAATATGCTGGGAATACGGCCTTTTTCTCCAATTTTCTGTTTTCTCCAGTCTTTTCGCTGGCGGGTTTCATGGCTGAGGCTTTTTCTTGTGCATTCCGTTGGGACTTCAAGAAACAAGAACCGGTTCCTATGGCACAGCCTTAAAACAAGGCATCAGCCATTTCCTATGACACAGCCCAAAAAGTTCGAGCCAAGGCGTGAAGTGCGTTGGCGAGGTTTGGGCACATGCGGGATTTCGAGGGACAGGGTTCTCCGGGAAGGGGAGGGACGGGGGAAATCCTTGAGGCGTATTTCAACCTTGCGCCTTACGGCGGGAACATTGAAGGTGTGGGCGCGGCGGCGCGTATTTATTTCCGCACCACCCCCGGACGCCTTACCCGGACTGAAAGCCTTGCCCTTGCCGTCGTGCCGCAGAATCCGGTCAGGCGTTCTCCGCTGAACGGCCCGGATTTCGAGGCCGCCCGCGCCCGGATGCGGATGATTGCCGATGCCGAAGACGATCCGGGCGGTGGGCTGGGATTGGCTTCTTCTTCTTTTGGCGCGTCGGGTTCCGGCTTAGGGAGGGCGCTGCCGCCGCTCAGGGTATATGGCCCGGCCCGGCTGCCGTTCGGGGCACCGCACGTTTCGAGCGAGACGCTTCCGTTGTCGCGGGGCGGGGAGCCTGTGCGCACCTGTATCGACAGCGGGTTGCAGCGGCTTATGGAGAGGGCCGTTGCCGGATTCGCGGCACGGGGGAGGCGATACGGCCTGAACAATGCGGCGGCGCTGCTCATCCATTGGCCGAGCATGGAGATCCGGGGGCTCGTGGGGTCGGCCGGTTTTTCTGACGCCGCCATATCCGGGCAGGTGGACGGAACTTGCGCCCGGCGTTCGCCCGGCTCGACGCTCAAGCCCTTCATTTACGGCATGGCGCTGGATCAGGGGCTGATCCATCCGCAAACGCTGCTTCCCGATTCGCCGCGCAGTTTTGGCGGCTATGACCCGGAGAATTTCGACCGGGTGTTCCGCGGCCCCTTGCCAGCCCATGAAGCTCTGCGCGCCAGCCGCAACCTGCCCGCGATCCTGTTGGCCTCGCAGCTCCGCCCGGATTTTTACGGTTTTCTGCTGCGCGTCGGGGTGGAGCTTCCGTTCAACGCGGATCATTACGGCCTCAGCCTCGTGCTTGGCGGCGCGGAGGTTTCCATGCGTGAGCTTGGCGGCCTGTATGCCATGCTGGCGAACAAGGGCGTGTGGCGGCGCCCCCGTCTCTATGAAGGGGAACCGGCCGGTTCCGCCGTGCCTTTGCTGTCGCCCGAAGCCGCCATCGTGACCCTGCGCATGTTGGAGGATGACGCCCATTTCGTCAGGTCGAAACAAGGGCCCGTCCCGCTGCGCTTCAAGACCGGAACTTCCAACGGGTTCCGCGACGCATGGACGGCGGGCGTGGCCGGCCCCTACGTGCTGGTGGTCTGGGTGGGGAATTTTGACAATACGCCGAATCCGCTGCTTGTGGGCGGCGATGTGGCGGCTCCTTTGTTTGCGGACATCGCGCAGGCGTTGGCTTCCGACGCGGGGCCGTTCAGCGATCTTGTTCCCGCCCAACAGGAAGGCTTGAACATTACCCGCGAAACCGTATGTACGGCGACCGGGGATCTCGATGTCTCCCTGTGCGGGGACACCACCGAAACGTGGTATATTCCCGGACGTTCCCCCACGCGCTCATCTGGCGTATTCCGCACCATCCTCATTGATGCGGAAACCGGGCTGCGCGCCTGCCGTCCGGTTCCGGGACGTACGGAAGAACATGTATGGGAATTCTGGTCTTCCGATTTGCAGGCGCTGTTCCTGCGGGCGGGCGTGGTGAAGCCGCCGCCACCGCCTTTCAGCCCGGAGTGCGGCCCGGAAACCGGCGTACAGGCCGGGCGCCCTCCCCGGATCATCACCCCAAAGGACGGAGTCATATATCAGCGGCGGCTGTCCGATCCGGAGCGGAGCGGCATCGCGCTCGTTGCGGGCACGGATGCGGACGCCAGCGCCGTGTTTTGGTTCGTGAAGGATCGGTTCATCGGGCGCGGCGTGCCCGGCGAGCCGCTGGTCTGGCATCCCGGCGACGGGGTGCAGATGCTGCGTGTTGTGGACAACCTCGGACGGGCGGCTATGCAGAAGGTCGTGGTCAGGACGCTGCCGTAGGGAAAACCCATAAGGGCCTTGCCGCAGGATGTGGTCGTTTCATTCTGATAACTTATTGAATACACATATTTTTTAATCCCCCCCTTCTCCAAGACTGTACCATAGAAAATGGCTGATGCTTTTTTTCTTGAAATTCCAAAAGGATATCCAGCCAAGTGTCTTAGCCATGAAGCCCGCCAAGGGGGAAAACTGGAAAGAAGGCCGTATTTTCACCACACTGTGGAGATGAAACAGCCACCTACTTATAACAGCGCCTTCTTCAATCGTTGGCGGATTCTATGCCTGAAGCATATCCTGACTCTTTTTTTGGGGGTTCAAGAAAGAAAACATCAATCATTTCCTATGATGCTGCCTTGTTGAAAGGCTGTGTTTAAGTTTACGGTTGCTGATTTTTTCAATGAAAATCAATAGATAAAAGCTCGTTCCACGTCTGGTGATGTGGGCCTCCTCATTTTTTGTTCATTACATGAAATCCAGTCTTGAAGAATTGTTGCGAGACCTCCAGATAATCTCCAAAGAGCTCTTCTTTTTCAGTTGGAATCTTGTATCAACCACAAACTTAAACACAGCCTTTTGAAATGGCTGTGTCATAGAAAATGGTTGATGCCTTTTTCCTTGAAGTAGCAAGGGAATAACCAACAAAATGCCTCAGCCATGGACTCCACCAAGGGGAAAGCTGGAGAAAAGGCCATATGTTCACCGTGCTGTGGAGATGAAACAACTACATACTATAACAGAGCCTTTGAAATTTTTAAAACATACTGTAACAATGTATTTTTTAATAAAATTGGCTGTGTCATAGAAAACGGTTGATGCTTTATCTCTTGAAATTCAAAAGGGATAACCAATAAAATCCCCCAGTCATGGAGCCCGCCAGCGGAAAATTGGAGAAAAAGCATATATTTTTCAGTATATTGCCGAGATAAAACAACCATGTGCCATGACAGAGCCTTTTCTTTTATACTTGACGCCCTCTCTTAAGTTATGGAGCGGACTCCCCCAGAATCAGGGGAGATACGCTCTTCTGTGGAGATTCACCATAAAGCCCGCTTTGCCCTCGCCAAAGGTATCTGTCTGCCCTGCGTCATTTTTGCGGCCCAAGCGAAGCGAGCCGTCTGCTGAAGCGGCGGAACGAAGCCCCTTGGCCCCACAGAAGCAGGGTGAACACCACTATTTTCGGCCCTGTGCCCTTGCATATCCTTACCAGAAAAATGGATAAGGATCTGTAGTCAACCTATTGCCAACATTGAATTAGATAGGCTCTGTTAGAGTATGTGGTTGTTTTATCTCCACAGTGCGGTGAAAAATACAACCTTTTTCCAGTTTTCCCCTTAGCGGGATCCACTGCCAAGGCATTTTTTCGGTTACCCCTTTAGAGTTTCAAGGAAAAAGCATCAACTATTTTCTATAACACAACAATAAAATTACACAAAAAGGGCGTCTGATCTGAGCGTCCGCCCTTGCCATCGTGAGGAACCATATCTTCGGCGCGGCCTTTCACGCCGTCAACAGGGGTTCAAATCCGCTTGGGGACGCCAAATTTAGGTACAAAGAAGAATGCCAAGGTCCAAAAGACCTTGGCATTCTTTGTTTTTTCTTTCCAGTATGGTTTCCCGAAGTCCAGCCTCGTCCGCTTGCATCCAAACATTTTATGGGTATATCCGTAGGTAGAAATGTGGTACGACATTTCTGATACCTACATGAATAACCGCGCGGAATCAAAAATATTTTTATCCATGGGGGTATCTCTTCGTCCAACGACAGCCAAGGAGTGCCCATGCCTCTTACCGATACCCACATCCGCAGTCTGAAACCCGACGTGAAGCCCCGCAAGTATTTTGACGGCGGCGGTCTGTTTCTTTTCGTTCCCGCCAACGGAAGCAAGCTCTGGAGAATGGCCTACCGTTTTGACGGCAAGAGCAAGCTGCTCAGTTTCGGGGAATATCCCACCGTATCACTCAAGGACGCCAGAGAACGCCGCGAAGAGGCGAAGCGTATGTTGTCCAGGGGAATCGACCCCTCAGACCATAAACGGCAGATACGACAGGCCAGAGCCATCGCGGAACGCGACAGCTTCCAGAATATCGCCAGAGAATGGCATGAAACCCGTATGGCGGAGTTTTCCGAAAAGCATCAGGGAACTGTCATGTACCGGCTGGAGACCTACATTTTTCCGGCCATCGGCAAGACGCATATCGCCAAACTTGAGACACGGGACGTTATGGAGGTCGTCAAGCCTCTGGAACAGAGGGGAAACTACGAGACTTCCCGGAGAGTATTGCAAATCATCAGTCAGGTGTTCCGCTATGCGGTCATCACGGGCCGGGCGAAACACAATGTCGCAGCCGATCTGCGGGGAGCCTTACGACCGCGAAAAACTGTTCACCGGGCGGCAGTGCTGGAACCGGAGAAAGTCGGTCAGCTTCTGCGGGATATCGACGCCTACGAGGGTTATTTTCCTCTGATCTGCGCTTTGAAGCTGGCTCCGCTGGTCTTCACCCGTCCCACGGAATTGCGGGCCGCTCAATGGAAAGAGTTTGACCTTGAGGCCGGGGAATGGCGTATCCCTGCGGAACGCATGAAAATGCGCCGCCAGCATCTTGTGCCCCTGTCCCGACAGGCAATATCCATTCTTCGGGAACTTAAGAAATACTCCGGGGAGGGAAAATTCCTCTTTCCCTCCATCCGCACGGAGGTGCGGCCCATTTCTGATGCGACCATGCTCAATGCGCTCCGGCGCATGGGCTACCAGAAACACGAAATGAGCGTGCACGGCTTTCGCTCCATCGCTTCCACATTGCTCAATGAACTCGGCTATAACCGGGACTGGATAGAGCGGCAGCTTGCCCACGGGGAACAAGACGAAGTGCGGGCGGCATACAATTATGCGGAATATCTGCCTGAGCGTCGAAAGATGATGCAGGATTGGGCTGACTATCTGGACGGATTACGCAACACACAACATAAAAAAAGCAGGGAGGAGGCATGAAAGAGGACACCATGAGCGACCGTGATGCTCGTATCTCCATCGGAAAAATAGAAGGCGAGACACAGGTGACGAGCAACGAAACAGGCTGGAGCGAAGAAGAAAAGGACCGTATGAGACAATACGGCTATGACGACATGGATATCATTCGGGCGTGGTATAGCTGATAACGCCTGTTTTCGATAAACAGCGGTACGGAAGGTAGATGACAATTCCTGCCGCTGTTTTTTGTTGTCCATCTTTTGGCGACAGGGTATCCTTTCCTCCATGACAGACCGACAGAACATGACCATAGGCAGAGTGCGGCAGGCGTATGGACTGACCGCCAGAGAAGGCGAAATGCTTGTTCAGGCACTCTGGCCTGACGCCGTTCAGCCTCTGGGGCTATGGCACACGACCTATGAAAATTGCTGGCAGGCATTTGTTGCGGGCAGCCATGTCGCATATGGAACGCAGATGCCGGAATTTCCTTCAGTGCCAGACCCGGATGCGGGCATTCAGACATATTTGCTTGGCTTTGATGTGATGGAATTTTTCAGAAGGATATCGACAGTTGTTCCTCTTGACTCCCTGCGATATGGACTGGATGTTATTCTTGAGGAATCCTTTGAAGATACGGCGTCTGTCTTTCCCAAGGAACGAGAATTTCTGTTCAGCAGTCTAGAGAGACTGAAAACAGAAGACATCTTCGAGCAGTATTCACCGGACTCGCCTCTCTTTGAGAAGCCGATATTCTCCATTCCCGCCTCAAGTTATCACTTCATTGCGCATATCTTTACCGATACCATAATGGTGGACAGGGACGCCGCCATCAGGCAGCTCCGCCATTATCCCCTGCGCCGGGAAGTAAAAGGCATCACCCGCGCCCTTGTGGAATCCCTTTTACGGGCAGCTCCGCCGGAATCGTCCGTTGCCGACAAAGCGGCGGCAGTTCCCCTGTGTGAAAGGTCGCCACAGGATGGAAAACTCGTTTTTCGTATTCCCGGAGCCGTTTGGGAAGGAAGGCCGGATGCGGCTGTCCGTGACGCCATGAAAGAAAAGTATCCTCTTTCGGTCATCGCTTATGTTCTTCTGTACTGGTGTGGTCCTCAAAAATCCGAGACCAGTCACAAAACCCCGCAGGGCAGAAAGACACATGTGGGGCGCTTGCTTGCGGGCAAAGAGTACAGGGACGACAAATCCTATCGCAATTTGATGGATATGCTCCTCAAGGAAGCGGAGACATACACCATAATCAAGGCGTGACCAGCCTGTCGCTTTCCCATCTTTTTTAGATTTTCCCGTCATTTTCCCGTCCGATTCCCTCACGGGAATTGTTTGACGTGTGCCAGATTCTCCTGAAATCCAACCAGATTCAGGAGATTTTTTTTATGAAACAGCATCAAGCTCCCATCCCCGTCCACGGCCTTCTGCGTCTGCCTCAGGTTCTCAGCATGATTCCCATAAGCAAGAGCGCATGGTGGGAGGGGTGTCGCACCGGACGTTATCCCAAACCCGTGAAACTCGGTCCCAGAACTACGGTCTGGAGAGCAGAGGATATTGCCGCTTTCATCGAACGTCTTGGCAGGCAGGGGGAAGAGCATGAGTAATCCCCTGCAAACCTTTCGGGACATCCTGACCGACAAGGGATTGATTCCGGCCGAAATCATGGCGGACGGAAAACTGCATCGCTGTCCCACCCAGACCAAACCGCACAAACAGAACGGCGCATATATCGCGCATGTCGATATCCCTGCGACACTTTGGTGGTGCAACTGGGAAAACGGTGAACAGGGCACGTTCTGCACAGAAGAAAAGCAAACGCTTTCCGTGTCCGAACTTTCCGCATGGCGGGAACGTCAACACTCCATACAGCGGCAACGCGAAGCGGAATATGCCGAACGCCATGCTGAAGCAGCTCAACTGGCCAGACAGGAATGGAACTCGGCACGAAGGTGCGACGCCAACCATCCCTATCTGCACCGCAAGGGCATTACAGCTTTGGAAAGCATACGGCAGGCACGGGACGGCTCTCTGCTTATTCCTGTTATGGATGCCGCAAACAATCTGCAAAGTCTGCAACGCATCTATCCTGATGGAACAAAGCGTTTTCTCGTGGGCGGCAAGGTATCTGGAGGACAATTCATCATTCAGGGGCAGTCGGAAAAGCCCGTTGCCGTTTGTGAGGGGTTTGCCACCGGTACAAGTATCCATCTTGCCACAGGCTGGACGGTTTATGTGGCCTTTTCCGCAAACAATCTCGCGAGAGTGGCCAAGACCGTGAAAGAACGCTTTCCGGACAAGACCATCATCATTTGCGGCGACAATGACGAAGCCGGACTCAGGAAGGGGGAGGATGCAGCCGGCCTCGCAAACGCTCAACTTCTGTTTCCCCACTTCACCGACGACAACGGTACGGATTTTAATGACCTTCACCAGATTGAAGGCATTGAGGCCGTCCGCTCGCAACTGGAAACGGCGCTGACCAAACAGCAAGGTCTTATCGCTCTGGACATGGGCGAATTTCTTTCCATGTCCATACCTGAACGGGGGTATCTTTTATCGCCCGTTCTTCCGGTACAGGGCATAGGCATCCTGTACGCCCCGCGCGGCATAGGCAAGACATTCGCCGCGTTGAGCATCGCCGTTGCGGTGGCTTCCGGCGGAGCCGTGTTCAACTGGCGTGCGCCGATGCCCAAACGGACGCTGTATGTGGATGGGGAAATGCCCGCCACATCCATGCAGAACCGCCTTTCCGCTCTTGTCAACGGCATGTCCATTCCCCCTCATACGTTGAAAAACATGGCGCTCATCACACCGGATTTGCAGCCCTGTCCCATGCCGGATTTGTCCACCGCCGGTGGGCAGGCCATGATTGAGCCGTTTCTGAAAGACGTGGACATGGTTGTGCTGGACAACATCGCAACCCTGTGCCGCACCGGAAAGGAAAACGAGTCTCAGTCCTGGCAGACCATGCAGGCGTGGCTGCTGGAATTACGCCGCAGAGGGATGACCGTCCTGCTTATCCATCATGCCGGAAAATCCGGCGACCAGCGCGGCACCAGCGCCAGAGAAGACATTATGGACACGGTGATCAGTCTGCGCAGGCCCAGGGAATACAGCATGGCCGAAGGCGCACGGTTTGAAGTTCACCTGACCAAGGCGCGGGGCATATTGGGCGATGACGCCAAACCCTTTGAGGCCAACCTGATTACCGAAGGCAATGCCCTGCATTGGCGGGTTCGGGACATTGAAGATGTGGAACTGGAGGAATTGAAAAGGCTGCTCGGCGAGGGATACAGCATTCGTGACTGCGCCGAGGAAATGGGAAAATCAAAATCGTCTGTCCACAGATTGAAAAGAAAACTGGAAGGTCTCGCTTGACCATTTTCCAGGTGTCCCGCTGTACCGCTGCCTAAGCACCGGTACAGCGGGACACCTGCAATATTCATCGTATCTGTCATCCCATGAAGTCCAGCCAAATCCGAACAGATTTTCAATTCTTGTCCCGCGTAAACTGAAAAAGTGTCCCGCATTCCTGTCACAGAAAGAACGGGACATCCATTGATACAAGGAAGTATTGCCATGTCCTATCTCGTACTCCACATGGACAAATTCAAGAAGGAGGCCATACGCGGCATCCAGAGCCACAACCGACGGGAGCGGGAGAGCCACAGCAACCCCGATATTGACTACGACAGAAGCGCGGCGAACTACGAGCTGCACGAAGCCGCCTCGTCGAACTATGCCGAGGCCATTCAGAATCGCATTGACGACCTCCTGCTGGTCAAGGCTGTAAGAAAGGACGCCGTGCGCATGTGCGGGCTTATCGTCACCTCGGACAAGGCGTTTTTTGATGGCCTCACGCCGGAGGAAACAAGGCGTTTCTTTGAGGAGAGCAAAGCCTTTCTCACGGAGTTTGTGGGCGCGGAGAATGTCATTTCCGCAATGGTTCACATGGATGAAAAGACGCCGCACATGCACTTCCTTCATGTGCCGGTGACGCCGGACGTGAGGCTCAACGCCAATAAAATCTATACCCGTCAGAGTCTGCGGAAACTGCAATCCGGGCTTCCCGCCCATCTGCAAAGCCGGGGCTTCGCCATTGAGCGCGGCGTGGAACAGATGCCTGGTTCCGTGAAAAAGCATCTGGCTACCCGCGAGTTCAAGCAGCAACAGGAAGCATTGGAGAAACTGATTCAGGAATCCGAAGAGACCGCACGGAATTCCCGGCAGCTTATCAACGCATTGGAACAGCGTGAAGAAGAGTTGAGAAAGAGCATTGAAGAGTATGAGCGGCAGTCCGAGGAGGCGGAAAAAGTTCTTCGTGAAGATTCCTCTCTGCCGAAAGCCTCTCTTTTCAATTATCCGTCCGTGCTGAAAAAAGCCTCTTCCCTCATTGAAGAACTGAAAAAGGCGCTTGCCGTCAAACACCTTGTCCAGACAGAGAAGGAAATTCTGCAACGGGAAGTGGATACCCTTCGCGGAAAGCTGACGCGGCTTGAAGCGGGATACACGGCCCACAGAAAACAAAGCCATGAGGAAAAAGAGGAGCTGGAGAAGCAGTTGAAGAAAATGAAAAGGCTCATGGCAGGTTATCGGGAATTTCTGCTTCTGCCGGAAATCCGGCCGCTGCATATCGAGTTCGTGGAACGCAAGCGTGCCGAACAGCTTCAGCGGCAGCAGGAAGATGAGCGGCAGCGGCAGGAGCAGGCAACGCGGGACAGGGAGCGTCGGCAGGCGATGACCGCTCGCGGCATGAGGATGAGGTAAGGCGTCGGGGAGAAATCTTCGCACAGGCCGAAGATATAGCCCACTATGCTTCACTTGCGTGAAGCGTGGGCGACCGTCCCGCTCGACCGGAAAAACAAAACACCAATCCGGGGCATGGCCCCGGCGAACCACAGGAAAAGCACCATGACCATTACCGCGACTCAGTTGAAGGAAATCAGACAGGAATTCGCCACTCTCAAACCCGCTTCCGTCACACTGGAGGGGAACAGAGCCATGTCCGTCAAAGAAGCCGTCTTTGCTCTGGCCCCGACACTGGAACGGATGAGAAAGCGCGGCTTCGATACACAGGAGATTGTCGAACGCCTGCACGAAAAAGGCATTGATGTGAAGTCCCAAACTCTGACCAAGTATCTGACCGAAGCCAGACGGCAACGGGAAGGGCGAAAGTCAAAGAAGCAAGACACACCCCCGCATCCTCCGAAACGCGAACAACGCTCTAGCTTCATTGCTCCTGATATACCCGATGATGAACTATGAACATAAATCCACTGAGAGGAGAAAATCTTATGGCAGAAACTTACGGATATATTCGCGTATCCAGTACAGATCAGAACGAGAGCCGTCAACGCATCGCCCTTGAGCGGCAAGCCATCCCGTCAGACCGCATTTTCATGGATAAACTGTCGGGCAAGGATTTTCAGCGTCCACAATATCAGGCTATGCTAAAAAAGTTCAGGCAGGGTGACCAGCTATGTATTACAAGCATTGACAGGCTTGGCAGAAATTACGAGGAGATTCTGGAACAGTGGCGGGTAATTACCAAGGAAAAGCGCGTAGACATCTTTGTGCTGGATATGCCACTGCTGGACACACGGCGCGACAAAAACCTGCTCGGCACCTTCATTGCCGACCTTGTTTTGCAAGTACTTTCCTTTGTGGCTCAGAACGAACGGGAGAATATTCGCAGCAGACAGGCTCAGGGGATTGCGGCAGCCAAGCAAAGCGGCGTGCGGTTCGGGCACGCGCCACGACCGCTTCCCCCAAATTTTCCGGAAACATATACCTTATGGACAGAGGGTGCCATCTCGACATCGGAAGCGGCAAAACGTTCCGGCATGGCTCGTTCCACATTCCGCATTCGTGCGGAGTTATTCAAAAAAAATTGTCCATAATATGTCGATAAAGTGTACTTGGCCGCCACCCGTTTTTTTTACTTCTAGCACTCTTTTTTAGACGGTAAAAACAGCTTAGTCAACGTTATTGGACTGTCGCAGACAGCAGAAGTTCCCTTGGCGGCCAAGTACACTTAACTGCCACCTCCTCCGGGGTGGCAGGAAGTGGTGCGACTCGAAGATATTACAAGCGGAAGTCTTGTTCTTGGCATTGATCCACATGAGGCAGTCACCATTGTGGCAGTCCAGTGGTACGGCAACGCCGTTCTGAATCTTACCTACAAAAACAGCCGGGGCGATCTTGGCAATCGTATCCTCTATCGTGAAGATGAAGGGCAACTAGCGCTTCAGGACGCCTCCCTGCCGTGGAGTTTTGACGCCGACGGAGCAAAGCTCCGCCTCGCTTCGGAAGCATGGCGTATACACTACGCCCATCTCTTCGACCCGTATCTCGCCGTCCATACATCAGATGTGGAGCCTCTTCCGCATCAGATTTCCGCCGTTTATCAGGAAATGCTGGGCCGACTGCCCCTGCGTTACGTTCTTGCGGACGACCCAGGCGCGGGCAAAACCATCATGACCGGCCTCTTTGTCAAGGAACTCCTTGCACGCGGCGACCTCAGGCGCTGTCTTATCGTCAGCCCCGGCAGTCTTGCGGAACAGTGGCAGGACGAACTCTTCCAGAAATTCCATCTGCGCTTCGAGATCCTCACCAATGACCGTTTTGAATCCGCCGTTACGGGGAACGCCTTTAACGAAACGCCGCTGGCCATCGCCCGGCTCGACAAACTGGCCCGTAACGAAGCCATTCAGGAAAAACTGAAGGCTACGGACTGGGATCTTATCGTCTGCGACGAAGCCCACAAAATGTCAGCCACGGTCTGGGGCGGCGAAGTCAAAATGACGCGCCGCTTCCAGCTTGGCCGCCTGCTTTCCGGCATCACGCGACATATGCTTCTACTTACGGCAACCCCGCACAACGGCAAGGAAGAAGATTTTCAGCTCTTCCTCTCGCTGGTGGATCAGGATCGCTTCGGCGGCGTGGCCCGTACCGGCTCGCAGGCTATCGACATCTCCGATGTCATGCGCCGCCTTGTCAAAGAAGAACTGCTCAAGTTCGACGGTTCGCCCCTCTTCCCTGAACGCCACGCCGTCACGGTGAACTACAGCCTTTCCCCCGAAGAAGCCGAACTCTACGAGGCTGTGACCGCCTACGTTCAGAACGAATTCAATCGCGCCGACAATCTGAACAACGAACGCCGCACCACCGTGGGCTTCGCGCTCACCGTGCTCCAACGGCGTCTCGCGTCTTCTCCCGAGGCCATCTATCAGTCTCTGCACCGCCGCCGCGAAAGACTGGAAAACCGTCTCAGTGAAGAGCGGCTCGGCCAGCGTGCCCGCGACTGGAACGAACTGCGTAATCTGAACCTTACGGACGAATTCGACGATGACGACCTGACTTCCGCCGAGCTGGAAGACGCCGAAGAACGCGTAGCTGTCAAGGCAAGTGCCGCGACTACCATCACGGAACTGGAAGCGGAAATTGCCACGCTCAAAACGCTGGAAGCCAAGGCCAACGCCGTCCGCACCAGCGGCAGAGACCGCAAATGGGAAGAGCTTTCCTGCCTGCTGCAAGACGAAAAAGGAATGTTCGATGCAGAGGGATTCCGAGAAAAGCTGATCATTTTTACCGAACACCGCGACACGCTCCGTTACCTCACGGACAAGATACGCTCTCTGCTCGGCAATGACGACGCCGTGGTGGTCATCTATGGTGGAATGCTGCGCGACGAGCGCCGCAAAGTGGAAGAACGCTTCAAGCAAGATAAGGAAGTTCGTATTCTTATCGCTACGGATGCTGCAGGCGAAGGCCTCAACCTTCAGCGTGCCCATCTCATGGTGAACTACGACCTGCCGTGGAACCCCAACCGTCTTGAACAACGTTTCGGCCGTATCCACCGTATCGGCCAGACGAAAACCTGCTGGCTCTGGAACCTAGTGGCTTCCGAAACACGCGAAGGCGCGGTGTTTCAGCGGCTTTTTGAAAAGCTGGAGCAGGAAAAAGAGGCACTGGGTGGCAAGGTCTTCGACATTCTCGGTAAAGTCTCGTTCAACAACCGTCCCCTACGCGAACTGCTTATTGAAGCCGTGCGCCACGGCAGTGACCCCGACGTGCAAGCCCGACTCAATCACGACATGGATATTGCCTTCGACCCGCAAGCACTGCTTCAGCTGCTGAAGGAACGCGCCCTTACCGAAGACGTGATGAACATCCGCACGGTCAGTGTCATCCGCGAGGAAATGGAGCGCATGGAGGCCCGCCGCCTCCAGCCGTATTTCATCGAGGCATTCTTTAAAGAAGCGTTCCGCGAACTGGGCGGCCGCATGTCGGCCCGCGAGAAAGGTCGTTGGGAGATACTCTCCGTTCCCTTCGCCATCCGCAATCGAGACCGGCAGATAGGTCATATCGAGCCGGTGCTCAACCGCTACGAGCGCATTTGCTTCGACAAGGCCTATCGCAATCTGCCCGGCTCTGTACCTGCAGCACTCATCTGTCCCGGGCATCCTCTGCTTGAAGCCATGATCGACATCATCCGCGAACGATCTGGCGATCTGCTTAAACGCGGCGCCGTCCTTATCGACGACAGCGATCCCGGAGATTCCATGCGCCTCCTCTTCTACATTGAGCACGCTATTCAGGACGGCACTGCCCTGCCCGATGGTAGCCGCCGCGTCATCTCGCGCAATATCCATTTTGTGGAGATGGACGAACACGGCACAGCCGCAAACGCAGGCTATGCGCCGTACCTCGACTACCGCCCAGCCACACCTAAAGAGCTGGACGCCGTTCTTGCCCACGCCCACAAGCAGCCATGGCTGACGCGCGGCGTGGAAGATGCGGCCATCGGCTATGCCCTGGGCCATCTTATCCCCAAACATCTGAAAGACGTGCGCGAACGCCGCGAAATCATGATCGACAAGACGGAAAAGGCCGTGCGCGAACGTCTTACCGCCGAGATTCGCTACTGGGACTACCGCGCCGGAGAGCTGAAACAGCAGGAACAGGCCGGGAAAATCAGCAACAACCTGAACTCCCAAAAGGCCGCCCGCCGCGCCGAAGAACTGGCCGCCCGCCTGAAGCAGCGTACGGACGAGTTAGCGGCAGAACGCCTGATTTCGGCTCAGCCGCCCGTGGTCATCGGCGGCGCGCTGGTCATTCCTGCCGGACTGCTGGCTAAACTCACGGGTCGTCCGCTTCTTGATGCATGTTCTGGCCCCTGTGCGGATGCGCTTGCCCGCAAGGCTGTAGAGAAGGCTGCCATGCAGGCTGTGATGGACATCGAAAAAAGCCTCGGATTCGCCCCACGCGACGTGAGCGCCGACAAGTGCGGCTACGACATCGAATCCGCTGTGCCGGATGCCCTCGGTAAAGGAGAATCCAGCCTGCGCTTTATCGAGGTGAAAGGTCGCACCGCCGGAGCCACCAGCATCAACATGACCTTCAACGAGATACGCACAGCTTTGAACCAGCCGGAGCAGTTCATTCTGGCTATCGTTGCAGTGGACGGCCCGCACACCCGCACGATCTACCTGAAAAAGCCTTTCCACAATCCCCCGGATTTTTCGGTGGAAAGCTCGAAGTTCAACATTGCCGCTCTTATCGAGAATGCGGAAAAGATATACGAGGGATAGTAAGTAGTATGGCTCAGATAAAAAAACTCATTGAAGTCGCGCTTCCGCTGGACGCCATCAACGCCGAATCTGCTCGGGAAAAATCCATCCGCCACGGGCACCCTTCTACACTGCATCTGTGGTGGTCGCGTAAGCCTACGGCAACAGCCCGAGCAGTGCTTTGGGCTTCATTGGTAGATGACCCGTCTTCGCACCCGGAACTTTTTCCCACAGAAGAAGCGCAGGATGCAGAGCGTCAGCGCCTGCATGCCTTACTTGCCCGCCTGGTGAAATGGGAGAATTCCAACGACGAAGACCTGCTGAACGAAGCCCGCGCCGAAATAAGGAAATATATGGGCGAAAAACCGTTGACTTTCCTTGACCCCTTTGCGGGCGGAGGGTCCATTCCGCTTGAGGCGCAGAGGCTGGGGTTGGAAGCCCATGCCCACGACCTGAACCCCGTGGCAGTGATGATAAATAAGGCCATGATAGAGATTCCCCCGCGTTTTGCCGGGCAGTCTCCGGTGAATCCTGATGCCCGAACCAAGCTGGGTAGTGACCGTTCGTGGAGCGGAGCTAAGGGGCTTGCCGAAGACGTGCGTTATTACGGCGAATGGATGAAGCAGGAAGCTTTCCGTCGCATCGGTCATCTATACCCGAAAGTTCATATACCACCAGAACAAGGCGGCGGGGAGGCTACCGTTATCGCCTGGAAATGGGCCAGAACCGTAAAGTGCCCGAATCCGGCCTGCGGTTGCGAAATGCCGCTGGCAAGCTCCTTTGTACTATCGAAAAAGAAAGGAAAAGAAGCGTGGGTGGAGCCGCAATTTGAAGACGGAAAAGTAACATATGTCGTACATCTTGAAGGTAAAACGAAAATAGAAGGGACCGTTAACCGCCAAGGAGCGGTGTGTCCATGCTGTGGTACTGCCGTACCTTTCAGCTATATCCGGGAGCAGGGCAAGGCAGGGGCCATGTCAGCCCAGATGATGGCTGTGGTGGCGGAAGGAAAAAACGGGAGAATTTATCTGTCGCCGAATTTGATTCAGGAAGAGGCGGCGGCTGTGCTGAGGCCTAAAACATATCCGGATGGGGAACTTTTTGGAAAGGCCGCTGTCAGTGTTCCTCTGTATGGCATGAAAGGTTTTGCCGACCTTTTCACTCCCCGCCAGCTTACGGCCCTGACTACATTCAGTGATCTGGTGGCCGAAACGCAGGAAAAAGCCACACAGGATGCCCTAGCCTCAGGTATGCTAGACGACGGCAGGGGGCTGGATGAAGGCGGATGCGGCGCAACGGCCTACGGCCAGGCCGTGGGCGTGTACTTGGCGTTTATCGTAGACAAGTTGGCGGATTACCATTCTTCCATTTGTTCATGGAATGTTCCAAGGGATAATATAAGAAATACTTTTGTCCGCCAAGCTATTCCTATGACTTGGGATTATGCTGAGGCAAATCCTTTCTGTAATTCATCGGGTAGCTTTGGAAATATGCTGGAATGGGTCTTCAAAAGCTTATTGGAATTTCTGTCGACTATAACAGGAACGAGTATTCAGCGAGATGCACAGACGGACTGCGGTCTGCGGAACCTCGTCATTTCCTCTGATCCTCCGTATTACGACATTATGAGCTATGCTGACCTGTCCGATTTTTTCTATATCTGGATGCGGCGTTCGTTGAAGAGTACCTATCCTCGTCTTTTCCGCACCATGTTGGTGCCCAAGGGGGAAGAACTGGTGGCCACCCCCTATCGCTTTGAAGGGAGTAAGGAAAAGGCTCGAGATTTTTTTGAGGGCGGTATGGTTCAGGCTTGCCGACAGTTCTACCGCTATGCGAGGGAAGACGTGCCCGTTACCATTTATTATGCCTACAAACAGAGCGAAAGCGACGAAGACGATAATGCTTCGCAGGCTTCTACCGGCTGGGAAACCATGCTTTCCGCCATCATTAAAGCAGGCTTTGCCATTACCGGCACTTGGCCCATGCGTACAGAAAGAAATAATCGTTCCAACGCGCTGGAAACAAACGCTCTTGCTTCATCCATCGTGCTTGTCTGCCGTAAACGGCCGGAAGAGACCCCTTCCTGCTCACGACGTTCCTTTATTGCTGAGCTCAAGCGCGAACTCCGCGCAGCCCTGAAGAAGCTACAAACCAGCAACATCGCCCCAGTGGATATGGCGCAGGCCGCCATCGGTCCGGGTATGGGCGTGTATTCCCGCTACGCCAAGGTGATGGAGGCCGACGGCTCTGCCATGGGCGTCCGTACCGCTCTGCAGGTCATTAACGCCGAGCTCGACGCCTACTTTAGCGAACAGGACGGCGCGCTGGATGCCGAAAGCCGCTTCTGCGTCGATCTCTACACACAGTTCGCCTTCAATCATATGAAGTTCGGCGAGGCCGACGTGCTGGCTCGCGCCAAGAACACTTCTGTGGAGAAGCTGGCGTCCATGGGCCTCGTCTATGCCGAAAAGGGCGTCGTTCATCTGCTGGAACGCACCGAACTACCGGAACTCAAAGTCTCGCGCCTTACGGCGGATCGCTGTCTGTGGATGATCACGCAGTACCTTATTCAAAGCATGGATACTGGAGGCATCGAAGCATGCGCCCGGCTCGTGGTAGAATTTTCCGCCTCTGCCGAGCGTGCCCGCGACCTCGCCTACCGCCTCTTCTCCCTTGCCGAACGCAAAGGCTGGAACGCCGAGGCTTATGCCTATAATTCCTTTGTGGTCGCATGGCCCGACATCCAGCAGAAAGCCGCCGAACTGCGCGCCGCCCGTCGTACAGCCAAGCAGGGTTCTCTTATCTGACAAACGCCTGAGAGTGAGATATGTCTAACAATAACGAACTCGTTTTCAAAGGTTTCCGCCATCTCCTGAAGGCTTTTGCTCCCTATATCTGTGCAATACTCAAAATTGAGTACGGGACAGACTGGTGGCGTGTTGCGGTCATGGGCAAACTCTGGGATGAGCAGAAACGCGACCTCCCCGAAGACGGCCCTGAACAAAAGCTTGTCGACTCGCTGGACATCCAGCGTTGTCTTATCCTGTTTGACCTGTACTGGGGCGAAGTGTTCCGCAAACGCCTCTCCATTGACCACCGTACTTGGGCCAAGGAACTTGTGGGCGTGCGCAACAAGCTGGCCCACATCGGCGCGCAGGACTTCAACGACAGTGATACGTGGCGCGCACTCGATACCATGTCGCGCCTCTGCGAACAGATAGACCCGGAGCTCACGGAAGAGATACGCTCCCTACTCCGCGAGTCCCGCTACGGCTCTTCTGCTGGTTCCACCACGGTCACAGCGCAGGCTGTACAGGCCGCACCCAGCCCTGTCAAAGCAGAGGGGATGCTCACTGTGTCGCCGTCCGGGCTTCCCTGCTGGCGCGACGTTATCGAACCGCATCCCGACGTGGCGCAGGGCCGCTACCGCAATGCAGAGTTCGCCGCCGACCTAGCGCAGGTGTCACGTGGCGAAGGATCCTTTGAATACCGCGACCCAGTGGAATTTTTCGCCCGTACCTACGTTACCGAAGGCATGTCCGGCCTGCTGGTACAGGCTTTAAAGCGTGTTTCCGGCAAGGACGGCGAGCCCGTCATCCAGCTCAAAACGGCCTTCGGCGGAGGCAAGACCCATAGCATGCTCGCGCTGTATCATCTTCTGCGCGGCATGGTCTCGCTGGACAAGATTCCCACAGTGCGGCCCGTGCTGGAGCGGGCCGGACTCGCCAGCCTACCGAAAGTCCACGCCGCCGTACTGGTCGGCACGGCCCTCGACCCCAGCCGCAGTAAGCGTCCTCAGAATCTGCCCGGCATCACCATCAATACGCTGTGGGGCGAAATGGCCGCCCAGCTCGCGCTTTCCGTCGGCGACCCGAAACTGTACGACTTCGTGAAAGAGGCCGACAAGAAGGGCATCTCGCCCGGCTCGGAATCGCTCAAAAATCTTTTCGACGCCTGCGGCCCCTGCCTCATCCTTATGGACGAACTCGTGGCTTACGCCAAGCGCATCTATGGCGTGAACGGCCTGCCAGCCGGATCTTTCGATAATTTCATTACCTTTATTCAGGAAATAACAGAAGCCGCCCGCGCCAGCCGCAACAGTCTGGTGGTGGCCTCCATCCCGGAATCAGATATCGAGGTGGGTGGGGAAGCTGGTAAAACCGCTCTGGAAGCCATTGAGCATACCTTTGGGCGCATGGAAGCCATCTGGAAGCCCGTGGCTGCCAACGAAGGTTTTGAAGTGGTTCGCCGCAGGCTTTTTTTGGATTGCAAAAATCCTTCCGCACGCGAAATGGTATGCAGCCATTTCAGCGCCATGTACCGGGAAAATCCAACTGATTTTCCTCTGGAAGTCAGAGAAGTGGAGTACAGGAACCGCCTGCTGGCCTGTTATCCCATCCACCCGGAAGTATTTGACCGTTTGTATGAAGACTGGGCCACGCTGGAGCGTTTTCAGCGCACACGCGGCGTGCTGCGCCTGATGGCCGCCGTCATTCATGAATTGTGGATGGGCAGCGATGCGGGGCTGTTAATCATGCCCGGTTCCCTGCCTCTGGACGTGTCAGCCGTGCGCGACGAGCTGACGCGTCATCTGCCGGAAGGCTGGAACAGCCTTGTGGACAGAGAAGTAGACGGCAAGCGCTCCATTCCCTGGCAGCAAGATAAAAATGTTCTTCGCTACGGCAAGACTCTGGCCTCACGGCGAGTAGCCAGAACCATCATGTTGGGCAGCGCCCCTACAGTGAGGCAACAGAACGTGCGCGGCATAGAAGCCTCACGCATACGACTCGGTGTGGTGCAGCCCGGCGAGCAGATTGCCGTGTTCAATGATGCGCTCGGTTCTTTGCAAAACAGCCTTGCTTACCTGTACACGAACCCTTCAGGAGATCGGTTTTGGTATGATACCAGGCCGACGCTACGAAAGACGGTAGAGGATCGTGCGACACAGTTCTCGGCTTCTGAAGTGGAATATGAGATAGAACGCCGCATGAAAAAATTGCGACTGGAACCTCCATTTAAAGGTATACATATTTGCCCTGCTTCCTCATTGGACGTGCCTGACGACCAGACTGTCCGCTTGGTGATACTCAGCCCCAGCGAGACAGTGACGACTTCATCTCATGGCTGCACAGCCTTGGATATTGTTGAAAAATTTTGGGAAAGCCGGGGGAATTCTCCTCGAATTTTCCGTAATATGCTGGTCTTTCTTGCTCCTGACCAAACATCCATGTCGGCATTGGAACAGGAAACCCGTCGCTATCTGGCGTGGCAGTCCATTAAAAATGACAGTCAGGACTTAAACCTTGATGCTGCACAAAACAGAGAGACGGAAAACAGCCTCAAACGCAGTGATGAGACTGTTGAGCTACGATTGAACGAAACATGGTGTTGGCTTCTGACTCCGGCCATTACTCGCTCTGACATGAAAAATGTGGAATGGGAAAAAACAAGGCTCAGCGGCTCTTCAGAGGGAATTATAAGCCGGGCCGGCAAAAAGCTGCTGGAAAATGAAACTGTAATAGACAAGTGGGCTCCTGCGCTTTTGCTGATGGAGTTGGACAGCCTACTTTGGAAAGATGCAGACAGCCTGCAAATAAAAAAATTATGGGAGTATCTCTGCATCTACTGCTATCTGCCGCGTCTTTCCGATTACAGCGTACTTGAAAAGGCCATCCATGAAGGTGTGCAGGAAAAAGATTACTTTGCCTATGCAGCTGGCGTAAGTGAAGGGCGGTTTATAGATTTGAAATATGCCCAAAAGGCGTCTATAGATCGCAGTGGCTTCATAGTTCGTAAAAGTGCAGCAAAGAAGCAACTCGAACTGGAACATATACAAAATAATCCATCACCTTCTGGATTTGTTACTGATGCGGGAGTTTCGAATCCTCATCCTTCCGTGCAACGGGAAGGCGGGACACCTTTGACTACGGAGCGGACGGGCACAGAGCCCTCCACCTCTCCATCGCCCCTGTCTACGCCCAAAAGTATGCGATTTTTCCTCTCCGCACCCTTGGACGATACCCGCGTTAATCGAGACGTACAGCGTATCCTTGAAGAAGTTATTTCTCAGCTCGCAGCAGACAATGGGGTTACGTTGAGTCTGCGGCTTGAAGTGGAAGCTGGTGCCTCAAAAGGCTTCTCGCAAGAGACAATACGGGCAGTATCCGAGAATTGTCGGACATTGAAAATCAAGGAATTTGGCTTTGAGGAAGAAGAGTAGCTTTGCTTTTGAAATAATTACCTTCTTGGCCTTATTGTGAATTGTTGTAATCAAGCTAATGCTTTCAGCGTCCAACGGCGTCCCTAGAGGTTTTTTGAACTATTTTTATTTTTGAGGTACTTTTGTAGGTATTATCTTTTTGTATATATAAAAATATTTTTAATTTTAGTATGTTATAATTTAAAATTTATCCCCTTGGGGACGCCAAATGAAATCAAAGGGTTACATGAAAATGTAGCCCTTTTTTCGTATGTGGGGCAAATCTGCCCCACGCTCTGCCCCACAGATTTGGAAAATTTTTTGAAAACTATTATGATAGCCCCAAAAGGGGCGTTGAGGGAAAGAACTATAGAGTATCAGAGGGGAGCATGCTGAAAAAATTTGTCTGCTTAGCAAAATCGGCTCGCGAGGGTGGCTTCTGCATCGCAGGAAAAGAAATTCTTGCTAATGGCGGTATCGGCAACTGGTTTCGTCCAATAGGCAGCAGTGAAGAAGCTTTGCCCATTGCAGATTGCACATTCAATATCGGGAATGTTGTTGCTTGCGAGGTGAGTAATCACGCGCCTAGCCCTACGCAACCAGAAAATTATAAAGTTGCCTTAAGGCCAAACTGGCAAGTACACGGTGTCTTTCCAAAGCAAAATATTAATTTGTTAGTTGATTCCCCATTATCTCTCTGGAGTACCGGATTTAATTGTTCTTCTCGTCATGGGATGAATGATAGAGTATCTCTGAATACTCTTTATAGAGTAAATAATTCACTATATTTTATTAGAATCGCAGGTGGAACAGTTATAAAAAAGGATCAGAGTGATGAAGAACGTCAAAATACTAAAATTAGGCTTGCATTCTCATACAAAAATAAAGATTATTCACTTGTGGTAACAGATCCTGCTTTTACCGATTATTACTGGAACACTTTAAAACTTGGCGAATCAACAGAAATAGGTTCATGTTACCTTACTATTAGTTTAGGCAAGCCATTTAATAATTATTGTTATAAACTGGTTGCAGGTCATGTCTCTATTTAATTTATTCACGATCGGTTATTCAGGGTTTGCGATCGAAGATTTTATCGCTGTATTAAAAAAAAATTCTATTGGCGCACTTGTTGATATAAGGAGTTCCCCCTATAGTTCACATTTTAAAGACTATGATATTACAAATCTAAAATGTTTACTTAATAAAAACATGATATACTACTTATTTTTAGGCAATGAACTTGGAGCGCGACCTAACGACCATTCCTTATATACGAACAGAGTCGCGGATTTTAGTAAGATGGCAGAATCAGAACTTTTCATTGATGGCTGTGCACGAGTTAGAGAAGGTCTTAATAAGTTTTCCATATGCTTGATGTGTGCTGAAAAAGATCCGGCAACCTGTCATAGAGCAATTTTGGTTGCCAATAATTTTCGAAATATATATCCAGAGATCAAGATTTTTCATATTCATTCACAGTCAAAAATTGAGCCACAAGAAAAATTGGATAGACGAATAATGTCTATGTATAAACTGGAACAAGAAAATCTTTTAAAAGATGAGGCAGAAAGACAAAAGGAGGCTTATTTATTGCAGGAAAAAAAAATAGCCTATAACCTTGAAAGCGAATGAGGGAACAAATGTCCGTATTGTATACAGTCGGTTTTTCTGGAAAAGATGCAAAAACATTTTTTGAACTTTTAAAATTAAATAATGTTCAAACATTACTTGATATTCGTTTGAATAATGTATCACAGTTGTCTGGATATACTAAAAAAAATGATCTTGCTTATTTTTTAGACAAAATATGTGATATAAAATATAAACATCTACCAATACTTGCTCCAACTAAAGAAATTTTGGATGCTTATAAAGCGAAAAAAATATCTTGGAATGATTATGAAGCGAAATATATACATCTTATCAATGAAAGAAAAATTGAAAATGAGCTAAAAAATATAGATTTTAATAGGGCTTGTTTGCTATGTAGCGAAAAGTCTGCCGAACAATGTCATAGGCGGCTAGCAGCGAATACAATTAGAGATATGTTTATGGTTGAAAAGGTTATTCATTTATAAAAAAGGAGTAATGTTTATGATCACACAAGAACGTATGGTCCAATTTGAGTATCTTCTTTTACAGATATTGCATTTTGTAAAATTTGAACTATCAGTACGTGATGCTGGAATATGTGCTTTTTTTAGTACTGCAGATCAATACGAAAAAAGAGAACCAACCATTAGAGATATGGTAACGCGTTCTTGTAAGGCAAATATTGATATATTCTATAATTCAGTCAACGCTCTTTTTTCTGGTGACAATACGCTATTTAAAGTTAAATATTATACATATATGCCAATAAATTGGCATAAAAAGATGGATGAAACATGCAATAAATTTATAACATCCGGCATTAATCCACCAGCCGAATCTTCTGAGAAATATGTGCAGCTTATCAAAAGATTTACAAAGAGTTCCCAAGATGAAAAGCGTATGATTATTAGAGCGCTATCCGAAACTCAAAGCAAATCGTAATCGATATTGGCGGCTATGACTGCGGCTTTAGCTTTAGCGCAATGAAGGCGGCGGGGGCGTGTCTTTCTTTTGGTTTTTCTGGCCTTCCCGCTGTCGTCTGGCCTCGGTCAGATATTTGGTCAGGGTTTGAGGTTTCACTTCAATCCCTTTCTCGTGCAGGCGTTCGACGATCTCCTGTGTGTCAAAGCCGCGCTTTTTCATCCGCTCCAGCGTCGGGGCAAGGGTAAAAATGGCCTGCTTCACGGTCATGGCGCGGTTTCCATCCAGTGTGACGGCGGCGGGCTTGAGCTTGGCGAATTCCTGTCGGATTTCTTTAAGTTGGCTGGCTGTGATGGTCATGGTGTTTTCTCCTATGATTGACGGGGAATACCCCAGGATTTGGCTTTTGCCTTTGGCAGTCAAGCGGCACGCTTGCCCACTCCTTGCGCCAGCAAGGTATAGTGGGCTATATCTTGCTGCTGCGCCAAGATTTTCGTCAGATTCCTCAGCGCATCCTCATGCCACGCGGGCGGTTTGGTTTTTCGGCCTCTTGCGGAATTTGCCGTTCACGCTCCGCTGCTAATCTGGCCTGTTCCCGGTTACGGGCATTCATTTTCCTTTCGCCCTCTCGCTGAAGCTGAAATTCCTGAAAACGGATATAATTGCCGGAGAGCTGAATAAACTCTTGCATATCCGTCAGTTTCAGGTTTGCCTTGTCTTTTTCTCGTGCCATGTGCGCTTTGAGATCTTTATTTTCTGATTCCAGGGCCAGAATTCTGGACTGTGCCATCCGCACAGCTTCATGCGCCCTGTCGCGCTCATACAACAGGTTTTGCGCCTGCTGTTTTCGCATGTCCCGTTCTCGGGCTACTTCTTCCTTGTCGGAAAGGGCTTGTTGGTACGCATTCAGTTTTTCCTGGGCATGGACGAGCACTTCTTTAAAATTGAAGAAGTTCACGGCAGGCAGTTTGGGGCCATTTTTTAATTTGGCTTCGGCTTCAGAAATTGCCTTTTTCCTGCTTTCATTTTCTTCCTCAAGAGAGGTTTGTTGCGCTTCGGCAAGTTCAATCTGTTTTTGGAGGTCAAAAAGGATTGCCTCCAATCGGGCTGCATCCTGCCGCATGGCGGCTATCATTTCCTGCTGTTGCTTGAATTCCCTGGTATCCAGATGTTTTTTTGCCGAGCCTTTTTGCTGCTCCACGCCGCGCTCGATCCGGAAACCACATTTTTGCAGATGCTTCGGCAATTCATCCTGCAATTTTCTGAGCGCGGTTTTGGTATAAATATCCTTGGCACAAAGCCTGCCGTCCGACGTCACCGGCACATGGAGGAAGTGCATGTGCGGCGTTTTTTCGTCCATGTGCACCATTGCGGAGATGACGTTTTCCTTGCCGACAAAATCTGTGAGATAGGCTGTGGCTTCCTCGAAAAAGCGTCTGGTTTCATCGGCATTGAGTTTGTCAAAAAATTCTTTGTCCGAACTGACAACCAGGCCGCACATATGAACCGCATCTTTTCTGACAGCCTTAACCATGAGCAGGTCGTCAATGCGATTTTGAATGGTTTCGGCATAACTAGAGGAGCTATTGTCGCATAGGTCGTAGTTTCCCACGCTCCGGCTGTAATCAATGTCGGGGTTGGAATGGCTTTCGCGTTCGCGCCGGTTGTGCGACTGAATGCCGCGAATGGCGTCTTTCTTGAATTTGTCCATATGCAAGACGAGGAGTGACATTGTTTTCTCCGTTTTTTTTGGGGGGGGGCGACGTGGGCACAGGGGCGAGGCAAGGGATAACAAGAAAAAAGCGCGTCCACCTTTTTTTCGTGCCCACCTTTGATTTCTTACAGGTGGGCGTAACAAACAGATGTCGCATGGGCTTTTGCCCACCTGCCCACCATGCCCACGCAATTTTTGGATACGGTTATGACGGTTCATCATCACTGCTGCCTTCATCAGGCAAAACGAGAACGTAGGCCCTGATCCTGCCCATGCCGGGCAATTCGCGCTTTGTGGTATTCTTGCCGTCACTGAGTTGCAGCCATCCGGCCTTGCGAAGCACAGCCGCCGCGCGCCGGGGTGAAAAACCTTTGATAATCTCGGCTCTGAACGATTCCGGCAACACGATATATTCGGTGATGTCCCGGACGTTACGTCTAAAACCAACGCGGTTGGGGCATGTGGACATTTGTGTGTCCAAGTCCTGAAAACGGCTTGCTCCGTGCTGCTCGATGAACAGACGTACAGCGGCCAGAATGGCCGCGTTCTCTGAAGCGCCGATGCCGCCGCGCGCGGCCAGCCAGTCATGAAAACAGTGTTCGGCACAGCCTGGAGCGTCAAAGTCGGCGGGCAGAATCTCCATCTGCACGGCCAGACCTCCGGCCAGTCCGCAAAGCGCGAAGCGTTGGGCCACGCGCCGCACCTGTCCGTCCGCTCCGGCAGGCACAAGACGATTAACCGTGTTGGCAAGAGCCGGTTGCAGCTCGGACAAAACCGTGGTCATGGTGTCGGGTTCGGTCAGTTTGTGCAGAAAGGCGCGGCCCGCGTGGCCGTAATGAAGATCGGTCAACTCCTTGAGGCGGTTGACCACGGCTCCGGCATGAGGAAAACCGTGCAGTTCTGTGAGCATGGACGTATCCACGGGAAGCCCGACAAAGCGGACTTCCTGTCCACCTCTGGACTTCAGCCCGTTTTCGGCCAGCTTGTCGGCCAGGCCGAGTTCACCGCTGGAGAGAAAAAGCAGACGCCAGGAATGGGATTTGCGAAGATGGCCTTCGCGGCTGGAACGTCCCTTGCCCTGACCGTTGGCCAACATGTAGGCGCATTCGGCCAGAATCTTGCCGTTGACCTGTCCGACTTCATCCAGAATCAGCACATTGTCGTTGTGCAGGACTGCAATGTTCTCAAGGCCGTTGTCCGTGGCGCGCCAGCTTCGGACGTGTTCCGGCCCGCCCCAGACGGACGCGGCAATCTGGAGGGCCGTTGTCTTGCCGGAGGATGATCCTCCCTCAAAGCTGAAGCCGCCGCCTTCCAGACCGGCCAGACGCAGCAACGGCCCGGCGAAGGCCGCGCACAGGGCGAAGCTCAAACGGGAATTGCCGATGGAGAGTGTGGCTATCTCCTTCCAGCCATCCAAAGTTCCGGCGGTGCGGTACAGATCGCCGTGATGCGCGGATTGCAGCACCACGCTTTCGCCAGAGGTGTTGCCGTACACGGCATCCGGCAGGATGTAGGCGGCCTTGTCCCAGCCGGTACGGGGAACGCAACGAATGCGCCGGACAGGTCTGACAGCGGCCAGAAAATCCACCAGCTTTTTTCTGGCAACGGGATTACCGAACCAGCCGCCGGAAGCCAGGCTGCTGTACCAGTCCGCGCCCTGCCGAAAGAGCAGCTCAATGGGCATGGGCCAGGTATGCTTCTTGCCGTCCGGGTCAGCCCATTCCAGCATGAGGCCCCACTCGTTGCCCTCGCTGTCGCGGGTCATGCCTCTCACGGAGAGCGGAGGCCCGATGCGGACTTCGTTCATCTCGCCGTCCGGCTTGGTTTCCAGCTTGTACAGTCCGGCGCGTTTGCCATCGGGAACAAGAAAGAAGCCTTCCGGCATGGGACAATCGGTATCCTGCTTGCGGGCGGATGCAATGACAGCGCGGACAGCCTCAAGAGAACGCAGCCGGTGCAGATCGTTGAAATCCGTCGCCCTGCCGTCATGTGCCGGGCAGAGGGCCAGCTTGCCGCCCACAGCCTGCGCCGCGCTGGAAGCCGCTTCCCTGCCGGGATTCCACGGCGAGCCGTCGGGTTTGACGGTTTCGCAGTCGGTGTCCGCGCAAAGCAGGATTTCCCGATCCGGATACCGGGCACGGGCTAGTCGGGCGACGGCTTCCAGATTTCCGGCGTTGAAGGCGATCAGCACGGCGTGTCCGGTAGCCAGATGCAGGCTTGCCCCTGTGGCATAGCCTTCGGCAATGAGCAAGGGTCCGTCTTTGGTTCCGTTTTTGGCAGGAATGGAGAAGAAGCCGCCGGACGTTTTGCCGCCCCTGAGAAAGAACTTGTCCGTACCTTCGGCAGGCTTGTCCGGCAGGATGAATTGCAGGCTCTGGATTTTTCCGGACTGGTTCAGCAGGGGAACAATAAGTCGCCCGTCCTCCGTCTGCCGCAGGCCGATGGCCGGGACTTCCTTTCTTTGCAGGTAAGGATGGTTGTCCCCGACAGGACTGGCATGATTCCAGATACTGATTGCCAGCTTTGCGGCTGCCTGCCAGCGGCGGGCCTGTTCGGCTTCGTTGTGCGCTCTGATGGCCCGGATGCGTTCATGCAGGGCTTTGCGCTGGGCGGCGGTCAATTCCTTTTCCGGCCTGGCCGTCCACGTTCCCTCATCGCCGGTGCGCCAGTTCTTCCACCAGAGGGAGGCCGGAGCGTCCAGAAACGCCTTGTATGCGCCGTCCCTGCGCCGGGGCCTGTCCGTTGTGCCGCAACGGTGCAGGAGGCCGTCGGCCTGAACGGCCTCGACCTCCAGCCCCGCTGAACGCAGACACTCGGCAAAACTGTGCAGAATGTCGGCGTTCATGCCTCATCTCCAAAGTCGGCAGGCATAAACTGCAAGTCATGAAAAAGCTGGGGGATCATCGCTGGTTCCTGTAACGGCGGTCGCGTTTGGTGCTTTCCAGCGTTTCTATGGAGCGGGACGCGAAGAACTCGTCAAGGTCTGCCTTGTCATACAGCACGCGGGTGCCGAGTTTGGCGTAGCGCGGGCCTTTATGCTTGCAGCGCCAGACTTCAAGCGTATTGGGCTGAATGCCGAGATAGGCAGCAGCTTCCTGGGTGTTGAGCTTTTGCTTGGGAATCATGGTTGTATCCTTCTTTCGCGAGATTGTCCGCATGAGGCGGCGTTTGAAGGAAGGATACCGGCCTTGAAAGAGAAGAAAATTCCCGGCGCTGTGCCGGAGAAAGGAAAAAATCTCCGAGTTCTGTCAAAACTCGAAGATTTTTTATTTATTGAATTATCTCAAATGATTAAGAAATGGCGAGTTGTGTGAGGAATCGCAAAAAATGTTTCACAGAAGCAAGAGATTTGAGCGAAGTTTCAATGTTCCTTGTCGCGTCCTGGACTTGTTTGAGAGTACTCGCCCAAGGCAAGGCGAACTTCTTCCATTGCCCAACCTGCCAACTCAAAGGGGGTATTGCTTTTGGCTTTTTGGGGTGTATGAAGCGCATCCTGAACAGCGGGCTTGAGTTCCGGGAAGGCTTCGAGTTCCCGTAAAAATTCTTCCTGAATTTTGGTGCGGGTGTACTTGGTTCCAGGCTCGGCCTCGGCAACCAATCGGTTCACCAGAGGATAAATAACACGCCGGACAGGCCGTTTGGCGTTTTCCCGACTTTCCAGACTCTTTTCTCTGCCGGAAAGGGTTCGCTTTTTATTCTGATATTCGGCTTTTTCGGCAAGTAATATTTGATTTTGTTCCATGACATCATTCATTTTTGTCTGCTGTACCGAGAGTGCGCCCTGCAGGTTGGTAATGGTCTCTTCCAGATCGCGGATACGCGCTGTATAGGCAGAAAGAGCCTCCCGTCCATACTTTTCCAGAAGATATTCATAATCGGCAGCATCAAGACACAAACGTTGTTGACCGATATAGGTGCTGAAAATATTCGCATCGCTCAGAGTTGAGTTGTATGCGAAGGTATAGAGGCGTACAGGGATACTATATTGTTCCATTTCAAGAAATGGTTTGGAGGCAATAAAAATAGGAATTCCCTGCTTGCGAACGAAGTCTATTCTGTCTTCAGGAGTATGTATGCCAATATGCTGCATAGCCTGTTTGAATTCAATAACCTTGGGGAGAATAACCGGCCTTGACCATTGCAGTTTTGCAACCTGCCGGATAATGAGTAAACCTATGATTCCACAAAATGTTCCAATAAAAATGAGATCGAGGAAAAATTTTTCATCGCGTGCGTTAATGAGAATGGTAAATGCGTTGACAGCTTGTTCGGAAATAGAACCTTGTTTATTCGCTTCATGGATGATATTAAGAAAAGTTTTCTTGTCCAACCAGTCAAGAATAAATGCTGTTACAGAGATAGTTATGACATATGTACAAAATACAACACATTTTTGGGCTATACCACGCTGAAAAATGGTCAGCTTTGTTGATGAAGGTAGCATGAGCTATTCCTTTTTATCTGTATCCAGTTCTTTTTCAATTTCTTCAACACTGGGCAGGCTCGTCTTGAGTTCTTCAGGAATGGCCCGTGTTAGAGTATACTCTGACACGGCAAGAGGCGTTGTTATATTTCGTAAAGCATATTCAGCAAGCAACTTGTTCTTGTTTTTACACAGGATAAGGCCAATAGTCGGATTGTCCTGTTCATGGCGAAGTTCATTATCCACAGCAGAGCAATAAAAATTGAGTTTGCCGGCATATTCTGGCTTAAACGGGCCTGCCTTTAGTTCAATAACAACATAACAGCGTAATTTGAGATGGTAAAACAAAAGATCCAAAAAGAAATCTTCTCCGGCAACTTCAAGATGAATTTGTTTGCCTACATAGGAAAAACCCGAACCAAGTTCGAGCAAGAATTCAGTAATATGTTTGACCAGTTCCCGTTCAATTTCTCGTTCCTGCGCTTTTTCACCCACGGACAGGAAATCAAAAATATACGGATCTTTCAGAACCGCGTACGCCATATCCGATTGGGGGGCAGGCAACTGGTCTTGGAAATTGCTGATTTTAAGCGAAGTGGCTTGGCGTTCGTGCAAGCCGCTTTCTATCTGCATGGTTAAAATAGCACGGGACCAGCCATGCTCTATAGCTTGCAGGCCATACCAGAGGCGCTCGTTTTCCGCCTTGAGCTTGTTGATAAGCACCATGATATGGCCCCAGGGCAATTTCGCAGCAACTTGCTGCGAAATTGGACGTTCCCCAAAAATTTCAGCGGCTTGCTTCATATAAAGTAAATTGCGAGGGGAAAATCCTTTCATGTCGGGGAAGGCTGCCCGCAAGTCATCAGCCAGTTTGCTAATAACTCTGGCCCCCCATCCTTCCCGGCGCTGTTGTTCAAGAATTTTGCGACCTATGCTCAGATAAAGACCCACAAGTTCGCTATTGGCCGCAAGCGCGGCCCGCATCCGGGCGGCGTGAACCTGAGCTTTCAACTCTTCCAGAATCACGTCATAATTTGTCGGGATGGGAGTATTTTTTACCATGCTCTGCTCCGGAACCAATTTCGCAGCAGGCTGCTGCGAAATTGGTATGTCGGTTTCCATGCTGTTATTCTGAACGGTTTTTCTTGCTGATTGCCTTGGATGCTGGTTGTTCTGCTTCTACCGCATCCTTATCCCCTTGAGAAGGGGGCCGCACCGAGTCAAACAGCGCCCCGGCCACACCGGAAGCCTTTTTCAGCGCGTCATCATGCAAATGAGCGTAGCGTTGGGTCATCTGCGGGCTGGAATGGGTCAGCAATTTTTGCAGCTCGTACATGGAAACCTGCCCGGAGCTGGCCAGCCACGAGGCAAAGGAATGGCGCAGGCCATGCAGGGGGCGAAACGATTCGGGCAATCCGGCCTTCTCTTTCACACGCTTGAGCATATCCGTAATATTGCCCCTCGGCTTGTCGTCATACCGACCGGGGAAAACGTAGGGGCTTCTGGTCTGTGGCAGAGCGGTCAGAATAGCCCGTGCCTGGTCATTCATGGGTATAGTCTCTGTTTTGCCTTTCTTGGCGACCGAGCCTCGCAACGTGATGAATCCCCGCTCAAAATCAAGGTCTTCCCATTGCAGATTGAGAAGGGCGCTACGACGCATCCCGGTGAACAGCGCCAGACGCACAAGGGAAGCCAGCGTCTGATCCGGCTCTTCGTCCAACGCCTTCAGCAGATTTTGGACTTGTTCCGGGGTAAGATTCTCCGTGACCTTGTTGTCCACTGTGGGCATGGTGATGCGGAGAGTGCTGGGAATGGAATCAACATAGCCTTTCTGCAAGGCGAAATTCAGGATACGTTTGACCAATGTCAGAACATGCTTGACTGTTTGTGGCGATTTTCCCGCTTTTTCCAGTTTGGCGCGTAACTTGTCTATGTCGTGAATGGTCAGTTCGGGAATGCTTTTCGTCCCCAGAGAAGGAGCGATATGAAGGTTGAAGCGGATGCGATCATCCTTGATGGAGCGATTGGAACTTTTGGCTTCCTCGAACAGGCTCCACAGCCTGTCGAAACTGTATCGTGATTCTTCAGCCATCTTTGCGGCGCGAACAGCAGCGCGTTTTTCCTCATTGGAGGCGTCTTTGCCTTCCATGCGTAAACCACGGATGCTGGAGGCCTTGGCGGCGGTCATATTGTCGCGGTATTGTCCTCCGACTTTCTCCTCGATGAGCTTTCCCTGTTTACGGTATCGAACATAATAGACCTTTTCCATCCCATGCCCTGTGGAACGGGGGACTTCAACAAAATACACGCCTGCATAGCCTACGACCGCCTGTCTTTTTCTGCTTGCCATATTGCCCTTGACCTCTTTGGGTGTGCTATGCCCCCACATATACAGGATAGGATGGGCATTAATTCCTTGATAACGGCGAAAATAGCCGCTTTCATCTGCCCCACACTATGCCCCACAAACGGCATAAAGTCCAATCGAAGTCGGCGGCTTTTTAGAAAAGAAAAAGTGAAATAACTATGTGAAATATATATTCTAGTAAAAGTGGGGCAAGGTCTGTCAAAATGGCTGTCACGGCCTTTCACGCCGGGGTCCGGGGTGCGGCTCGCACCCCGGGCAGGGTCAAGGGGCGGCAGCCCCTTGCCGCCGGAGGCCCCCCCCGCTTATGCCGAGCCGCAGGGGATGCCGTACTTCTTGAGCTTGGCGTACAGGGTGGAACGCTTCATCCTGAGCAGGGCCTCCGCGCCGTTGGGCCCGCGCACGCGGCCTTTGGTACGTTCCATGATGTGGCGCAGATACCGCTCCTCAAGCTCGGAGAGCGTTGGGACATCCGCGACGGCCTCAAGGAAAGGGGACGGGCGATCGGCGGCTTGATGCGGGTCGGGAGAGGTTCCGAGCACGAAATCAAGCTGCCCGGAATTATTCAGGATGACCGCACGCTCAACCTCGTTTTTGAGTTCGCGCACGTTGCCGGGCCAGTCGTATGCGCACAGGCGGCGCAGTTGCTC
This sequence comes from Bilophila sp. T19-St14, assembly GCF_059728385.1. Taxonomy (NCBI): domain Bacteria; kingdom Pseudomonadati; phylum Thermodesulfobacteriota; class Desulfovibrionia; order Desulfovibrionales; family Desulfovibrionaceae; genus Bilophila; species Bilophila sp. T19-St14. The sequence continues at coordinate 151,824 of NZ_BAAGFT010000002.1, forward strand.
AGGAGAGAGCGGCAGGGGATGCTTGTCGTGACGGCGGGCGAAATATTCGATGAAGGACTGCACGAGGCCGGGGATGTCCTGCCTGCGCCGGCGCAAGGGCGGGATGGTCAGGGGGACTACGGAGATGCGGTACAGCAGGTCTTCACGGAACCGCCCCTCCCGTACCTCTTTCCACAGATCGCGGTTGGTTGCGGCCACGAGCCGGAACCGGGAGAGGATTTCCCGCGTGCCACCCAGACGCATGAAGCGTTGATCCTGAAGAACCCGCAGGAGCTTGGTCTGGATGAGCGGCGGGATTTCGCCCACTTCGTCGATAAAGAGCGTACCCTGATCGGCAAGCTCGAAGAAGCCGATTTTCTGCCGGATGGCCCCGGTGAACGCGCCGCGCTCATAGCCGAAGAATTCGCTCTCGAAAAGGGATTCCGGCATACTCGCCGGATGCACCACCACAAACGGCCCGCTCCGCAGGCTGATCTGGTGGATGCTCCGGGCCATGATTTCCTTGCCTACGCCGGTTTCGCCGAGGATGAGCACGGGGGCGTCGGTTACGCCTACCCGTTGGGCCTGTTCGAGGGAGGCGCGCAGGCCCTCCCCAATGACCGGGAGCATGTCGCCGTCTTTCTGGCGGGTAATGGCAAGAAGGCGATCCTGCTGCTGGCTGGCTTCTTCGGTACGGACGAGCTCAAGCCGGAGGCCCGACCGGACTTCCGCCGCGAACAGGCGGGCCAGATCGTGGAGCAGGGCCGGGGAGAGGTGCTGGAACATGCCGCTGGTGAAGGCGCTGTCCATATAAAGAAGCCACGGATAGGGCTCGCCCACGTCGAGGGCGAGGCACAGCCGCTGATGTTCCCTGTGGGCGGATCCGGGCGTCTCTCTCTCTCTCGGTCACATATTGCCAATAGTAAGAGATAAATAATTATTAAATTCAATATATTATCGTTAAAAATTTTATCCTGGAAACCTATTTTGGATAAGTTTTGGATAAGCATCTTGCCTTCTTTCGTCGTATCCTCTAACCTGCTCATATGAGTAGCGAAACTGAAAGAAAATACATAAAGACCAAGTTCGAGGGTGTCTTCTTCCGTCAGTCCGCCAAGCGCGATCCGCGCACCGGAGAGTACGACAAAATCTACTGCTTCTGGTACGCAGACCACGAGGGTAAGGGACACTGGAAAACCGTCGGCAGGCACAGCAAGGGCATCCGTCCGGCTACGGCCAGAAAGGAGCGGGCAAAGTTCCTTGCCGAGTTTGAGGTCACCGGCGTCAACCCCATTAATCGGGATAAAGTCACCATCGGGGACTTGGTGGATGCCTATCTTGAATGGGGCAGGAGCGAAGGGAAATACGTTGACCAGCACTACAGTCAATATAACGCCCACCTCAAGAACAAAATTCACGCTCTGCCCGTTGTCGAGCTGACCCCGAATCTGCTTTCCAGTCTCAAGGCGCAGCTCCTGAAGACGCCCACCGGGAATACAAAGCCCAAAAAAGCCGCAGGAAAGTCCAATATCAAGACGCGGAAACGGAAAACTCTGGCCGGACAGACCGTGAACAACATCTTCTCGTTCATGCGTTCCGCCATAAATCGTGCTGTCGCCACCGGCATGTGGAGCGGAGTCAACCCGTTGTCCACCAAGGGCGGTACATGGAAAATGGTCAAAGCCAACAATGAAAGATTGCGCTTCTTGACACGGGAAGAGGCCAAGGCCCTTCTGGACGACCTTGAAAAACGGCATCCGCAGTTGCATGACATGGCCCTGCTTTCCCTGCGAACCGGACTCCGGCCCACAGAAATTTTCAAGTTGCGCGGACAGGATGTGGATGCCAACGCCTGCGGCCTTTATATCATTCAGAAAGGAGGCAAGCGGGTTTTCGTTCGAGTACCGGAGGACATGATCAGGATGCTCCAGGCGTACAAACGCAAACCTGCGGAACCCATCTTCCAGCAGCCCCGCAAGAAAGCAGCGTTCACCAAGACGCCCGCCTGCTTCCAGACTGCCGTCAGAAAGCTCAATCTGGCCCCGAAGGACGGTGATAGTCTGTACGCCGTTACCCTGCATACCATGAGACATACCTTCGCATCCTGGTTGGCTCAGTCCGGCAAGGTCACGCTTATGGAGCTGCAAAAGCTCATGCGTCATAAGAACATCACCATGACGATGAGATACGCTCACCTTTTCCCAGGGCAGGAAAACGAAAAACTTTCGATTATAGAGGATATGCTGGCGGCCTGAGAACATCATCATTTTGATTCCGAAGTTTGGATACGTCCAGAGGCAATATACTCTTCCAGTACAGCGCGCTCATAGAAGACACGCCTGCCAAAGCTCGTATATGCCGGGCCAACGCTTTCTTGCCGCCAGTATGCGAGAGTTTTTTGGTGGATGCCAAATTCTCTTTCCACATCTTTGGGAGCAAGCAATCTTTTGTGATAATTATCAGGAATATTGGATGGTTGTCCACATCCTGCGGCACGAACGGCCTCAGTTATGAGTGGTAGTAGTTCTTCCGGTGTCGTTACGATGATAGTCTGTTTCTCTGTGAGCATATCAGTTTCCCGTGCAATGTGTAGTTTCAGAAGAAGAACTAGAGAAAAGGCCATAGTATTTTGCTATAAGTTCGTTCATGCTACGACAAGCATTTTCTTCTAGCATTTTTTCTCTATGGCGCAGTACGCCACTGAAACTTATGCAGAGTAGTTGTGATATTTCAGAAATAGTTTTACCATCTAAGACAAGTTTAAAAACCTCTTTTCCTCGTGATGTGAGCGTAAGTTCAGATATGTTTGTAGCCAACTCTGAAGCTATTGCCCGCATGAGTTCGATGCTTCCATGCACACCATATAATTTTCTGACAGTCGCCTGATGCCTATAAACTGTTGTGCGCTGAATAGATAACATGCGGGCAATCTCTTTTGGGACACTTACCTTGGATCATCAGCATGACGATTTGCCGCTGTCGAGTCGAAAGTCTTTTCATGGCTACAACCTCCGCAAAATCGGTATTCGGATATAAGCTGTAGCATGGCGGATTTTCGAGGGGCAGTGGTAAGATTATGTAAATTGAAAAATCCGTTTTCAACAAGCTCGTAAACAAGGGAATCTTTGAAATTGGGGAGTTTTCAGCAATGTCGAAAAATAGCCCTTTCAAAGCACCTTAAAAGGTGTATGAAAAGGCTGTTCTTAATGTTTAATCCATTGAATTTATGTATTATTTAAAAGATAGAAACGGTTATGCTCCATACGCTTGGTACAAGTAGCCCCATCGCTATGAATGCTTGTTTACGCCATGACCCGCCTCCCTCGCTAAAGGTTTTTGCGGCCAAAATTCCCGCGAATATGCTTCCCACCATGCAGAGCATCCCAATAAGAAGACCCACCGGCATTTTCAAGAGCAATACAGGCGGCAGGGGTTGTCCGTAGCCAATGGAAAAACCTGCCCACATGGATAGACTTCCATACAGTAGTAACAGGCAGAGTATAGAGGTTCCCCAGGGAAGGCATATTGGGATGAGGGTTTTTATGGAAAGGTGCTTTACCAGATTCGGCTCTTTTTCTTCTCGTGTGCTTCCAGGTTGGATGGTGGATTTTTTCGTAACCTTCGTAAGTTCCGTGATGGCCTCCATCGAAACCTCACGAATTTTTTCCGGTAGTTCTTCATAGTAAGTGCGCTGATATTCCAGTGCCACAATGATGCTCCACAAGGCGTCATTGGGGCCGATTTTCAAAATATCCTGTATCCGTTGCAGTCGTGTTTTTTCCGCGTTTTTGAGTTCGCGGCCAAGCAGCTTTTCCAAACGGGCAAGAGTTTCTCCTTCCATGTTATTCCTCCACACTGAGAGCTTTACGGAACATTTCCGCACAGGCAATTTTCCAGCGTCGTAACTCCGCCCGATCTCCAATAGGTAACTCGGTGAGTGCTTTTCTGATGGACATTCTGCCGGAATACAACTTGTCGGCTACCCGATCTCCCAAATCGGGAAAATCCAGAGTCTGCCCTTTGCGTTCAATAAGTTCTCTGGACTTTGAACTGTTGTACCTTTCAAATTTTTCAGGTTCACCAAAGTACAGATTTCGGCAGACATGAACCAAGGCATCGGGGAAGACATTCAGGAAGCCGCGTAACAATTCGATGGAGTCCCGCTGTCGGTTGATAATCCAGAATGTCAGAAGATTTCTGTCCAGTTCAGCCAGAGTTTCCCGTAGAGTAGCCCCATATTTGGCAAGGCCGATATTGCTTCTGGCCGCTGAATTTATCACCAGATAATGGTTGGGAAATTCGTCGGCGGCGTTGACAAGTTCTATCCAACCATCTGCGCTGTCCAAGTCCGCTTCTTTGCATATCAGTCTATCGTTTTCATGCGGCTGGTGCGCCTTGAAAACATCAGGGTTCGAGGTATCGGTTTCCAATAAAACTACCTGCTTTTCTTCATCAAGAAGGTAGTCGATTAAGGCAAAAGCAAGTTTGCTTTTTCCGACCCCGCCTTTACTGCCGCCGACATAGAAAATTGACGCATTCATGCTCATAACTCCTCATCCGGTAAATCCGGCACGATAAAAGATTGTTTTGCCGGAGCCGTTTTTTGCGCGGACGCCTGAGACTTTTTTTGACGAGGAGCGTCCGCAGTTTCACGGAAATAGCGTTTGATAAGATACGCGGGAATAATGATTCCCTCGTTTTTCAGAAGCTGGCTGAGTTCTTTTGGACTGTACCCTTTATCAAGAGCTTTTCTGAAGTCACTCTCAAGAAATTCAGCGGCTTCAGGTCTGGTTTTTCCATCTTCCTTCTCTGGCAAATCATGAAGCAGTTTTCTGGCTCTTGTGAGCTGTTCCGGCCGGATTTTTTTGCTTGAAGCCATGTTTCTGCCTCCTTGGGGGAAATTATAAGCAACATACACCAAGGATATATTTTTTCATAATTTTACCACTGCACGATACGGGTTCTTCGTGGCAGGATGGTAGTTGTGCTACGCCCAACTACCATCCTGCCAGAAGGCTGACGCCCTCTGGACTCCCGAAATGCTCGGCGCTTCGCTTCTCGCATTTCAAAGGCATAAGACATGAAAGGCAGAAAAAAGGAAGGCGACGGACGAACCGCCGCGCGGAAATGGGTGACCATCCGCGTCACCGAAAGGGAAAAAACGCGCCTCACGGAGCAGGCGGAAATCGCCGGATTATCTCTGTCGGAATACATGAGGCGGCGTTTTTTCGGAGGCAGAATTGCCGCCCATACGGATTTGAACACCATCGCGGAATTGAGGCGTATCGGCGGGTTGCTCAAGCACAATTTTGAGACGCTTCGGCAGGCCAAAGCTCCCCCGGATGTTTTTGAAAGGCAGGAGGAAGCCCTGCGAAATCTGACATGGGCCATCCAGAAAATTTCGCTGCGTTGTCATTATGATTGTCAAGAAAATCAAGAATACGAAGGCTGAAAAGCCCAAGGCGTGGCAGATAGGCGACCTCGTGGATTACATCCGTTACCCCCACAACAAAAACCCGCAGGAGAAAATCGAATACGCGGGCGGCAGAGGTTTTCTTTCAGCGACCCATACCGGTCAGAAGATGGAAATGATTGCCCTTGCGCGGGAGTCCGCGCACAGCAATATGCCGGTACAGCACTGGATGTTTTCCTGGCAGGAAAGTGAACAGCCCACCAGAGAACAGGTGGAGGAATTGGTGGATGTTTTTCTTGAAAGGATGGGCTTGACCGGACACCAGACTGTCTATGGGCTGCACTACGATACGGACAATTATCATCTCCATATTGCGGTCAATCGTATGAACCCGGATAGCGGAAAAGTTGTGCAGCCGCACAGAGGTTTCGATATCCGGGAAGCGCATAAAATCGTGGCGTTCATTGAACACAAACAGGGATGGGCCGGTGAAGAAAATTCTATGTACGCGGTATTGGAAGATGGCGAGCTGGTGCGAAGAAGAACTGCCCGTGAGATAAAGCCGAAGCAGGCCGCGCTGGATTTTGAACATGCCACCGGCGAAAAATCCGCCCAGCGCATTGCGCAGGAACGCGGGCACGACATTATAAAAAACGCGCGGTCGTGGGCTGAACTGCATGAAAAACTGGCGGGAGTCGGTTTGCGTTTCGAGAAAAAAGGTTCCGGGGCCGTCATCTTTGTGAGTGAAATCGCTGTGAAGGCGTCCTCTGTAGATCGTGCGTTCAGCATGGGAAAGCTGTGCAAAAAGTTGGGCGACTTTGAAGAAGGAACCTACCCCGATGTTCTGGAAAAGGCTGCCCCGGAGCCGGTGAGTTCCGTCAATCTCGAAGAATGGAAAGCCTATCAGAAAGAGTTCGCCGGAGTGCCGAAAAAAGCCGGAGCAGGGGAGAGTATCGGGCTTGTCCACATGAAGGAGCGGCACAGGTTCGAGCGAAAAAGGGCGCTCTCCCGTCTGGCCCGTTACGGTCTACCTGTTTTGAATATCGCCCGGCATTGTCTGATGGCGCAGCAGAGAGCGGAACGGCGTTCTCTGCGTTCAGGCCGGAAAAAGGCGCGTGGCGGCAAGCCGCGTTTTGAAACCTGGTTGCGAACGCAGGGACTGTTCCAACAGGCCGACCGCTGGCGACACCGCGCGGCATGGGAACAGGCGAGACACACCCCGCCGTCTGTCCAAAGGCCGGAAAAAGGAGCGGAAGTCATGCGGGAAATCACAGAATTCAGGAAATATGCCGTTGCCGTGAACGCGGATCGCTATCGCGTAACCTGCATAAAAATGGATGAGGACGGCAGTAAGAAGACTTTCATTCTGGACAAGAAAGGCGGCATGACAAGAGGCTTTTCCTCGGAAGAACTGGAGGCCCACATGCCGGAAATGCTGCGTTTCCAGAAGAGGGGTGAAAATATCTACTACACGCCGTTATCGGATGACCGGCATCACATCCTTATCGACGACATGACCCGCGAGAGTTTGAAGAGGTTACAGGAGGACGGCTTTCGCCCCGCCGTGGTGTTGGAAAGCTCGCCGGGCAATTATCAATGCCTCTTGACCATTCCCAAGCTGGGCACGGAGTTTGACCGGGACGTGGGCAACCGCATCACGGAACGCCTGAATCGGGAGTACGGCGACAAAAAGCTCTGCGGCTGCATCCACCCCCACCGTGCGCCGGGCTTTGAGAACCGCAAGCCCAAACATCGGCGGGAAGATGGCGGCTATCCCCAGGTGAAGCTGTTGTTTGCGGAGCGCCGGGAGTGCGGCAAGGCGCTGGCTCTGGCCAGAAGGATTGATCATGAGTACGCGGAGGCCGCCAAGAAGCGCCAGGCCGAGCGTCGGACATTCCCAATGCCGGGCGTGAGGCCCGGCGACCCGGAAGCCGCTTATTATACGCATCTGGAAAATATCCGCAGGCATCTGACCATTGAGGACTATTCTCGCGTGGACGCCATGATTGCCTTGCGGATGCGCTCCAACGGTCATAGTCGGGAGAGTGTGGAAGAAACCATCCGTATTTGTGCCCCGACCATTCGGGATTCCCCGACCGGGCGTAACTGGCAGCGGTACGCCGAGCGCACGGCGGATTACGCCTTCGGCCCGGCAGGAGACAGGGATTTGGAGCGAAACGCACAGCATCGGAAATTATGGAGGAAGATTGAAGGGATAAAGGAAAAAGAACGGATAAGAGGGAGGTTACGATAAACCGACTGATTTTGAATTTATGTATTGATAAGATATGAAGCCGGACAGAACCCCAGCATGTCGGGCTTCTATCCGGCTTTGTGATACGGCAGGAAAACCGCTTTTCAGAGGATTGCCCGCTAGATTACGACCTCTGCCCGTCCCGTTTCATTCTGGCAAGATCAAGAGACTCCTTTCCGCTCATATGTTCAATCGTCAATTCAAGTATGCAGAGGGATTGCCAGTCCCTTGCGATTTCGTCATGCAATCGTTGTTCGCTGTTTTTAGGCGCATATTTTTTTGCAATCCTGCGTATAGCAACACGTTTTTGCTCGTCGTCTTCGATGATACGTACTTTTCCAAAGACAATGACGCTCCGAAAAGATGTTGCGTATGCCTCAGGCAGAATAGTTTCCTTACTTACGACGCAGAATGAAACATTGCTATTTTTTTTTATGGTGTTTATTTTATGTCCTGTTTTCGCGCAGTGAAAATAGACTTTTGAGTTCTCATAGTAGTAATTAAGGGGGACAATATAGGGATAGCCTTCATCGCCAAAAGTCGCCAACACTCCTGAAAGTTCTTTATCAAGAATCTGTGTACATTCCTGTTCGGAAAGTTGCTGTTTTTTTCTGCGCAATTCACAGAACATGCATAGCCTCCACATGTACGTATCATAGAATGAATCTGTAATATACTTTGTTATATTGATATATTACAGCAAAGTTGTTTTACAAAGCTCAGCTTGATATTTTGAGACCGATGATTCCCAAAATAATAAGCGCGATGCAGGAAATACGCAGGGCGGATACCGGCTCTGCAAATAGAATGATGCCCAACAGGGCGGCCCCGACGGAACCGATACCTGTCCATACGGCATAGGCTGTTCCCAAGGGGAGCGTTTTCATGGAGTGCGCAAGAAGAAAGAAGCTCAATCCAAAAAGAGCAATGGTGATGATTGACGGGAAGATACGGGTAAAGCCATGTGAATATTTAAGACCTATGGCCCATCCGATTTCAAGGAGTCCGGCGACGAAAAGGTATGCCCAAGCCATAAATTCCTCTCGTTTGCTTTCGGGGTCGTCCCCATGAACATCAAACGAGAAGTCGTCCTCTCGTCAAAAAAATATTTCATATAATAATTATACATAGTTATTTTGTCAAGGGAACTGGTTCATTCACGGCATCGTGCCGCAGCGTTGCCTCACGAGACTTATGTTTTATAGCATGAGGAAATAACAGGTAAAACATGTGTTCGGCATCTTGCTCATCAAGCATTACTCGGATAGGATATTCACATGGGAAAAGAACGAATGCCGCATGATTCGGCGTATAAGCAGTTTTTCAGCAATCCCGAAATGGTGGAATCATTGTTGAGGGATTTTGTGTCTGCCGATTTCATCGCCGACCTGGATTTTTCGACGCTTGAACGCTGTTCGGGCAGTTATGTGACGGACGACCTGCGGGAACGCCATGACGATATTGTCTGGCGTGTCGGCTGGAAAAAGGGTTCCTGGTGCTATGTGGCGTTGCTTCTGGAGTTCCAGAGCACGCCCGACCACTGGATGGCCCTGAGAACGCTGTCCTATACGACCCTGCTTCTGCTTGATCTCGTCAAGACGGGAAATGTACGTGAAAACGAAGGCTTGCCTCCGGTGTTCCCCATTGTTATATACAATGGAGGCAAGGCATGGAAAGCGCCTCAGGAAGTGGCGGCCTTGTTCGCTCCCATGCCGGAGAGTTTGAAGTATTATCGTCCTCAACATCGGCATTTTTTGCTGGACGAAAGCCGAGTGCCGGGAGAAGAACTGGATAAAAGCAAGGGCCTGGTCGCACAGCTCCTGAGACTGGAGCGGGCGCAGGAGCCTGAACAGGTTCGGCGGATAGTCAGGGAATTGATAGCCCGGCTTCATGGGCCTGAATACCTGTCTTTACGTCGGGCGTTTACAGTATGGTTGGGCCGTGTTGTCCTTAAACGCTCTGGAATAACAGAAGAAATTCCCGAATTTCAGGATTTGCGGGAGGTGGACGCCATGTTGGAAGAACGTGCAGCTCAGTGGAAAGATGAATATATTAGACAAGGTGTGATGATTGGGAAGGCTGAAGGAAAGGCTGAAGGCATAGGGTTGGCCTTGCGGGATTTGCTGGAGGCCCGTTTTGGCACGCTTCCCCAATCCGTGACTTCATATATTGCGAATTCATCTGATTCAAATGCCCTGCGGAAACTGACGCTTTCCGCATACCACGCGGAATCGTTGCAGGCGTTTATTGACCAGCTCAAAAAAGACGACACTAAACTGATGTAGTTGTATATCCAGTAACATATGATGCCGCTTGTACTTTTACGGGCGGCATTTTTCTTATTGTGATTCTGACTATCAAAAGGTTAAAAGACCTTCCTGAAACGAAGAGGTAACTGCACGATTGACGATACAACCTCTTTGAAGGGCGTCGGAAAATTGAGTGCGCAACTTGGCAGAGCCTGAAAAGGACAGCAAAACGGGCGACCTCAACAACTTGAAGCATGATAAAAGTCCCGGAGATCCTTCTCTGGGACTTTACATATGGTATGTGTACGAAGAAAAAGCCAACAAAAGGTTCCTATGACATACTTCTGTTCCGTTTATCTGTGAAAAATCTATAATTTATTGTAACCACTAATAATATCTGATATTTTAATTTGAGATAGAATATAATGGGGTAGTCCCCATAATGGGTTACAACTGACTCTCTGCCATGATATTTTTTGCATACATAAAAAAACACGGTGGCAATGATGCCGCATGTTATAGTATACTCTTTATCTATTTTTAAGATAAGGAGAAAACAGTGGATAACAGTTTGGAAAAACTCATGATGGGAGCTTGCGAAATTGCCTGTAGGTATCCATCTCTTTCTCTTGAGGATGCTGTGGGTGATGCACGTCAACTTGCTGAAATGATTAAACAGTACAATATTGAAAATACTCAGAAAGAGGAGAGCATCCTTACTGCGGCATGTTGGTTTATCGGTGCGGAGCCTGACCTTTCCCCTAAGGAGGCTATCGATAAAGCGTTGCATTTGTGGAATATCATAATGATGTAAAGGGTGGATATATAAAGACTGGAGAACCAATAGGTCTCCAGTCTTTTGTTTAAAAAATTAAGATAATGTTTTGTGAGTAAATATTTTAATGTTGCATAAATATAAAATAAATATGAACTACCACCTTACTTTCTCTGGTTTCCATAAAAACATTTTTGCCAGAATTTCCACAGTGGGCACCAAAATCTTTTCTTTCTACTGCAACTGCATTTTTTCTGCGGCAAAAGCTCTCTTACTTTGTGACATTCCATATCTGTTTCATCCAGTGCGGTTTGTATTGCTTCCTCTTCCCAGCAAGTGAGTGTTTCTGTTTTCATAATAAGGAGTCGGGCCTCTTCCAATATATTTATAGAATGTGTTAGAGATACAAGTATTTCTTCTCTCTTTTCATCGCACTCCTGTTTGATTTTGGCCATTGCCCAGTCCAGCAGTAGAGAGTTGCCTAGGGCAAGACATAAGCGTGGTAGCATCTCCAGCCCTGGAAAGTAGTTGTCATCCTCTTTGAGATAACGTCTGATGAGGGAGATTGACACATTGAGACGTTGAGCGATTTGTTCGGCGGTAAGGCCGCTTTCCTCTTTGGCTGTGCGGATTGCTTCTTTTGCTGTCATTGTTTTGTAATTCAACATATTGACGCTCCCCTATTATAAAAGGTTAAAGAATTACGCCCATTGAATGGGGTAAAATATCTTGAACCTTTAAAAGGGAAGGAAATGGATAGCAATAATTCAAATATATTAAGATTATAGTATAGTAAAATGTACCTCTTAAGAATAAAGTGAACGAATTGTATATCTGAAAAAACAAAGTAGAGTGCTTGTTACGTGTTCAATGGTGTTGGATTATGACATCCTGTAGTTTGTTTCCTTCACAGCAGGATATTTGTGTGTCGAGCGGGAAGAAAACTCTTTGGGAATTTTTTCCAGCGGCAGCATAAGAGTGGCAGGCATGGAAAGCGAATGCTAAGGGCACCCGAAAGCGCACGTCATGTTAGTTGAGCGGCCCCGCATGTTCCAATATGCTCCAGAGAGTGTTTATCTATTCACTCCCGCCAGGCTGATACCTTTCTGGAAATAGGGGTTATTGACAAAAGCGCTCGGAATCGCTATAGCGGATTCAATCAAATTACCATTTTTAAATTCGGTTGCTCCTGATGAGACATAAATCACGATTGTTCCACGGGATAAAATGTCATATTCACCATGCTTTGTTTATTCTAAGAGCGAGTTTAGGGACTGTAGCATTTTTCTTTATTATTCTATAAGGAGGAAACAATGAAAATTGTTACAAGCCTTGTTCTGTTCTTTTTATTGATGTATGGAACTTCTTTCGCAGGTTTCAATGGGCCGAGTGAATCCAGTATGCCTGTCGGCAATGTGCAACAGGCAATCTCCTCTGGTGAGACAACGACCTGTGTTTTAGAAGGGAAAATTATAAAGCATCTTGAAAGAAACAGATATGAGTTTTCTGACAATACAGGAACAATGGTGATTGATATTCCTCCACATGTTTTTGGACAAGTTGAAGTTACCCCAGAAAATACAGTCCGCATAACAGGTGAAATTGGAGGTAAAAAAAGACCTGAACATATGGATGTCCATTTGAGAGTGCGCTATATTGAGAAAATATCCTAAACTTACTGAATTAGTATAAAAAGTGCGGGTAATCATGACAATGGTTATCCGCATTTTTATTAAATAATGTTTGCGTTATCATTACCTTTCTACTGTATAATAGATATATCCATCGTAGTGAATTCCCAGATTACGTATTGGCTTGGGTTACCTTTGATCCTAAAAAGGGTTTATGGGCTTTTGTCGCGGTAAGTTCTGTGAGAACATGGCTCCCCCGTCATCGGCAGTAGGTGAATTTTCCATACAGCCCCGTCAGGCTATGCGCCGCTGAACATGGGCAATATAAACGATCTTTCCATGTCATAACCTGTTCTTATGCGGTGGAGGGTGTCGTCTTTTCCAAAGCAGCCTTTTGGCTCTTCCTCCCTCCTTATGCAGTGATTTCCTCGCACCATTGTTTTGACGAATTTTGGTCAGTCAACAAAGAGGCATTTTTTCTTGACTTGATGCGAGGAACGCGTAATATACACCTGTCAGCCATACTGGTATTTGGCTGTATTGTTCCTGCTGGTAGTGGAACTTGCGTATCGAAAGGCGTGTTGCGTCTTTTTTATATATGTAAGTAACCCATTGATATAGCAGGATTTTTTTATGCTCTCTCTCTCTCTCTCTCTCTCTCTCTCTCTCTCTCTCTCTCTCTCTCTCTCTCTGGGCTTGGCGGCGCTGCCGAGGATGCCTTCCAGCCATTCCATGCAGCTCCGCATCTGCTCGCTTTCCAGCTCCATCCGGGTGAGGTTCACCGAGGCTACGAACTCCGGCTTCCCGTCGGGCGAGGGCCGGAACAGCGCGGCGCGCTCGGACTGGAGTTCCTGCTGGGCGATGTCGAGCAGGTGCTGGAACAGTTCGTCGCTCCGGTAGGCGGTCGGCTCGCGGTTGAAGGCGGCATGGCAGCGGTCGAGCAGGGCGCGGCCCGGCGTGTCCAAGGCTTCCGGTTCCGGCGTGGGGGCGAGGGCGGGGAACGTTTCCCCGGTCGCGGCGATGGCGGCGTTGCGGTAGGAGGCGTTTTCATCAAGCGGGTGGCCGATGAGTTCGGTGACGCGCTTGCGCTGCCGGTGGGCCTCGCGGTGCTGGCCCAACGCTTCGAGCATGTTGGCGAGTTCGTGATGGGTAAGCACGAGCTCGCGGGGATCGCCGGTGGGTTCCAGTTCGCGCAGGCTGTCATGGAGGAGTGAGACGACTTCTTCGGCGGGCGCGCCCCGTCCCCGGAGGCGCAGGGCATGGGCGCGCAGGGCCGTGCCCCTGAGCTGGCGGCTGGGCTGGCGGAGGAAGATCTCAATCGTGGGTTCGAGCTCGTAACGGGGGATGGGCGGATAGCCCCGCTGCTCGAAGACGTAGAGGAGATCCAGCACGAGGGGATCGAGGAAAGGCGAATGGGGGACCCCGCGCGCGGCGGCGCGCAGGGTTTCGTTGCGGAGGACACGGTAGGCGGCGTCGGTGCGGCCTGAAAGGTGATGATAGACGGCGAGGGCGCGCACGGCGCTGGAAGCGATCTTATGGTTTTGTTCGGGGGAGACGCAGTTCAGCAGGTAGTCGATTTTGACAATCGCCTCGTCCAGCGCGCCCTTGCGGAGGAGCAGAAAGCACAGGTGGGCGATCCAGAGCATGGCGACGAGGCGTTCCCCGGCGAGCTCGGCGGTCTGCCGGGCGGATTCGATGATGCCGGTGGCGAGGGGGTATTCGCGCAGGTACATGGCGGCTTGGCTGGCGCAGAAGGACAGTGGCTCGAAAAACCGCTTGTACCACCAGTGATCCTGTGCGGGGCGGCGCGCGTAACAGAGCAGGGTTTCGCGGAAGTTCCCCTTGAGGAAGTTTTCGATGCCTTCAAAGACGGGGATGCGATCCTGCATGTCCTGTTCCTTGAAGTGGCGCATCTTTTCCGAACTGTAGAAAAAACGATCCGTGAGCGGCGGCTCTCCGCCTGAGAACAGTTGCAGATACTGCCGGAAAATCCAGATCATGGGCATGAAGCGTTCGCTGTTGTTGCGGGCCGCGACTTCGTAGGCGAGCGGGGAGAGCTCCGTGGCGAGCTGGAGGTAATGGTGTGAGAAGATGCACATGCTCTGGACTACGAGGACAAGCTCGGCATACCGCCAGCTTTTCTGGCCCGCGTCGTCCATATGCGCCCGGCCCCAGCGGAGCAGGAACTGCACCGCCATCTCGAAACAGGCGAGCACGGCGGGATCGTTGTCCTTGAGGCGGTCGTCGATGAAGCGGACTACGATTTCGCAGTCTTCCAGCGTGGCGTTCCCGCCGAGGATGCCCATGTGGTAGGGGACGCCCGCTTCCGGGCAGGAGGTGCACAGGGTTTCGGCCATGTCTTCCAGCAAGTCCGGCCCGATATGGGCGGCGGCCCATGCCGGGGCCCCGCCTCCGTCCGGCTCCCCTGCGGGGGCGGCGTACTTTCGGAGCGACAGCTCCCTCAGCGCGGAGCGGACGCGGATTTCGGGCAGCCCGGTGATGGCGGCGAGCTCCCGTTCGTGGAGCGGGCGTGCGGAAAGCTGGAGGGCGAGCAGAAGCGAAGCGTGAGGGACACTTGAGGCGATGGTGGGCATGGCGCGGATTCCTTGCGGGTGCGTCCCGTTTTTTAGACGCATCCTGATTTCTGGACGCTGTTCATCCCGTTTTCTAGACGAGTGATAGTTCGCATTTTGTCATGCTGTCAATAACTTCTTGAGAAGACGCTTGATTACATACATCTGAGCCTGTTGGCATCCCCCTTGCTCCTTTTAACACATATACCCGCCGAAGGGTACGTATTCCAATGTTTCAAGGAGGATGTCTTCATGCAATACGCCAGTGTGCTGTTGTTCAATGCCGTGATCCTGACTCTTGATGGAAGCGATGCCGTCGCTTCGGCCCTCGCGCTGGACGGCGACCGTATCCTTGCCGTCGGGGATCGGGACGGCCTGGCCCCGCTCATCGGCCCGGATACGGAATGCCGGGACATGGGGGGCGCCGCCGTGCTCCCCGGCTTTTACGATGCCCACGGGCATATCCTGATGGCTGCGCAGGTGCGCGGGCGCGTGAACCTCAATTCGCCGCCCCTTGGGGCCTGCCGGACGCTTGGGGACATCCTCGCCGCCATACGGGCCCGTGCGGCGGAAACGCCCGACGGCGAATGGGTGCTTGCCTGCGGCCTCGATGATACGCTGCTGGAGGAAAAACGGTTCCCCAGCCGTTGGGAACTGGATGAGGCGGCCCCGCATAATCCCGTGTTCGCACAGCATATTTCCGGGCATCTGTGCGTTCTGAACAGCGCGGCGCTGAAGCTGGCCGGGATTGGCCGCCATACGCCTGACCCCGCCGGGGGCGTCATCCGGCGCGATGCGGACGGCGAACCGGACGGCGTGCTTGAGGAAAGCCCGGTCTATGAAACCATCATGCCGCTGCTGCCCAAGCAGACGCGGGAGCAGCGGATCGGCGATCTTGCCGCCGCCACGCGGGATTACGCCGCGCGGGGCATCACCACGGCGGTGGATGCGGCCCTGTTTTCCTATGACGATGCGGAGATCCTGCGCGCCGCGCAGGAGCAGGGGCGCCTCGCTGTCCGGGTACACGTCAACCCCTTCGCGTCGCTTGATCCTGACGATCCCTGGCTGGCGTTCGACGGGAAGGATGTGACCCTCGGCGGGGCCAAGCTGCTCGCGGACGGCTCGCTGCAGGGCTATACCGGTTATCTCGCCAAACCCTATTACACCCCGTATCAGGGCGACCCCGAATGGCGGGGCTACCCCACGCACAGCCGCGAGAATTTGTTCGCGCTGATCGAAGCCGCGCATGGGCGGGGGCAGTTCCTCATCCATACCAACGGCGATGCCGCCACCGATGACGCCCTTGATGCGCTCGAAGCGGCGCAGGCCAAGCATCCCCGCAAGGACTGCCGCCATATCCTCATCCATGCCCAGACGATCCGCGAGGATCAGCTCGATCGCCTCGAAGCGGCGGGCTACACGCCTTCGTTCTTCACCGCACACGTCTATTACTGGGGCGACCGCCACCGGGATCTGTTCCTCGGCCCGGAACGCGCCGCCCGGATGGATCCCATGCGCTCGGCGCTGGATCGCGGCCTCGTGGTCACCGCGCACTGCGATTCCCCCATCGTGCCCGCCGATCCGCTGCTGTCCATCTGGGCCTGCGTCAACCGGCTGACCTCCTCCGGCCAGGTGCTTGGGGCGGATCAGCGCATTTCCGTGCTCGAAGCCTTGCGCGCCCACACCTTCAACCCGGCGTGGCAGAATTTCCAAGATAAGGACAAGGGCTCCATCGAGCCCGGAAAACTGGCCGATCTCGTGATCCTCGACGCCAATCCGCTGGAAGCCGACCCCGCCGCCCTGCGCGGCATCGGCGTTCTGGAAACGATTGTGGGCGGGAAAACCGTGTACTCCGCCCGTGCCTGATTGGCGCGCGGGCGTGCCCATCCGCCCGCATCGCCTTCCTTCAACCGCGGGTTCCGTCCCGCACGAACAAGAGGATCCGCCCATGTCCCAAGCCACCCAGAAGCCCTTGAGCGTGGCCTCCATCGAGGCCCCCGTGGAAGAAGCGGCCGTTTCCGTCAGCCGCCCCCGCTTCATATTCGCCTTTGTCGTCCTCTATGTGCTGTTCCTGCTTGACTTTTCGGCGCGCCTCGGCGTGACTTCAGTGTTCCCCGCCATGCAGGAGGCCCTCGGCCTGACCGATTCCCAGATCGGCGTGGCCGGTTCCGCCGTGCTCTGCGGCATGACCCTCTTTGTGCTGCCGCTTTCCTTTATTGCGGACAAGACATCCAAGAAAAAGGCCGTCACCCTCATGTCCGGCCTGTGGGGGACCGGCTGCCTGCTGTGCGGGCTCGTTTCAAACTTTTTCCTCATCCTGCTTGGGCGGTTCATGGTCGGCATGGGCAACGCGAGCTACGCCCCGGTGTCCGTATCCATGCTGACGAGCTGGACCAGGAAGTCCCGCTGGGGATCGGTGATCGGGCTGTATAATTCTTCCATGTCCGTGGGCCTCGCCCTTGGGACGGCTGTGGCGGGCATTCTGGCGCAGAGCATCGGCTGGCGCGCGCCGTTCATCGTGATGGGCGCGGCGACGCTGCTGTTCATGGTGCTTTCCACGGCCCTGCCCAAGGCTTCGGCCAAGCCCGAAAACGCCAAAAAGGACGATGTGAGCCTGAAGGAAGCCTTTGGCGTCACCTTGAAGAACAAGACGCTCGTCATGCTCGGCATCGGCGTCGGCTTCGCCAACATGGTCTATTCCAGCATGGTGGCGTGGATCCCCATGTTCCTCGTCCGCGAAATGGGCTGGACCAGCGCGGAAGTGGGGGCGTACATGAGCCCGGTATATCTGTTCACCGGCATAGTGATCACGCCTTTGTCCGGGATCATTTCCGACCGTCTCGGCCGTTGGAGCCGCAAAACCCGCGCATGGCTCGGCGTTCCCTGCTTCATCCTCTTGGCGGCCTGCTTCGGCTTCGGGTTTATGCTGAAGAGCTTCCCCCTCATCGCGCTCGGCGTCATCCTTTTCCTCATTCCGGTTACGGGCATCCATATCGCCACGCAGGAACTCGTCCCCGCCCGCTATAAGGCGTCGGCCTACGGAACCTACGTGACGTTCCTCCAAGGGCTCGGCTTTTTCGGGCCCATGCTCGTGGGCGGCCTGTCCGACGCGTTCGGCTTGAACGCCGCCATCGTATATGTGCAGTTCGTCTTTGTACTTGGCGCGTTCATGCTCTTGTGCGCGGGGTTTACGTATCAGGGGGACTTCGACCGCGCACGGGCGCTCGATAAGCGGTAATGCCGGGAAACGGGAAAAGGCTTTTCCGGCTTTTTCAGATCCGGGTTTGGATAACGGGCGGCATGGCAGGCGTCCATGCCGCCCCGTTCCGGGTGGGCGCTGCGGCGTCCCGGACAGGGGGCACGCATCCGGGCATGGCCCGATAACGGCAAGCGGGCGTAATCCGGCAAGGGCAAACGCCGCACAATCCCGGAACATCAGCGGCATTGCCCCCGGCGTGGAAATGCCTTCCAAAGCGGATCCGCATGACGGGGAAAGGCCCGGCCTGCCGGGTATTGCCGGGGCTTCCGCATCCCTTCAGGGAGCCGCATAGGTCGGGCCGTCGCTTTTTCCCGATTTCACCCACGGCGTGCGCCTCGTTTCGCTACGGCATTCTTTGCGGCGGATTCCCTGCGCATAGAAAACACGGCTGTCCATCCAACACGTTACTTTGTGCTGTTATTGCTGTTCTTCTATGCCGTTCCAGTGGGGGCATCCTGCACAGGAATCGGTTGCGGCGGAAAGGGGATGCCGACAGAAGGCGTGTTTTATATTTGACAATAAAATTCAAAATCAATAATCTCCCGGAAGGAAACACTGCTGTGGCGGTTTGTGCCTATGCCGCATCTTATGGGCATCGTGGTTCCGCAGGAGGTTGAGTTGGCTTTTTCGTATAGACGGTGCGCACGGGTGTTGACGCTGGCTGCTGTGTCCGTGCTTGGGCTGGCGCTGCTTGTCCGGGCCCTCGTTGCTTTTGTTGAGGCGTTGGCCGTGCTTTGCCTTGCCGTGGTCGTGGCATCGCTGGTGCTGCCGAGAGGGATCAGGTGGTACTGGCGTCAGGCGCGGCGGGAAATCCCGCGTTTGCTGCGCAGCCTTGGTGATTTGCTGGATACTTCCTCAGCGGAACGGAAAACGGCGGCTGAAGGCCAAGCGGGAACAGAATGATTCGTAAGTTGTATCAGTTGAGAAACGGGCAGAGCGGCTTTGTCGCCGCCGTTGCCGCTACGGGCGAGCGTGCCCAGCGCTTTCGGGACATGGGATTGCTTCCCGGTGTCGGGATTACGGTCATGGGGCGTTCCCCGATGGGGGATCTCCTGTCCCTGCGTGTGATGGGGACTACGCTGGCGTTACGTGTGGCCGACGCTGAGGACGTTACCGTCAGCACGGATGACTGACGCCGCCGAGGCGGGCGCGCTTTTGAGGGGTGTGGGAGAGAGGCATTATAAGGCGTTTTCATGGGGCCATCCCCTTTCAGGATGAAGGGCCGGGCATAATGAAAGGCCGAGCATAAATCTCAAAGGCTCCCCCGCCATGCTCCCTGATGGAAGGCTGCGGCAAAAACAGGGCAATCTCATTTACATTTTTGAATGCTTGCCTATAGTTAATTAAGATTTTCATTATCAAAATAGAGATCGGCAATGGGCCGATCCTCGGCATAACCAAAGAGGAAGTTATGAACAATCGTTTTGGAACGACTTCGGACATGATCATTCAGACAGTGCAGGAAAAAGAAGGATGCGCTTGCCTCGCCATTGATGAGAAAGGGCTGTATCTGACCTCGCCGGAGTATGTGGATCGGCCCCTTGCCGATCCGAACCGTTACGCCGGAAACCGCAAGGATGTGGCAGCCCGGCTGGATGCGTTGAGCCTTGATGCGGCCAGCCTGTTTGAGCAGAACCAGCATCGCATCCCCAAAATTACTGGAGAAGCCAAGAAGAAAGTCAATCCCCTTAAGGCATCCAAGCGCAGCATGAAAGGCTGATGCCCGAAGTGCATTGGCACCCATAAAAGGCGGAAGGGAAACCTTCCGCTTTTTTATTTGGCCCTGTCATAGCATGTGGCCGTTTCATCTCCACCATATGGTGAAACTACCGGCTTTTTCTCCTGTTTTCCGTCGATGGGCTCCATGCTTGGGGCATTTCTTGGTTATTCCTTTGGAACTTCAAGAAAGAAAGCGTCAGCCATCCCCTATGGCATAGCCTTTAGCAAAAACTGGATAAGGGAAACGGCAGATAATCGACAAAGTACATTGGCTGGGGCTGCCGTTTCCTGAAAAGGCGGGGCCGGGGGCTCTGGAAATGCCCGATGAAGCCCGCGCGCAGCCGTTTTTATATCCATGCGCGGAAATTTATGTGCCGCATATAGCCTAGGGAATGGAACATACTGATGGGACAGGCGAAAAAAGCAAAGGGGCCGCATCGGGAACATCCGCCTGAGAAAATCTCTTGTGAGAATCTTTACTAGGGGGATGCAACAGGGTAAGGAATCAGCACGTGATATTGCCGTCCATGAAGATGGAAGGGGAAAGGTTCCGCTCCGCGTAAAGAGAGGCTCTTTTGAAGAGGGGGAATCTATGGCGCATTTTCTCACAGGAGGCATGTCGCGTTTTTGTTTTGAAAATGATTGCGGTGAAAGAAAGCAGCTCTTTTGATGCCTGTTTTTGATGGGATCAAAGCCGCATCAACGGGCTTTCAATGCCCTCAACGGCTTACTCCGGCTGGTGTGGGATTGCGTGTTGAAATGTCATTGCGCTAGGTCGTGCCGTCATTTTTAGGCTGTGTTATAGAAAATGGTTGATGCTTTTTCCTTGAAACCCCAAAGGGATAGCCGGAAAAACGCCTTAGCCGTGGCTCACGCCAAGGGGAAACTGGAAAAAAGGCTGTATTTTTCACCGCACTGTGGAGATGAAACAACCACATCCTAAACAGAGTCTGTTTTATATAATTATTTGAAATTATTAAAAATATTTTTTGCGTCTTAAAAATAATCAAATAATTTCAACATATTATATTAATTAACAACACGGCCTAGGGCCGGCGCATTTGATGGTCGGTATACGGCAACTGTTTTTTAACGTATTACTTGAAGGATGTTTGAACCACCATGAAGTACGCTTGGACGCTGGCGCTCTGTCTGGCGGCCCTGTGCCTTGCCGCCCCTTCCCATGCAGCCCCTCAGAAGGCGTTTCGGGATGCCCATGCGGATCTCATGTGCGCGGACTGCCACACCGGGCGGAAAAACCCGAAGCAGGCCGGGGAAATGTCCTGCGCCAAGTGCCATGACGCAGCGGAGACGGCCAAACAGACCGCCTCCCGTGGAAAGAAAAATCCCCATATTTCCCCGCATTGGGGAACGGAGGTTCCTTGTTGGGTCTGCCACAAGGAGCACGCCGAGGATTTGAATTATTGCCTCATCTGCCATACGTGGTGATGCGGGGCCTCATTATACTGTACGCGGAAACCCGATTTCCGTAAAAAATGGAATAACCCCGGAAGAGATCGCACGCGGCCCCGGCAGGCGCGGCGCTGGTTTTCCCGGCGAAGATCTCCCATCCCCAAGCCTCTGGAGGATGCCTATGTCCAGCGCCCCGGCCTCGCAGCCCGCTACGTCCAGCCCTGAAAAAGGAAGCGAACTGATTTACGGCCTTGAGTCCCACCCGCCTTTCGGCTCGTCCCTGCTGGCCGCCCTCCAGCACATTCTGGCCATGGTGCTCAGCGTCATGGCGCCGCCCGCCATCGTCGCGGGCGCGTTGGGCGTTCCCCCGGAGGCCATCGCCTACCTTGTCAGCATGTCCCTGCTGTTCGCGGGCATAGGGATCTGGTTTCAGGTATCCCGGCCCTTCGGCATCGGCTCCGGCATGTTGAGCATTCAGGCGACGAGCTTCGCGTTTCCCGGCACGCTCATCGCCGTCGGGAGCCTGCTCATGAAGGATCAGGGGATGTCGTGGGAACAGACGCTTTCGACGCTCTTCGGCGTATGCTTCGTCGGCGGGTTCGTGGTCATGGCGGGGAGCCGCATGATGTCGTTCCTGCGCAAGATCATCACGCCCACCGTGGCGGGCATCACCGTTATGATGATCGGCATCTCTCTGGTACGTGTGGGCGCGGTGGATCTCGCGGGCGGCTATGCGGCCAAGGCCGACGGGACGTTCGGAGACGTTTCCAACCTGTTCCTTGGGATGCTCGTCATCCTTTCCATCGTTTTGGCCAACCGCAGCAAAAACCCGCTCCTGCGCATGAGTTCGCTCATTGTGGGCATCCTTGTCGGCTTCGCAGTGGCGGTCGTTATGGGCAAGGTCAACTGGGGCGTCCTTTTCGAGCAGCATACGTGGTTCATCATGCCGGTGCCGTTCAAGTTCGGCTTTTTCGGTTTTGATTTGCACGCCTTCCTTGTCCTGAGCTTCCTTTTCCTCGTCATCGTCATTGAGGCCATCGGCGACTTGACCGCTACGAGCGTCGTTTCCGAGCAGCCCGTGCGCGGTCGCCTGTACCGCAGCCGACTTTCAGGCGGGATCTTGTGCGACGGGCTGATGACCACCCTTGGGGCCGTTTTCGGATGCTTCCCGGTGGCGACCTTTGCCCAGAACAACGGCGTCATCCAGCTCAGCGGCGTCGCCAGCCGCAAGGTGGGCAAGTTCTGCGGCGCGCTGTTTATCCTGTTCGCCCTGTTCCCCGTCATCGTCGTGTTTTTCCAGCTTCTGCCCCGGCCCGTGCTCGGCGGCGCGCTGGTCGTCCTTTTTGGGACGATCGCCTGTTCCGGCATCCGCATTCTGTTGCAGCATGACGTGAACCGCCGCGAATCCATCGTCGTCGCGGTATCCATCGGCGTGGGGCTCATGTCCCTGACCTCCCCGGAAGTTTTTGAACACTTGCCGCGTTTCCTCAAGATATTCTTTGATTCCGCCATCGTCTCCGGCGGGGTCACCGCCATGATCGTCCACCAGCTCCTCCCCAAGGGCATTTGCCCCTATGAGGGCGATGAGGACGATGATGACTGTAACCCCCATTCCGAATTTTTGTTCAACAAGCACGAATAAACCGTAGTTCCGCCGCCGTCCGGCCTTACGGATGGCGGCTGATGCGCTTGGGCATCACGAAAAGGCGAGGTTTCCCCTCGTCTTTTTTATTTGGGGAGGCTGCGCCACAAGAAATGGCTGGCGCTTTCTTGAAATTCCAAGGCCGTGTCATAAAAACGGTTGTCGTTTTTTCTTGAAGTTCCAAAGGAATAACCAGTAAAACGCCTTAGAGCGAATTAATTTGGCTGTGTCATAGGAAATGGCAGATGCTTTATTTTCCGAAATTCCAAGGGAATAACCAATAAAATCCACCAACCATAGAGTCCATTAACGGGGAAATGAGGGAAAAAGTCTCTCTCTCTCTCTCTCTCTCTTTCACCATACTGTGGAGATGAAGCAACCACATTCTATAACAGATCATCAATTTTAATATGTTACAATGTTAAAGTTCAAAACAGGCTCGATCC
Organism: Bilophila sp. T19-St14; assembly: GCF_059728385.1. Taxonomy (NCBI): domain Bacteria; kingdom Pseudomonadati; phylum Thermodesulfobacteriota; class Desulfovibrionia; order Desulfovibrionales; family Desulfovibrionaceae; genus Bilophila; species Bilophila sp. T19-St14. Next base: position 175,177 of record NZ_BAAGFT010000002.1, read on the forward strand.
TGCATTGAGCAGTGTGAATAAATGGTGCTTATGCCTTCGCAGCGGCCGCCTGCTTCCCGCAGTCGGAAGAGTATTTTCAGCGTAAAAACGCTTTAAGCCGTGTTGTTAATTTGATATAACATATTGTAATTAATAAATTATTTTTTTGAGTTATAAAAAGGATTATTTTAATAATTTCAAACAATTATATATCAAACGACGGCACGGCCTCATCAATGATTCCGCCAAGGGGAGAATTGGAGGGGAAGGCTTCATCTCCACAGTACGGTGAAAAATAGAGCTTTTTTTCCAGTTTTCCCCTTGGCGGGATCCACGGCTAAGGCATTTTTCCGGTTATCCCTTTGGAGTTTCAAGGAAAAAAGCATCAACCATTTTCTATAATACGGCCATTCCAAAAGAATAATCAATAAAATGCCCCAAGCATGGAGTCCATCAACGGAAAACTGGAGAAAAAGTCTGTATTGTTGATATGAAACAGCATGCCATGATGAGCCTTTGGAGAAACGGGGCGGCCCGCAAGGGGCGGCTCCTGCGAAAGCCGCAAGATGCGCGGCATTGTGAGGGTGTCCCGCGAGGGAGTGGAGCGCCCCACTTTGATGCGATGTCCCTCCTGCGATAGTAGGGGGCCGAGAGGGAGGGGATCGCCTTCAGCAGAATCAGCGGCGTTTCGGTTTTATGATAATCCGCAATAGTTCAATGCAAAAGCAAAATGTTTCCGCAAAACGCCTCTGTTTTTCAGGGGTGGCCTCTGTACAGCCTTGGGGTCTCCTGTTAGAGCAAAAAAGGATTTTCCCTCACAATCCCTTTTTATCCGGCGTGTTCCGGAGATCCGGGCAGGCCGTGTGGGGCGTCTATGTTTGAATCCAGCTACCCCCTCGTTTTTTTGGCATGGTTCCTTGGAGGCTTCATCAATGGCGTCAGCGGGATGGGGGCGGCGATGGTCGCCTTGCCCATCGTGGCCTGCGTACTGGAAATGGGTGAAGCTGTTCCGGCTACCTGCCTCGTGGCGGTGGCCCTTGCGGTCTATGTGGCATGGATGTACCGCGCCTACGCGCGGGTAGCGCCGATTATCCCCATGCTGCTTGGATGTATCCCCGGCCTTATCGTCGGCGTGTACGTCCTGCGGGTAGTCCCCGGAATTTGGCTGCAGGGCGGCCTGGGAGCGGCGCTGATCGTATATGTGGCTTGGCAGGTGCTGCACCGCGCTGGTGGCGCGCACCCCGAAAGCGTGCGGGGCTGTGCCGTATCCGGGTTTGCGTCGGGCTTCGCCAACGCGGCGATCAGCTTCAGCGGGCCGCCCGTGGCGATTTACGCGCTCTATGTCGGGTGGGACAAGGACACCACACGCGGGACGCTCAGCCTGTATTTTCTCGGCACCAGCATTTGCACCTGTATTGTTCAGGCCGCCGCCGGGCTGTACACTCCCGTGGTGGTCAAGGCCGCGCTTTGGGGGATGCCCGGCGCGTTGATGGGGCTCGCCGTTTCCTTGCCCGTGGCCCGATTCGTCCGGGAAAGCGTTTTTCAGGGCATTCTGCTCGTCATGATTGCCTTCGCCGGGAGTGTTTGCATCATCCGGGCTGTGGAGGCTTTATTCTAAACAGAAGGGGAACGTCCCCGGCGGGCTCCCGGTGATGGTTCAGAGGAGGATATCTATGGAAATCAAGCAGGTACACATTGCGTATTTCAGCCCGACCGGGACGACGAAGCGGACGTTGCGGGCGGTGGCCGAGGGCTTCGGCTGTTCCGAACTTTCCGAAACGGATTGGGCCGACCCAAAAAGCCGCGCCGCGCTCCTGAAAACCGGGCCGCACGAGCTGGTGATCGCCGGGATGCCGGTCTATTACGGGCGCATTCCGTCGCCGTTCCATAAGGGGCTGCCGTTGCGCGGCGAGGGTACGCCGTTCGTGCCGGTCGCGGTGTACGGCAACCGGCATTACGACGACGCGCTTCTGGAGCTTAAAACGCTCGGTGAGGCGGCTGGGTGCGTGACGCTCGGCGCCGCCGCATTCGTGGCGCAGCACTGCCTCAACCCCGACATGGGCCGTGGGCGTCCCGACGCTTCCGATCTCGTGGCCATGAAGCGTTTCGGCAGTGCTCTGCGGGCCAAGGCGGATGGCCTTTCCGGTTCCATGCCGCCTCTGGGCGTGCCGGGGGCTGTCCCGTACAAGGAGTACAAGCCGACGCCGTTCGCGCCCGCGCTGCTGGATGCCGAAGCCTGTATCCGCTGCGGGCTGTGCGCCCGGACGTGCCCGGTTCGGATCATTGATTCCGAGACGTATGCCGTGGCCGAGCCGGAACGCTGCCTGTTCTGCTTCGGCTGCGTGCGCATCTGCCCGGCCGCAGCGCGCGGGCCGCGTCCCGAAGTCGCGCCCGTGTTCGCCGCCCAAATGGCGGGATTGGCGGCCCGATGTACGGAGCGCCGTGAGCCGGAGCTGTTCCTGTAGCGGACGGCTGTTCAACGGCATTGCCATAGGTATCGTGCCGTTCGGCGATTTTCAGCAAAAACTCTTTGGTTCAAATGCACGGCATTGCCATAGGATCATATTGATGGATAATGCGAGAACGAATCAATGCGTTCCTATGGCCTTTCCGTTGGAAGCCCGCACGGTGGAGACGGTTCCGGTGCTTGGCGGCCAGCGGATAAAGGCCCAACCGTCTGCCCCGGCGCAGCCCCAACAAACCGGGGTATCTCGGCGGCCTGCCGAAAACCGGAAGGGGCCGTCGCTCTGGCGTGCGGCTTCCCGTTCCCGTGAGATGGCGCAGGTGGGCCGCATTGCAGGCCGTATGGCGGGCTACGCCGTCATCTGCGGATCAAATCCATAAGCTCGGCCTCGCTCAAGGGCACGTCCGTGCCTTCGAGGACGTCGGCGGCGAGGGCGCGCTTGGAACGGTGGAGCTTGAGGATGGACTCCTCCACGGTTCCGCGCGCGACCAGCCGGTAGACGGTGACGGGGCGCTGCTGCCCAAGGCGGTAGGCGCGGTCGGACGCCTGATCCTCCACGGCGGGGTTCCACCACGGGTCAAGATGGATCACGTAGTCGGCGGCGGTGAGGTTGAGCCCCTGCCCGCCCGCCTTCAGGCTGATGAGGAAAAGATCGCCCTTGCCGGACTGGAATGCCGCCACAGCCGCCTGACGTTCCCGGTCGGGCGTGGAGCCGTCCAGATACTGATAGCCGTATCCGGCGGCATCGAGCAGGCGGCGGGCCTCGGAAAGGCAGCCTACGAACTGGCTGAATACCAGCGCCTTGTGCCTGCCCCGTACGAGTTCTTCCACCAGTTCCATAAAAGCCGAGAGCTTCGCGCCCGTAAGCTTGGTGCCGGGATCGATGAGCGCAGGGGCGCAGCAGGCCCGGCGCAGCTTCATCAGCTCGGTCAGGATGCTGAATTTCCGGGAGGCTCCGCCATCCTCCTGCCCGGCGGCCTCCAGCGAGGCGAGGGCGCTGCGGCGCAGCGCCTCGTAGAAAGCCCGCTCATCGTCGGGGAGATCCACTTCGATAACCTGTTCCGTGCGCGGGGGAAGCTCCGTAAGGACTTCGCTCTTGGTGCGGCGCAGGATGAAGGGCCGGACGAGCGCGCGCAGGGCTTGCCGGGCGGCGGACTGGCCTTCCGAAACGCCCTCCTCCGTGGACGGCGCGGATGCGGCGGCAAACCGTTTCTGGAACGACTGCCGCGTACCGAGCAGGCCGGGATTGATCAGGTTGAAGAGGCTCCAAAGATCCTCAAGGCGGTTTTCGATGGGCGTGCCCGTGAGCGCCACGCGGAAGGCTGCCGGGATCTGGCGGCTGGCCCGTGCGCGGCGGGTGTCGGCGTTCTTGAGCGCCTGCGCCTCATCGAAAACGGCCACCTGCCACTCGCGCCCGGAGAGGCATTTTGCCTCCGTGTGCAGCAGCCCGTAGCTTGCGATGAGCACGTCGCCGGGGCCGAGGGCCCCCACCTGTGCGGCCCGGTCGCCGGGGCCGAAACGGTGCACCGAGAGCGTGGGCGCGAAGCGTCCGAGCTCGTTTTCCCAGTTGTGGCAGACGGATGTGGGCGCAATGATGATCGACGGCCCCATCCCGGCCTGCGCCAGCAGCACGGCGATGGTCTGCACGGTCTTGCCGAGCCCCATATCATCCGCAAGGCAGGCCCCCGCGCCCCAGCGGGCCAGCCGGGACATCCAGACGTAGCCGTCAAGCTGGTAGTCGCGCAGATCCGCCCGCAGCGTCGAAGGCACGGCGGGCGTACCGCCGGGCTGACGGATGCGCCCAAGCCAGCTTTCCCATGCGGCGTCGCCCTTGACCTCCGCCCCGTCGAGCAGATCGCACACCGTATCCGCCGCCAGCGGATGCACCCGGAGGCTTGCGCCGTCGCGTTCGGCCAGCCGTTCCAGCCGATCAAGCTGCTGCCGGAACTGCTTGGTCAGGGCGAGGAACGCGCCGTCCCCAAGGGGCACGAAACGGCCTTTCGACTGCGCGAGGCGTTCCAGCACCTGCGCCATATCCAGCACCAGAGACTCGTTGACCGCAATCTGCCCGTGCAGTTGGAACCAGTCGCGCGAATGGCGCACGTCCACAGAGAGCCGCGTTGCCGAAACCTGCGGGCAGACCCGGAGCTTCTCCCCTTCGGGCCATTCCAGTTCCGGGCCCGCCTCTTCCAGTTCGAGAAGGCAATCCAAGGCTTCTTCAATATCTTCAATGAGCCACGGGCCGATGCCGCCGCGTCCGCGCAGCGTCGGGCAGCGCCGCGCGAGATCCCTCGCCGCGTGGGTTTCCTCCTCGAAATCCCGTTCCGTGCGTACGGTGCGGCCTTCGATCTCCGCCAACGGTGCCGCTGGCCCTTCGCCTGCCGGGAACGCCGGGGTATCGGGCATCCCGAACGGACGCACATACACCGCGGCTTCAATGCCCGTGCCGAGGGGACGCAGCCGCACCAGCAGCCGGATCGATGCGGAGACCTCTTCGGCCCGGATCACCGGGCGCACCACCCCCTCGTCCAGATTCCTGATCAGTTCCAGCACCCGCGGGCCGCCTTCCGTGGGGACGCTCAGCCCATGCTCCCCAAGCAGTTCGGCGGCGCCTTCCAGACGTTCCGGGAGATAATAAAGGATATAGGATCGCGGGGCGGCCTCCACGCACCGCATTTCCCCGCGCGGCATCCACCGCGAGAGCGCAAGGCTGTACCCGTTGCGCTCCTGCCGTACGACCAGTTCCACGGGCTTGCAGGCCAGCGAGATGGGCACGCGATCCGACGCCCGGAGCAGGTTCGGATGGCCCGCCAGCGCCGGAAGCGCCCGGTAGGGATCGGCCTCGCAGGTCGTGCCGTTCCACGACCGCGACCAGCGCAGGGTGGCGAGCACGGAACGATCCTGTTCGGTGAGCCAGTCCAGCGTTTCGGATTCCTCGTGCAGCCGCTTGAGGGAAACGGCGCGCCCGGCGCTCCAGTCCTCGCCTTTGGAAGACTGTTCCAGCGCCTCCACCCGGAAACGCTCGGTATCCACGAGCCATGCGATGCGCTTTTTGGCCTTCTCCTTTCCCACCGGCTGTTGCAGCCTGTGCACCAGCGCCTCGAAAACCCGTTCCCAGTTTTCGCGCCGATCCAGAAAATCGGTAAGCCGGACATGGCGGATGGGGAAGCCCTCGATCCACGCCTTCCACGGCCCTTGCGGGCGGAGGCGGGCCAGCGTTTCCGCGAACAGGCAGGCCGTGAGCGGGAGTATGCCTTTGAGCCGCTCGAACTGGCGTTCCGTGGGGCCGGCGTCGTGCGAACCGTCGTCAAGGCTGGCGTCCACGGCCCGGAAAACTGCCTCGGAAAACGGATCGGACGGCAGATCCTCAATGCGTTTGAGCATGGCGGCCTCAGAACGTCCGTTGGCAAGGCCGAGGAGCGCCTTTGCCGCCGCGAGCCCCTTGTAGGCGGGCTGGCGGGGGGACAGCTCGCGCAGCATGGCGGCGCATTCTTCGCGGAGTTCCGGCTGGTCGGCGCGGATCAGGGCCAGCGCGAAGCACAACCCGCCGGGGCCGGGGAGGAACGCCTTGCGCTTGCCGCTGGCCTTGCGGAAGCGCCTTTGGGCTTCCCGGAGCGGGGGCACGGCGTCCCCGCCTTCCAAAAAGGTGATGATGCCCTGAAACAGGGGGCCGCGGAATTCCGCCCTGTCGAGCAGCAGCGGCACGATCTGGGCGCGGGCTTCCGCGTAGCGCCCTGCAAGCGCATCGAACAAAATCAATCCCGGACAGGGGGGCAGATCCGCCAGCGAGGGGCGCAGCCGCGGCAAAACCTCCATGCAGTTCCGCAGGTTTTTGGTGATTGCCCCCGTTTCGGCGAGCGGGATGAGGTTGTTGGCGATCACATCCAGCCTTATGCGCGGCGGGAGTACGTCCAGCCAGCCCGGATCGGTGGGGGCATCGGCAAACTGCCCGGCGAAGGGGTGGTTGCCGCCTTCCTCCATCGCTTGCGCATCAAGCCGGGCCTTTTCATAGGCCCTGAGATCCCGTTCATAGACGGCAAGGCGCAACCTCAAGGCGGCGGTATGGATGCCCGCCCCCCTTTCCAGCACCTTCCGCACCGCCGGGGCCATGCGTTGCAGGCCCTCCATGCAGAGCTCATGCTCGAATTCCGCAACGACGCGATCCTTGCCGTCGGTAAGCCCTATCTGGTGCAGCGTATGGAGTGCGGCTCTGATGTCCCCGGCGTTCCATGACTGCCCGCGCGGGGGCCGGACACCCGCTTCGCGCAGGCATTCCGGCAAAAGCGAACGCGAGAACCCGCCCATTACGGCCTTGAGCTGGAGCAGCAGCCGGTACGGTTCCGACAGCTCCATGTACCGCTGCCGCAGGGATTTGAGTGGATTCATGGGAGCTCCTTGGGTGGTGGGAAGGGCGGGGGAGGGGAGAAGGCCCCTTTGTAAAGGGGCCTTCTCCCCTCCCCCGAACCCCCTCCCCTCATCCCCTAAACTTTTCGACTTTATCGAATCCCTGTTCCCCGTTTTTGCTGTGGATGAAGAGCCTTTGGGGACGTTGCGGGTGGCTGTAACATAACAGCTGCTCGATAAGGTCATTTCTTGAAATTTCCGATAAAGGACTGATGGAATGTTTCAACTATGAAGGACATCAAAAGAAAAGGCCCGTCATAGGCTGTGTTGTTTCATCTCCGCTCCTAAACTTTTCGGCCTTATCGAATCCCTGTTCCCCGTTTTTGCTGTGGATGAAGAGCTTTTTGGGACGTTGCGGGTGGCTGTAACATAACAGCCGTTCGATAAGGTCATTTCTTGAAATTTCCGATAAAGGACTGATGAAATGTTTCAGCTATGAAGGGCATCAAAAGAAAAGGCCCGTCATAGGCTGTGTTGTTTCATCTCCGCTCCTAAACTTTTCGGCCTTATCGAATCCCTGTTCCCCGTTTTTGTTGTGGATGAAGAGCCTTTGGGGACGTTGCGGGTGGCTGTAACATAACAGCCGCTCGATAAGGTCATTTCTTGAAATTTCCGATAAAGGACTGATGAAATGTTTCAGCTATGAAGGGCATCAAAAGAAAAGGCCCGCCATAGGCTGTGTTGTTTCATCTTTACAGTGTGGTGAAAATGCCGCCTTTTTTTCAGTTTTCCGCTGATGGGCTTCTGGTTGAGGCATGTTATAGGTATTCCTTTGGAACTTTAAGAAAGCATCAACCCTTTCCTGATAAAAAAGTTTATAAAAATATTTCCTTTCACCATGTTATGTGAATATATCAATCGTGTTTCCTGATAATGCCCTGCGGATTTGTAAAATTGTTCAAAAGAGCAATCGGCCAAAAGCGTAATTGGCTGTGGAAGCGGAAGCGATGCCCATCTAGCCGGATACAGTGCCGTTTTATATGGTGAAGGGAATGCCATTCCAAAATGATTACGGTATTTCGTTTTAGAAGAGCACAATATGACTGCATATCGTTTTCGTAAGGCCCTGTCATAGTATGCGGTTGCTTCATCTCCACAGCGCGATGAAAACACAGCCTTTTTCCCCAGTTTTTCCCTTGGCGGAGTCCGCGGTTAAGGTATTTTGTCGGTTATTCCTTTGGAACTTCAAGGAAAAAAGCATCAACCGTTTTCTATGGCACGGCCTTTCCTGAAGGCGGCTATGCCCAAATTTTCAAACGTACCCAACGGCTCTCAAAAACAATTGTTGCGTTTTCTTCGCTCAGGTACAAACGGCGGTCGGCCCTTTACGCCAAACGGAGCCGGCCTGACGCCCGCATACGAAAGTCTTTGGGGTGGGAGAGGGGAGGTTTGGAGGGGAGAGGGAGGGACTTTCTCCAGAAAGTCCCTCCCTCTCCCCTCCAAGTCTTCTCTTCCTTCCGTCCGCCCCTACATCCCGTCCCTCCTCATCAGCTCCGCGAGGCGGCGGGCGATTTCAAAGTCGGCGGGATAGTTGATGTTGAAAAAGGGCAGGGCCTCCGAGCGCGAGTAGGGGACGTGGGTGCGCAGGGCTTCGGGGATGACCACGCTGAACTTGCGGACGCCCTGTTCCCACGCGGCGTCGAACCAAGGCAGGCACGCGGGTTCGTATACCGCGACCAGAGCTTCGATAAACCCCGTTTCCTCTTGCTGATACGTGGTCATGATGGTGCCGGGCAAACGGGTTTCCCGCGCATCGAGCAGGCGGCGAAGCGTCGGGCCGTCCATGAACGGCAGATCGCAGGAGAGAACCAGCAGGGGTTGCTGTAGGCGGCGCAGGGCCGAATAGACCCCGCCGAACGGCCCTTGGCGATCCACCTCGTCGGGGATGGCCTTGAAAGGGGCGGCGTCTTCGGGCGCGCGGCAGGAAACGAACACGCCGTCAGTGAAGCCGCCGAGCAGCTCCACCGTGCGCTCAAGCATGTCCTTGCCGTCGCCGTGAATCGAGAGGCGGAGCTTGTTCCGCCCCATGCGGGACGACAGGCCACCCGCCATGACTATTCCGTACACGATGTCTCCTCGGCGCTGCCTGCCAAGAAGGTGGGGATGCGCTGATATGTGACTCTGTGTATCATATTCTCGTCTGGAGGCAAAACGGTCGCGGAAAAAGGGCTGTCTCGTGATAAAAAGAACAAAAAGGGCTGGGCGAATTCTTTTTTTCAAAAAAAGTTTCTCTGGGCAAGGGACGGAATCGCCGCGGGGATGGAAACCGGCAAAGGGCGGCGGACGGTGTAAAGGTTTTTGAGGGCGGATATCGGCCTTTTCCGAGGCTGCGTCATAGAAAATGGTTGATGTTTTTTCTTATAAAAAGGCTGTATTTTCACCGTGTTGTGGAGATGGGCAACCACATGCCATGACAGGGCCTTTCTGAAAGGGCCTGCCGCAGAATATGCTTCTTTTCTCTCAGCAGTATATTGAAAATACAGATTTTTCTCAAATTTTCCGTTGGATGACCCAGATGCCCCACGGCTGAGGCATTTTATTGGTTATCCCTTTGGAATTTCAAAACATAAGGCATCAATCGCTTCCTGTGGCACAACCTTTTGAAAGGCTCTGTCATGGCATGTGGTTGTTTCATCTCCACAGTACGGTGGAAAACACAACCTTTTTTCCAGTGTTCCCATTGGCGGAATCTAGGGCTAAGGTATTTTTCCGGTTATTCCTTTGGAATTTTAAGGAAAAGGGCATCAACCATTTTCTAGGACACAGCCTCCTGAAACAAGGCGGCTTTCCACAAAAGGAAGCCGCCTTGTTCCATAAACGGGAACCCGCTATGACGGGGTTAGTTCAACGTCTTTTCAGCAACGGCCGGAGCCTTGGGATCCTTTTGAGCCTTTTCGTGACAGGGCAAGCAACCCTTCTGGAACCCTGTGTACTGCTTGCGCTTTTTCATGTGGCAGCCGTAACAGGAGTGATCGCTGTCCTTGGCGTGGAACGCCTTGAAGAGGCTTGGGGCAACGCCGTCGTCGCCACGGGGCACTGAATGGCATTCCTCGCTCGCGCCGCAGGTGACGTACTTGGCGTCGATATCGGAAGGCAGTGCATGGTGGCAGGTCTGGCAGCGGACGCGGCGATGCGACGAGTGGTTGAACACGACGTCCATCTTCTGCTTTCCGCCGGTGGCCTCAAGGATGATGGGGTTGCGGATGGCTTTGCCGACCTCCTTGATATCGCTGACGCCTTTGGGTTTTTCGTCATCATTGGCGAAAGCGGGGACACACAGGAGACAGGCCACGGCAAGGGTCAAAAGTTCCTTTCTCACGTTTACAACTCCGGGTGCTGAGGACTAAGCCACAGGTCGGCGCAGTTTCGCAAAAAGCTGGCGGCGCGTCATCGGGTCGGCGTCGTTCCGGGCGAATACGGCGAACTTGTGGTACAGATTGGGATCTTCTGCATACAAGTATATCACGTGAACAATGCCGTTGTCACCTAATACTGCATTGGGAAAACGTTCTTTAACTTCCGCAAGCCGCTGTTCGGCGAGGTTTTCCATGTCTTCCCGTTCTCCGAAATTCATGCATCCGGTGGGGCAGGACAGGACGCACGCGGGGAGCATGCCCTGATGCACCCGGTCGTTGCAGAAGTCGCACTTGTGGATCTGCTTCGTTTCCGGGTCGATACGCGGGATGTCATAGGGGCAGGCTTCGCGCACGGCCTGTCCGTCGAGCTGGGCGGTCAGGGGCGTGAACAGCACCGCGCCCGTGTTTTCGTCCTGCACGATGGCGCCGTCGATGGTCGAAGCGGTCATGCACGGGGCCAGCTCGCAATGGCGGCATTGTTCAGGGAAGAACAACATACGAAAGTCCTTTCCCTTGCCCACTTCGCGCATGTGTACGGTTTTGTAGGTCACGCTGGACAGATCCGGCGGGTTGGTGTGTCCGCCGCGGTTGGTCGTTTCCTCGGCGGGCAGGTTTTTCCACTGCTTGCACGCGATCTGGCATCCGCGGCAGCCCGTGCAGCGCGTCAGGTCGACAAAAAAGGCTTTCGCCATGATGGACTCCTTTATCGGGGGAAGGGAGGAGGGAAAAGATTGGAGGGGGGAAGGGGAACCCTTCTGGAGAAGGGCTTCCCCTTCCCCCCTCCAAACCTCCCCCTTTCCCCTCCTAAGACTTTTATAAACGGGGCGGGCGGCGTTTGGGGCGGCCCGGCGGGTTTCCCTCGGCGGGGGTCCCCCGGAGCCGCTGTTTTTTGTTACGTGGTGGAAGGGCCGTTGCAAACGGTAATGGCTTTTCCGCCCGGCAAAATTTTTGCCATGAACATTTTTTCGGTTGCCCGGAGGGAGATTTACTAGGGAACCTTTGCCTTTCAGCCGTCCAGTCAACGCGGCTCCCGCCGCGCCGCCTCCCCACCAGTCAAAGTTTTTGCGGATGGGGAGCGAGCCGTTCGGCAGGTTTGGGGGAGGGGGCTTTTTACAAAAAGTTCCCTCCCCCGGTTTCCCCATCCCCTTAAGACTACTCCGGCAAATCCTGATCAGGCATCTTCTCAATGTTGACCATGAAGGCCTTGGATTCCGGTATGGCGGAGTTTGGGTCGCCCACGGCTGCGGTGAGAAGGTTCGCGCTGTCGCCGCCACGCTTGGGCACCAGCCAGCCGAAGTGCCACGGAAGGCCGATCATATGCACGGTCTTGCCGTTGGCGTTCATGGGCTGGAAGCGGTTGGTCACGATGGCCTTGGCAAGCAGGCTGCCGCGCGCGCTGCTGACGCGCACCACGTCGCCGTTGCCGATGCCGCGCTTCTTGGCAAGTTCGGGATCAAGCTCCGCGAAGACCTGCGGTTCGGCTTCCACCAGCCACGAGCAGCGGCGGGTCATGAGGCCCGTCTGCCAATGCTCGGTGACGCGGTAGGTCGTGCCGATGAACGGGAAGCGCTCGTCAGCCACCGCCAGCACTTCGCCGATGGCCTTGAAAGCCACGGGGTTGCTGCGCTGCGCCGAGAAGGCGTGCTTCTCGAAGGGCGATTCCATCGGTTCGTAGAACTCAGGGAGCGGCCCGTCTTCGCGGCCCGGCCCGAAGAGCGCGCCCTGGCCGTCCTTCTGCATGATGAAGGGGTATTTGGTGCCGGGATCGCCGCCGCCGTCCACCACGTCGCCGACCCATTTGCCGTCACGCCACTGGATGACCGGCTTGTCCGGGTTCCACGGGCGGCCCTGCTTGTCCACGGAGGCGCGGTTGTAGATGATGCGGCGGTTCATGGGCCACGCATAAGACCAGTTCGGGAACAGGCCGATTTTTTCCTGCTCCGGCGTCTGCGTCTTGTCGCGGCGGGCCATCATGTTGCCTTCTTCCGTCCACGAGCCCGCATGCAGCCAGTTGCCGCTGGCGGTGGAGCCGTCGGCCTGCAGCATGGCGAAGGCGGGAACCTGCTGCCCGGCCTTGTACTGCCTGCCGCCGATGGTCACGTCGCGCAGGAAGTAGCCGTTCATGACCTTGGCGGTGTTGGCGGGAGAGAACTCATGCCCTTCCATCCACTTGTCGATGCCGAGGCCAAGGATCGGTTCGGGGAAGGCGCCGCCCTGCTCCTGATAGAGCTTGCGGATGGCGAGCATCATTTCGACCATGATGTCGCCGTCGGGCTTGGTTTCGCCGTAACGGTCGGGGCCGGCATAGCGCCACTGCATCCAGCGGCCTGAGTTGGCGATGGAGCCTTCCTTTTCGATGGACGTGCAGCAGGGCAGGAAGAAGACTTCCGTGGCGATCTTGGTCGGATCATTGCCGGGGCCGCGCCAGAACGAACCGGTTTCGTTGTCGAACAGGTTGACGTTCACCAGCCACTTGAGCTTTTCCATGGCCTTGCGGCTTTTGTTGGCGTTCGGGCCGGAGCAGGCTGGGTTCATGCCCCACGCGAACAGGCCGTCGAGCTTGCCTTCGTTCATGCGGTCGAAGATGGACATCCACATGTAGTCGGTCCGCTTCTTGTCGGCGTCAAGGCGCGGGACATAGCTGTAGGCCACGTCGGGCGTCACGCCGGGATAAAGCGACATGAGGTAGCTCGCCACATACTTGGGCCGGTTGCCCCACCAGTTCACGCTCTTGGGATCGCTGGTCTTGGGCGTGGTGGCGTTGTAGTCCGCGAGGGTCGTCAGCGTGGAGGTCGGCACGGGCAGGTAGCCGGGCCAGACGTCCGCGAGCAGGGCCTGGTCGGTGGAACCCTGCACGTTGGATTCGCCGCGCAGCGCGTTGACGCCGCCGCCCGCCACGCCGATGTTGCCGAGCAGGAGCTGGATGATGGACATGGCGCGGATGTTCTGCACGCCCACGCTCTTCTGAGTCCAGCCCATCGCGTACATGATGGTCCCGGCCTTGTCGGGCGCACCGGTGGACGCGAAGGCCTCATAGACGCGAAGGAGGTCTTCCTTGGGCGTGCCGGTGGTTTCGGATACCTTGTCGAGCGTGTAGCGGCTGTAGTGCTTCTTGAGAAGCTGGAATACGCAGCGCGGGTGCGAGAGCGTTTCGTCGCGCACGGGGACGCCCTTGGCGTCCATGTCGAACGCCCACGTTTTTTTGTCGTAGCTCTTCTTGTCGGCGTCGAAGCCGGAGAAGAGGCCGTCGCTGAACCCGAACCGCTCGCCGACGACCGTGGGGCCGTTGGTGCTGTCGACGACGTATTGTTTGAAGTATTTGCCGTTGCTCAGGATATGGTTGATCATCCCGCCGAGGAAGGCGATGTCCGTGCCCACGCGGAGCTGGACATAGAAGTCGGCCTTGCTCGAAGAGTGGGTGAAGCGCGGGTCTACGCTGATGACCTTCGCGCCCTTGTCCTGAGCCTTGAGCACCCATTTGAAGGAAATGGGATGGTTTTCGGCAGGATTGCTGCCCATGATGAGGATACAGTCACTGTTCGCCAAATCGTTCCAGTGATTCGTCATTGCGCCGCGTCCGAACGACTCTGCCAGAGCCGTAACAGTGGCGCTGTGTCAGAGGCGCGCCTGGTGTTCGATATACACCAGGCCGAGGCTGCGGAGGATGGACTGATAGGCCCAGCACTCCTCGTTGTCCATAGCGGCGGAACCGAACGAAGCCATGGCTTCGGTGCGGTTGACGATCTGCCCCTTGCCGTTCTTTTCCGTGAACGACTTGTCGCGGCTTTCCTTGACGCGCTTGGCGATTTCCTCCATCGCCCATTCCCAGTCCACCTCTTTCCATTCGGTGGCGTAGGGGGCGCGGTAGAGGGGCTTCTTGGGGCGCTGGTCATTGACGGTGAGCTGCCAGGTGGAAGCCCCCTTTGGGCAGAGGGAGCCTTCATTGATCGGGTGATCGGGATCGCCCTCGACGTTGATGGCGCGGCCCTTGCCCAGCGGGTTGCCGGACGTGCTCGTGCTGACGATGAGCCCGCAGCCCACGGCGCAGTAACAGCAGATGGAAGTGGTCTGTTTCGTCCACTTGAGTTTGAATTCCTTGGCCTGCGCAAAAGCGGGGCGCAAGTTGAACCCAAGCCCGGAAACGGCGCCTGCCAGCGCGGCCCCAAGGCCGAACTTCAAAAAGCCTCGGCGTGATACGCTCATGGTGATCCTCCCGGTATTGGGCGGAACCGGTGGCTCCGCCGCAGGAATGCCGATATATGCTTGACTGAGCATATATAGTTTAAATCATTGTATGATTTGGTTACGGATACCCTACTGCTAGTCCAGCGTGGGCCTTGTGTCAATCCTGTTTCGGGGAAAAAGGCGCTTGTGGAAATATTCCTTTGCAAAGCGGAAAAGAAGATGAAGGAAAAGGCGGTGTTCCCATAAAAAGGGGGTATCCCGCAGAAGGCGATGGTTCCCCTGCAGTGAACCAATTCAAGGCGCACCGGTCAGGATGTCGCCGCCAACAGGGATGGCCGGAGGGCCAAGCCCCGGATATTGCTGGTTGCGCGGGGGGAGAGAGTGGCATAGACATGATGGGCAAATCATGGGATGCCTTGCGTCTGAGGCAGGGTTTTTGCCGTAGGGAAAGCACTGAAAAAGGGTGGGGCGGCCGTTTTCCGCCGTATGGGCTGGAGTCTGGAGCCGGTTGCCGGGCTCTGGCGAAAACGGCCCCGTATGGCTGGGCCGCGTGAGGACATCCCGCCGTTGGGGAAAGGAAGGCTGAAAGATGAATCCCTTTGAGAAGGTACTGAGCGCCGTGCGGCAAAAAAGGCCGCTGGTGCATTTTATTACCAATTATGTTACAGTCAATGATTGCGCCAACATAACGCTGGCTTTGGGAGGTTCGCCCATCATGGCCGATGATCTGCGTGAAGTGGAACAGATCGTCGGGCATTGTTCCGCGCTGGTGCTGAACATGGGGACGCTCAGCGAGCGGACGTTGCAATCCATGCTGGCGGCGGGGAAGGAAGCCAACAGGCTGGGCCGCCCCGTGGTATTTGATCCCGTGGGCGTGGGGGCTTCACGTTTTCGTAATGAAACCGCAGAAATGCTGCTCCATGAAGTCCGTTTTGACGTCATCAAGGGGAATAGTTCGGAAATCGCGTATCTGGCGGAAGGGAGCGGCACAACCAAGGGGGTGGACGCGAACCTTGACGCCCTGAGTACGGAAGGCAATCTGAACCGGCACGCGGATCGTGCCCGGAAGGTCAGCGCCCGGACAGGCGCGGTCATCGTGATCAGCGGCCCCATCGATATTGTTGCGGACAGCCATGAGGCATGGGCCATCCGTAACGGGCACCCCATGATGGCCAAGATTACCGGGACGGGTTGCATGTCGGCTGGGATCATCGGCTGCTGCGTGGGGGCGAACCCGCAAGCTCTCCTGTCGTCCTGCGCCTGCGCCATGTCGGTTATGGGGGTCTGCGGGGAGCTGGCGTATGAGAGGCTGCTCCCCGTGGAAGGTGGTTCGGGCACATACCGTGTCTTTCTGATGGACGCCGTAAGCAGGCTGGACGGCGTGACGCTGACCCGCAGGAGCAGGGCGGAACGGCTGCGGATCTGAGGCTTCGCAGGACTGGAAGGCCCGCTTCGTACCCGGTCGTACCCGGAGGGGGAAAACGTCCCTGTGAGAACAGAAAGGTCTTATTCCAAACAGGGCTGTAAACAACCGGTTCCAAAACGTCCCTGTGAGAACAGAAAGGTCAACTTCTGCACCCGCTTCGTACACTGAGGGGAGAGCGGGGGCGTATGCCCGCCGCCTTCATGCGGGGAACCTTGGGGGGGGAATCGGGTTTTGCCGTATGTGGGGCTCCTCACTCCGATAGGCGATGAGCCCCCAACCACCTTTGCTATGGGGAGTTTCTTCAAGGAATACTTGAACGGGAGGAAAGGAACCCTTTGCCGCAGGGATGGGGTTTTCCGGTGTGCGTGAGGCGTGGCCACCGGCCATGACGGTTCACTTTCCAGCGTGCAGTTTTTCCGGTGTGAGTAAGGCGTGGCCCTGCGTGTGGGCCAACGGTGTCGGCTGGACGGGCGTGGGAAGCTCCGATGAGGCGATTTCGGCCTTTGGATACGGCAGGGTGCCAAAACGTCTTGCGCTGGCCCTGTTGGGCCGTTATGGATGGAACCGATCAACGGCGGGTGCCCCCCTTGGCTCTCGCCCTTATTCTTGAGGCGTCGGCCCTGTGCCCGCGCACGGGAGGATAGATGGAAGCGTCGAAGAGCGACAGTTTGGTGAAGAAGTTCGCTGCCCTTGAAAATAAGACGTGGTTCCCGCAGGAACTTTTGGAACTCGTAAAGGCCGTATGCCGCCTGCAGGGTGAGGTGAAGGCTTCGTTGGCGGTTTCCGTCGATCCGGCATTGGTTTGCGGCGATCTGGAGCACCGGCAGGGCGCGCCGTTGCTGGCGAGGGAGCAATTCCCCGTCGATGCGGCGGGGGCTGAAAAGCTTTTCCGCGCTATCCTGGAAGTGGCGGAATCCCTGCCGCAGCTCCGCACGACTTCCCAGCTTGTCCGGGATAAGCTGATCCGGGGCGACATCCGGCCGGAAGAGCTGTTCCGCGCCTACATGCTGGAAAACGCCGACCCCTTTGAGGCATGGGCCAAGGAAGCGCCCGACGCGCCCAACCTGCTGCCGTTCCTTGTGTACAACGGCATGGAGCCGTGGCTTGAAGCGGCGGGGGAAGCGCTTTCCGCCGCCTATCCGCAGAGCGACGTTTGGCAGCACGGGCACTGTCCGGTATGCGGGAGCCCGGCGTTTATCGGGCATTTGAGCGGCCCGGAACCGTCACGCAACGAGGGCCGGGACATCAACAAGGGTGGAAAGCGGCTGCATACGTGTTCGTACTGCCGGACGACGTTCCGGGCCAAGCGTATCCAGTGCCCGTTTTGCCTTGAGGAAGATGCCAAGAAACTGGACTACTTCACGGCGGAAAACGAGCCGGGCTATCAGGTCCATGTTTGCCGCTCGTGCAAGAGTTACATCAAAATAACTGACTTCCGCGAATTTTTCGGCCGGGAGAGCATCCCCGCGCTGGACGATCTCGAATCCCTTCCCCTCGACATCGCCGCCCAGAACGAAGACTTCCACCGGGTTGCGCCTTCGGAATGGGGGCTGTAAGCCACACCTATGCAAATAAGGCCGTACCGCCTGTTCCGCAAAACGGATTGGCCGCAGCCACACGCGCACAAATAGGGGATGATCCCACGCATCCCTTTGAGCCTCGTGCAGCTTTAGGATGCGGGGCGTACCTTGTGGAAAAGTATCCGTTATGGGATGGATATTGTCATTTTTTCATATAATCAGGCGGCCTAGCTCCATTATTGCGGGGATGGGCCGTTTTTTGAGGGGCACGTCAAACCGGGTGATAGGCGGAGACATTCGCTGTTGCAATGAAAACAATATTTCAACCATATGAAATTCAAAATGAATTTTTAGAAAATCATCAAAGGGGCGAATGCCGCGATAGGCGTCGCGCCGGAACGGGAAGGCGCGAGCTCATCGAAGGCCCACAACAGGAGCCGATGCGCCTCCATCCTGGCCAGATCATTTTTAACCGAGCGAAGGCCGGCGGCATCACGGAAACCTTTTTCTTGACTCCGTCCGCGCCTCTCGTATCCTTTTGCGGGAACGCACGCGCCGTTTCGGAACAGGCGGGGGGGCGGGCGTTGTTCTTGCTATCCTCTTTCCCAAAGGAGCTTCCATGAATATCGCGCTGGTGGCGCACGACAACTGCAAAAAGGATTTGGTCCGGTGGGCGCGGGAGCACGTCAATGAGCTGAAAGGACATCGCCTGACCTGTACGGGGACGACCGGACGCCTCATAGACGCGGCGTTGCGCGAGCTGCTTGGTGACGAAAGCCCATCGACTCCCGTGGAATGTTTGAAATCCGGGCCGCTCGGAGGCGATCAGCAGATGGGTTCCCGTATCGCGGAAGGCAAGATTGACGCCCTGATTTTCTTCTGGGATCCGATGTTGGCCCAGCCGCATGACGTGGACGTCAAGGCTCTGCTGCGTATTTCCAATCTGTATAACATCCCCACGGCTTGTAACGTTGCCACAGCGAACTGCCTTGTCTCGTCGCCTGCCTTCTTACAGGAACATCAATCGACATACGATTTTTCCGAATATACCGAGCGTTCGCTTCGTTAGGGCGGGATTTCCTTGGGGCGGTGCGGGCCGCCGCTTCCCGTGAGGCGTCTTAGAGGGGGTTCCCTGTGAGGCGCCTTGTCTTTTGGGGGACGTTGCTTTTGTGGAAGGCCTTGTCATGGTATAAGGTTGTTTTGTTTCAGCAAGATGCTGAAAATAGATGCTTTTTATTCAATTTTTCCGCTGGTGGGCTCCATGATTGGGGAATTTTATTGGCTATTTCTTTGGAATTTCAAGAAATAAAGCATCAGCCGTTTTTATGGCACAGCGTTGTGGAAGACAGGATAGGGCGGATGGGCTGGCCCTCCCCTCAGGTACCTCCCGCTGTACGGCTAGGTTGGCGGTTGCGGACAGCCCATCTCAATGCCGAATATTTTTAGGGCGGCTCTGACATTCCCCTTTGTGGATCGTATGATCCATTAACATATAGAGATATATGAAAATAATAAAAAATATAGAATATGACATTCTTATATTATCTCATAATCTTAATGATTATGTTAATTTATATACCTATTCCTTTGCTTAACTATACGGCAATACATACCTTTCAACATAACAAACTCCTTTGCCTTTCATGCCCCGCCTGTGCAAAAGCAGTTCCCACTATGCAACGGCGTGGAGAGCCAAATTTAGAGTTAGGTTATACATCCTTATGAAAATTTTTTAGGTTTTGTCGTCGTGTTACATATAATTATATGAAATTATTGGAAATATTTTTTTGCGACTTAAAAATAGCTAAATAGTTTCAATAGATTATATCTGATTGACGACACGACCTAAGGCTGTGTCATAGAAAATGGCTGATGCTTTTTCATTGAACTTCCAAAGGGATAACCGAATCAAATGTCTGGCTATGGATTCCGTCAAGGGGAAAATCGGGGAAAAAGGCTGCATAGCCACCGCCTTGTGGAGATGGAACAACCATATACTATAACAGAGCCTTTCTCAAAAACGACAGGCCCACGCTCACCATGAGGGGCCTGTCGTTTTTTGGGGGGCTGGTGGGCAGCGCATACCGCCAAGATTTTGGGTCAGGCGGCGGGAGTCCCGTTTTCGGGAGGGTTACCGTTGCCTACGGGATTTACGCGATGCCTTGTTTTTCTTTGTTGGTAATGATGGTTGGCTGTCCGGTTGCCGCTTGGCGGGGACAAAGACGGGTACGGGGGAAGCGGCAGGGGAGGCCAGCGCGTCTGCCCCGAACTCCGCAATGAAAATTTGCCAGACGGTCACGAACAGTACGGCGAGCGTGGGCCCCGTGACGAAACCGTCCATGCCGAAAAAGACAAATCCCCCCAACGTGGACAGCAGCACGAGGAAGTCCGGCAGCTTGGTGTCCCGGCCGACAAGCAGCGGGCGGAGAATATTGTCGGCGAGGCCGATCACGGTGGAGCCGTATACCAGCAGGATGCCGCCGTCCCAGTAATTGCCCGTAAGCAAAAGGTAGACGGCCACGGGCCCCCAGACGAGCGCCGCGCCCACAACCGGGATCAGCGCCAGTGCCGTCATGACCACGCCCCATAGGAGCGCCGCGTGGATGTCGAGGAACCAGAAGATGACCCCACCGAGCGCGCCTTGCGCTGCGGCGACGAGGAGGCTGCCTTTCACCGTCGCCCGCGTGACTTCGGCAAACTTGCGGAAAAGCAGCTTTTCGCGGTGATCCCCGAAGGGCAGGGCCTTGATGAGGAGTTCCTGGATCTTGGTGCCGTCCATGAGCAGGAAGAACGCAATGTAGAGGACGAGCGCCAAGTTGGTCAGGAATCCCAAGGTGTTCTCGCCCAAGGTAACGGTATTTTTGGCGAGGAAGCTGCTGGCGGAAAGGGCCGCTCTGGTCAGGAGGCTTTTGATGCGTTCAAGATCGTACCCGGCGTAGTGGAGCCAGTCTTGAAGGAACGGATAGGAATCTTTGATCCGGTCGATGTAACCGACAAAGGAATTTTGATCGGCGTGCAGCCTTTGGTAGAGGAGGGTTGCCTCGACAATGCAGTTATAGAGGATGTACGAGAGAGGAATGATGATGAGGACGAGGCAGAGAAGAATAGTTATGAGTGATGAGAGGATACGTCCCATACGCCATTTTTCGGAAATGGTTCTGTAGACGGGATGGAAAAGGATGCCGATTGTCGCCGCCCAAAAAATGACGTCGAAGAAGGGCAGCATCATCCAGAGAAAAAGGGCCGTAACCCCGATAAGCAGGGCCAGAAAGGAGCAGTCTTCCGTTTTCCGATTGGCTGTCAGCATAATCTCACAAGGGTTGGGGTGAATGGGGCGGGCGGAAAAGCCGTCCGTACGGAGGGGAAACCGATGTATTTTTCTTTATTGCTGGCAAGAGGTCAATCCGTGAAACGGCAATGCGCGTTGCAGGGGCCCCGGCGCAAATCCCGTTCGGAAACAAGGAAGGCTTTGTATAGTTTATGGTTGTTTTATCTTCACAGTATGGTGAAAATACAGCCTTTTTCTCCGGTTTTCCTCTTGGCGGGAGCCACGGCTAAGGCATTTTTCCGGTTATCCCTTTGGAATTTCAAGAAAAAAACATCAACCATTTTCTATAACACAGCCATGAGGAAAGGCTGTGTACCGGGTATAGCTATTCTCGTAATGTGACAATAGTTGCCATTCAAAAGCCCTATTAGGAATCTGGTTTGTGTATGCGGAAGGGATACCGTTTGTTCATTATTTTTGTCTCAGCAGGTACGTGATTCATATCTTTTGCGCATCCTCTGGATCGGCGGAGCGGGATAAAGGCTTTGGCTGCGTCTTCCCCTCTACAATAAACAATAAAATGGCGCATGATGGACTCAGAGTCCAGTGATACCTTCAGTGTCGGCAGAGTTGCCTCCGTTTCCTTTGCAAAAGGCTGTGCCCCAGAAAATGGTTGATGCTTTTTTCCTCGAAATTCCAAAGGGATAACCAGAAAAACGCCTCGGCTATGGATTCAGCCAAGGGGAAAACTGGAGAAAAAGGCTGTCTTTTCACCGTGCTGTGGAGATGAAACAACCACACACTATGACAAAACCTTTTCAGTACGCCTGACAACAAAGGGGATGGGAAAGATTCCCATCCCCTTTCTGTGAAGAGGCCAAGCCGAGAGCAGTCGGATTTCCGGCCCGTTCAGCCGACAAGCTTGGCGTAGTCTGCGGCGGAGATGCGCCCGCCCTCATCGGCGTTGTCGGGTTTGATGCGGACGAGCCAGCCTTTACCATAGGGATCGTCATTGAGGAGTTCTGGGGTATCGGCGAGGCTGTCGTTGATTGCTGCGATTTCGCCGGAGATAGGGCTGATCGCGTCGGAGGTGATTTTGACAGACTCGATGGAGGCGCAGGAGACGCCCTGTTTGAAATGGTCGCCCACGGCGGGGAGGTCCACGAAGATGATGCCGCCGAGTTGATCTTGCGCGTAGTCGGTGATGCCCACAAGCATGGTGCCGTCGGCTTCGGGCTTGGCCCACAAGTGTTCGGCGTGGTACGTGCGGTCGTCGGGATAGGTAAGGCTCATCGCTTTTCTCCTTTGAAGATTGTTATGCTTCGGTCACGCTTACACGGGGGGCACGGATGGCGGCGGGGAGGATTTCGTCCAGCGTGGGGTGCCCGAACATGACTTCATGCAGCTTTTCGGGGACATATCCGCCGACCATGAGCAGTTGCGCCACGGTGACGAGGTGGGAGACGCCGTGCCCGACGGCGGCGATGCCCGCGATGACGTCGCCGTCCCAGACCACCTTGACGAAGCCGCCGGAAGCGCCCGCGGCCTGCGCGATGGGATTCAGGGTCAGCGGGGCCTGGGACACGGAGACGGCCTTTCCGGCGGCGAGCAGGGCCTTGGCGGTCTGTCCGACGCGCATGACTTCGGTGCTGCCGTAGATGCAGGACGGCACCGGGCCGGGCACATACGCGCCATGCTCCTGCCCCAAAATCCGGCGGGCGACGTATGCGCCCTGATGATCGGCTGCATGGGCCAGCAGTGTGAGCCCGTTCACGTCGCCGATGGCGTACACGCCTTCGGCGGCCAGCAGGTGTTCATCCACTTCCACGAAGCCTCGGCGTTTCAGCGCGCAGCCTGCCTTTTCGCAGCCGAGCCCGGCGGTGTTCGGGGTCCGGCCCACGGCGACCAGCGCCTTGGAGGCGGTCAGCACCCGGCCGTCGCCGAGAGTCAATTCGGCCTGCCCGTCCTTGGTGACCAGCGATTTCGCCATCACGCCCGCGATGCAGGTACGGCCCGCCTTGCCCAGCGTGCGATCCAGTTCCTTTGCGATATCGTTGTCTTCCGTAGGCGCGATGTGCGGCGCGGCTTCCACGATGGTCACCTTGGTGCCCATCAGGCCGAAGAAATCGCCGAGTTCGAGGCCGATGGCCCCGGCACCCACGATGATCAGGCTTTCGGGCACCTCAGGGAGGTTCAGGATGCCGGTACTGTCGAGCACGGCGGCGCCGTCGGGAGCCAGCCCAGGAAAAGATGCGCTGGACGAACCGCAGGACAGGATGATGTCGTCAGCCGTCAACATTTCTTCTCCAGCTTCGGAGCGGATCGCTATGTGCCCTTTTCCCGCGATGACGCCGTATCCCTGATACAGGGTAATCCCCGCGGCGGTCAGGGCTTTGGCGAGGGCCTGGCTCGATCCCTTGATGAAACGGCCCACACGGGCCTGCAACGCCTTGTAGTCGATGTCGATGCCTCCCTTCATGGTTCGCAGGCGTTCCTGCGCCCTGAGCATGGCGAGCGGAGCCGTCGCGCCGAGCAGCATCTTGGTGGGGATACAACCGCAGTTCAGGCAGGTGCCGCCCCAATGGTTGTCCTCAATGATCGCGACCCGTTTGCCGCCCGCCGCCAGTTCCTTCGCCGCCGTCGTGCCGCCGGGGCCGCCGCCGATAATGAGTACGTCGTAGTGCATGAGTTGCCTCGCTTTGGATTTGGGGCGTTACCCGCTTATCAAAAGGGTATGGAAGGAGAGGCGGACGCGACGCGCCAGCCGGAACCTTCCCCAAATCCCGTCGCCCAGTTTTTCCTAAACAGAGACAATCCGGGAAAACAGCCGACAGGGATCCGATGAGGTTAAAAGCAGTTGAAGAGGGGGGAAGGGGAGCTTTCTCCAGAAAGTTTCCCTTCCCCTGATTCGCTTTCCTATTTCTGAATATCGGCCTTGAACAGAAATTCGCGGGACGCGGAGCGGTACTTGAGCAGCATGGGATCGGTCACGGGCTCAAGGCCCTGCATACCCTGAGGCATATCGGGCGTCACGGACGCGATGGCATAGGGAAGCTGATGGTCGCCGCAGGCGTCGAAGACCATGCGGGCTGCTTCCCCGGCTTCGTCGCGGCTCGGCCAGCGCGCGCCGCCGTCCCCGGGGATCGGCGCGGCGAGGAAGCGGATTTCATGATTCGGGAACGCCTTGACCCGTTCGATGGTCTTGGCAAGCTCCTCCTTGGAAGGCGACGCACCGAACAGGATTTCGTACACGGAGGTCGGGCCGTGGATGTTGAGCTGGACCTTGGCGAGCACATCGAGGCCGGCGAGCCGTTCGAGCAACGCCGGGTTGCGCCCGTCCGTCTGCATGCAGACCGTGAGCCCGCCCTTGGCGAGCTGCTGCACCAGCTCGACGAAATGTTCCTCCTCGGCGGCGGGGCACTGCGAAAGATAGAGGCCGGAAATCCAGCCGTGCAGGAGATCGCTGCGCGTCACCGCGCCTTCGAGCGCATGGCCGGACAGCAGATAGGCGATGATTTCGCCGGACCCTTGTTTGATCACCGTGCCGTCGTCGAACAGCGGGAACTCCACGCCTTCGGGATTACGGTAGATGGCCTTGCGGTTGGCACGGTAGAAGGCGTTGAAAGTCGGGGCGTCGGCCTTGAAATCCACCGCGTCATAGGCGATCCGGCGTTCGGCGAGAAAACCCTTGACGATTTTGCACCGCAGGCAGTCCGGTGCCGTATACAATGTGATGCTCATGGCTGCTCTCTGAAAAGAGGCGGGGAAAGCTCCCCGCCTCGGGTTGTCTTGTTACTTGTCGGTCGGGTCTTCCACGGAAGCCACGCACAGGGCGTTGCTGCCTTCGTACGGCACGCACCCTTCAACGCTCACTTCCTTGTCGCGATCACCCAGGGCGGCGGCGCCGGGGACGCGGAAGGTGGCAACGTCCAGCGGCCTGATGGGGGTTTCGGCGGGCTTGGCGGCCTGCGGGACCCATTCGTACGGAACGCGGTAGGCGCGGTAGGTCATGTTCATGGGGACGAACGTGCCCTTGTAGGGAGAAATGAATTCCCACACGATCTTGTGGTCGGGCGTCACTTCAAAGACGCGGCCGTCGGAACCTTCGGTGATCAGCGTGTTGCCGTTGGGCAGGCGCTGCATGCCGCTGATGAAGGGGCTGTAGAAGCGGTTGCTGTCCATCGGTGCGAGGAAACCGGCTTCGCTTGGGGTGTACTGCCACACGATTTTCATGGCCACGGGATCGATTTCCAGCACGCGGGAATAGTCGCGCAGCGCCGCCTTGACGCCGGTGGGGGCGCCGGGGTTCGGCACGTCGTAGCCGCCCCATCCGCCGTTGTCGAACACGAGGATGTTGCCGCCGCCGGGCAGGGTATGCGGGATCATATGCGCGTGGTGCTGCCCGATGATCCAGCCGATGGCCTTGGCTTCGGGGCTGTTGTCGTAATCGGGGCCGAGCTTCCACACGATCTTGCCGGTCGCCTTGGAGATGATGAAGATGATGTTGGCTTCGCGTCCGTCCACGATGATGTTGTCGGGATGGAAGCGTTCGTCGCCCGCGTCATACCACTTGTTCGGGCCGAGCACGGACATGGAGTTGATGTGCATCCAATCGCCCATGCCTTCGGGCTGTGTGGGGCGGTAGTTGGGGTTGCGGGCGAGGGTGTTCTTGGGGCCTTCGCGGAAACCCATTTCGTCGAAATGCTCGTTGCAGTTCCATTCCCACACGATGTCGCCATCCCAGTCCACTTCGAGGATCACGTCGTCGAGGAGCTGCTTGTCGGAAATTTTGGGATTACGGGCGTTGCGGTGTGCGAGGATGAGGGTGTTGCCGGAGTCGGTCTTGGGTTCCATGCCGGGCGCGTAGTAGCCGGTGGTGCTGCCTTCGCGCTGGAAGTCGTGATGGTAACGGGCCATCCAGCGGCCGGGGATGCCGGGATCGTCGATGTATTCGTTGCGATCGAACTTCCACACGATGTTGCCGTCCCAGTCCACTTGAATGACGTCAAGGCCATCCTGCACGCTGTACTTGCCGCTGCGGCGTCCGCGGCTGGTCATCAGATAGCCGCCGGGGAAAATCTTGTTGGGCATGCCGTGGACGCCCTTCCAGACGTTCACTTCGCGGCCGTTCATATCCATAAGTACGGCGCCGACTTCCTGCGCCTGAAAGATCGTGAAACCGTTCCAGCACTTTTCAGGATCGTATACGGTAACGCCGGTGGGGTAGATAGTCGGATGACCCATAACTGACTCCTTGATTTCGCTGTGATGGGAGAGAATGCCTCTTCGTATGACCGGACGCTAGCACCGGTCCGGGGGCGGCGCTGTTGCGTTTGTTACATTTGACGCAAAAGAATGCGTTTCAAGCCTCATGTCGGCCTGAAACGCATCAATCATGGTGTGTTCACATCCTTTTCGGAAGGCTGTGTTATAGAAAATGGTTGATGCTTTTTTCCTTGAAACTCCAAAGGGATAACCGGCAAAATGCCTCAGCCGTGGATCCCGCCAAGGGGAAAACCGGAAAAAAAGGCTGTATTTTCATCGCACTGTGGAGATGAAACAACCATAAACTATAACAGAGCCTTTCGGAAAATACGGGGCAAAGGGGCCCCGAACGGTTTCTCCACACACGTCCGTACAGGGCCTTCCATAGGGAAACGCCGCGGGCTTACCTCATCGCCAGTTCCAGAAAACGATCCATATCAAGGATGTATACCTCGTCCTTGGCATACGGCCCGATGATGGATTCCTTCTCCAGTTCGCGCAGCGCCTTGTTCAGGGTCACACGGTGAACGCCGAGCAGGTTCGCCAGTTCCTGTTGGTTCAGGCCCGGCGAAACGCACGGCGCGTTGTCTCCGTCCCGCACCCGCAGCCGTAGGAACCGGCAGATGCGCGAGGGCAGCTCCTCAAGGCTCAGGCTGACCGACTGATTGCACAGCACGCGGACCTTGGAGGCCAGCGATTGCAGCAGTGCCAGCGTCAGTTCCGGGTAGTGGGGGATGATCTCGTGCCGTACGCAATCCTGTGAAAAAGCGTACACTACGCAGTCCGTTGCCGCTACGATGGAACTGTGCGCGGGCACCTCGTCGAAAAATGGGGTTTCGCCCGTGACGCCCCCCGCGGTCATGCACATGAGGATTTTTTCCCGACCGTCCAGCGTCGTCCGCATCAGCCGCACTTCGCCCTGATACAGAAAATACAGGTACGCGCCCTCTTGCCCGCCGTGCATGATCTCGGATCCCTTGTGGAAGATCAGGCGGTTGCCGAGATGGAGCACCTGCCGCCACACGCCCGCTTCGGGGGGAATATGGGTAAATTCTATCAGTTTCGCTTCGTTCGTCTCCACATCTGCTCCTTGTCTGCGGCTCACCTCCCCCTTTACGGATATGCCCATTGTCACTCAGGGGAAAGCATTTTTACAACAGCAGATTATACACTCTTTTGCGCTACAGCAACGCATTTCCTTCCTGCCGTACCGGTCTTTTTCGACGTCGGGACGATAAAAAAACGTTTCTTTGAGAAAAATGTAGCAACCGTTACATCATGCCTTTCCTCTTCCCGTTAGAGTCTCCTTAAGTTTTCAGTCAACCCTCTGAAGGAGAAGAGGCATGAGTTCGCCAACCCTGGGAGCACGCGGAACGCTGGCAGTGAAGTGGATCATATCCATTGCGATCCCCATTATCGTCTATTTCCTCATTCCCATAGACGGTCAGGCCGTTACGTATGAGATGGCCATGTTCCTCGCCATCACTACGTGGGCGGTCTGCATGTGGGCGATGGACGCCATGAACGAAGTCGCCGTGGGGCTTGTCCTCCCTGTGCTGTACATCGTCCTGTGCGGCGTGAAGCAGCAGGTGGTGTATTCGCCGTGGCTCTCGGAAGTGCCCATCATCGTCATCGGCGGGTTCGCGCTCGGCAAGATTCTCCAGGAAACGGGCCTCGGCAAGCGCATCGGCCTGGCCTGCGTGCGCTGCATGGGCGGCAGCTTCGTCGGCACCCTCATTGGTATCACCCTCGCCGTTTCCATCGTCGCCCCGCTCGTTCCGGCCATCACCGGCAAGGCCGCGATTTTCTGCGCCATCGGCATCAGCCTGTGCGACGCGCTGGACTTCAAGCCCAAGAGCCGCGAAGCCACCGCCGTCATCCTGACCTGCTGCCTCGCCGTGGCTTCGACCAAGCTGTGCTACCTTACCGGCGGCGCGGATCTCGTGCTCGGCATGGGGCTCCTGCACAAGGTTTCCGGCATCAACACCGCCTGGATGGAATACGCGATCCACAACTTTCTGCCGGGCATGCTCTATACCGCCATGTCCGTCGGCCTCGTGATGCTCATCCTGCCTTCCAGAGTGGATCGGCAGGCCCTGCGCGCGACCCTTCAGATCAAGTATCAGGAACTCGGCCCGGTCACGCCCGAACAGAAGCGCGCCGCCCTGCTCATGCTCGCCACCCTCATCCTGCTCGCTACAGACAAACTGCATGGCGTGGCCGCCGGTCTGGTGCTCATCGGGATCACTTTCGTGGCCTTCCTGCCCGGCGTCCGGCTGCTCGACGGCCCCAAGTTCAGCAAGATCAACTTCGCGCCCCTGTTCTTCATCATGGGCTGCATGACCATCGGCAGCGCGGGCGGCTTTCTCAAGGTCACCGGCTGGATCGCCGGCATCACCCTGCCTTATCTGCACGGCATGAGCGATACCCTTGCGGGGCTCGCGGCCTATATCCTCGGCGCGGGAGCCAACTTCCTCCTGACCCCGCTCGCCGCGACCACGACCATGACCTCGCCGCTCGTGGAACTCGGCATGCAGATGAAGATGGATCCGCGCGTGTTGTTCTATTCCTTCCAGTACGGCCTCGACAACTACATCTTTCCCTATGAATACGCTGTCATCCTGTATTTCTTCAGTTCCGGCTACATGCTGTTCAAGGACATGCTCAAGGTGCTCGCGGCCCGCATGATCCTGACCGGCGTATTCCTGTTCTTCATCGCCATCCCCTTCTGGAAGATGGTCTTGTAACGTCCTTCAGGGGAGCAGGGAAGGGGTTCCTGTTCCCTACGCCAACATCAGCCCCCTAGGGAGGGGGAGAGGAGAAAACGGTATGTGCAAGCTCACCTCACTGGCTACGGCCCTGTTGTCCCTGTTCCTGCTTTGGGCCCCGGCGAACGCCTACGAGGCCATCAACGGCCCGCTCGGCCTGCTGTCCTACGACAAGGCGAAAGCCTACGATGGCTATACGCTGTTCACGCCCCACACCAAGGTATCCTCGTGGATTGTGGACAAGGTTCCGAATCCCGGCAGCAAGACCACTTATCTCATCGACATGGAAGGAAACGTCGTCCACACATGGAAACACGACAACGCCGCCTTCTACGCGGAACTGCTGCCCAACGGCAATCTCCTGCGCGCTGAAAAGATCGCCGGAAGCCCGGTGAACTTCGGCGGCTGGTACGGTCTGCTCCGCGAATATACGTGGGACGGCAAGGTAGTTTGGGAATACAAGGTCAGCAACTCAAGGCAGATCGCCCATCACGGCTTTGACCGTCTGCCCAACGGCAACACTGCCATCCTGATCTGGGAAAATAAGACCTACGACGAAGCCCTCGCCAAGGGCCGCGATCCCAAGGACCCCGCCCTCAGCCGCAACGGCATGGCCGCGCCCGGACAAGGCCCCGACGGGCAGCCTCTTCAGGGCATCTGGCCCGATGCGATCATTGAGGTGACGCCCAAGGGGGAAATCGCATGGGAATGGCATGTGTGGGATCACATCGGCACCGGCCCCGATCAGATTGATATCAACTGGCATCTGCCCCTGAGCATGGGCTATTTCGCCCGCGCCGACTGGACGCACTGGAATTCCGTCCGCTACAACCCCAAGACCGACCAGTACGCCGTCAACTCGCGCGACTTCGGGGAAATCTACATCATCGACCGCAAGACCAAGAAGATCGTCTGGCGTTTCGGCAACCCCGCCGCCTATGGCATGGGCAAGGCCCCGTCCGGCTATCATGACGACGGCGATCAAATTCTGTTCGGCTCCCACGATGTGGAATGGCTGCCCAACGGCAACCTCTCCATCTTTAACAACGGCACGCACCGCTCCAGCGCCAACCGCAGCACGGTGATGGAGATCAACCCCGCCACCAATCAGGTAGTGTGGCAGTATCAGACCAAGGATCACAACAGCTTCTACTCCGACTTCCAGTCCTCCGCCCAGAAGCTGCCCAACGGCAACTGGCTGGTGACCTCTACCAACAACGGGCACCTCTTTGAAGTCACTCCCGACAAGCAGATCGTCTGGGAATACGTCAATCCCATTTCCGTGGATGACAAGCCTTACTGCGTGAAGCGCGACGACGCCCCCGAAAATCAGGTGCACCGCGCCTACCGCTACGGCAAGGACTTTCCCGCATTCGCAGGCAAGGATCTGAAGCCGCAGGGCAAGCTCGCCGCCGGATGCCCCGACTGGTACAAGCTCATGGAATACAAGCCCGCCCCCGGCTACGGCCCTGCCAAGAAGTAACCCCTCGGACATGCGCGCCTGAACGGCGGCAGGCCCCGGCTTTACCCCAAGCCGGGGCTTTTTGTATAGAAAGAAAACCTCCCGCTAGGCGGGAGGTTCCGAAAAGCTTACAGCTTTGTATATGTTATAAAAACTCCTTTTGATTTGTCAGTAAAGCTTGCGGTCTGGCAACTGCAAGCAGCAACAAATCAAAAGGAGGTCACAATGAGTGGTGTGACAATTCTCGAAGTGGAATGCTGCCCGGATCATGTACATATGCTGCTACCGCCTAAGATGAGCGTGTCTGGATTTGTGGGGTATCTGAAGGGTAAAAGCAGCCTGATGCTGTATGAACGGTTTGGCGATCTGAATTCAAATACCGCAATCGTGAATTCTGGTGCCGGGGCAACTACGTGGATACGGTAGGCAAGAACAAAGAGAAGATTAGGGATTACATAAAGAAACAGCTGGAAGAGGATAAACTGGGTACGCAGCTTTGCCTTCCCTACCCGGGTAGCCCGTTTACGGGCCGCAAGTAACAGAAATGCCGATGCCAGATTCGCTATGCGGCCTGTTAGGGCACTGCTGGTAACAGAGCCCTACAGGCGCATATGAAGAACCACCGGCTAGGCCGGTGGGTTCCTTTTATAGATACTCAGATTTTAAAAATCTATTGTCTATTCAACGAAAGACAAACGATACCCTTCAAAGGAGTAGACATATGCGCGCTATCAGCAAGAAGGCCCAGAAGGTCATGAACCGGATCGTGAAATTGCTTGGCAAGAAGGATTACCTCAAGATCGACAACGCCCCCGGAGTATTCATGCCTTTGTTTGTTGACCGTACCGGGGACAACACGTTTGCGCTGGCGCACTCACGAGCTCTTCTTTCATCTAAATTTCTTTGAAAACCTGTAGTAGGATCTTCATCTCGTGAAATTACAAAGCAGACTTTAACTAGTATATCACTTTCCATAGTGAAAGAGTAGAATTTGTGTTTTCCTTGAGTGATCAGACTTACCGTTGAAATTGTAGTAGTCTCCATATGTTACCCCTATATCGGATATTTATAAATTTTACTATATAAAAATTATATAGTAATTGCTATTTCTTTTCAATTCCCATTTCAACCTCACCTACGTCATACGCTCGTTGTATTTCACCTCGATTCCGTCCTCCTTAGCTCCAAGCCACCGGGCGGCGAGCTTCCGAGGGCTTCCGCGCTGCGGCTGCGCCGGGCGAACCTGGCAAGCTGCGTGTCGAGCTGCGTTTTGTCGAGGGCTTTGGACTCGGCGGACTCTCCCACGGCGGATTGCGGACGGACCATACGGGGGGCGATTTCCCGCACGCTGGCCTCGTCGCGGGCAAGGGCTTCGGCCTGCGCTTGAAACGCGGTGCCCGACGGCTCCACGTACTGCGCGGTGATGCCGCCCGGTTCCGTGCTCATGAGGGCGTTGGAGCTGGCGACCACGAACGTGTCCCAATGCTCTTGGCTTACGCCGCCCACATTGAGCAGAGGGACGGCCCGGTCGAACAGCATCTTGTCGAGTTCCGAGTCCCGCCTGTAGATGCGCAGGATCAGGGACAGCACGTCATCCGTGGCGGGGAGCCCGGTCATGGGGGAAGTCGGCTCGAACAGGAACGGCACCAGCGGTACGGCGCCGAGCCCGTGTTTGCGCTCGCCGTCCCCGGTCAAGGCGTACTCGGTGTTTTCCTTGTCCTTCATCGGGCGGCGGTAGCGCATCCACGAGTCCCGCGTCCAGACGGTCAGGGTTTCGTAGCGGAGCGGGGCGGCGAAGGCTGCGGGGTGTTCCATCTCCTCGCTGTGGACGACCGCCCACGCGAGGCCCTTGGCGTCCATCCCCCAATCCCACACGTCATAGGGGCTGATGGAGGTGAAGTAGGGCACCGGACGGCGACCGCTGGCCTTGTCCCCCGCCACTGTTTCCCCTTTCTTTTGTTCCATGTCCACGATGACGAACCTCGCCCCGCCTGCCGCCGCGAGCCGGGTCACGTCCGCGAAAAAGGCGTCTGCGGTCATGCCGTACCTGTCGGTGTCCGCCTCGATGGGGCGGAGGGCGTCGGGCAAAATACGCTCTGGTCGCCCCTCGTTGATGAAGCTGGCAAACACGTCCACGATGGGGGCCGCGAAGTTGCGGTAGGTGGCCCGGCTCGCCCGGATGTCGTATTGCTTGTCCGATTCGTAGGTATGGCGCGTCAGATAGGCCCTGTTTCCTTCGAACCGTTCCCCATCCTCGTAGAGATCCATCGCCTTTCGGCGCTTGGTGGAGGATGCCGCGTACAGTGGGTGTTTCTGCTCGTAGCTGCTGTTCATTGTCGCTTCTTATCCGTGCGAGCTTCCGAAGAAGATTTCGCGCTTTTTGAACATGGTTGCATAGCGGGTTTCGTCGAGGGCGTGATCCTCGAATTCCGTGTCGATGTCGTCCGGGATGTGCTCGTCGCGTGGCGCGGTGGGCAGGGTGCGGATCAGCTCGGTGCAGGTGTTGAAAACGTAGAGCAGGGGGGCTTCCCCTTCCGCCCATATCCGTTCGCGCATCTGTTGCTAGCCCGTGATGCGGGAATTGTCGGCGCGCACCCACCGAACGTCTTCCGAGGCCATGTTGTCGGCAATGCTCGGCCCGTCCGTGCTGGCATAGATGGTCGGGTCCGCCGGGCCGGGATGTATGGTGATGCCCATGTACTCCCGCATGGTTTTTTCCCGCTTGACGATGCCCTTCGCCACTTCCCGGCTGGACATGCGGAACCCCTCATTGGGGACGATGCGCCCGGCGCTGCCGTGCCGTCCGCGATGGCCCACCAGCCCACGGAGAAGGGGTGCGAGCTGCCCCTGTCGAACGACCGGAAGCAGTACCAGCTTTTGGGGACGGCGAACGGCCTGATGACATTCCGATCAGGCGACCATACGTCCCCGAAGAACGCCCCGGCGACCACGTTCCAGTCGCCGTTGAGCCATGCACGCCGGAGGTTGTCGTCCGTGATGGATTCCAGACGAAGGAGGTACTTCGGGTCCGCCTCGATGAGGTGCTTGTTGTCGTAGATGGTGGCGGGGATGAATACCCGCTTGCTGCCCGCGGCGTCCGTGATGGGCGTGAAGGGCGGGTCGGGATCGATGAAGTACCGTTTGACCCACAAGTGCCCGACGCCGAGCGGGTTGGTCGTGCAACGGATGAGCTTGGGGGCCTGTGGGTTGCTGGAGCGGCAGAAGCCCTTAGCCGTCTCGTACACGTCCATGCTCGGCTGATTGCAGATCTCAGCGAAGCCGACGAACGGATATTCATGGCCCTGATAGTTCTCCATGTCCGCGATACGCTTGGCGTGACGGAACCGGAGCGTTTCACCGTCTGGAAAGCTCCACGTCATAGCCGTCGATCGGAATTTCGCGCCCTTGATGATGGAAGGGAAGAAACGTTCAGACTTGCCGACGATCTCCTCAAGCTGCTTGTAGGTGTGCCTGAAGATGATGCCCTTCCAAAATTCGCGCAGTCCTTGCCCTACGAACTAGAGATAGTCCATCAGCAGGGAGTCCGTTTTCCCCGGCCCGCGTGCGTCGCCGAACAGGACTTCAGGGAAGGGGCAGGACAGGAACAATGCCTGAGGGAGAGAGTTTGGCTGCCAGATTATTGGGAGGCCACGGCTGTCCATGCTTCCTCCGAAAAGAGGCCGGGAGAGACGAGCACGCCCGTCTGCCTGCCGTCATCGGCGTCACCCTCTCCTTCAAGCCGGGCGATGCTCTCCGAAACCCGGCGGATCTGATCCTGAACAGCGGTCAAGACATTCTCCAGACACTCCATGTACCGGGCATGGCTCTCGCTCTGGCTCGTGGTGGATCGGTTCCGTCCGCCTTCTTCGTTTGCTGCGCTCCAGTGAGCAACATGGCAGGGAGAAGGAGTTCTTTCCCTTGACCATTCATTATTCCGGTGGGCGTTCCGGCAATCTCCTCGGCGTCCATCGCCTTCTTGATCCGGCGCAAAATACGCAGCTCCCGCATTCGCAGGGTCTTGAGGGTTTCCCTGAGCGTCGTCAGAGGATTGATGTCCAAACTGTCGCGATAGGAAAGTTCCTCCGGCGTCATGGTTGAGGCGAGGATCGTCTCGTACTGCCCGGTCTTGAGGGCATTCTTCGAGCCCTTGGGGGCACCATCCTTGCGGCGGGAGGCTCCCCCGTGCATGTAATAGACCGTCTGCCCGTGCATGGCGGCACGGCGGCACCGTTCGCCGGTTCGCTTACTCTTTGCCGTACATTGACCCATCACACACCATCATGAGGGTTATTCCCCACTGTCGACGCCAAAGCGCCGGGATTTGAAAAACGACCGTGAAGTAAAAGTCCGCACTCTGCGCTTCCTGCATGTCCTTCATGCTGTCGGCCCGGTGGTTGCGTACCTCGCGGATTTGCTCCTTGGTGGCGGTGACGTCCTCGGTGTCCTGAAACAGTGCGGAGAAGCGAGGATCCCCGTCGAACATCATGACCGCCGTGGATTCGGTAAATCCCAATTCTTCGGCAGTGAACCCGTCTACCTGCATCAGGTTGCCGAGCATACCGACATCCCAATCTCCCTGAGCATCAGGATTGTTCAGAAATACGTTGGACTGTTTTTCTTCCCGGTCCGTCAGAGCCACCACGGTTATGCGGAGCTGATAATCCTTGGCCTCCGGATACTTCTCGTTGTAGTCGAGTGCCTTGAGCTGCTGGTGCCCTGAAACGATGTTTCCAGTACGCTCGTTCCAGATGATGGTTCCGAACAGGCCGTGCTTTTTGATAAAGGCGCGGAGACGCTTTTCCGCCCTCTCCCCAATGATGCGGGGATTGTAGGGTACCTCTTGGATCTGGGAACGCAGGATGTACCGCTCCTCACCTTTCTGAAATTTGGTCGCGGCGACGCTCATGTCGTACCCTCCTGTTTCTTCGCAAACACATACTGCGCCAAACTGACGCCCACGAGCGGAAACCATGATTCGATGTGGGCGTAATCCTCCGGGTAGACCCGACGGATCGCGGCGAGATCGTTTCCCATGAGTGATTGGAAGGAAAAGCCGAGGTGCTGCGTTTCCGGGGCGACCTTCAGCCTGTGATGCCGGATGTAGGCTACACGTCCGACTTGTTCCAGTGCGCGAGGGGGAAAAACTGCCCTCGTTTGGGATTCACCACGCCGCCGTCGCCCTTGATCATGGCCCGGCGTACGATGGAGTCCGCGATGCGTTCCCCTACCGCGATCCACCAGACGCCGGACTTCGACCGGGCGTAGGTGTATACATCGAGGAAGGAGATGATCGGCACGTCGAAATCGTATTCCCGGAACGTACCGTACCGGGGCCATTCCGCGAGCATGGGATGCGGCACAATCACGACGGGAACCCTGTAGCGACGCTCAACCCAGTCAAGACACGCCCGCTGGAACGAGAGTATCGGCCCAAGCCGCATGAAGACGGGCTGATCCTCTTGAAATACCGTGCGCACAGGTCAAGAGTCACAGCCGAGTCCTTGCCCCCGGAATAGAAGACAAGAACCCGGTCTGTGATGTTCGCAGCGGCCTTGATGCCGTCAAAGAGAAGGGTCGTGGCCGCCACTATGGA
The DNA here is from genome assembly GCF_059728385.1 of Bilophila sp. T19-St14. Taxonomy (NCBI): domain Bacteria; kingdom Pseudomonadati; phylum Thermodesulfobacteriota; class Desulfovibrionia; order Desulfovibrionales; family Desulfovibrionaceae; genus Bilophila; species Bilophila sp. T19-St14. The sequence continues at coordinate 210,867 of NZ_BAAGFT010000002.1, forward strand.
TTAACCCCCGGAGCCGCCCATACTCTTGCGGCGGAGCTTGTTCCGACCGCGGGAACCGAGATCGGATCGGAAACGGTGTCCGTCAGTAGTCCCGCCAGTGGAGTAGTGGCGGTGCCCTATCGTGCCGGCAGCCTGACCAGCAGTTTGCGTCTTGGTCATAGTGTTTCTCCTTTTTCAGAGTGGATGTTCATTGCCTCAGCCGAAATATGTGAGCCGCTTATCCCGCGATCCAGCGCGAAAGGACGTTCCCGGCCGCTCCTGCCGCAGCCGCTACAGCCACGAGCGCGGCCATGCCCCCGGCCCGGCGGTTTTCGGCGGCTTCAAACGCGGCAACGCGGGTTTCGAGCATGGACATGCGCTTGCCGTGGGCACCCAGGTTTGAAATGACCACATCGTCGATACGCTCGCGCAGTCCGGCAAGTTCGGCCTTGACCGCAGACAGTTCGGCCTTCACTTCGCCGAGATCCCGCAACATCTGTATGTCGTCGCTCATTGCGCTTTCTCCACACCCTTGATCCACAGAAGCAAGTTCCCGGCCTCGCCTGCGGACGGCAAGTCCGAAACCGAGCGGGCCGAAGTCAGGGCCGTGACGGGGAAGTGATGTGCGGGCCGTCCTCGACTTCCTCACCTCGTGCGTTGAACTCATCAAGATGTGGCTTCGCCAACGGTACGGCGAACGCCGCGCTGCTGATCGTGAGGCTGATCGCGCTGCTGTTTGTGATGACGCCGGCGGCGAGTGGGTGCGCTCGATGGGCGGAACCGACCGCCGCGACAAGCCCGGCCCCCTTGACGCCGGGGCGGTCGTGACGGGTGAGTGGTCCTACACCTACCGGGGCGAGACGTTCACCGAGCCCGGCGAATGGGTGCACCTGCCCGCTGGCGAGGCCGGGAACCTGCTCCTGTGGATCAGGGGCGTTGAGGAGGCGCAATGAGCGACGATGTGCAGCTTGTCCGTGAAATCGGGGAAGTGAAGGCCGAACTTTCCGGGCTCAAGGCCGAAGTCGCGGGCACCAACCAGCGCCTCGACGACATCGTGATTACGCAGCTCAAGGATCACGGCAAACGCATCGCCGGGCAGGATGTCCGTATTTCGGCACTTGAAGCGGCGGAGAACAAACGCGCCGGGGGAATGTCCGTGCTTGCCGGCGTGGCTGCGGCGGCAGGCAGCCTCGGCGCGCTCATCATGAAGCTGATCGGCCCGATGTGAGCAGGAAACATCCCCATGTGTGTGAGGAAGCTCCATTTCCGTGAAGACGAATGCCGTGGGGATGACAGGCTGGCACGGTAATATCATCACTGTAATGGACACCTACGCGCTCCAGCGCCGGCTTCTTCAGGCGGAACTTCTTCCAACGGAAAAGCTTGTAGGTATGGCGCTCGCCCTGCACATGGACAAACGGACCGGAAAAATCCGCGTGCGGCAGGAAACCGTCGCGCAGGAGTGCGGCGTGTCTGTGCGGACAGTGCGCAGGGCCGTTGCTGCGCTCGTATCCTCTGGGGTGTTCACCTCCACGGCAACCGGACGCTCCTCGGTTTTGGCTGCCGGTTCTGGAAAGAGTACTGGAAGAGTGGACCGGCCACCGGTGTCCTATCAGACCGGTCATCGGTGTCCGCATTTGAAGAGGAAAAGGGCCCCCTGGGAGTATGATTTGGCGTACAGCACGAGGCCGGAGGAAGAGGAGAAACGGGGGCATGAAAGGTTCTTGAGGGAACGGGAAGAGCGCAGGCCAAACGGGGGGTGCGACGATGGCGGCACGATTTGATTGGGAATCCATCCGGGCCGAGTACGAAGTAGGGGCGAGCCAGTCCGATCTGTCCAAGCGGTACGGTGTGAGCCGGACGGCCATCCAAAAGCGCATCCGGGCCGAAGGCTGGGGGCAGGACATTTCCGGCACCGTGAACCGCAGGCGGAGGCCAAGGTTGCGGGCGTGGTTGCAGGCTGCAACCCTCAAAAAAAGGCCGAAGCCTTGGATCGCGCCGCCGAAGCCAAGGCCGCCGTCATCACCCGCCATCAGCGGGAGTGGGATCGGCATCAGGCCATTATGGATGAGGCGTTGTCCGAAGGCAGCTTCGACAAGGCCAAGCTCGCCAAGATTACCGCCGAGACGATTAAGATCCGGCAGGAGGGAGAGCGCAAGGCGTGGGGCATCGTGGACAAAACCGCCTTGGATCACACTTCATCCGACGGTTCCCTCTCTCAGCGTCCGGTGGATCTCTCACGCCTCTCCCCGGACGAGCTGCTTCGCCTGACGAAGGAAGCCTTCAAAACGCCGGATCATGAGTAGCCCAGCCATCCTTGCCGACATCAGGAAGGCGCTGGCCCGGAGTTGCCTCGCGGCCTTCGTGCGCTACACCATGCCCGGCTACAAGATGGGATGGGTGCATGAGGAAATCTGTTCCGAGCTGGACGCCTTCCTTGCCGATGTCGTGGCCGGACGTTCCCCGCGCCTCATGCTGACCATGCCGCCCCGCCATGGGAAAAGCGAGCTGGCCTCCCGCCGTTTCCCGGCCTACGCCTTGGGCCGCTACCCCGATCTCTCCATTATTTCCACAAGCTACGCCGCCGACCTGTCCTCGCGCATGAACCGCGACGTGCAGCGCGTCATCGACAGCCCGGAATACCGGGAGCTTTTCCCCGGCACGGCGCTGTACGGCAAGAACACCCGCACCATCGGGGACGGCTCCTACCTCCGCAATTCGGACATATTCGAGGTGGTGGGGCACGCTGGCTGCTACCGTTCCGCTGGCGTGGGCGGCGGCATCACGGGCATGGGCGGGCATATCGTCATCGTTGACGACCCATTCAAAGATCGGGCGTCCGCCGATTCCCCGACCATCCGCCAGAACGTCTGGGACTGGTACACGTCCACGCTGTACACGCGCCTCGCGCCCGGCGGGGGGGTGCTCATCATCAATACGCGCTGGCACATGGCCGACCTTTCCGGGCGGCTGCTTGAGGCCGCCGCACGGGGGGAGGGCGACTACTGGCGCGTAGTGAACTTCCCGGCCATCGCAACGGAGGACGAGCCCCACCGCAAGGCCGGGGAAGCCCTGCACCCGGAACGCTACCCGCTGAGCCAGCTCCTTGCCATCAAGAAAGCCCTCGGCACACGCGACTGGGAGGCCCTATACCAGCAGCGGCCCACCCCCGACGGGGGCAACATTTTCAAGGCCGAATGGTTGCGCTTCTGGCTCCCCAAAGACCTGCCGGAACAGTTCGACCAGCTTCTTATCTCGTGGGACATGACATTCAAGGACGGCGACGATACCGATTTTGTTGTTGGGCAGGTGTGGGGCCGCAAGGGGGCCGACCGTTACCTCCTCGATCAGGTCCGGCGACGTATGGGGTTTACGGACACGGTCGCCGCGTTCCGGGCGCTTGCCGCCAAATGGCCCGGCGCCACCCGCAAACTTGTGGAGGACAAGGCCAACGGCCCGGCGGTCATCGACGCGCTGAAACACGCAGTTCCCGGCATCATCCCCGTGGAGCCGGACGGCAGCAAGACGGCCCGCGCCCATGCCGTGACCACGTTCTTCGAGGCCGGGAACGTCCTGCTCCCGCACCCTGAGCATTGCCCGTGGGCGCGGGAGTATATCGCGGAACTGACGCAGTTCCCCGGCGCGCCCCACGACGACCAGGTGGACGCCACAACGCAGGCCCTCCGCGACTTCGATACCAAGCGGCCTATGTCCATCAACCCCGCCATCATTCAACCGCGTATGAGCCTGCGGAAGATTGGGGGGATTTGACGGTGGCCTTTGGCGAAAACGGGATTTCCAGATTAGGGAGGCAGGAATTCGATTCCCATTTTTCTCAATACAGCTTAGACTATGCCTGAAAGACGGCAGCATAGTGAAAAAAAACGGAGGGTCCTATGCTTCATGCCATTTGGTCTGGAAAAGCCCGCAGACTCAAAATAGAAGGCTTGGTGGAGCCTGCTCCTCGTTGGAGAGATATCTTTCATAGCAATGAGGATTTGTTGACGGCTACGGTTTTTGAGCGGCTGGCCTACCTTTCCGACGCCGTTTTCAGGCAGCTTATTGCTTTTATGACCGGAGAAAGCGGCGGGACGGGATTCTCCCTCAATGAAATTTCTTTCTGGCCCTGTTTGAAGGGTTGCCCCAATCGTCATTGGGTGGAGCCGGATATTATCATGCTTTTAGAAGAAAGCCTGGTAGTCATTGAGGTGAAACCGCCGAATGGGGGCGGATGGCAGAACCTGGAGCAATGGAAAAACGAAATAAGGGCGGCTGTGGCGGAATACCGCAATTCGGTTATAAAGCGTCTTTATTTCATCCCGCTAGGGAGAAACTGCTCATGGAGCGAAGAAGATATTGCCTCTGCAGCAACTTGTGCTGCGCCATTCAAGGCGACTATCCATCCGTTGGAATGGGAGCCATTCGCTCAGGCTTTGGAAAATTTGGATGCCGAAACGCCGCAGGATAAGCGCATTCTTGGGGACATCAGACTGGCCTTTGAGCTGTTCGGCATTTGTGGGGAGGGTAAAAGGATTTCTGCGGAAGCTCTCCTGACTTTTTGCAAATCGGTGGATCTTAATTTTAACTACGTTGACTTATTGAAAAAGCATCAAACTTCTTAGAAAATGTCATCGCGTATTCCAAGACGATGCCAACATTATCTATGGATGCCATCAGGCAGATTTTTTTTGATATCCGCAACGGCAAATCTTAGAGGAGAGGAACGGATGCAAACCCCGGAGAACCATCTTGTCTGCCAGCTCCAGACGGCACATCGCCTCTGCGCAGGATTTTACAATATGTTTTTTCATTCTCTGTTTAATGCTGTTGAAAGGGAGGGATTTATCTATCATTTTTGGAGCCCTACAGAAACCGATCCTCCCCATTTTAAGGATGAGGATCCTCGGAAGCATTGGGAATGGGATTATATCCCGGTATATGCTTCCCAATATGCTTTTTTAAATTACAAGTATAATGATTCCACTCGGAAAGAAAATAGGATACTTATTGTTAAATTTTATATGGATGAGAGTTTTTCTTCTTCTAACAGAACGTCAGAGGAAAAACCCGATCCGCTTGAGGGTGAGCCTGGCAAGGCTATTCTTCAGATAGGGCTTTATCGTCCAGTTGATACTAAGAAAGCTACGTTTGAAGAGTTATGGAAGCAATCCGAATATCCTGAGGAAGAAGAAAGTTGGGGACCAGTCACCGAGGGACCATCTGTTGAGGCTTGTTTTAAGATGGTTTTTTTGGAAGATTTTATCCGGAACCCCGGCATAATCACAGAATGGATTCAAAATGCAATGAGGAAAGCTTGCTGAAATTTTTTGTGGCAGGGTAAAAGTATCAGGTTTGTTTTTGCCCCTTTATAATCTTAGGAGGCCTCTCTTTGCAGGGGCCTTTTTCGTCCGTATAAGAAACGGGGTTGCATTCTTGCAGTAGAAAACGTTCCGTCAAGCCCCCGAACCTTGTTCACGGTGTAAATTCTTCTTCGCTCATAGCATGATGCACCCATGAGCAAGAAGCGCACTTATCGCCATGCTACCTCCATAGCCCCGCAAGCCGTGCCGCCGTCGCGCCGTCTGTCACTCTCCCCGGACGTGCGCGGCGGCCTTGCTCAACCCTTGCCGCCTACGCCCGACGACATCAGCCGGATGTACGGCCCTGCGAAGACGCTCGGCGCGCCCGAAGAGGTGCAGCTTGCGATGGACGCGCGGCTTGCGGATTCCGGCGTCTACTCCCTGCTTCAGCATTCGCTTGAGCTTGGGGTTGGGATTGCGCCGCAATTCATGGGCTACGGCGTACTTCAGAACCTTGCCCAGAACGGCCTGATCCGTGCCTGCGTCGAGACGGTGTCCGACGACATGACCCGCGCATGGATTGAGTTCAAGCGCGAAGGGGAGGGCGGTGATGACGCTTTGCTTACTGACCTCGCACAGGCTTGCAAGAGATTGGGGCTCCAGCGTCTTTTCCACGAAGCGACGGAGCTTGTAGGGTACGAAGGCGGCGCGTTCCTCTTCATCGATACCGGGGCCGTCGGGAAAGAGCTGGAGCTCCCGCTGAACATCAGCCAGTACTCGGCGGAACTGAACCCCGGCGGCCTCCTGCGCTTCGTCGTCATCGACCCAGTGAACGTCTTCCCCGGCGATTACAACAGCCTTTCGCCGCTTGAGCCGGACTACTTTCGCCCCCGCTGGTGGTGGGTGCTTGGGCAGCGTGTCCATGCTTCCCGGCTTATCCGGCTGGTGGCGAACGAATGCCCGGTGCTGCTGCGGCCCGCATATAACTTTTTAGGCATCCCGCAGGCACAGATACTTTGGGATTACGTGCTGCACTTTCAGGAGTGCCGCGCGGCGGAAGCCCGGCTGTTGACGAAGTTTTCGTTAACCGTCTTCAAGACGAAGATGGACGACATCCTGTACGCGGCCGGGGGCACGGCGCAGCTTGATACCCGCATCCGGTACATGATCCAGTCCATGACGAACGACGGCGTGCTTGCCGTGGACAAGGAAACGGAAGAGGTGGTGAAGCTGGAAACGCCGCTTTCCGGCGTGACCGACATCGTGCGCCAGTCCCTTGAAATCCTTGCCGCCCTGAACCGCACCCCGGCGGTCAAGCTGCTCGGCATCAGCCCGTCCGGGTTCAACGCCACGGGCGAATCGGACATCCGCAACTACTACGACCACATCACGAGCCAGCAGGAAAAAGTCCTGCGCGACGGCATCAAAAAGGCGCTCGACTGTATCCAGCTCCACCTGCGCGGAACCATCGACCCGTCCGTGACGTTCGACTTCGCGCCCCTCGGCGGGGAGGACAGGGCGGCCCTTGCGACGCTCCAGAAGACCAAGGCCGACACCATCGCCGTCTACATGGATCGGGACATCATCTCTCAGGAAGAAGCCCGGCAGTCCCTTGCCAGTGACCCGGACAGCGGCTTCTCCGACATAGACCCGGCGGAAGTGCCGCAGGGCAACGGAATGCCCGACGTCCTGCCGGAAGCCGGGGAAGGGACCTTGATGCCCGACATCGACGACGTGGACAAGGCCGGGGCCGTCTACGACGCCGCGTGGGACGAGGATGTCTGGCGTACCGCCGAGAACGGGAAACGGTATCAGATCGACACTGAAACAGGCGAGATCAAGAAGGGGAATGTGGGGCAGCCCGTCGTCAACCGGGAATCACGTCCCGTGGAGTCCTCCAAGCCGGACACGGCCCGTTATGAGGTCTTGGTGCGGGAGCACGGCGGTGACCACAAGAAGGCTGCGCATGCTTATTTCCGCGAAAAATTACAGGGGCGGCATGTCACCGCGCAGACGGATAATGGGCCGATAGAGGCGTGTTTTACCGGGGCAAGTTGGAAGGAACTCAAAAAAGATATGGCTATCGATCCGCTTAAGGCGGAGCTTGTTCCGCATTTGCCGGAAATCATCGCTACAGGGCGTTATGAATCCTCCACCCCGATGCATTTTCATCCCGACGTGTCCGTATTCCATTCATATACGAAAAGCGTTTCCACCTCGGAAGGTGAAAAGGAAGCCATTGTCGATATAGCGGAACGGCCCATGCGAGAACCCAAGCACCTTGTTTACAATCTCACACGGGAGGGGACTCGACCCTATACGGATCGAAGGCAAAAAGAATCGGCGCTTTCAGGAGCGATCCGTGGGCAAAACCACGGGAACCTGAAAACGCCGACTCATGGCAGCGATGCTGCTTTCAAAAGAAATATAGCTCCTTTCTTCGAGATTGTAAATATCCGTTTCGCCAATGAGGAGTAGGCATGGCTAAAATCCTCCGCGCCATCAAGCCCAACGCGGGCATCCGGGCGAAATACCGGAAGCGGATGGTGTCGCTTCTCGACGAGATGCAGCGTTCCGTCGTGTGGTGGCTGCGCGCCGAGTACAGGAAGCAGGAAACCCGCATAGCACAGGATGCGTCCCCGGCGAGTGACCTGCAAGACCGCCTCAAGCGCCTGTTCCGGTACTGGACGAAGCGGTGGAGGGAAAGCGCGGAGATTTTCGCGCGGGAGTTCGTGGGCAGTACGAGGCGGCGCACGGAAGCCGGGATGAGGCAGGCGTTAAAAGACGCGGGCTTCACGGTAAAGATGAAGGCCAGCACGCGGGCCATGAATGATGTGGAACGGGCGTTGCTACTGGAAAATTACAATATCATCAAGTCCATTCCACAGCAGTACATTACCGAAGTTACCGGGCTTGTAATGCGTTCAGCCAGCATGGGCCGTGACGTGGAGTTTCTCGCCGACGAACTCCACAAGCGGTACGAAATCACCCGGCGCAGGGCCGAATTCATTGCCCGCGACCAGTCCAACAAGGCGACCGAGGCCCTTAAGCGGGTGCAGGACAAAGAGCTCGGCATCACCGAAGGCATCTGGGTGCATGTGCCGGGAAAGAAGACAAGCCGCCATACCCATCAGCTCATGAACGGGAAAAGGTTCGTCATCGCGGAAGGGCTCTACGACTCTGACGTAAAGCGCAAGGTGCTTTGCGGCGAGCTTCCGGGGTGCCAATGTACGTATCGGGCCGTCATCCCTGAATTTGGAGACTAATCTATGCATCAAGGCAAAGGCGTCGCCTTCGACGCGGCCCCCTCGCAGCGGACGACCGACGAGAACGGGTTCCTGCACGTCGGGGCGTCGCACATCACCAAAGCGGCGGTGAACCCCTATTACGGGCGGGAGGTTCCGGGCTGGCAGGAGGCCGGGCTTGACCCTGAGGCCGTCTACTACGGCCTGCGCGACCCGGAAGAACTTCAAGCGTCGCTTGAGACATGGGCCGGGCTGCCGCTGCACATCGAGCACCATATCGACAGCGCGGAAGAACCGCAGAAGCTCACCCGCGTGGGAGCGGTAGGCACGGGCGCGGTCTGGAACCCGCCGTATGTGGATGCGCCGCTGACCGTGTGGGACCGGGCCGCCATCGACGCCATCGAAGACGGCTCCTTCCGGGAACTCTCCTGCGCCTACCGTTACGACCCGGATTTCACGCCGGGCAGCTACGAGGGCATCCCCTACGATTTCATCATGCGGAACATCCGCGGCAACCACGTCGCGCTGGTCGAGGAAGGGCGGGCCGGGCCGGACGTGGTGGTGGCGGATTCTCATCCAACTTCAACGAAAAAAGGAACGCTTATGGGCACGTTCAAGAAATGGTTTCGGGGCGCGCAAGACGACAACCCGGACATCGAAAAGCAGGAAGTGGAGCTTGCGCAGGCCATCATCGACCTGCACAAGGTCGACCCCGTGACAGGCGAAATCGTGGATGTCACCGAAGACGAGGACAAGGCGGAGGAAATCCGCAAGCTCGTCGGTGAACTGTCCGCCAAGCTCGATCCTGAGGACGTCAAAAAGCTGAAGGATGCCCTCTCCGATCTGGCCTACTCCAAGGCCACGGGCGACGGGAAAGCGGAGAAAAAGGAAGCGATGGACGAAGACGCCAGGAAAGCTATGGACACCTGCGGGCTTGATGCGGAGGATCCCGCCGAATCCCGCGCCTTTGCCGAAGGCGTGAAGTATGGCGAGGAACTGGAGCGCAATCCGGACGAACGCAGGAAGCTCGACCGTGAGCATGAGTCCGAGGGCATGAAAAAGGCTATGGATGCCTGTGGCCTCGACGCAGAGAACCCGCAGGAGAGCAAAGCCTTTGCCGAGGGCGTCAAGTACGGTGAGGAGTTGATCCGGGATCCTGAGGAACGGCGCAAGCTCGACCGTGAGCATGAATCCGAAGGCGAACGCCGCGAGCTCGGCAAGGACGAGGACAAGGACGCGGCCATCAAGCGCATCCTCGCTGCCGTCCCCGGCCTCACGCCGGAACAGCAGAAGAAGCTGACCGACTCACTGCAAGACCTCGCCTATTCCCCGGCGACCGGAGATGAAGACCCGGACGGCAAGGGAACCGCTCAGGACAGGGCATTCCGTCGCCGTGGTCCCCGCCCCCTCACCGCGATGGACGCCGCCCGCATCAAGGCCTCCGCAGTTGCCGAAGCGCAGGAGCACATGCGGAACCTCACCCGTGCCGTGCGCGACGTGCGCGGGCTGGTGGGCGAGCTTGACCCGTTGTCCTTCGACTCCGCGTCCGACGTTTACGGCTACGCGCTGGAGCAGCTTGGGGAGGAACCCCGCAAGTATCCCCGGCAGGCATGGCCCGGCATGATCGACATCCTCCGCAAGCAGAAGGCGGCCCCTTCCATCGCCCGCGACGCGGCCCCCGTCGGGCGCATGTCCGGCAGCTTCGCCGGGCTTTCCAACATCACCATTGCCGAATAGGAGGCACACCATGCCTTTGCAGTCCCAAGTCAATATCTCCGTCGCTCCCGGCATCGCTGGCGACAAAGCGACGCCCGACCAGAGCATCTATACCCCGCTCAACCCTCTGGCGGCGGTGGCCCTCCCCGTGGGGCGCTTCGTCTTTCCGGTCGTGGATTCCGGCGTGATCGACAACACGCGGGCCACCAACGTCGCGGGTGAGGCCACTGCCGTGCTCGGCTTCGTGGAGCGCGTCATCAACTACGTGAACTACGAATTGCTTTCTGACGGTACTTTGACCGTCCCGGCAGGCTCGAACCTCACCGTCGCTGTGAAGGGCGACTATTGGGCCGTTTCCACGACCAAAGCCACGGTGGGGCAGGCCGTCCTTGCCTCCACCGCCGACGGTTCCATCAGCACCGGGACGCCCGACGGTACGCACATCGATACGGGGTGGGTCGTCAAGACCCCCGGCGAAATCGGAGAACCGATCATCATCAGCAACTGGGGACAGGCCGCAGCGTCCGGCTCCGGCGGCGACACCTCGAACCTGATGCAGAAAGATTTCAGCAACGCCACCGGTGCGCTCGGCGTAGCCAACGGCGGAACCGGCGCAACCACTGCGGAACAGGCCCGCACCAACCTCGGCGCAGCCGCCGCCGGAGCGTAGGAGGAACGTTATGAACCCGACATTTGAACAGGCCAGGCGCTACGGCTTCGTCTTCCCCCATGCGCGCATGTGGGCCACGCCCGAAAACCGCGCCCGCATCGCGCAGGACGCCGCGCTCATCACCACGCCGAATACGACCGTCCCCGCCGAACTGCTGGCGTATATCGACCCGATGGTCATTGAAATCCTGACCGCGCCCCGGCGCGCCCGTGAAATCTTCGGGGAAGAGAAAAAAGGCGATTGGACGACCCCGTACATGAAGTGGCGCGTGGACGAAATGACCGGGAAGACCGAGCCGTATTCCGACTATGCCAACGGCACGACTTCGGGCGTGAACTCGGAATGGCAGACCCGCGTGCAGTACGTCTTTCAGACGTCCATCACCTACGGCGATTTTGAAGTGGAGATGTCGAGCACGGCGAAAGTCAACCTTGCGGCCTCCAAACAGCGCGCGGCGGCCAACGTCATCGACATCGACCAGAACCGTTTCTACCTGCTCGGCGTCGCCGGGAAGGAGATTTACGGCATCCTCAACGACCCGAACCTCCCCGCCGCCATCACCGCCGAGGCCACGGGCACGGGCAGCTCCACGAAATGGGCCGACAAGACCACGGTGCAGATCTACAATGACGTCCTCGCCCTGTTCGCGCAGCTCTCCGAGCAGTCCAGCGGCCTCATCGACAAGGATACCCCGCTGAAACTCTGCCTCTCCCCCGAACTGGCCGTGCGCCTCGGCGCGGCTACCGATTTCAACGTGTCCGTGCTGGACATGCTGAAGCGGTATTTCAGCCGCATCGACATCGTGACCGTCCCCGAACTGCACAGCATGACCGCCGGGGAAACCATGTTCCTCATCGCCCCCGAAGTGAACGGGCAGCGTTCCGGCACGCTGGCCTTCGGAGAAAAGATGCGTGCGGGCCGCGTCGTGCCCGACCTGTCCAGCTTCCGCCAGAAGTTCGTCGGCACCACCTACGGCGGCATCGTGCTCATGCCCTTTGCGTTCGCTCAAATGACCGGCATGTAGAGCCTCCCCCTTCCCCCATGCGAAAGCCCCAACCGCCTGTTTAACGGTTGGGGCTTCTTTGCATCTTTGGGAGCTGCTCAGTAATGATAGCGGCATTGGAGTACGATCAGGGCTTCGCTCTTTTCGTCCAGCTTATAGACGAGCCGATCCTCCTGATTGATGCGTCGTGACCAGCATCCGGCAAGATCGAACCGGAGCGGTTCCGGCTTGCCCAGCCCTTCAAAAGGATTCCGCATGGCATCGCGCAGCAATTCGTTGATCCGTTTGACCGTGCGCTTGTCCGCATGCTGCCAATAGAGGTAGTCCTCCCACGCCTGCGGCGTCCATGTAAGCAGCATGCTCAATCCTCCAGCTCATGCGGCATGGCCTTGCCCGCATCGGCGGCCTGCATCGCTTTCCTGAGCCGCGCGGCGTTGGCGGGTGAACGGAGCAGATACGCCGTCTCCATGATGGCGTTATAATCCTCAAGTGACATCATGACCACAGAGGGCGATTTTTGCCGAGTAATGATGACCGGCTCATGGTGATCGCAGACGCGGCTCATGGTTTCCGCAAGGTTCTGCCGGGCTTCGGAGTAGGTAATGGCCTGTGACATGACGCCTCCTTTGTTTTTGTACAATAATATGTACAAATAAGGCAGGCGTCAAGAATAAAAGGCGGCTCCGAAGAACCGCCTTTTCTGCAATATTCTTTTCTCGTTAGAATCCAATCCAGCCGAAGCCTTTGGCCATGATCGCGGCGAGGGCAAAGGCTATGGCGAACTGCCATCTGAGCAGATCATATTTGACCTTTTCAATCTCAGTCCGTAAGCGGGCTTCGGTTTCCTTTACCTCGCCACGGACTTTTTCCGTCTCTCCACGGATCTTCTCGATTTCTACCGTCAACCGCGCTTCGGTTTCCTTCATTTCGGCGCGGATTTTTTCAGTTTCCCCGCGAACCTTTTCCAGTTCGACTTGTAAACGCAACTCGGTTTCGCGCAGGTCTTCTTTGGTCGCGGACTTATCCTCACGCTTTTCCAGCACCTCGACAAGAGCGTCGAACTGCTCGGCAGTAAACGCTTTTTCCAGTTTTTTCCCGGTATCGAACAGCAACATGGGGGAATCCCTCCGTTGGTAAAGTCTTATATGATTCATGCAGGGTTGCCAAGGATTACCCTGGCATCATCCTGTTCGAGGTCTTCGCGGCACGGATTGCCGCTCTCATTGCGGATATTCCCTCGTCAATCCACGTCTGGGCGTTGTACGAGTTGGATTGCAGGATACCGAGAAGCGGATCCTTCGAGATGTTCTGCCTGGGGCATACCCGGTTCAGCAGTTCGGGATAAGTGCTCCCCTTAACGCGTAGGAGTTCCTTGACGAATTGGTGGAGCCGGGAGCGGATTTCCCCAGCGAATTCGATCCATTCCTGTTCGAGGCGTTCAAGCTCCTTCACCCGGTCGCGGTATAGTGACGATGCGGTGGGAAGCGCCGGAGCGGGGATTGCGGATTCCGCCGTGGGTATGGCGTTGATGGCGCGGACGCGGACGGAAAGCAGGAACTCGCGGGCGTCCGGCATAAGCCGGGCCGGGAGTTGCTTATATTCGGCAATGCGGAAATGGCGGTTGAACTTGGCCCATATCTCGGCGCAGGCCTTGCCTTGCACCGCGGCGGGGTAGGTCGAGAGCTTGGCGTCTACGATGAGCTTGAGCTCGGCACGTTCCGACGCGTTGATCAGCTCGTCGTTGAGCGTCACGGGCTCGGCAACGGGCACCCTGTCGCCGTACTGCTCGATCACGTCGAGCACCCACTTGCGGAACGCCTTTGCTACCGGAGTCCGGGCGAACATGGCGAGAAGGTGGCAGCCGCGCAAGCTGAAGATGCGGGCGCGACCTTCTACGCCAAACTGACGGTCTACGCTGATTTCAACCATTTGAGTCATCTCTGAGGTGAATTCATCAGCGTTTCTGTAGTAAAGACGACTCAAGGTATCCTCTCGGGCGTACCCTAACGCGGTGGCGATTTCAGAAGAGCGGAACCAAGGTTGATTGTCGCGAGTGATGGGGGAGAAAATGAAATCGTTGAAGCAGAGAGACTGTGACATGTGCCACTCCTGTTTGTTGGAATTGGCACCGCCTACGAATGACGATGCCGGGTGTTCGTAACCGCCAAACAGGAGCGGCTCCCCGCCTTTGGGCCGAAGCCTTGGACATATCAGGGACACCCGGCATCGGGAAGATGCAAGTATAGCAGAAAACCAAAGTCAAAAAGAGTCTTGACTTCGGCAAAAGGGCACAAAAAGAGCCATACTATCGGGTGGCGTTATCCGCCTGTTTGGGTGTTACGAGCACCGTGGGAAGACAACGCCATACTTTTATGAGACTGTCAAGCGTTTTTGTAATGTTATATTGCCATCTAGACAGCCTTCTCTACAGCGAGTATCGTCAATAAATCTTTAGGGTCTTCCCCACACGTGTGGGGGTGTTTCCAGGGCCCACGGTTACGACACAGGGATCGGGCCGTCTTCCCCACACGTGTGGGGGTGTTTCCCCACCGGAATTATACACCTCTTCGAGTTCGGGGTCTTCCCCACACGTGTGGGGGTGTTTCCTGTCGCTGGATAGCGGGCATATTGATGAATTGCTATTGTATTAGCCCACACCCGGAGTCAATGTCCGTAGGACATACCACTACCACGAGGATAACAAATCTTGGCAGGGCAAAAAAACATGTTTCGGGGTTGGTTACCAGCGAAGGTGTTTTGAAGTACCGTAGGAAAAGAACAGCGCAAAGCGCAGAAAATGTAAGGGGCAAAATAGTGGCGTTGCCTGCATCTGGATGTTCTTCATCATTGGCGGGCAACGCCACGTTGGAAAGTTTTATTTGTTATCGTATTTCAAGGCCGTAGCCCGGATTCGATCCGCAAAGGGAATAATATCTTCCAGTTTTTCGATGTCTTCCTTTGCGTCCTTATTCTCCCCATCAAACAGTCCGACCCTCCACTGTTTTCCGTTGAAATACAGGCGGCACAGAGGCTTGAGCCTGTTGTCGTCAAGAAGGATGGAGCAGTAGCTGATGCTGTCCCGCATGGCTACGCGGGCCGGATCAACGGTGCCCACCAGAAGCGATTTGACAAGGTAATACGCTTCTTTTTCTTCCTCAGTGGTGACTATGCGCGAATCCTGCTCTTTTCCTTGTGGGGCATCTTCGGATTCTATCTCTACAATTTCCGGTTTCTGCTGCATCATGGCATTTTTCAAGCGGTCGTTGATGCGGTCGTTGATGAACTGGTCAAGCGCAGCGGTAAGAATTGGAGTGAAGCGATCCAGAACGTTTTGCGTGATACGTCCATCATACGTCTGGCCGATGAAAAAGCGCGCGAAATCTTCGTGCGGCTTTTCCATTTGTTCGGACATGAGGCGTTTGAACTCTCGGTTGTACTTGAGTTCGTTTGCCGCGCTCATGCAGGCATCCCGATCAAACTTGCCCTTTGCCAGTTTGCGCAGTTCCGGGAGCAGCATTTCGTCCATATCGTCAAGGACGAACTCCATATAGGGCTTGCTGTCCATTTTGTTGGCTGTTTCAAGATCAGAATAGAACCGGTAACGGTTGCCGTCCGTCAGGATGGCAATGGGGGCTTCCGTTCCGTGGAAGTAAAGCTGGAGCTGGTTGCAGTGCTTCATGTCGAGAGACGTGCCCAAAGCCTTGCACTCCAGAAGAAGGATAGGCTTGCCGTCCACAAGAATCGCATAGTCCACGCGGGCGTCCTTATATTCGCCGATGGGGGCTGAAAATTCGGGCACGACTTCCGCAGGATTGAAAACATCATAACCAAGAGCCGCAATGAAGGGCATCACCAAGGCGTTTTTCGTGGCCTCTTCGGTTTTGAGGGTGTCACCGAGATTCTTTACCTTTTTCGACAATTCAGCAATTCTTTCCGAAAAATCCATAGCCCTCTCTCCCTGTTCTAATTTAATATATTAAGATTTATATATTTTTTTGTATGTTTTCCAAGAATACAGACCGGAAAGGATAGTGAGGATTCCCCATAACAAGGCCCCATTTGTATTGGGAGGCGTTTGGAGGGCACAACTCAGCCATAACACGGCTAGTACTACCGTCACCATCACTCCAATGATAAGGGCAATTTTTTTAGGGGGTGTCTGAGAACGTTCATGCTGTATAAACGGGCTTGGTTCTCCGCGCTCTTGTGTCAATTGTTCATCAAAAAGGTGTGCGCGGATAACCTCCATCATGGGGCTATTCACCTTTGCCAATGCCTTATTTCCATTTTTGAATTCAATAATGACGGTAGACTCAGTTGTCTTACCTCCTGCTACAGCGCCCGCAACCGCTCCGATGCCTCCAAGCAAGACGCCGCCGACAAGTGCGCCTCCCAAGGTCCCACCGAGTTTTTTGACCGATTCTTCATTGGCTACTTCGCAAGAGGCAATACTGGAAAGGAAAAGTTCCTTTGCTCCAAACATTTTTGAAGAGCAACGCAACTGATTTTTATTTTTAATGTAAATATATTCTTCTTTCCCATAGTCCCCAGCCAGAAACTTGATGTAGGTAGCCATACATCATCCCTCTTATTATAGATGAGGCTATCATGGCATAGGCCGTTTCAAAAATCCACCGCCGCCCCGAAAGGGGCTTTTGTTTTGCCCTGTGCGAACCTTGTTCACGGTGTGCCCCCACGCCGCCATGAGGCATTATGGCCGAAACACTATGGAGGCTCAGCAATGGAAAATTCCCCCTTGGCTTTTTTTGAGCATGAAAAGTTCGGTTCTCTTCGTGTCGTCAGAAGGGAGCAGGGTGATCCGTGGTTCATGGCGAAAGACGTGTGCGAGTGTCTGGGATTGGAGAATATTTCAGAGGCACTGCGGGGACTGGACGAAGACGAAAAGATTACCCTCAGCAATCCTGATGGTAATCCAAGGGCCGGAATTCCCCATCAAATGAATGTGGTATCCGAACCCGGCCTGTATTCCCTCATCCTCCGTTCCCGCAAGCCCGAAGCCAAGGCTTTCAAGCGGTGGGTGACGCACGAGGTCATCCCCTCCATCCGCAAGGCGGGCGGCTACCTGATGGCCAAGCCCGACGATACCCCCGAAGCCATCCTTGCCCGCGCCGTGCTGGTCGCGCAGGACACCATCAGGCGCATTGAAGCCGAGCGCGACGATGCGATCCGCACCAAGGCCGAAATCGGTTCACGCCGCGAGGCCACCGCAATGGCGACCGCATCCGCCGCCGTCCGCAAGGCTGCGGCTCTTGAGAACGAGCTTGGGCGGGGCAGGGACTACAAGTCCGTGAAGGGCATCCCGTGGTTCCTTGACGTCTTTGCGGATACGCCAGCCGCGTACTCCGTCGCGGGACGCAAGCTCTCCGATATGTCCCGCCGTATGGATTACGAGATCCGGGAGATCGAGGACAGCCGTTTCGGGAGCGTCAAGGCGTACCACGTCGACGTGATCGAAGCCTTCCGGCTGGCCCTGAAAAACGACTTGAACATGCTGGGCAAGTATCGCATTCGCCGGGCGGCATAGCCTCGAATTTTGTTCACGGTGATTTTTCCCCGTCCTTTTTGCCATGATGACCAAAACAACGGAGGACAGATATGGCCAGACCCAAAAAGAATACCGCCCCGGAAACGGTGCAGGCGACGAAGGCGGATACCGTGATGGTCGCCCTGAACCGGACGACCGGGATCATGTTCCCGATGCCCGACGGTCGCAAGGTGCTCATTGAAGGCAACGCCGCCGGCCTGCGCGGAAAGGAAAAGGGCGTGCTGCCCGTGGGCGCGTTCGGGCTGACGCGGGTGAATGCCGACGATTGGGCGTACATCGAAAAGACCTATGGCCCGCACATGGAGATTTTCAAGTCCGGCCTCATCTTCGCGCAGGCGCGCAAGGCCGACGCTGTGGACGAGGCCGACGAAAGGGCGGAACTGCGCCACGGTCTGGAACCCGTGGACGTAGCCAAGGCGCAGACCGAGCCGCTCCAGAGCAAGGCGGGGTTCTAGCCCGTGTCCGTGGTCGTCTTTGATCCGCAGGAGTTCCGGGATGCCTATCCGCGCTTCGTCGATCCGAAGACCGGGCAGCCTCTTCTGACTGATGCACAGCTTCGGCAGGCGTTCGACGTCGCCTGTCTGCTTCTGGACAACACGGACTCCTCCCCGGTTCCCTACGACCCGGCCCACGGCGTCATGATCCGCAAGACGCTGCTGTACCTCCTCGTCTGCCATCTGGCGACGCTGGCCTTGTGGCCGACGGGACAGGCCGGGCCCGTGGCTTCGGCTACGGAAGGGACTGTCAGCGTCAGCTTCTCCGTGCCTCAGAACACCGGGAAAGCCTTCTATGCGCAGACGCCGTGCGGACAGGCGTTTTGGCAGGCCATCCAGCCCTATGCCGTGGGCGGGCGCTACTATGCCGCCCGGTATTGGCATCCGTGGGGATAAAACTGTGCCCGGAGAACTCGAAAAACTGCTCAAGCGGTACATCACCCCAGACATCGTCGTGAAGGCCGGGGTACTCGAAAATGCGACGCGGGGCGAAGGCGGTACGCCCGTTGCGGAGTATGCGGCGTACAACGAATACGGCGCAACAATCGAAATCCCTGAGCGGACGCAAACCTTGTACTTCAAGCGGAAGCGTGACGGCAGCGTCGGAAATCGGTTCGTAAAGAAGGGCAAAAGCGATTTTGCGCAGGATGCGACGGTCAAAGCCCACACCGTCACCATCCCCTCCCGGCCTTTTCTGCGTTCCACGCTCGATGCCAAGGCGGGCGTATGGTGTGATAACCTCACGAAAGCGTTGGAAGCCGGACGGACACCGAAAGAGGCGATGCGGCTTGTGGGGCGTCGCATGGCAGACGACATTCAGGCGACGATCAAGAGCAATATGCCCCCGGACAACGCCGAATCCACCAAGCGCCGCAAGAACGCCAAGGGCGCGGGAAAGGGGACGCTCATCGACTCCGGGAGCCTGCTCAAGTCCATTGATTACGAGGTAGTCAAACGGTGAATCTTCATGAGCTGGTGCGTCCGCTTGTCGGCATCGTGAACCCTTTCCAGCCGATTGTAATTCTCGTCTCTGTGGGGTTCACGGTGAACGCGCAGTATGAGCAGGTTCCGGCATGGGCCCCTGCCGTGGAGGTCATGGCGCAGCCGCAGCCTGTTGCGGACAAGACGCTGCAATTCCTCGTGCAGCAGCGCCAGAATACGATCTGGCACGATTTTTACCTTTCCGGGGACTGGTCTGCCCTTGATCGTCCGGCGGAGCAGGGCGGCGATCTCGTCTATTGGGACGGCGCCGAGTGGCAGGTTGATCAAGTTCTGGAACGCTGGAACCCCACGGCGGGCTGGACGAAAATCCGGTGCGTAAAGCTCCGGAAAACCGCGCCGCCGGAAATCGGGGCCACGGAACCGCCCAAAGGGGAAGGCGATGAGTGACGGCATCCTCGTGCAGGCCCTTGGGGACTTTTGCAAACGCTACCTCGGCGATTCCGCCGTTGTTGTGCGCGGCTACGTCAACCGCGTGAGCAAGCCGAAAACGAAAAGCTACGTGCTCGTTACCCCCATGACCATGACGCGCCTCTCGACGAACCTGCATCAGACCGAGTGCGGCGGGACAGCCATCGTACAGCCGCAGCGCCGCCGGGTACAGCTCGACGTCTACGGGCCGACCGCCGCCGACCGCGCCCAAACGCTCGCAACGCTCCTGCGCGACGGCGTGGGATGCCGCTTCCTCCAGACATACGGGATCGCCCCCCTGTACGTCGAAGACCCGCAGGACATGACGCAGGCGGAAGGTGACGAGCAGTACAATCCCCGCTTCATGCTCAACGTGCTGATTCAGGCTAACCGCGTTGAACACGTTGAGATGGATACTTTTACCGACGCGGACTTTTCCGTTCATCCGCTGGCATAGCAAACACAGGAGGGCGCAATGAGCGTCAATGCCGACAAACTGGTTCAAATCATCCCCCGCATCATCGCAGGCGGCACGCCGGGCCTGACCTTCGCCGGGCTCCTGCTCTCGCAGTCCGAGCTTTTGCCCGCAGGCCGGGTCGTGCAGTTCGCCAGCGCGCAGGCCGTGGCGAATTATTTCGGCTCGCTCTCGGAAGAGGCGGGCATGGCTTCCATGTACTTTTCAGGCTACGTGAACACGACGAGCCTCCCGGACAAGATCTTTTTTGCCCGGTACAACGGCGAGGCCGTGGGCGCATGGCTGCGCGGCGCGAAGTATACGGGCAATCTCGCCGTGCTGCAGGCCGTGACCAACGGAAGCCTTACCCTTTCCATTGATGGAAAAGAGCAGCATGCAACGGGTATCGATCTCTCTTCAGTTACGAGTTTTTCAATGGTTGCTGAGGCGGTACAGGCCGCTCTTGTCCCTGCGAAGACCCCGGCAACCGCAGGTTATCTGCATGGCGGCGCAATCAGTGCGGCACCCTTCGCTTTTAAGTCGGTCAACGCAGGCGCACTCGATATCAGCATTGACGGCACGCTGCACGAGTTGACGGGTCTGAATTTTTCTTCGGTGGAAGATCTCGCGGGCGTTGCCGGGGTGCTCGAAACCGCGCTCTCGGCATGGGCGACCGTCGAACTTGAAGTTGACCATCTGATGATCACGAGCAAGACCACGGGCGCAAGCTCAAGCGTGTCTTTTGCAAGCAATCCGGGAGGCAGCAGCGAGCCGGATCCGACGCCGACAACGGACCTCGCCGGGGCTTTGGGTCTTACGTCCGCGACTGGCGCGACGGAAGCGCAGGGGACGCCGGAAATCCAGCCTGCGGGTCCCTCCGTCACCTATTCGAGTCAGACGGGGGCGTTCCAGATTACAAGTTCAACAACTGGAGCGGATTCATCTGTTTCTTATCCTACGCCGACTACTTCCGGGACCGACCTCGGCGCGCTTTTGCTGCTCACCGAGCAGGCCGGGGCCGTGCAGTCCGTGGGCATGGCCGCTCAGACGCTTCCCGACTGCATGACCAACGTGCTCCTGTACGCCCGCGATTGGGTGACGTTCGGGACTGTCTGGGAGCCTGAGCTTGACGACAAAATTTCACTTGCCCGGTGGTGCGCGGGGTATGACACCCGTTTCGCCTACGTGATGTGGGATACCGACAACGCCGCGCAGGTCGCGGGCTCTACGGCCTCGGCGGGGTATCAGATCGCCAAGGTGCTCGAACTCGACGGGACGGTTCCCGTGTTCAACACGCCTGAACTTGCGGCGTGGGTCATGGGCACGGCTGCCTCCATCAACTTTGAAGAGACGAACGGACGGCTCACCTTCGCGTTCAAGCAGGGCGAAGGGCTTGCCGTAACCTGCGACAACGACGAGAACTATGACGCGCTGATCGCCAACGGCTACAACTGCTATGCGGACTTCGCCACGGCCTCCAGCCAGTTCAAGTTTTTCCAGAACGGGCAGGTTTCCGGCAAATGGGGCTGGCTCGACACCTACCTTGACGCCATCGCCATCAAGGACGGCCTCCAGCTGAACCTCCTTGACCTGTTCAAGGCCGTAAAGTGCATCCCGTATAACGAGAGCGGCTACGGCATGATCCGCACGGCCTGCCTCGACACCATCACCCGTTTCCTCGACTTTGGGGCCATCCGCACCGGAGTGACCCTCTCGAACACCCAAAAAGTGCAGCTTCTTGCTGAAATTGGGCAGGACGTTTCCCAGACGCTTGAAACGCAAGGCTGGTACATGCAGGTCAAGGACCCCGGCGCAACCGTGCGCGGACAGCGCCAATCCCCGGAATGCAAATTCTATTACATGGACGGCGGCAGCGTGCAGCAAATCGTCATGCCCGCCACGGCCATTCAGTGATGAGGTAAAACATGGCTGACAACTTCGGCAACATGACGATTACGGCGGCGAACTGCACGCTTTTCCTGACGGTTCCCGGCCTCTACGACAGCCCCGTGCAGATCGAGGGGTTCAGCACCGACGCGATGGTCAGCGTCGCTGCAAATACGCCCATCGTCGCTGAAAAGGGCGTTGACGGGCATACCTCTTTTGGGTGGGTCCCGACCAACAAGGAAGTCACGATTACCCTCGCGGCGGACTCGCCCAGCCGCCAGCTCATGGAAGATTGGGCGACATATCAGGAAACGGCACGGGAGGTGATGCTCTGCAATGCCGAGTTCGCCATGCCGAGCATCAACCGGAAGATCACCGGGAAGCGGGGCGGCCTCACCTCCGTGCAGTCCAGCCCCAACGCCGCTCAGACCTTGCAGGCGAGCGCCTTCGTCATCACCTTCGACCAGTGGACCGCGAGCCCGCTTTAAACCGTGGAGGCCGTCATGCTCAACGAAAAGATCATTGCCATCGACAAGGGCCGCGACGCCGGGAAGACCTTCAAGGTCAAGGAAATGCCCGTCACGAAACTGGAAAAATGGGCCGCCCGTGCGCTGCTCGCCGTCTTCGGTTCCGAGATGCCCGCCGACATCCGGGCGCTCTCCGCGTCATCGAACACCGCCGCGTTGCTTTCCGCCGGACTCCGGGGGCTGTCCGGGCTGAAGTGGGAGCTGGCAGAACCGCTCTATGACGAGCTCCTCGGTCAGATCTACCGCGTCCCGAACCCCGGAAAACCCGATGACGTCATCAGGCTCACCCCGCAAAACCTCGACGCCCATGTCGAGGACGTGGGCACGATCTACCGCCTGCGTTGGGAGGCCATCGCCGTCTGTCTGGATTTTTTGCAGGGCGGCGAGGGCTTGACCTCCCGCCTGTCGCAGATCCTCAACCTCTCGGACTCCGGGACTACGCAAACCTTCCCGGATGCGTCGGCATCCCGGTAAGCCGGAACCTCGCGACGCTGCACGAGATGCAGACCGTGTACGGCCTGTCCGATGCCTACGAACTGATGGAAATTATTGCCGTGGACGGACATAACCAACGTCTCTGGAGTAAACATGAACGCCGGTGAACTCGTCGTCAGCCTTTTGCTGAAAGCAGGTGATTTTAAAGCACAGGTGCAGGCCGCACAAAAGGGGCTGGACGGCGTGCAGGCCGCAGCCGTTGACGCGGGGCGTGATGTATCGAATGCAGCAAAAAGAGGAGGACGCGGCCTTGATAATCTTGGCTCGGCTGCCCGTTCTGCCGGAAAGGAACTCAAAGAGGCAGGGAATCGGGGCGCACTCAGCTTTGAACGGCTCAAGGGAACGCTTACAAAAATTTTTGGAGTAATTGGTGGTGTTGCCTTTATCAAAAGCCAGTTCACAGCTTTTACCGACGTAGCCCTCGAAGTCGATACGGCGAGCAAGACTCTGGGGATGGACATCAAAGAGTTCCAAGGTTGGCAAAAAGCGGCGGAAAAAGTCGGGCTTGAGACGCAAGATCTGGTGCAGCTTTTCGGTGATGTCAGTGACCGGATGTATGACGCTGTTCTACACGATGCAGGCCCGTTCAAAGACGCCGTTGAGGATATTGGAATTTCACTCAAGGGTGTCAAAGAAGGGGCCACTTCTTCCGCGGATATGCTTTTGCAGTTTGCCAGAGCTGTAGAAAAGATGCCGAAAGACAAAGCCCACGGCCTTTTCACTCAGTACGGCTTTGATCCTGAGAGCATCAAGCTCATCATGATGGGGAAAAAGAGCTTGAAAAGCAGATCAAAACGGGGAAAGAAAAGGCTCGATTTGATAAGCAAGATATTGAGAACGCGAAAAAGCAGAAAGAAGCCCAGCAGCGGCTCAATGACGCTTGGAAGAAAGGTTCTGCAGCCGTATCGAACTTAGTTCTTCCATTAATGACTGCGGCTATCAACGTTGTTATAAAATTATTTAAGATAATTGAAGAAAATAAACAAGTTGTCATTGCATTTTTTACTACTTTGGGAACGATGATCAGTGTAGTAATGACACCTGCACTTTTGAAAATGGCTACAGCTGCATGGGCTGCTGTAGCTCCATTTACACCTTTTATTCTCGTTGCTGCTGCACTTGGTCTTATCTTTGATGATCTAAAAACATATATTGAGGGAGGGGAGTCAGCACTTGGAAAATTTTGGAAATTATTCGGTGAAGGTGATGAAATTGCCGTACGTTTAAAAATAATATGGGAAGGCATTAAGAGCATCTTGGGAGGCGTCTGGGATGTACTTTCAGGGTTCGCCAAGCTCTTCACCTCAATACTGACGCTGGACGGGAAAGGCGTTATCGAAGTCCTCAAAACGATCTGGAGGGGAATCTCCAAGATCAACGATGTGCTTGTCGAAATGCTGAATTGGGTAGCTCAAAAACTCTACAACCTTCTCCCAGACTGGATTAAGGACTGGCTCGGCGGCGATGAGTCTTCACGACCGGAAGAAACGAAGGCCGAGGCCGCGCCCGGCGGTGTTGCCGATTCGATGCGGGTTGGTGATGTCCGCCCGTCTATTCTGCCGCCGCAGGTGCGCGCGGGAGATGCGCGTCCGGGAAGCGTGAGCAACGTCAACAATTCTCGTCAAATGACGTCAACCACCAACGTAGGTGAGGTCAAAATTTACACGCAGGCTACGGATGCTGATGGAATAGCCGAAGGAGTGGTTCCGGCACTTCGCAATCAAACCGCGCAAGCAGATAGCGCATTCGGGTACTGACATGGCATTCGGCGCGCTCCCGCCGGGACAGCCCGGCAACTGGTCGATTTTCGATAAAGACGGCGCCAAGGCCCTCGACTTTGACACGTTCTTTTCGTGTTCGATCAAATCCGAATAGATGTGGACATCCAGAAGCCGGGCGGGAAAGAGAAGAACAAGGCCAAGGTCAAAATTTTCAATATGCCCTTGGCGGACATGGAAACGCTGACGACGCTGGCGTTCAAGCCGCTGCAGGCGTCGAAAAACCGCATTGCCGTGTACGCGGGCGACGAAGCGCACGGGCTGTCTTTGGCCTTTTCAGGCGACATCGTGAGCGCCGTCCCGAACTTCAATTCCGCCCCTGATCCCTCTTTCGACATCGAGTGCATCACGGGATACGTCGCCAGCATTACGCCCGTGCCGCCGTTGACGGCGCAGGGTTCGCAGGACGTTGCAACGCTCATGCGGGGGCTCGCGAAACAAATGGGGCTGGCTTTCGTCAACCGGGGCGTGTCCGTTTCCCTACGCAATGTCGCCCTCGTCGGGGGGCCGATGGAGCAGGCGCAGCGGCTTGCCCACGACGCCCGCATCGATCTTATCGTCGACGACGGCGAGATGGTCATCTCCCCGCCCGCGACGCTCCGCAGCGATGACGGCGGCTCGACGCCCGTGTGGTCCGCGAAAAGCGGGATGCTCGGCTATCCGAGCTTCGACAACGAGGGCGTGACGGTAAAAGGCATCTACGAGCCGAAACTTCAGCTTGGCGGCCCGGTGCGCATTGAGAGCATCGTCCCCCGCGCTTCCGGCCTTTGGCAGATCGTGAGCCTGAGCCATAAGCTCCAGGCCGGATACCCCGGCGCGTCGCAGTGGGTGAGCCAGATCAAGGCGAGCTACCCCGGAGCGAAACCGAAGAAGGACAAGGAATAATGCAGGGACAACGCGGCCTCTCGACAAACTCCAGCGAGTACAACGCGCAGGACTTCATGATCCGGCAGCTCATCGGCCAGATTGCTACGGCGGAACCCGTGCGCGTGGTCGCCGTATCCGGTTCGGGCATCTCCCCGGTCGGCTTCGTCGACGTGCAGCCCCTCGTCAACCTCGTGACTGGTGAGCAGAAGGCGCAGGAGCAGAGCGTGCTCTTCAAGCTCCCATACCTGCGCATCCAAGGCGGGAAAAACGCCCTCGTCATCGACCCGCAGCCGGGCGACATCGGCCTTGCCGTCTATGCCATGCGCGACACGGAATCGCTCAAGGAAAGCCGGGGGAAGGGCGGGAACGTCAATCCGGGATCGGCGCGCTCACTGAGCAAAGGCGACGGCTTCTACCTTGGCGGTTTTCTGAACGATGCGCCGGAACGCTATGTGCTGGTCGACGACGAGGGCGTCACCATCGAAGGTGTGGCAAAGTTGACGATGCACGGGGAAACCTCAGTCCTGACGGCGGAAAGCGGCCTCACGATCAACGCCGACGTGCGCATTAACGGCAGCCTCACATGGACGGGCACGGCGCAGGGTGACGGCGGCCCGGCCCGGTTCTCCGGCGGCCTCACGAACGCGGGCGGCACGGTTGAGAGCAACGGCAAGGTCTTGGAAACGCACGTTCATACCGGGGTAGAACCCGGATCCGGCATATCCGGTCAACCGCAATAAAGGAAAATTTATGCCTGATTTTCAGTACCAGCCCCCGACAGGACCGCTGTCCGGCAGCGAATTCGAGCGACAAACTACACGGTTCTTTCAGCAAGTGCAGGGAGCCGCAGACGCAGCGCAGTCTGCCGCATCTGCGGCACAGATTACGGCAAATGAGGCACTTGAGCGCGCTCAAGCCCCAAACCTCGTCGATGGAAAGACTACACAGGCTGACGCAAGCGGTAAGATCACCGTGAAGGATGTCGCAATCGGCGGGGATGTGTTGGATCTGGCGAGTGCCAGAGGGTTCTTCTACGATAAATATGTACCTTGGTACGCGGGGACGCCAGCAGACACGTATTTGATCACTGATTTTAACGAGTTCAAGAAACCCGGTCGGTATCATATCCGTTGGCGTGAGGGATCGCCCGCGAGCACTGGCGAAGAAGTAACTGCAAATAACCCCAATTTGGGAAATGGAGTAGAGGGATGGTTCGACGCTATCTTAGAGATAGACGGCCTATCACCCGCTTCATATGTCACAAGTAACGCACGTATTGTACAGCGAGTTATAGTAACGAATACCGTCAACAACCAAAATAACCGTATAGCGAGCCGATTACATGCTGGCAATACTTGGTATCCTTGGAAAGTTACAACGCTCAATTCGGACTTCGGCGACGGCCTGCGTATTACAAACTACAAAATCTCAGTCCCAGAGATGGAAGGAGCTACAGCTTCGGCCAATGGCGTGTCTGGCCTCGTCCCGCCTCCATTGAAAGCCGATCTTGGGAAGTCTCTGGGGGCTGACGGAGAGTGGACGTATCCGGCAGATGTGGCGGTTGGCAACGACATGTCTGACCTTGCGTCCGCACGCGGACAGCTTGGTGACGCCAAGTATATAACCATAACCGATTTCAACTTGTTTACCGATTCAGGGTTTTTCTGGGTTAAGTGGGGGGATTCGGCGTTAAATGCTCCGCCCTATGGTGTGAATGGGTTTGTGATAGTGTCGCGGCCCGGAACTCTCGAAAATGTGTGCCGCCAACTAGTTATGCGATGGGGTGTAGCGGGGACGAACGAGTGGCAGATTTTCACGCGAGAACTTACGACAACGAACGGAATCATGGCATGGAGCGAGTGGTCTTGGCTGCTTACATCAAAAAGCCTTGGTGACGGATTCAAGTTTTCTAATGGCAAGCTCTCTGTGCCCGAATATGATGGCGCAACGGCATCGTCCGCCGGGATCTCCGGCCTTGTCCCGCCCGCAGCCGCCGGACAAGCCGACTATGTGCTTTGCGGCGACGGTGAATGGCGCGACATCAAGACGCTTGTCGCCGCTGCGCAGGCCCGGCTTGCAGATGAGAAAATATCATGAATTTTCGAACGGTTTTGAATATCCGCGCGCTCTCCAATATTCGTGATGAAGCACAAGCGCAATCTATAGCCGAAGAAACAGATTCAGGGCTCCGTTCATTACGGCTTGATGATACGTGGGATTTGACGCTCTCCGCAGGGGGCGATCTTGCTTCGGCGGGGGGGACTGTGCGCATCGTGCAGGATGTGGCCTCGTATGTACGCACGTTTCAAGGAGAACCGTACTACGCGCAGCAAGACGGCATACCGTATTTTATACGTGAGCTTGGCTCCCTTCCCCCCGCCGAACTCGTTCGGGCGCGCTCAAACGCCCGTGCGCTTGAAGTACCCGGCGTGGCGCAGGCTGATACGCAGCTTTCCCGGCTTGAAAAACGTATCCTGAGCGGGACGATCCGCATCACCACGGAAACGGGGGAAACCGCAGATGTCACAGTCTAGCATTGATGTTACCGAAAACGGCCCGGTCGTCCCCGATACCGCAACCGTCCGGGACGCCGTTGAAACGGACTGGCAGGCGGCCTTTGGCAATCGGCTGAACCCGGATCCGGCAACGCCGCAGGGGCAGCTCATCACGTCCGAAACGGCCATCGTACAGGACAAGAACAGCCAGTTGCTTTTCTTGGCGAACATGTTCAACCCGGAGACTGCGGAAGGCATCTATCAGGACGCGCTCGCCAAGATTTACTTTCTGACCCGGCAGCCCTCCCGCCCCACGGTTGTCCCCTGCACCTGCACGGGGCTTCCCGGCACCGTTATCCCCGGCACCGACAGCGACGCCCCGGCGCTTGCAAAGGATGCGGATGGGAACATCTTGGTCTGTCAGACAGGCGGCACGATCCCCCAATCCGGCAGCATTGTCCTTGATTTTGCCTGTCAGGTTCCGGGGCCCATTGAAATCCGGCAGGGAACCGTGACCACGATCGTGCGGACTATCCCCGGATGGGACACGATCACCAATGACGCCGGGATTACCGGGCAGAACGTCGAGAGCCGGGCGGCATTCGAGGCCCGGCGCTACGCCAGCGTCGCGAAGAACGCCCGGAGCGTCGCGGCCGCCGTCTATGCCAACGTCGGCGATCTGGATGGCGTGCTTGACGTCTGTGTGCGCGAGAACAAAACCAGCGCGCCGCTTGAAGTGTAGGGCGTCACGCTCAAGCCTCACTCGATTTACGTTGCGGTCGTCGGCAGCGCGGCGGATAGTGATATTGCTGAGGCCATTTATGCCCGGTGTTCCGCCGGATGCGATTACAACGGCAACACCAGCGTCACTGTGGCCGATCCGGTGACCGGAGCGGTCGAGACGGTGCTCTTTGAGCGCCCGGAATCGCTTCCCGTAGGCCTGAAGGTGACCATCCGCAAGAATGCCTCGATGCCGAGCAATGTCGAAGAACTCATCAAGGCCGCTGTTGTCGCAGACTTTTACGGAGAAAACGCCGATGCCTGCGGAAATGCTGGGCAGCGGGTGCGTATCGGGGACACGGTGTACGCCAGCCGTTTTTATTCGGCGGTGCTCGGAACGGGCGTCACCGACTTGGTGAGCATCGAAATCGCGGCGCCCGTCGGTGAAGGCTCCCAAACATGGGGCGACTACATCACCATCAATATAGATGAAGCCCCCACGCTCGTCTCCGGCAACGTCACGGTGAACATTCTTGAGGCGAGGTCAGGACGTGGATAACTGGCGCGAAACGATACTTTCGCAGTACGACAACTCGGAACGGCTGCTGGCGCTCATCGAATCGATGAATACCGCCATTGAGCCCACGGCGGATATTGCGGCGTTCTATGAGTCCGTCTTTGACCCCGAAACGGCGTTCGGATGGGGGCTTGACGTATGGGGGCGCATCGTCGCCATCCCCCGGACGCTTGAAGTGGAGGCGACGGACATCAAACCGTTTGGTTTCGCCGGGTCGTCCCTCAGCAACTTCGGGCACGGCCCGTTCGCCTACGAGAGCCAATCGAACACGTTCGTCCTGCAGGATAATGCGTACCGGCTTTTGATCTGGATGAAGGCCGCTTCAAACGTCACTGACGGCAGCCTCCTTGATCTGAACAAGATCGTCCACTGGCTTTTTTCTGAGCGTGGACACATCGCCGTCGTGCATGTCGGTACAATGAAAATCCGCTACGTCATCGGGTTCAAGCTCCAGCCATACGAGCGGGCGCTTCTCCTGCGCGATGACGTTCCCCCAAAGCCCGCGGGCGTCGGCTATGACGTTTATCAGGTCATCCCAAAGCACACTTGGGGATTCGCCGGTTCCGGCGGACGAAATTTCAATAACGGCGTGTTTCAGCCGTATGGAGGCCCTGTAGATGCCTATTCCCTCAACGCCTAGCATCATGCCTAATGTTTTAGGATATGCAGCGGATACCGTGCAGATCCCTGAGACGACCCCCACAGGTCAAGGCATTCCCTCTTTCCGGGATCTCTTTCCGTTCATCACGCAGGTCGACCCCGACGCGGGCGGCGTCATGGTCGAACGGGCATGGATGAATGCGCTTTTCAACCTGCTGGGGCAGCACGCCTTTTTCCAGCAGTCCGGCTGCGTCTACCCGTGGCAGGCGACACTTGACTATATCGCCGGATGCCACGTCATGGGAAGCAACGGAGTCGAGTACGTGGCTCAACAGCCGAGCGGCCCGGATGTCCCAAATGTTGGGGCAAAGAATCCTACGGCTGACACAGGGGTGTATTGGAAGGCCTCTGGCTCGGGAGGCGGAAGAATCCCCGGCGAGGTTGTGCCTTTCTATAACGTGAAACTCGGCGGGCCAGCCAACCGCAACCCCATTTTCTGGGGACAGTCCGAGCCCGATACGGGCTGGCTCATCTGCGACGGCGGCAGCGATGGGCGGGGTGGCTCCGTGCCCGACCTGCGCGAAAAGTTCATCATGGGTGCGGATGGTATTGATGACGCAGGGCAGACGGGAGGCGCGGACAGCGCAACGCCGACGATTTCTGTGCAGAGTGCCTCCACTGGAGTGAAAACACAGGGAACAACGCTCACCATTTCTACAATCGCGAACCATGCCCACAGATTGAATCTTCAACAGTACAAGTTTGGTGACGGAATAGCCAACTACGGTTTTGACAGCTCTCTGTCGACGGTCACGCCTCTAGGAGGCCGCATCGAAAATACTGGCGGTTCCGATTCGCATGCCCACGGCGTGACTGAGCCAGCACACACCCACACTGCAACTGCCTCGGAAATTTCCATCACTCCCCCGTTCTATAAGCTCGTGTGCTGTGTCAAACCCCCGGAATCCTAATGTATACACCAGAATGTAATAAGGAAGAAAACAAATGAAACGACATGTTACGGTTGTACCATCCGATAAGCCCATCATCGTTGACGGAACCGTATTGCGCTTTGACTTTCCCGCTCTTGAGAACGTGCACGCGCTCCAGTGGCATGAAGAGAGTGGTCATATTGAGTGGACGGACGACGACATCAACCACTCATTGACGCCCGCAGACTACGCGGAGGACGTCGCCCCGTTTGTCACTCTTTGGGAAGCGGAAAAGGCCCGGCTTGAGGAAGAAGCTGCAACAACCGAAGCCGCCCGGCTTGCCGAGTACAACAGTGAAGAATCCCGCGCCGCGCGCATTCGTGCCGAACGTGACCGCCGCCTCAACGCGACGACGTGGCTTGTCGAACGGCACAAGGAACAGACTGCAGAGGATATTGCTACTACGCTTACCGATGAAGAATACAGCGGGTTGCTTGCGTACAGGCAGGCTCTCCGCGATTTGCCACAACAGCCGGGCTTCCCGTGGGGAGGCCCGGACGATCCGGCTTGCCCGTGGCCTGTGAAACCTCAAAAGTTGCAAAAATCTTAGGTACGGCTAGTCTCTCTGAAAAAAGGAGAGAGTATATGCCGCTACCTATGCCCGAAGAAGAGGAAAATCTGCGTTGCCCGCACGGTGAACGCTACCAAGCCTTAATGCTGTGCTCTCTGGACTGTGCAATAAGTGGTGCCCACCCAAACAGGAAAACAAAGGTCGATGGTCGGTTCATCATCACGCCGTGGGTGTGTCTGCATAAGTGCAGGTGGCTGCCGGAGCACAGAGACGAGATTCGATTCGTAGTGAAAAAGTCGGATTGAAGGCACAAAAAAATCCCCCTTTCGGTGCGAACCGAGAGGGGAAGCGAAGTATACACAATATATTAAGGCACCTTTTTTTAGCGCGTTGGAAGACGCTTTTTGCTGTCTGCACCAAGCTGTTTGGTACAGAATTTTTGTTACCTATTGAAATAGCTACACTATATCCCTTCAATCAGGAGAACGGCCGCAGTAGAGGTGGATTAACAGCTAGTTTAATAATTTCAACATATTATATCTAGTTGACGATGCAATCCAGGACTCACGCCGTAGTAGATACCCTTGGCAGCCCTTTGCGCATTCATCTCACCGCAGGCAATGTAAACGGCATTGGTCCTGCGTGTAGCTTGATGGAGAACTTACCGGCAGACAAGCTCCTTGTGGACAGGGCTCATGATGCCAATAAACAGCTCGCGTCGGCGGAACGCCGAAACCATGAAGCGCCTCCCATGCCTGGTAGACTGATCCAACAGGAATACGACGCACATACGTATAACAACGTCATATTATTGAATGTTTATTTACTAAGCTAAAATCATCCAGCAGGATTGTTGCCCGATATGATCAACTTGCCGTAATGTTTAAAGCGGCTGTCATACTCGCCGTATGCCTCATTTGGCTGCAATAAACTCTTTAGAGACGGCCCCTAGGGGATTTTCGGGGCCGCTTTCAGGAAAACCCCTGATACCTTCCATGCCGCCGCTCCGGTAGAACATCATTATGTGGAAAAAAGAACGTGCCGTCCGGGCACGCCACGAGGAGCGAACAATGGACAGAAAGGTATTCTACAACGGAACTATCCTGACCATGCAGGCCGAAGGGCATACGGTTGAGGCCGTGTATACCATTGGCGACAGGATTGCCGCAATCGGGAACCGTGACGACGTGTTCAGCCAGATCACGGACGACACCGAACGTATTGACCTTGAGGGTAAGACCCTTATCCCCGGCTTCATCGAGTCCCACGCACACGTCACCGACTGGGCGGAATGCGAATTCCTCCAGTTCACCTGCTACCATATCAAGGACATCGCCGAGCTTCAGGACATGATCCGCGAGAACGCCAAGACCAAAAAGGCGGGCGAATGGGTCATCGGGTACGGCTACAACGACAGCATGGTCGCCGAGATGCGGCATCTGGAGCGTGCGGATATTGATGCCGCCTGCGCCGACCATCCGGTTTTCGTCATGCACGGCAGCGGGCACCTTGCCTATGTCAATACAAAGGCGCTGGAGCTCTGCAACATCCATGTAGATACGCCGATCCCCGAAGGCGGGCAAGGCGAAATCCACCTCGGCGCGGACGGCCTGCCGAGCGGCCTGCTCATCGGGCAGGCGTACAACCTCGCCTTGAGCGCCATCCCCAAGTACACCATTGAGGAATACAAGGGCGCATTCCGCAAGGGTATCGCCGCCGCCAACGCCAAGGGCGTATGCAGCATCGGGGACGGCTCCATCGGCTACATGGGCAACCAATGGCAGATCCTCCGGGCCTTCCATGAGCTGGAAAAGGAAGGCGGCCTCAACCTGCGCCTTTACCTCGTGATCATGGATTACGGGTACATCCCCTTCATGGAAGGCGGGCTGGTGACCGGGTTCGGTTCGGAAAGCCTTCAGCTTGGCTCCATCAAGCTGCTGCTCGACGGCTCCATTCAGGGCCGTACCGCCAGCGTCAAGGAACCCTACCTCGGCACCGATGAGAAGGGCCTCCTTCACCATACCCCCGAAGACTTGCAGGCCCGTGTAGAGCGCTATCACCGGGGCGGGTGCCAGATTGCCATCCATACCAACGGCGACAACGCCATCGAAGAAGCCATCAACGCCATTGAGAAGGCACAGGCGGCCTATCCCCGCCCGGACGCCCGGCATATGCTCATCCATTGCCAGATGGCGTCAGAGGAACAGCTTGACCGCATGGCGAAGCTCGGCATCATTGCCAACTTTTTTGTCGGGCACGTGCATGTATGGGGCGATCTGCACCGTGACATGTTCATCGGCGAACGTGCGCTGCGCATGGATCCGGTCGCCAGCGCCAAGAAGCGGGATATGCCGTTTTGCCTCCATACCGACCTCCCGGTGACGCCCCTTGATCCCATCCTCAGCATGTACGCCGCAACCGCCCGCCGTACCAAGAGCGGGAAGATCCTCGGTGAGGATCAGCGTGTTTCCGTTTACGACGCCCTGCGTGCATGGACTGTAAACGCCGCGTATTCGATGTTCGGTGAAACGGTGAAGGGGAGCATCCGGGAAGGCTATCTCGCCGACCTCGTCATCCTGTCCCAAAGTCCGCTGGAAACGGCCCCTGACGACCTCTTGGACGTGCAGGTTATGCAGACCATCGTCGGCGGCAAGACCGTATACCGCGCCTAACCCACACAGGAGCCCATCATGTCGAATTTCCTCAAGTACATGCGCCTGTTCGCGCTCGGCATCACCTTCTCGTCGTCCATGGCCCTGCCGTATGTGCAGATCAAGTTTTACGACGTGTTCCGCGAGGCGACCCAAGCCAGCAACAATGAACTCGGCCTGCTCATGACTATTTTCACCGCGGTCAGCATGGCCCTGTATATCCCCGGCGGCGTGCTCGCGGATCGTGGTTCCCCAAAGAAGCTCCTGCTCCTTTCGTTGATCATGATGTGCGGCCTGAACGCCTACTTTGCTTTCCATACCTCCTACGGCGCGGCACAGCTCATCTGGGCGCTGCTCGCCATTGCCGCAAACACGATCCAGTGGCCCACGCTTATCAAGGCTATCCGCGATAGAGGCAGCAGTGAGGAACAAGGCCGCATGTTCGGCACGTTCTACGGCACCACCGGCATCTTCTCGTCCATCATCGGGTTCGTGGGCGCCTGGATCTACTCCAGCGGTTCGAGCAACATCGAAGGCTTCCACCTCATGCTCCTCGGACAGTCCGCGTTTTGCGCCTTGGCCGCCATCGCCGTCGGCTTCTTCGTCGAGGACAAGACCCCGTACAACAACGATGTCCCCGCACCGAAGGAAAACCCCTTCAAGAGCGCGGTGACGGTCATGAAGCTCCCCGCCGTGTGGATGATGGTCGTCCTGATCTTCTGCGGCTACGGCATGTACATCGGCATCACCTACATGACCCCGTACACCACCAACGTCCTCGGCGCGTCCATCGCTTTCGGCGCCGTGCTCGGAACCATCCGCGCCTTTGGCCTGCGCGTCCTGACAGGGCCCTTCAGCGGCTATATTTCCGACAAGATGGGCTCCGCCGCAAAGATCCTTGCCATCTGCTTCGTGATCATCATCGGCATGCTGTTCGTCATCCTCTCCCTGCCCAAGGGCACGTCAAACGCGTGATCATCCTGCTTACCATGATGTTCAGCTTCTTCGGGCTCGTTATCTACACGACCATGTTCGCCTGCATGGAAGAAGTCAGCATCCCGCCCCAGTACACCGACATTGCCGTCAGCGTGATCAGCCTCCTCGGTTACCTGCCCGATGGCCTGTTCCCGCCCCTGTTCGGCCACTGGCTCGACGTGTACGGCAATCAGGGCTACTCGGTCATCTTCTACTTCCTCGCCGGCATCAGCCTTCTTGGGTGCTGCGTCGCTATCCTCATCTACCGCAAGGGGCGAGCGCTCCGTTCAGGCCAGAAGGGGGTGATGCCTAGGCCTGTATTGGAAAGGGAGGAAAACTTCTTCTCCGATTTTTCCCTTGGCGGATCCACGGCTAAGGCATTTTCTCGGTTATCCCTTTGGAGCTTCAAGGAAAAAAACATCAACCATTTTCTATAACACAGCCTTCGGGAAACGGATGCCCCGCGCCTCCTGCCTCGGAATGGGCATATGCAAAGCGGCTCCCGCTTGCCGGGAGTGGTGCATTATGACATCCTATGCTCATGAAGATGCGGGAGCATACCGCCGGATTCCTTTTCCGGCAACGAACCGGATCCGTACGCATCCCTCTGCCATTTTCGAGCCTGCTCCGGCCGAGGAGCGCGTACGGGAGGAAACATGACATCTCAGTTACGAAAAATACATAGCGTCATTGAACAATTTCTGCTGCCGATGGCGGAAGCCGTTTCCGGCTGGCCCACTCTGGCGGCGATACGATCCGCGCTTATCGTCACCCTGCCGCTCATGTTCCTCGGTTCCCTTGCCGAACTGCTGATCAGCTTCCCGTTGGATGCCTACAGGGACTTCATGTTCCGGCAGTTCGGCCCTGAATGGCGGATGTTTGGGCAAATCCTGAAAGACGCCACCTTTTCCGTGATGTCCCTCATCATGGTTTTTTCCATAGGCCACCATCTGACGGATCAGTTCAACCATGACCATCCGGTTCTGCGGGCCAATCCGGTCATCGCGGGGCTTGTGGCCTTTACAGCCTTCTTCTGCCTGCTTCAGCAGGACGGGGCGGCGCTTAACCGGCGGTGGCTCGGCGTTGCCGGGCTGTTTGTGGCCATCCTCGTGGGTGTGCTCGCTACCCGGCTGTTTTTGCGCTTCTTTTCCATGAAGCGGCTGCACCTCCACTTGCCCGGCGGGACGCCCGACATCGCCATCCCGCAGGCATTCAACGCCTTCCTTCCCGGCATGCTGACCGTGCTCGTGTTCGCGGGGGTTGGCGCGGGTATGCAGGCGTTCGTGGGCATGTCCCTGCATGAGGCCGTATATCAGATTATCAGGATGCCTTTTGACGCCATCGGGGAAGGGCTCGGCCGGGGGATGCTGTATATCCTTTCGCTCCACGCGCTTTGGTTCGCGGGGATCCACGGCTCCAACGTCCTCGACCCGATCACCCACGATATTTACGGCGCGGCCATGCTCGCCAACGAGATGGCGGCCGCCGCCGGGGAGCCCTTGCCGCACATCATGACCAAGACGTTCATGGATACCTTCGTATTCATGGGCGGGGCAGGGACGGGCATCAGCCTCGCCGGGGCGCTGATCCTCTTCGGCAAGACGCAGGCCAGCCGGAAAATCGGGATTTTTTCGCTTGTGCCGGGCCTGTTCAACATCAATGAAGTGCTGCTGTTCGGCCTGCCCATCGTGCTCAACCCGCTCATGCTGATCCCGTTCCTGTGTACGCCCGTCCTGCTGGCGGCGATCAGCTACGTCGCGGTTGCCGTGGGACTGGTTCCGGGAACCAACGTAGCCACGGAGTGGACGACCCCCATCCTGCTCAACGGCTACCTGTCCACGGGTTCCCTGAGGGGCTCGGCGCTGCAATTGGCGAACCTTTCGGTGGGTGTGCTCATCTACGCGCCCTTTGTCATTATTTTAAATAAAATCAAGGTAAAGCAGATCAACGACGCCTTTAGGAGCCTGCTCCGCCGCTCCTGCGCCACGGCGGACGCTTCCCGGCGCTGCCTTGACCATAATGACGATGCGGGTTCCCTTGCCCGGAGCCTGATTACGGATCTTGAGTACGACTATCGGCACGGCGAAGGGCTGTTCCTCGAATTCCAGCCGCAGATCTGTTCCCGAACCGGCAGGGTTGTAGGCGTGGAATCGCTTATCCGCTGGAGGCACCCCTCCTATGGTTTGATCCCGGCCCCCATTACCGTGGCGCTGGCCGAGGATTCCGGGCTTATCCGGCCCATCGGGCTGTGGGTCTTCGAGAGGGCCTGTCAGGTGCGCAAGAACTGGCTCGACGCCGGAATTACGGATCTCTCAATGGCGGTCAACGTGTCGGCCCTCCAGTTGGAGCGATCTTTTCCGAAACGGCTTCTTGACATCGCGGCCCGTTACGGTTTGCCGCCGTCCCTGATGGAGGTGGAGGTTACGGAGTCGAGCGCGTTGGGTTCCGATACGCCGGAAAGCCATATCCTTTCCCGCGTCTACGAGGCGGGATTCCCCGTAGCCATCGACGATTTTGGGATGGGGCACAGCTCCCTCAAATATTTGAAGCAATTCCCCGTCAGTGTGGTCAAGATCGACGGCGCGATCAGCCGGGAGGTGGGCACGAACTCAATCTGTTCGGACATCGTGGCTTCGATCACCCGCCTCTGCCGGGCGCGGAACATGCTCAGCGTGGCGGAATTCGTTGAAAACGAGGAGCAGGCCGCACTCCTCCACGAACTCGGCTGTGACGTGTTCCAAGGCTACCTGTACAGCAAGTCGCTCCTGCCTTCCGACTGCCTCCGGTTCATCCAAAAGACGAACGGCGGGAACGGTGCGTAAGGCCAGCTTGGAACGGCGTGTGTTTCAGGGGGGCATCCTGTGGGCGAACCCGATGCTGGTGGGGCAATCCAAAACCATGCCCCCCTGCGCGCCCGCAATGAAAGCGGAATGGACGCGGAAGGCGCGAACCTTCAAGTGCTCCTTCAAGTTTTTGTTTCGCCCTGCCGGGTACGTCCCGCCCGTAATGCTTTGGTTTCGCCGGATGTTTCTCCCGCCATACTTTTCCGTTTGGATGCCCCGCAGCCCCGCCTTTTCGGACGCCCGGAACATCGGGGCGGCCCAAACCCTGCCGCGCCTGCGCCTTGGGATCGCCGCGGTTGCGTGCGTGCTGCTGGCTGCCCTGAGCGCCGTCCCCGCCGGGGCGAACGATGATCTCGCGCCCGAAACGCAGGGGCTCGACTCGCGGGAAGCTTTCCGCACCGGGACGCGTTTTTTCGACGAAGCGGAGGTTTCGGGCGGCCTGTATTTCTTCCGGCGCGACCGCAGGCGCTACGACGTGGACAAAGGCCGGTACGGGACGAACCTCAACCACGCCTCGGTGCAGGCGAACGCGGATTTCGTCTCCGGGTTTGCGGGCGGCTGGCTTGGGTTTGATTTCGGCGTATTCGGCTCGCACGATATCATGAACAAGGGCGCAGTGGATCACGAAATGGGCTTTGAGCCGTGGGGCGACCCGTGGCATCCCGACTGGGGCAAGCGCCGCACCGATGACGGCGTATCCGTATACAAGGCCGCGCTCAAGGCCAAGGCCGGCCCCGCATGGGCCAAGGCGGGATGGTTCCAACCCACGGGGCCGGGCGTGCTTGGGGTCAACTGGTCCATCATGCCGGGCACGTACCGGGGCGTGAACGCCGGGGCCGACTTTGGGCGGCTGTCGCTGGCGGCGGCGTGGGCCGACGAATACAAGTCCCCGTGGTTCATCAACATGAACCGCTTCCGCAGGAACGACGGCGAAACGCCCGTACCGTGGCTGTGGAGCGCCGGGGCGCGGTACGCCTTTGAAGGCGGCCTGACGCTTGAACTCGGCTGCGGCGCATCCAAAAACCATTTGCGCAACGCCCACTTCAAGGGCAGCTATCGGACAGGGGGCGGCGCGGGCCCCCTTACCGTTGGCTACCATGCCTATTTCATGGACGACAGCGACGATTCGGGAAAGGGCGAGAACGACAATTTCGACGGCCTCGCCTCACTGCACTATCTGTTCGGGAAATACGAGGCCCCGCCGTGGACTTTCCGGCTGGAGGGAACCTACGCCCGCGCCCCCATGTCCGGGCCGCAGAGCCAGGGGCAATTCTCCTACCGCCTGACCGACCGCAACGGCAGTTCCAGCGGCGCGTTCGACGTGTGGTGGGACGCCCGTTCGGACTGGAACGCCGACAACGAAAAGGCCGCTTATTTCGGCGCAATGCGCACGCTCGACGACCTGCTCCCCATAGCCGGGTTTTCAGCGGGCGCGGGTACGGCGCTGGGCTTCGACGGCAGGGGCTATGGTACGGCGGAGCATCTCAAGGAGTGGGCTTTCACCTTCGACCTTGCTTACGTGAAGCCCGGCGGCCCGCTTGAAGGGGCTTTCGTCAAACTGCATTACACCGAATACCGCAACGGTACGGCCCAGCCGAGCTGGGGCACATACCGGAACGCCTTCCAATCCGAACACGATCTCAAGCTGCTTATGGGGATTCCTTTTTCGCTGTGACTCTTGGAATCCCGAAAGAGGGCGCCCCTTGCCGCAGCCGTCCGTTTCCAAGAACGCGGCGGACGGGGCTTGATGCGATGCAGGCCCCGCAGGATGTGTCCGCTTCTTCACGATATGGTTGGGCTGCGGCATCTTTTCCCGTGGCCCTGTCATGGGATGTGGCAGTTTCATCTCTGCAATCCAGTGAAAAGACAGCCGTTTTCTTTTTGCTTCGGCTGGTTCCATCATGAACCGTTCTGCCGGATATCCCTTTGGAACTTCAGGAAAAAATCAAGGCTCTGTCATGGTACATGGTTGTTTTGTTTCAGCAATATACTGAAAATATATGCTTTTTCTCCAAATTTTCCGCTGGCGGGCTCTGTGATTGGGGAATTTTCTTGGTTATTTCTTTGGAATTTCAAGGAAATAAAGCATCAACCGTTTTCTATGACACAGCCAAAATCAATAGCCTGCCTGCGGAGAGCCTTTCTCCTGTCTTTGCGGCAAGCTGTATGGTGAGGCGTTTTATCGGCTTCACGGCATGATGAAGCGACAGCCGTTTTTCCTTTGGCTGTGTTGTAGAAAATGGTTGATGCTTTTTTCCTTGAAGCGCCAAAGGGATAACCGAGAAAATGCCTTATCCGTGGCTCCCGCCTTACGGAACGCCTGCGGGTTCGCCTTTGGGATACAAAATGCTTTATCCGCGGCTCCCCCCAAAAAAGGGGAAAAACGGAGAAAAAGTCTGTATTTTCACCGCACTGTGGAGATGAAACAACCACAAACCAGAACAGGGCCTTTCCTTTTTGGGCTGAGCCCACGATTGAGCCATGTTGCTGGCCATCTCTTTGGAACTTTAAGAAAAGCCATCGCTTCCTACGGCGGAATCAAAAAACCTTGAAGGGGGAGGGGGAAATATTTTTAGGCGTTCCCCCTCTCCCAGCCCAGAGGCTGCCTCCGCTCAGTCCGTGCGCCTGTTGAGCGAGACGAGCAGGAAGGCGGCCACGGTGCCGATTGCGGCTACGAAGGTCATGCTCTGGATGGCGCGGGGCAGGCCGTAGCCGTCGGCGATCCAGCCGAGGAGCGGGGCGACGATGCCGCCCATGCTGGTGGCGAGGCCAAGGGTGACGCCGGAGGCGAAACCGATGTTTTTCGCCAAATACTTCTGCCCAAGTACGACCATTGAGCTGAACGGCGCGTACAGGGAAAAGCCGAGGGGCAGCAGGAGCGCGAAGGCTGCGTAGAGGTTGTCCACCAAGCCGAAAAGGATGATGGAGGGGATCAGGATCACGTAGGAGAGCCGGATGATCCGCAGGTAGCCGAAACGATCCGAGAGCATCCCGCCGATAAAGTTGCTGATGACGCCGAACGTGCAGAAACAGGTCAGGGCCGCGGCCCCGGCAGCCTTGGACTGGCCGAAGTTATGGATCCAGTAGAGCGGGATGAAGGTGTTGCAGCCCACAAACAGGACGGAACGGGAAATGATCGCCAGCGTCAGCTTGGAGAATTCTTTCCAGTTGTTCGTCACCTCTTCGGCTTCCCCGGCCGCTTTCGCATTGTCGGCTTCAATTTTCTTCATGCCTGAGAGGTGTGAAATCTGGTAGAGGAGGATGACCGACATGACGAGGGCGATGAGGCCGAAAACGGACGTCCCGGACAGGCCGAACGCGCCGATGGCCGCGACCGCAAGCATGGGGCCGAATACGAACCCGCTGTTGCCCCCTATGGAGAAGAGGCTCAGGCCCGTGCCCTTGGAAGCGCCCGAAACCTTATTGGCGAAACGCGCGCCTTCGGGGTGGAACAGGGCCGCGCCCACGCCGCTCAGGGCAATGGCCGTGAAAATGGCCCAGTAGCTGTGCAGGAAACCGATGGAGGCCAGCCCGCCCCCGGCAAGCAGGACGCCCACCGGAATGAACCACGGCTTGGAAAGCCTGTCGGACAGGTAGCCGAAAGCCGGCTGGATGATCGAGGAGAGGCAGGAAAAGGCGAACATGAACCCGGCGGATGCCTGATAATCGAAGCCGTACGCGGCGATCAGGAAGGGCAGGATGGCGGGCAGCGCGCCGCCGTTGATGTCGCACGAAAGATGCCCAAGCGACACAAGGAAAAGTTTCTTTTTGTCCATGACGATAACCTTTGTCCGCAGGCGGGGACGGATGAGGGGACGGGCATTCCCGGCGGCACGAAAGTCCGGCGCGGCAGCCACGGCACGTTGGATAGTGGGAAATCTCAGGCGAAAAAGCAAGGCCCTTTCTGGGGGAAGGCCCTGCCACGGCATGTGGTGGCTTTTTTTACAAGAGGGCAACCGGCATGTTCCTCTACGTTTCCACCGGCCGGCCCTCTAGTTGGGGGTTTCCATAGGGCTCTTGTTTGGGTTTTTGAGGAATGGGCATCGTCCGTTTGCCCTCGGCAGGGCCTGATGGAAAACAAAGGCGCTCAGGGGGATGGAAGGCCGGGGCGGAGTGCCGTTTGCCGGGGCGGTATCCTGTGCCGCGTGCTGTACAAAGGGGCGGGGCATCCTGCTTTGCCTGCGGAAAACCGCCTCCCGGATCATATCCCGGAGGCGGTTTCCATATGGGGCCTCATGGCCCTCCGCTTATGGAAAAGGGAGGGTTACGGCCTGTTGAGATCGAGCCGTTCAAACGTATGCGATCCGTCCGTGCCGACAAGGATCTGCATGTTGAGGGTGAGCGGCAGCGACGGATCGGATAGAATGTCCACGAGGACGGTGCCGTCCGGCTGCTCCTTGGCGAAAACGGAGAAATTGCCGTGCTCGCTGAACTACACGCCGGGGAAGCAGGTGCTGAGCACACGGGGCATGATCAACGGCGCTTGCGAGAAGCACTGCATGACCCGCGCAAGCTGCCTTTCGGAATGGGTCATGGCGCCCACACTGCCGATGATCCCGGCAAAAAACGGGTTTTCCGGCTTATTCTCCTCATCGGGGATGTGGGACGGGTTGACGGAGAAGCCGTGCCCGTTGCGATCCTCGAAGTGCATGAGGGTATTCCTCCCGCGGCGGCGGAAGTCTGTTACGAGGCCGTACGCCGTCCTCTGATCAATGCCGCTCAGTGTGCCCATATCACTGACTATGGAGATCTCATCCAGAGAGAGCCGCGCATGGGGGCGGGTCAAGGCGAGAAGCTTCTTGGGGCTCAGGCCGTAACTGCTGTTGTTCATGAGGGAGACTTCCCTCACCTCCTCGACCATATCCGGTGCCGCGGCCTGAAGCAGGGCCTGATACTTTTGGGAAACGAACGCGATGAGATCCGCGCCGAAGTGTTCGTCGCTGATGCCCCTGGGCATGGAGCCGCCGATCATGGCCGCCCAGATCTGCCGGTTGGAAAGCGGCTTGCCGTGGTTGCTTCTCAGCGCGGCGAGCAGGTCGGAAGCCGAGGACTCCACCCAGTACGAAAGCAGGAAATCCTGCGGGCCCTGTGAGGTCTGGACAAGCTGCGTATGGATGCTGCGAAGCTGTTCCCACTCCTGCGGCGTGAGCCGTTCGGCATGGCGGTTCATCTGGGCGTCGAAATCGGTGATGACGCCGGGGGCGAACTGGCGGAGCCGGCCGAGCGGGGAATTCGTGTCGCCGGGCATCTCGCACAGGTGATTGAGCTCTCTGCTGAAATACATGGGATCAATCTGCGGGTTCCGGCCAATCCGGTATTCGGCGTTCTGGCGCAGGTAGTTCATGATCTGCATTACGCCTTTCAGCGGGGCGGTATTGTCCGGGGCATTCCGGTGCCCCGCAAGGTAGATGCAGGCCCCGGCGAGCTGGTGCGCCATCTCGGACTGCATGTTCTCCGCGACATCGAGAAGCTGCCCCTCCGTCATGCCTTCAAGGATGAAATCGCACATCATGGGAAGCAAATCTTCGGCTCCGGGCAGTTGCTCGTAATGCTCATGGAACGCGCAATACTGTCTGGACATATCTGTGATGGCCTCCGTGAAGCGCCCGGGGGTTTGATCAAGACGCTCCATTCTGATGAGCCGGGCCTGCTCGGGCAGCGACTTCGCCGCCGTGAACGCCTCGGCTATGGCCCCGGCATCGCGCACGCCGTAGCGCTGGGCGATCTTCTTCATGATCGCCTTGTCCTCAGCTCTGAAGTGTCCGGGAGGCAGGTAGGCTCCGGGCTCAGGGGCCGGGTTTGGGGGCAGGGCGTCGATGTCGTCCAGGGTGTCCTTGAGGGCCAGAAGTTCGGCCCCGATGACGTCCTTGGCGAGTTGGCGCAGTTCCGCCGCGTCAACGGCATACCCTCCTTCATTGGCCGCGTTGATCAGGGGCATAAGGGCATGGCTGACGCCCTGATAGAACGGCCTCGGATTGATGGCGTCGGGATCCAGGCCCGCGAGATCGCCATCCTCGTTGAAGGAATCGAAAAGGGCGCGGAAGGCGTCCGTATTCTCCTCGACGACACTTTCAGTCTCAGGGATGAGTTCACTTACGACGTCATTGAAGGTCTTCAGATTGGCCTTGGACAGGTCGCTGCTCTGCTTGGCGCTGAGCCGGGGGATGTCAAGGCCGTGTGCGCGGGCGAACTCCCGCAGCACGACGGGGAGTTGTTCCGCATCCCCAAATACCTCGAACTTTGATTCGAGGAAACTGCTCAGAAGCTCCCCATCCTGCCGTTGGATTTCTTCGGACTGCGGATCGACGTCGCCGGGCGTTGCAATCCCCATTTCGACCTTTTGTTCGCGGGACATGAGGCTGATGAGCACCCTGGCGTGCCCTTCGAGGCTGCGGAACTGGGTCATGCTTTCCTTGAGGAATTCCAGCCCCGACGCCTTGCCGAGCCCGCGCTGGATGGCTCCGTTGAGCGTGGCGAACTGGCTGGCGAGGGGGCCGAACTTGTCCACCGCCCTGTGCATGAGT
Source organism: Bilophila sp. T19-St14 (assembly GCF_059728385.1). Lineage (NCBI taxonomy): Bacteria > Pseudomonadati > Thermodesulfobacteriota > Desulfovibrionia > Desulfovibrionales > Desulfovibrionaceae > Bilophila > Bilophila sp. T19-St14. The sequence goes on from NZ_BAAGFT010000002.1 coordinate 255,146, forward strand.
TCGGGCAGCATGTCCTGCGTGACCCCGCGCCGGGCCAGCAGCATGGAGACGGAGTTGCGGAGCACGGCGGCGATGTCGTCCGCGCCGTAATCGCCCTCAAAGCTGTGGGCCGCCGAATTGAGCGCGTCGGCATGATCGGCGATGCGTTCGAGGAAAGCGGCGTCCATAGGCACGCTGTCGTTGAGGAGCTGCTCCACCATCACGTCGCCCGCGAGCATGGCATTGATGTAGCGGGGCATGGTTTCCGCAGTGACCGGCGGATTCAGGTTGCCCGGCGGGTCTTGCGCCATGATGGAAAATTCATGGAGCAGAGGGAGGTTGCTTTCCACAAAGGACTGCACGGCTGTGCCCAGCGCTTCGGCCACGCGCTCCTGGGACGGAAAGACGCCGGGGCCGGGGTTGGCGTTGAGCAGCGCCTTGCAGTGCTTGACCACGGCAGGGTTGTTGGCGATGGCGGAACTGAAGTTCTGGGGCAGCCCGGCAAGGGTCATGGCCTGGCGTATGCCTTCGGATTTGGCGGCGATGTTCATCATGAAGCCGCGCACGGCGTCCTGCCGTTCGGCGGGGGTGGCAAGCGCGGGCATGTTTGTGGCGAAACTGACCGCCAGCCCTTGCAGGGCGTCCCGCCCAAGCGTGGGGAGCGCTTCCTTGAGCGCGGCGAGCATGTCCTTGCCGTTGGGGAGATGCGGCAGCGGTTCGAGGATATTGGGTTCCAGCGCGGAAAGGATCTCTATGTCCTCGGCCTTGGCGCTGCTGAAGGCCGTCTGGAGCCGGGTGAAGGCCCCTTGGGTTCCGTGGGCTTCCATGTCGGCCTGCAACTGCTCGGCGAAAAAGCCTCCGTCGCCCGTGAGCGGTTGGCTGAGGAGCATGAGGGCCTTGCTTACGGCTGCGCCGTGCCCGCCCGCTTCGGGGAGCCGGGTGAGCGCGCCAATATTCTGGGGGACGACCTTTTCGCAAAGATACGCCTGTACGGCTTCGCGTTGCCCTTCCGGGGTGCCGGTATCCAGATTGCGGGCCAGCGCGAACTGGGCGAAGGCGGCGGCGTGCCCGGCAGGGATCGCGTTGTCCTCGGCAAGCTGGCGGCCTACGGCAATGGCTTCTGCATACAGGACGGAATCGCGCACGAGCTTGACGTCCCCGGCGGTGAGGGGCTTGCCCCCTTCAAGCTTCGCGTTGAGTATCCCCCGCACGTCGGCGCTGATGTTGCGGAACTGCGGGGATTGTTCAAGGGCGTTCAAAAAGGCCGTGACCGTGGCCCGGTTCTCTTCGGCCTTGGCGCTGCGGGAAAGCTTGTGGATGCCGTGCAGCGAAGACGTATCGCCAACGGATTCACCACCGTTTTGCAGGAAAAGGGATGCGGAATCGCCAACTGTATTGGCGCTGTTGAAGAATTGTTGAAGGGAAACAGGCATACGGCCTCCTATAGCTGAAACAAGATGGGTGTCCGGTACGAAGCCTCGGCTCCTTGATTATAAGGATACGCCGTGTTGTGGTTTAAGCCCCGCCGCAGCAAGGGTTTGGTTTTATTCTATGCCGGTTCGAGAGAGTTTTTTCCGCCGTGGGCTTCACCACCGGATGCCTTCAAAAAATCCAATAAAGCCCATCGCGGCAATGCGCATCAGGCAAGCGCGCACCAAGTAAATGCCGTGACGGAGCCCTGAGCCGTCCATCCCCGGCGCCGTTTTCGGCTGAAGCTGCGCCGCCGTACGGCGCATATTGCTGCCCGGCGTGGGAAGGCGAACTGTTGAAGGTACGCCGCATACGGCGTGCCGGATTGCCCGGCTTCGGGGCGTTCCGCCTAGACGCGGAGGAATTGCGCGGCTGAGAAAGCCGGTTCCGCGGCATCCCCCATGCCGCCGTCGAGGACGGCTTGCTGCGCCTTTTCCGTAAGCTCTTCCTGTTCCTTGTTCATGGCGTCGAGGCGGGTTTTCCATGTTTCCGAGAACAGGATGACGTTGTTGACGGCTTTGAGGAAATCCCCGGTGTCGAGCCCGTAGACGGGGATCGGGAAGTTCAGCCCGACCATGCCGGTGGCGTCGTTATAGCTGAGTGCGCCGCCTTGCGTGTCCGCGAGGAGGAAGTTCGAGGCCAGTAGCAGGCGGCAGATTTCGCCGTTGCGCCAACCGCCGAGGGCGCCGACTTCAACATACACGATGAAGGAGTTCGTTGCCTCGATCCATTGGATCAGCAGGTTACGGCCTCCGAGCGAAAGGGTGGCCGCCCCGGATGCGGACAAGGTGATGTCCATGCCGGTTTCTTTACTCAGTGCCTCGATGTACGGCGTAGCGCTCATGGTTTCTCCTGAAAAGGTGAGGGGTACGGCATCATACGGAGATGCCAATAATGTTGTTGAAAATATCCTTCTGAAAGGAATTTAGCAAGAAGCGATCCAAAGAACCGGAGGAAAGCCCGCTGTGGTGCGGGGCTCCATTGGCTTCGCTGAGCGGCGTCGGGCAATGTGCTCCATGCGCATGGAAGTGCGGGACTCCATTGGCTTCGCTGAGCCGTGCCCACTTTCTGCCCTTCGGAGAAGAGGCAGCCCAAACAGATCCATGACCGCCGGGGCAACCTCGACCCCGACCGCGAATCAGGGCCGGTAGCCACGCGCTTTATGGGCGGAATGGCGGCTGAGGCGGCTGGGGATTGATGTGGAAGGCTGCCGCGGCGATAAAGGGTGAGGGACTGGCATCCGGGGGGTAAACTTTTCTGGGGCCTGTTCACACAAACAAAGAATAAACATATTTTTTACAAATGGTTATCCTCGTTTTTTTGAACGATGCTGCATTTTTCTTCAACCATCTTCAATCATGGGAAAAATTCAGCATAGTGTGAATACGCCCTAGGGAAAAGTTTATCACTCTCTCTTCCAAAGAGTTTCGGCTGGTGGGGAGGCCGTGCGGAGGGGCGCTGTTCCGATGTGGGAAGACTTTTATGGATGGGGTGGCCCTCTAAGTGGCTTCATTTCTGGGAATGCTGCGGACAGGGATAAGCGTAAGGCTCTGTTAGAGTATGTGATTGTTTCATCTCCACAGCACAGCGAAAAGACAGCCTTTTTCTCCAGTTTTCCCCATTGGCGGACTTCATGGCTGAGGCATTTTGTTGGTTATTTCATTGGAATTTCAAGGAAAAAGGCATCACCCATTTTCTATGGCATCCCAAGCGTAAAAGCCTTTGCAGGAGGAGGGGGAAGTGCCAACCGTGCAGGCGGTTTTGGAGGAGGGGGGGGAATGCGCCCCCTTTCCCAAAGATTCACCTCCCTTTTTAGGTTATGTCGTCAATTAGATATAATCTGTTGAAATTATAAACTATATTTAAAGCCATGAAAGACTGTTTTTGATAATTTCAAATAGTTACATGCAAAATGACGACACAACCTGAAATGCCATGCAGTTCTTGTGTCAGATGCCGTAAAGCCGTTTGACCTCGGATGGGGCAAGCGTATCAAGGATCAGGCCGTGCCCTTCGTCCATGTGCGCAATGGCTTTCATATCCTGATCATCGAGGGTGAAATCCCAGATACGGGCGTTTTCTTCGATGCGCTCCCTGTGGACGGACTTGGGAATCACGGCGACCCCGCGCTGGATGTTCCAGCGGAGCATGACCTGTGCCGCCGTCTTGCCGTATTTTTGGCCGATGGCGCACAGGAGCCCATTCCTGAAAATCCCGCGCATCCCTTCGGCAAAAGGTGCCCATGCCTGCGGCTGGACGCCGCATTCCCGCATGATCTCCAGAGCTTCCTTTTGCTGGCAGAACGGGTGCATTTCCACCTGATTGAGCATGGGAGGGATGCTTGCATTGCGGCACAGATCCATCAGCCGGTCAGGGAGGAAGTTGCATACGCCGATGGCCCGTATCCTGCCGTCTTCGTAGAGTTCCTCCATCGCCCGCCATGAACCGTAATAGTCCCCGAAAGGCATATGGATCAGGTATAAATCCAGAGTGTCGAGCCCCAGACGGTTCAGGGACGCTTCAAAGGCTTCCTTCGTTTTCTCATAGCCCGCCTCCTGAATCCATACTTTAGTGGTGATGAACAATTCCTTGCGGGGGATTCCGCTCTTGCGGACGGCGGCTCCCACGGCTTCTTCATTCCGATAGACCGAAGCCGTATCGATGAGCCGATAACCTGCCGCCAGAGCCTCCGAAACGGCTTGTTCGCACAGGGTGGCATCCGGCACCTGAAAGACGCCGAAACCTGCCAGCGGCATTTCGATTCCATTACGCAACGTCGTGGTCTGCATGGGCATTCCTTTTGAAGTATGGGGAGTGCGGCTCATTTCCATGTTATCCCCGTGTGTATTTTGAGCATCCATGTGCGTTTTTTTATTCCGCCCGCTCGAAGGCAATCGAAAAGTCGCCGCGCATGGCAGCCAGCTTTTCTATGCCCGAAGTGATGCGCCCGAAGCGGATCAGCCCTCTGGACAGGCGGAACTCCCGGTAAAAGATGGCGATGTTGCCCCACGGGACATAGAACGTCAGATCGCCCGCCAAAGGCTCAATGCTGTCCGGCATGCCTTCCGTGGCAATCCTGCGCGGCGGGTCGCCGATTTTTTCCGTCCCGTTGTAGTCCCTCACCGTCAAGGTGAGCGGGAGCATGCTCAAGAAATCGCGGCCTGCCGGGTTATCTTCCAGTATGGCAGGAAGGGTTTCCCCGTCTACGATCAAACGTATGCGCATGGGTTCACCTGCCAGAGAGGAGTGGGGGAGAAGTGCCGCCAGTACCGCCAACAAAAAGGCCGTCATGGATAACAGGCATTGCTTCAGGGGCGGTCTGCGGTCTTGTCGTATAGTCTGTTCGTTCATGGCCTTACGCCTTGTTGCCCAGTTCAAAGGCGGACTTCAGGGCGGCGGGAACCTGTAGGATCGTCCCGGCTCCATCGGCGCCCGTACCCCGCACGACGCCCCTCAGCGCGGCCTTTTCAAAACAGGCGATCCAGCCCTCCAAGCCTTTGACGGCCCCGTCCATTGAACTCTCCGCGCTGTCCGCCGCCGCTGCCAGCAGGTAAATGTCCCTGAAGGCGTAGTCCGACGGGAACAGGGGGTTGGAGCGGTCGAGCAGGGTCTTCATCTGCCCGCACATCTCATAAAAATAGATGGGGGTGGCGAATGCGATCACGTCCGCATCCTTCATTTTTCGGACGATGGCGTCGGCATCGTCATGGATGACGCACCGCTGCGTTTTCTGGCAGGCCAGACAGCCTTTGCAAAAGCCGATGGCCTTGCCGCGCAGGCTGATCAGTTCCACGTTGTGTCCGGCTTCCTCCGCGCCTCTGGCGAATTCGCGGGCCAGCATTTCGGAGTTGCCGTCCTTGCGGGGGCTGGTCGAAAGGATCAGGATGTTTTTCGTTTTCGTCATGGGAATGAATCTCCTTTCAGTAAGTTGCGGAAAATAGTTTTATTATGGCTCTGTTATAGTTTATGGTTGTTTCATCTCCACAGTGCGATGAAAATACAGCCTTTTTCTCCGATTTTCCCCTTGGCGGGAGCCACGGATAAGGCATTTTTCCGGTTATCCCTTTGTAATTTCAAGGAAAAAAGCATCAACCGTTTTCTATAACACAGCCTTTCTTATTGGCCCTGTCATGGTATTGGGTCGCTTTATTTTCACGGCATGCTGAAAATAGAGGCTTTCCATCCAATTTTTTCCGCCAAAGGACTCCATGATTGGGGCATCTTATTCATTATTCCTTTGGAACTTCAAAAAGAAAGCCTCTACCGTTTCCTATGACACAGCCTTATTCTTTTAGGCTCTGCCATAATATTATGTGGTTGTTTCATCTCCACAGTACGCTGAAAATACTGTTTTTTTATCCAGCTTTCCCATTGGCGGAATCCACAGCTGACACATTTTGTTGGTTATCCCTTTGGAACTTCAAAGGGAAAAGCATCAGCCATTTTCTATGGCACAGCCTTATGTTATTGCCAGTTATGTGCGCTATTGAAGATGAGCGTCGAAAAAGCGTCCCAGTTCGCTGAAATGGAACCGGGTTTCCGGCGCGTCTTCCGCCATGTGGTATTGGGCGTGCGACATGCCCTCGAACACGATGAGATCGGCGGGGACGCCCGCTTCCCGTAGTTTCAGGTGCATCCGTGCGGTGTTGCTGAGGAAGAGATCCCGTGTCCCCGAAGTGAGCAGGGTCGGAGGGAAGCCGCTTACATCGCCGTAAACCGGGGACAGCATGGGGTCTTTCAAGTCATGCTTCCCGGCGTACAGCCGTGCGGCATCCCCCAGCCATCCGTCATAGCTGACGAGGATGTTGTCCACGCCCTCGTTGGTGAAATACGAATCTCCGGTTTTGCTCAGATCCGCCCACGGCGTCCCAGCCGCGACAGCCGCCGGGAGGGGCAGCCCTTCGGCCTTGGCGCGGAGCCCCAGGATCAGGCTCAGGCCCCCGCCCGTGGAGGTGCCGAACACGCCGATCTTTTGTGCGGGCGTGGCCTTGAGCAGTTCGCGGTATACGGTCATGGCGTCGTCGACCGCAGCCGGATAGGGAAATTCGGGAGCCATCCTGTAATCGGCGTATATGACCCGGAATTTGCCTATGCCCGCCATCAGGACGGCTTCCTGCGTCCCTGATTCCCCTTGTCCGAGGACATAGCCTCCCCCATGCAGGTTCAGGAGGACCCGATCCCGGTTTGCTTCCGGCAGATCCTTCGGGGTGAACGTGAAGACCGGCACGCCGCCGAGTTCCCCTTTTGCAACGTCAACCTTCAGTTTTTCACGCAGGCCGGGGAGTGTTTTTGCCGCTTCCCTGGAAAGGGCATCGGCCCAAGCCTTCCATTCCCGAACGGTGCCGGGATGGGTGTCCCAGTAAGGCGGCGGGGCCTTGGCAATGAGCTCCCGGAGTTCGGGGCTGGCCGTTTGCGGGACGGGAAGCGGGTGGGGAAGTTCCCGCGCCCCGGCGGGGAAAACGGCGGCACACGCCAGCAATGCGGCGGACATGGCCTGTTTGAGGCGGTTCATGTGCATCTCCTTATAATGAAAGGTGAAGCGGAGTATGGGCAGGTATGGGAATGGGTGTTCAGGCCCTGCGCCCCGTGTCCCTGGCGAAGAGGGAAAAGCTGGCCGCGATCAGCAGGGCCGCCATGACGCTGATGCCCGCCGCCGCCAGAAAAATGCCGTTGATGCCGAGGTTGTCGTAGGTAAACCCGCCCACGGCGGCGGCAAGGCCGATGGCGAACTGCGTCGCCGCGACGGTGAGCCCCCCGGCAAGTTCCGCCTTGTCGGAGAGGGTGCGGGCAATCCATGTGGACCAGCCTACCGGGGTAAAGCCGAAGGCGAATCCCCAGAAGACGGCCAGCGCGACGCCGACGTCCGCGTGCCCTTGGGTGAGAAGCAAGGCGAGCGCGGCGGCTGCGAAGGCCAGATGGATCAGAATCATGGTTGGCCGGAAGTGGTTTCCAAGCAGCGCGCCCGCAATGAAGGTGCCGAGGATGTTCGCCACCCCGAAGGCCAGCAGGATCACGGAAAGCGTATCGGCTCCCAAGGCGAGATCCAGCTCCAGAAAGGGCCGCAGGTACGTGAAGAAAATGTGGTATCCGCCGAAACTCAGGATGTTCCCGCCGATGCCCGCCAGAACCCATGTGCGCCGGAGCAGGGCGGTCATGTCCCGGAAGCCGCTGCCCGCGCGGGCCGGAAGCGGGGGAAGGGCGCGGTATTGCCAGACGAACCCGGCGGCGCCCATGAGCGCGCCGAGGAAAAAGACATTCCGCCAGCCGATCAGATGCCCGATCCAGCTTGCCACGGGCAGGGCGATGATCGTCGCCACGGAAACCCCGGCATAGACGATGCTCAGGGCACGGGGGACGTCCTTCGTGGGGACGAGCTGAAGGGTGACGGCGGAGGCCAGCGACCAGAAGCCGCCCACGCAGATGCCGAGCATCGCGCGCCCGATGAGCATGATCGAATAGGTCGGGGCCATGCCGATCAGCATGTAGGACGCGACAAGCATGGCGGAAAAGGCCAGCAGGATGCGCCGCCTGTCGATGTTTCCCGTCAGCGGGGCCAGCAGGAGGCTGGTCAGCACGGCGAACACGCCCACGGCGGTAACCGTCTGCCCGGCCATGCCCTCGGAAACGGCAAGATCGCGGGCGATGGGCGTCAGCAGGCTTATGGGGATGAATTCGGCTGAAATCAGGGCCATCACGCCCATGAACAAGGAAAAGACCGCCGACCACTGGGTTAGCGATCAATTCGGGAAATACGGGTAATTCGGAAAATGGGTAGATTAGCCTTGCGTTGCAGTAGGTTATGAAGAATTTTGAGGCGGAAGATTTCGCGCGCGATTCGGTACAGATTGATCGTTTTTGAGCGCCAGTTAGATGTTTTTAGCGCGCAATTTGGGATAGAATGAGCACAGGAAGATTGAAAACGGGCGGTTCCTTATCGGAGCCGCCCGTTTGTTGTTTGGTGTCAAAATGTACACCAAAACGCATGTATTTTTCGCGGTCAAAACAGGCCGCGATTTTTATTTCCTACTTGTATTCCCGTCCGCACCATAAAACGCGGCCTATGACGCGGAATTGGTCGCTCAGTTGCCCCCGTATGTCCAACTCCATTGGGGGGTATGCGGGATTGACACTTTTCAGAATAGCTTTTCCCGGCATAACATCGATACGTTTTAGGTAAATAGCTTCTTCAAAGCCCACGGCAAACATCTGACCTGGAACAATGCGGGTCTTCCCTTGGTCGATCAACACGACATCACCGTTTAGAACGTCCGGCTCCATGCTGTCACCTGAAACTCGCATCAATATCATATCGTTAGGATTTCCTTTGCGCTCGATAAAATCCCTCCGAAAGGCGTAATCGCGTCCAGTTATTGCACTAGTTTCAAAGCTCCCTCCACCCGCAGATAGTACCGCCTCCACCATAGGGATCATAATTATGTCATCGCGTCGACCTATGATTTCCATAGTCTTTTTACGTAATTCATTGTTAATGCTATCTTCTTTCATGGGGCCACGACCAAAGAGCAGCCAATCGGTGTTCACCTTAAAAATAGTTTTAAATCGATCAATGGTCGCAAAATTTAGTTCACTCTTGTTGTTTTCGTAATTCCCTAAGGTGGTTGCAGGAATGCCAAGTTGTTCAGAAAACTGTTTTTGAGTGAGTTCTCCGCGCAATAACTTGATTCTTTCTCCTAGTGTCGTCATGGGTAAAACTTCCTTGCCCGAACCATTACCCTAAATTTTACGTATGGGAAAAACTATAATTAGCTATATTTATTTAAATAATTATTTTTTACAGCTAAAATAAGTTTTACCCATTTTTTACTTGATAATATGTAAAAATTAGGGCAAAAGGGTTCTACGGGCGGTTGAGAAATACAGTTGATAACTCAACTTACCCGGCAACTGACTCAAGATCAACTTTTAGCTGTTAGGCTTACCAAAAACTACGGCTAGGCCGCATGATGGGCCGGGGGAACTATGAAGTTTGCAACCAACGACACGTCTGTCAGGGCGAAAATAGGAGAACGGCGTTGTTTTTATTCCATGCGCATTCACGAGGCATTGCGGCGCAACGGGCGGACGGCAACCGTAATAGCCTATGAACTCAAGGTTTCCCTGTCCGCCGTCTCTGCAACAATCCTTGGCAAGAACCACAGCGCCCGCATACTGGACGCGCTCCGGGATGCGGGCGTGCCTGATAAATATCTGTTTGATCCTCGGTATCCCGAAAGGTGGGCGGAAAAGGAGACGGCGGCATGACTACGGGAACAGTGAAGCACAGCAAGCCCGCCTGTAGCTTCTGCCGTGTCGGAGATGAAGGATGCGAGTTTCTCATACGGGTTGAAGATAAAAACATCTTCATCTGCGATCAGTGCGTCAGGGGAATTACAGCCCTTTTAAAGGCCAATCCCGGAAGAAAACATCTTCGGTATTTGCCGAACAGGAACAAAAGTAAGGAGAAAACGCATGACTCCCCTTATTGAGAAAATCCCAATCACCGCCGCCGTGCTTCATCGTAACGGGCTGTGTATCTATCTTGAAGAGGATAGGGACGATTTCTGGATGAATCTCGGCCCTTGTTGGGGGAGGTTTACGAACTGTGACCGGCTCTATAACCGGCCACAAAATCCTACCGAAGTGCTTTTTCTATTAGTTGAAGTGCTTCCGGCAAGTGAAGAACCGCCGCATCCAATAGTTTCTTCATCAAATGTTCTGTGGCGGAAAAAGGAAGCTCTCGAAGCTTTGCTACGAGAGAACTCTTTTTATTCTGGTCTATTCCGCTGTTCAGGATAAATTTTTCAATCGTTGAAATAAAATCTGCATGAAAACGAACCGTAACAGTGTTTTTTATAGCAGTTAGACCACCGTCTTTTAACAGAAAATCAACTCCTTTTTCAGTAAGTGCAAGACATGGAAATAGAAAATTATATTCTCCAGCGTTTATCGGGATGTTACGAGTTATATATTCATGCTGTTCAAGGTAGCATAGATTAGCTTCAAGAATATCTCTATCACCATGTGTCAATTCAAGTAAGTGCTCTTCTGCATCGTCTTGGGCCGCATTTGGATAAAGTGTTCCAAGGTAACTAAGTATTTTTACTATAATTAAAGTATCTACTTTCATATTTCCGCCTCCTCGGCATTCCCGAATGGTTTGGGAGTTAGATGGTTGTTTTCGATGTGCTCAATCTAACCGAGAAGGCGGAACCTTACAAACAGGGCCGTAGAGTGCCTAGAGCGCCACGGCCAAAACCTGCCGCGACCGTGCAGACGCCCACTTTAACATGGGGCGGGCGGCGCAACCTGCACAACGGCGAATACCGCGAAGCCTCCACGCGGGACGCTCCCCGGAGCGGCATAATCCGGGGCGAATTTTATGGGGTGAGGATATGAGCGAGATTAAGGAAGCATATACGACACGCGAGCTCGCCAAGATTGAGGGTGTAGCACCCAAGAATTTGCTTAGGAGGGCCAAGCGCGAAGACTGGCCGTTCCGTCTCCGTTCCGGTCGTGGCGGTGGTTTTGAATATCCCACCGTCACGCTCCCCGCCGATGTGCGCGAAAAGATCGCGCTGGCCGTTTCTGCCGAGGAACGGGAAAGCCTCCCGGTCGTCCTTGAGCCCGCCACGCCCGCCGTCCCTCAAGCCCCCGTCGTTTCCCTCGCGCATCTTTCTTCCCGTGAACGGGATGTCGTGTTGTCACGCAAGGCGTTTATTGACGCCGTATACAATTTTGAAACCGCAGGGCATACGCGCCGGACGGCAATTATTACTCTGGTTGAAGGATACAAAAACGGCACATTGCCGCAAAACCTCATGGATGCAGCCTATATTGCCAACGCCCGTCGCGGTTCTTCGCGGGGGATTTCCATTACCAGACTTTATGATTGGTGTTCGACATATGAAGCAAAGGGCGTCCTTGGCTTGGTTCCCATCAATCCGCAAAAGGGTATGGCGCCTCCCGCATGGCTCCACGTCTTTCTGCAACTCTGGCAAAAGCCTCAAAAGCCCTCAGTGCAGCAGTCCTATAATGAATTTGTGACGCTGATCGAATGGGTTGGTGCAGGTATGCCCGAAGGTACGGCATTGCTTTCGGTTCTTCCCGGCAAAGAAATAGCTAGAAAGCCCCACAATAGCGGCATCCTGAAAGAGTTGGCCGAACACCCGGAAAATATCCCGTCCATTCATGCCGTGCGGCGCTGGCTGGATAAAATGCCGAAAAAGGAACAGATGCACGGGCGCGCCACCGGCAACGCCTTTCGGAAGTTCTGCGCGTACAAACGCCGTTCGACGGAAAACATGCTCCCGGTGGAGGGTTTCACGGGCGACGGCACCACGCTCGACGCCATGTTTTTTCACCCCTACCAGAATAGGGCGTTCAAGCCGGAAATCACACTCATTCTGGATATTGCCACGCGCAAATGCGTCGGCTCCTCCGTGGATACGTCAGAAAACGGCCTCACCGTACTGGACGCGCTCCGGGCGGCTTGCGTGAGCTACGGCATTCCGCAGTTTTTCTATACCGACAACGGGCCGGGCTACAAAAACGCCATGCTCACCAAAGAAGGCACGGGCATTTTGACGCAGCTCGGCATTGTCGCCAAGCATTCGATCCCGTCCGTTCCTCAGGGCAAAGGGCTTATGGAAATAGCGGTCAAAACCATCTGCACCCCTCTCTCCAAGCGTTTTGATTCCTGCACGCACCGGGACATGGACTCGGACGTGGCTCGGAAGTTCTATTTACTTACCCGCAAGGAAATCGAAAAGAGCGCAAAATCCGATAGGTTGCCCACGCTTGACCAGCTTCTCGCGGCGCTCCAGTACCGCATTGAGGAGTATAACGCCACGCCACACACGTCACTCCCGAAGTTTACTGACGCCAATGGCAAGCGGCGGCACTACTCGCCCAATGAATATTGGGAAATGAAGCTCGCAGAAAACCCCGATTATGAAATTTTGGCGGTGCCTTCGGCGGTTCGGGACGAGCTGTTTATGCCCACTAAGGAATGCATGGTCAAAAACTGCCGGTTCAAGCTCGCCGGGCACGAATATTACGCCAAGGATCTTGATCTGTTTCACGGTGAAAAAGTCAACGTCCGTTACGACATGCGCAACCCTAAACGGGTAACGGTGTGGACGTTGGACATGGAAATGATCTGTGAGGCGTTTCTTGACGGCAACACCATTGAATACATGGTACTTTCTGAACAAGAACAGCGAGAAGCCCAAAAGATGCGCGACGCTATCGGAAGGATTGAAAAGCGCGCGCAAAAGCTGGTTCCCGGTGCAACCATCGTCTGCCCGGACGGCTCCAATATTGTTGAAGCTACGGCAACCGTCGTCAATTCCATCCGCCGCCCGATCGGGCCGGTAGTCGATGTGCAATCGTTGCCGGAAGCCGGGGCGGATTGGCCGAGGGAACCAGCGGAAAGCCTTACCGAATCCGTTGCCCTGCGTACTGCGGAGCCGCGTTTTGAGTTCCCTTACGAAAAGTTTGAGCACTACATGGTTCATCGGGAATCATGGACGCCGGAAATTACGGAATGGATGAAATGGTATGTCCAGACCGAAGAGTACGCGGATTATGAACCTATTTTTGCCAGCAAAGGGCTGGCATGGGAGGAAGCGTCATGCGCAAAATGTTCGTAAAGACAGAAAATTACCGCAAGTTCGTCAGCGCCGTGAAGGCCGTTGAACAACGCGGTGCCGCCGAAGCCGGGATGATGCTGGTCTACGGCGTTCCCGGCCTTGGCAAAAGCCACATTGTGAGCAGTTGGGCTGCCGAAACTGGCGCGATCTTTTTGCGGGCAAACAAGGATTGGACGCCCCGGTATGCGCTTTCTGAGCTTGCCGCCGCACTGGAGATCGATGGGCGTGGTAGCTCGCAGCAGCTTTTTGCCCGTCTCTTGAAGCCCATCGCAGAGAACCAGTGGCCGATCATCATTGATGAGGCGGAATTTACGCTGGCGAATCAGGCGGCTTCCCTTGAGAAAATCCGGGATATTTCCGACCGGGCCGAAAACACGGTGATTCTGATCGGTATGGGGAATATCCAGAACGATATTAAGCGGTACGGGCAGATTTCCAGTCGCATCGCGCGGGTGGTCGAATTTTTGCCCGCTACGCTTGAAGACGTACAGTCCGCATGCAAGCAACTCGCCGAAGTTGAAATATCGCCTGAGCTTATGGCGGAAATTCATCGTCTCTCGCGCGGCTGTATGCGCGAAGTGCTGAATATGATTCCCGTTGTTGAGCGGGTGGCGAAGACCAACCGGCTTGCCTGTGTGGGTATTGATGACCTTGCCGGGATTCCGCTTTCCCATGACTGGCAAAACCGGACGCCTATCACCGTAAAGCAGTCGGGCGACAAGAAGAAGGTGGCCTGATATGGTTCCCGAACGCCCACTAACCCACGCCATTCTTGAGGCGCTCGCTGACGGCGAAGAGCATTTTATCCGCGACCTTGCCGCAACATTTGATGTTTCTGCGAAAAAAATAGCGGATTCCGGCGGGCATCTCGTCAGAGAAGGCTATGCGACGCGCGACCTCGGCATATACCGCGCCACTGAAAAAGGGCTTGCCGCCCTCAAGGCGGGCCTTAGACACGGCGGCAAGCCCGGCATGTCCGTTGCGCGCTATCGTACATCGCTCCGTGCGCGAGCATGGAATCTCATGCGGATAAAGATGTGGCTGAGCGTCGACGACATGCTTATGACCCTTGCCGACGGCTCTGAGAAATGCGCTGAAAAAGATCTGCGGCGCTACATTAGAGCTCTTCGGAAAGCGGGATATATCGCACACTCGACACGCAACCCCCAACTTTTCCGGCTTGTTAATAATACCGGACGCAACGCACCGGCATATAACACGAAAAGAGAAACCGTAACGGATACGAACACCGGGGAGGTGCATCATGTCTGATTGGCTCGCATTACTCCGCGCCCGCGTTGCCGAGATCGGCATCGGCCCGACGGCCCGTGAGATCGGAATCAGCCGTACATCCGTCGATCTGTTGATCAAGGAGCGATACCCGGCAAGCACCGATCGCATGGCGGCACGTATCATAGACCGGTACACGCGCCACGAATGCCCATATGACGGGGCATTGCTCCATAGCGACGCCTGCTCCCGGTACGCCGGAAAAGCGCCCACGTCCAGCCCGGCGGCCCTGCGCCGCTGGCGGGCGTGCCAGAAATGCAAATTTAACCCTAACCGTAAAGGATAACGCCATGTTTTCTGAAAAGATCGAACGTCAGATTGCCCATGCCGAGACGGTTCTCCGCACCAATCCCGCCGGAATTGCCGACATTCTCCCCATAATCCTCAAAAACCTCAGGGGCGAAGTTTCGGCTCTGAAAGATGCCGAAGACGAAGTGCTCAAGCTCTGCATCGCCAACCAGTACGCCAAGGAGGCGCTCAATGCTTAACGAAAATCAGATTCCCGAAGGTTACATGGAAAACGCGCAAGGGTGCCTCGTGCCGCGCGCAAACATCCGCCCGATCGACATTGAACGCGACGCGCTAGTCAAGGAAAAGATGGAGAAAATCAAGGCACTGCAAGCGGAAATGCGGGCCGTCAAGGCAAGCCTCCTTTCCGACGTTGACGCCTTTGTACAGCTTTCCGGCGAGCGGTACGGCGTCAAACTTGGCGGCGTCAAGGGCAACGTCCAGCTCCTTTCTTTTGACGGCAAATACAAACTGTGCCGCGATTATGGGCAGTTGCTTGCGTTCGATGAAGGTTTGCAGGCCGCCAAGGAGCTGATTGACGGGTGCCTGCGCCGCTGGTGCGCCGATTCCCGGCCTGAGCTTAGGGCCGTGGTCGAACAGGCTTTCAAGGTCGACAAGAAAGGCCGCATCAATACCGGCGCTGTGCTCAGCCTGCGGCGAATCGAGATCGACGATCCAGACTGGAAAGAGGCCATGCGGGCGATCACCGAAAGCCTGCAAGTTCTGGACAGCCGCGTCTATGTCCGGGCGTATGAGCGTGACGCTTCCGGCGCGTACCAGCCGATCAGCCTCGACTTTGCCAGCGTGTGAGGTGGTTATGGCGGCGGTATCAAAGAAGGATCTTGAGCGGCTTTCCGGGCTGTACGCCGATCGGCTGGCGCGGAATGCCCGCTACCATGTTGAGGATATGGCGGAATTGACGGCTTCTGACGTGTGGCGGGAGGCATCGGACGAGGTAAGGCGCTTCCTCAAGGCGCAGATCCGGGAAAAGGCGTTTAAACTGCTGTTGGATGCGGGTTTTCCGCCGGATGCCGTCCGGCGGATCAGGGAGGGGAGAGAATGAAGTTTGCGGACATCGCCGTCAGCGCCTTCCTGATTCTGTTCCCGCTCGCGTGGCTGGCCTCGTCCGCCTATGCGACTTGGAAAGAGTACCATCGGCATATCGAACAGATAAAGACGATCGACAACATGCGCAGGAGCGACGGCGCGACGAATGCCCTTCTGGCAAAGTGTCTGATTGCATGGGTGAATCAGAAGTCGCTCATTGCCTACCGCGACGAAGACGGCACCCTGCAAGTGAGGGCCATAGACACGGCGGGGCGGGAAGAAATCAATAAACTTTTTAAGGAGTATCAAAATGAATAAAAACAAGGTGCAAGAATGCGAGCAGACAATCAAAAACAAGCGGCTTGAAGCGACGCTTTCCGATTATCTTTTGCTCATGCTTGAAGCAAAGACTACTCACTTGACGACTACACATACTGTTCCCGGTGTGTTTAAGATGAAAGTTTCGTTTGAATTGCTTGACTTTGAAAGCACGAATCAAGGGTGAATATATGGGGATGTCTTTTGATGAAGAACTGTTGATTAAGAAGGTTGTTGAAAGACCTTGGGAAGCGACCATAGCGCAGGCCATACGGGTTATGGAGGGAGCCGAGATTGAATGACTGGGGTTTAAGTGCAGAATAGGCGACGGTAGATTCAAGGTGGAGCTTACACTGACTGAGGTTGGCGAAGAATAACGCGAAACCGCCCCACGCGGGGCGGTCACTGGATGATTTCCGGTCTGATGAGCACAAGCAAGAAAAGGAGACGCTATGACCGTTGCAGAGTTTATCGAGGAGTTACAGGAAGATTACGATCCCGACGTTCTGGTTGAAAGTATCCACATGAAAACGTCCGATGGAATAATCTACTTCTACGGAGCAACATCATTCTCCGGGGGTGACGGTAAAAAGGAGGAAGAATGATGCCCGCAGTCTACACTTACTCGCCCGCGTCGACGGAGGATGAAGCCGTAAGAAAGCTCCAGACGTTCCCCAAGGAAGTCATCATAGAAGGTTTCCTTTCCGTTTGCTTGTTCTTACGTGTGGGCTCCGTTGTTTCTGAATGTAAAGAGATACATAGAGACAGACAGCTTAATATGCTCATGAAACGCGACGAGGAACTCAGCAATCAGCGGTGTATACTCGCAAACCAACTGAAAGGAGACATAGAAAATTATTATGAATGGAGGAAAAAGATGAAGAAGCTCACCGACGAACAGAACATCATAGAAAAAAAGATAGACAGGCTTTTGACCAGATAACCATGCGAAACGGCACCGGCCTGACGAGCGCCCCAAGGAGAAAAGCACCATGCGTGGAGCGATTTCGGATGAAGTTTTGTCAATCGTGAGAGAGATGGTCAGCATGAATGCTGCAAACGTAACACTGCCGTCTAATGCGGTGGAGGCTATGATTAACCGGATAGACCGTCAAGATAAAATGCTCCGTGCATATCGAGTTCTTGTCGCTTGCCACGACAACTACCTTTCTGAGGTAGATAAAACCACGGCTGTGTCCGAACGCTTCGACAGGCTGGAAGCTGCGAGGCAAATCGTGGCCGAGTTGGAAATTTAGCGAAACGGCCCCGCATGGGGCCGTCGCCGGATGATTTCCGGCCTGACGAGCGCAAGCAAGAAAAAAGGAAGGATACATATGCCCCGTTTCATCCCCACACGTTCCGGCGCTGGCATCCCCGCCATTCAAGACACGGCAAAGAAGCGCATCGCGGCGGCTTTCTTTGTCGATAAGGACGCCCCGGACGCCGCCGACGCCATGCTTAAAATCTGCTGTGATGCCCTCAATGCCGTAGCCCCGACGGCTCCCACGCCAAAAGCCGCGCGGGGACGGTGCGGAAAATGACGCGCCCGGATAAGGTTTTCTGTGGCTCTATTGGTGTACGTTTTGGCACCAATCGGGCGAAGATCGAGCTTTCCCCGGCGGAAAACCACGGCGGCCCCGCCGGGCGCTTCCGGGTTCGGCTCGATCGGCGCTGGTACGATCTGGATGATCGGAAGCTGTTCCTCTGCCCCGGCGAAGTCGCCGCCCTTGCCGCCGAGTTCGCGGCGGGCGGCGAGATCACGCCCGTGACCGTGCCGGATCTTCCCGTAAAGACCCGCGTCAAAGTGCCGCGCGGCGTGCCCGGCGCGTCGCCCGTCTGGACGGGCTACGTAGCCAGCGCACCTATCCGCGCCGCCGACGGTCTTTGGTATGTCGCCGTCATGGTGTACGGCGGCGTTGAGCTTCACCCTGTCGATAACCTTGTGAGGTGCTGAATGGAATCGCGCAAGTCGCTTATGGCAAAGATACATATCGCACAAAAAGACCTTGGACTTGATGAAGATACTTACCGCGCCATGTTGCAAAACCTGACCGGCAAGCGCTCCTCGGCGGACTGCACGGATCGCCAGTTGGTTATGCTCGTCGCGGCCCTGCGCAAGCGCGGATGGAAAGACAGCCGCCCGAAGGGGCCGAAAGTGCGCCCTGAGTTTGAAAATCTGCTCAGTAAGATCAACGCTCTGCGCCTCGACACCAAAAAGTCATGGGCATATGTCGAATCCATCGCGGAAAAGATGTATGGCGTGCGCATTCCGTGGCTTGACGGCGAGCAGCTCGGCGGCGTGATCACGGCTCTGGTCAAGCACCAGCGGGCGCGGGAGAAGGCGTAATGTCTGACGAACGCTTGCCCCGCAACGCCCGCGACATCATTGATCGCCTTGGCCCCGCCGTGACCCTGCGCCTCATAAGGGCTCTCGGCGGGACGACGATCCCTGTGCCCATGCGGCTGACGCCCGTCGGCGAGGCCCGTTACAGGAGACTGTGCGACATGATTGGGGAGGATGCGGCAAAGGCCCTGTGCCGGGAATACGCCGGAACGAATCTTTACATCCCCACATGCAGGCAAGCCGCCGCCGATGAGCGCGACGCGGCCCTTATCAGGGATCGGGACGCAATGGCCCGTGCGGGGCTGTCCGAGCGTGAGATCGTAACGGGGCTTGCCCTTAAATACCATCTTTCAGACAGGCACGTTTGGCGCGTGCTGCACCGTGTCCCGGAAGAGAAAACCTCTCTTTTTCCGCTGCAACGGCAAGGGCGGCTGTTATGACCTTTCCCCTTCAATTCCACCCGCTGACATATGTCGGCTTTCGTAAATCTCCGGTGCTGGTAGCTTGCCAGTAACCGGGGATTCCTCTTTCTGGAATCCCGCAAACCATAAGGGGTTTCAGATGAAGTTCTTTGCAAGACTGCTCAATCCGCGCTTTCAGTTCTTCTTTTTCGCCGTGCTGGCGCTTTTTGTGACCGGCCTTGTGGCTTTCTGCTCGCCGGAACAGTTCCCGATCGTCCGCTATAAACTTTCGCTCGGTATGCTTGCCGCCGTGATCGCCGTTTTTTTCGACATGGCGGCATTCCCCTATGCTTCCCCCGACTCCTACCTTGACGACGATTGGAGGAAAGTCCCCGAAGCGGAGCGGCAACACGCCGCCGACTTTCCCGTTGCACCGGGGTGCCGTCTGCTCTTTGCCGTGGCCTGCCTGCGCCGTATCGCCGTGGTGGCCGTCTTTGTGCTTGCCGTCTCTCTGGGGCTTTAGCCATGCGCGCCGCCTTGAAAAAATGGGGCATGGCCTTTCTTGAATGGCTGTTTACCGGCATAGCTTTCGGGCTTGGCGTGCTACTCGTCGCGGCCCTGTTCTTGGGCATCTGCGCGACGTTCGCGGGCGCGGCACAAGCCGAAACCGTCACCATCCCCCGCGCCGCCTATCAGCACCGGGACACGTTGATCCGTGCCTCCCGCATCGTGTGGGGACTGGACGCGCCAGTGTCCGTTTTCGCTGCGCAAATCCACACCGAGAGTTGGTGGAAAAACAGCACGGTGTCGAGCGCCGGGGCTCAAGGTTTGGCGCAGTTCATGCCGTCAACCGCGAAATGGCTCCCCACAGTTGCGCCGGAAGTGGGCGCGCCCGCGCCGTTCAATCCCGGCTGGTCGCTCCGGGCGTGCGTGACATACGACAAATACCTGTGGGATCGCCTTGCGGCCAAAAACGCGCAAAAAAAGGCGCTGACGCCCTGTAACCGCATGGCCTTTGCATTGTCCGCATACAACGGCGGCATGGGTTGGACAAACCGGGATCGGAACCTTGCCGCCAAGCGCGGCCTTGATCCCGATCGCTACTTTGGGAGCGTCGAGACGGTCAACGCGGGCCGCCGGGCGTCGGCGAAGCGCGAAAACCAGCGGTATGTTTCCTTTATCTTCGAGCGTCAGGCCGCTTACGTAAAAGCCGGTTGGGGGCCGGGGGTGCGCTGTGAGTAACCGTACCGCCGCGCTCATCGGCGCGGCCTTCATTCTCGCGGCGGGCGGCTGGATCGCCCATTTGTACGGCAAGCTCGAATTGCAGGAGGCCCGTTATGAGACGCGGATCGCTGTTTTGGCCGAGGAAGTATCGCAAAAAGATAAGGCCCGCGCCGAGGCGGTTGCCGCAGCCGAGCGGGCCGCCCGCGAAAGGCTGGAAAAGGAAACGGCCCGCGTGGCCGCATTATCAGCCGAACTTTCAGACGCCCGCAAAAAGCTGGCAAAAGAGCGTCAAACTTTTGATGCGCGTCTGCAAAAGGTGGCTTCTGCCGCTCGCCGCGATTGCGCTGGCCTGTCTGCTGGTTGGGTGCGCCTCTACAACGAAGCCCTTGGACTTGCCGCCGGTGCCAGTGGTGGCCCCGGAAGTGAAAGCGCCGATCCCGCCGGAACTGCTCAAAATGCCGGACAGGCCGGAACCGCTCGCGCCGGGGTACGCGGCGACGCACTAGCGACGCCGGAAGATGTGCTTGCCCACGTCCGGGACTACGGCGGGTATTGCCGGGGGCTTGAAAACCAGCTTGCCACGCTGGCAAGGGCGGTGTCGCCATGACGATGGATGCTGAAACAGCCATCTTGGGATTGCTCGGCCTTGTGTGCGGCCTGCTGGCCTATTGGGCTACCCGGCTTGAGGGCCGGGTTGACGAGCTGAAAGAAAACCAGTGCAGAATCGTTGAAGAAATGCACAAGAACTATGTGCCGCGTGAGGATTGCCGGGAACGGAACGGGCAGATCCTTGCGGGGCTGGAAAAGGTCGACGATAAGCTGGATCGTGTCGCCGATTCGGTACGCTCAGGGGGAAGTCATGGAAAACAAGCGTGATAACGAGGTAATGCAGGCATTGGCCCGCATTGAAAAGAAGATAGATGCCCTCGCGGCAACGGTTGAAAACGGGCAGGAACATGCCGCCGTGAACAGCGTCGTTTCCGGCGGGCTTTCCGGGGCCGTCGTCGCCGTGGCCCTTGTCTATGCACAGCTTGTCCTTGGGGTGCGCGCGTAATGGCCCACCCGAAAAGCAAGCGCATGGCCCTGCGCTCGGCCTACTGCTATAAGGCGCTGTCTCTTGAAGAGGCCGCCTCGTTGGTTGGCATCTCCATTGGCACGGCACGGCGCTGGAAGGCCGACGCGCAACGGGCCGAAGACGACGATTGGGATAAGGTCAAGGCGGCGTCAAGTCTGGCGGGCGAGGGCATGGAAGCCGTGGCCCGCCAGATGCTGAACGACTACGTGTTACAGCATCGCACATTGATGGAGCGGATTGGCAAGGATGAAGACATGCAGCCCGCCGAAAAAGTAGAGGCGTTGTCTTCCCTTGCCGACTCTTTCGCAAAAACCATTGCCGCCAGCAAGCGCATCCTGCCCGAAACGGACGAGCTCGCTACCGCTTTAGGCATTATCCGCAAGCTGGTCGACTTTACGAGCCAGCGTTTTCCGCAGCACGCCCCGGCGTTGCTTGAAGTGCTGGAGCCGTTTGGGGCGCTTATCGCCAAGGAGCTTGGCTGATGAAAAAGCTCTCGGCAAAACATTTTCAGTACGCGATCGCCGACATTGCCGCCACATTGCAGCAGCAGATCGAGGCGGATTGCGAGGGCTTCCCGTCCGATCCCAAGGCTTCCGCAGAGCGCCGGGAACGGGCGCTTGCTGACTTTACCTTTTTCCGGCGCACGTACTTTCCGCATTACTGTACGATCGCGGGGGATTCGGCTCTGCATACATGGCTTGACGCCGCATTGCCGCGCATGGCCGAAGCCCGCGAAGGCCAGCATATCGCCCTTGCCGCCCCGCGCGGCGAGGCGAAAAGCACGTTCATTTCCCTGTTTTTCGTGCTGTGGTGCGTGCTGACGGGGCGCAAGAGGTACATTCTGATCATTGCCGACGCGCTGGAGCAGGCCGCTATTTTGCTTGAAGCGGTCAAGGCGGAACTGGACGGCAACCCGCGCCTTGCTATGGACTTCCCCGCAGAAGCCGGGCGGGGGCGTGTCTGGAACGTCGGCACCATTTTGACCGCGCAAAACGTCAAGCTCCAAGCCCTCGGCGCGGGCAAGCGTATGCGCGGCCTGCGTCATGGCCCGCACCGGCCCGATCTGGTCATCCTTGACGATTTGGAAAACGACGAGAACGTGGCGAAGCCGGAACAGCGCGACAAGCTACAAGACTGGCTGCAAAAGACCGTGCTCAACCTTGGAGCCGCCGACGGAAGCATGGATGTGGTCTATGTGGGCACGATCCTGCATTACGATTCCGTGCTGGCTCGGACGCTGGACAAGCCAACATGGCAGGCAAAGCGGTTCCG
The DNA here is from genome assembly GCF_059728385.1 of Bilophila sp. T19-St14. Taxonomy (NCBI): domain Bacteria; kingdom Pseudomonadati; phylum Thermodesulfobacteriota; class Desulfovibrionia; order Desulfovibrionales; family Desulfovibrionaceae; genus Bilophila; species Bilophila sp. T19-St14. Next base: position 277,505 of record NZ_BAAGFT010000002.1, read on the forward strand.
CTCCATCGTCCAGTGGCCGGAACGGCTGGATCTCTGGGATAAGTGGGAGGCCATTTTGCACGCCGACGGCCCCGTTGTTGCCCGTGCCTTCTATGAGATTCACCGGGAAGACATGGAGCGCGGCGCGGTCGTGTCATGGCCTGCGGGCCGCCCGTTGTATCAGCTCATGAGCAAGCGCGCGGACAGTCACGCCGCCTTTGACTCCGAACAGCAGAACGATCCGCTGTCCGGGGACGACGCGCCGTTTGCCTCCTGCATCACGTTCTGGGTTGACCGCTCCCGTGACTGGCTTCTTTTCGGGGCCGTTGACCCGTCCCTCGGCAAACTCGGCGCGGGCCGTGACCCGTCCGCGATCCTTGTGGGCGGGTTGTTGCGCGACACCATGACGCTCGACGTGGTGGAGGCCAGTATCAGGAAGCGTCACCCGGATCGTATCATCGAAGACGTGATCGCACTGCACAGTGCATACCATTGCCTTGTTTGGGGCGTTGAAGCCGTCCAGTTCCAAGCGTTTTTTGCGGACGTTTTGGCGCAGCGGGCCGCCGCCCGTGGCCTCGCGTTTCCCGTGCGCCCGATCATCAATTCAACGGATAAGCAGCTCAGGATCGAGACGTTGCAGCCCTACTTTACGCAAGGGCGCATCCGGCTGCACACCTCACAGCAGACGCTTATCGATCAGCTACGGCACTTCCCGAAAGCCGACCACGACGACGGGCCGGACGCGCTCGAAATGCTCTGGCGCTTGGCCGTGGGCGGTTTTGTGTCCCTACGGGACGCATTCGAGCGCGTGCCGCGTCAAAGCCCGTGGGGTGTGCGCCCCAGTGAAGAGGACGATTTTGACAGCTTCGATACCTACGGGGGATGGACATGATTTTCAGAAGACCGGCAAAACCGCGCCCACGCCGCCGTGAGGCTCTTTCCGCGCAGCAGACGGAGACGGGCGGCGGCTTGACGCCCATGCTCTACCTTGAACGGTGGGGCAACATGACCAACAAGCTCACCCCCTCGCGCCTTGCTTCCATTTTGCAGGCGGCGGACGACGGCGACATTACCGAGCAGCACGTCCTTTTTGCGGATATGGAAGACCGTTGCGAGCACCTTGCCGCCGAGATCGGCAAGCGCAAGCGGGCCTTGCTGACGCTTGATTGGGAGATTTTGCCGGGCCGCGCCAAAGATAAACGGGCCGAAGACGTAGCCGCCGCCGTGCGTGAGCAGTTTGATATGTTGCCTACTACGTCCGATCTTCTGCTCGATCTGGCGGACGGCATAGGCCACGGCTTCGCCGCCCTTGAGATAGAGTGGACGCAAACCGGCGGCCTGCATATCCCGGCGGCCTTCCATCACCGCCCGCAAAGCTGGTTTCAAGTCATGCGGGAAAACCGCAACGTGTTGCGGCTACGGGACGGAACTTACGAGGGGGCCGAACTGTGGCCCTTTGGTTGGGTCATTCACACGCACCGCTCGAAATCCGGGTGGCTTCCGCGCGTGGGTCTTTTCCGCACGGTGGCGTGGGCGTACCTGATCCGCGCCTACGCACTGGAAAGCGCGATTTTATATACACAGGTTCACGGCCTCCCGTTCCGGCTCGGCAAGTACCCGCCGGGCAGTTCCGCCGAAGATAAAGCCGCGTTGAGAACCGCCCTTGCGAACTTGGGCCGGGACGCTTCCGGCATTATTCCGCAGGGCATGGAGATTCTTTTCGAGTCGCCCGCCAACGCCACACAGGACATACCGGGCATTCTTGTTACCCGGTGTGAACAGGGCATGAGCAAGGCTATCCTTGGCGGGACGCTCACGACGCAGGCGGACGGCAAAACGTCCACCAACGCCTTGGGTGAAGTTCATAACGAAGTGCGGCATGACATCCTCATGTCAGACGCCGCGCAGATTGCCGCGACGATCACCAGACAGATCCTCGCGCCGTTGGCCTATCTGAACTGCGGCGTCAGCGATCCGGCGTTGCTCCCGTGGTTCCGGTTCGACACAAGGCAGGCCGAAGACATCAAGTCTTTTGCCGACGCGCTTCCCAAGCTGGCGTCAGTGATGGACATCCCGGCGGCGTGGGCGCATGAGAAGCTGAAAATCCCGCAGGCCGAAGACGGCGAGAAAGTCCTTGCCGCCAAGCCGCAGGCCGTGGCTGAACCCGCCGCACTGACCGCCAGCGCCAAGGCAAAGGACGGCCCGGCGTCAAGCGGGTATGCGGATCAGGACGCGATCGACGCCATACAGCCCGAAGATGCCCTTGCCGACGCCGCCGAAGCCTTGCTTGCGCCGCTTATCGCCGAGATCGAAAATGGGCTGACGCCGGAAGAACTGCAAGAGCGCCTTGGCGATCTCTATCCGCAGCTTGACGAAACGCGGCTTGCCGAACTGCTCGCGCGGGCGTTTTTCATCGCCGATCTGTGGGGGCGCGCCCATGCCGAAACCTGATCTGTCTTACGCGCTTGGCCTCACGCCGGTGGAGGCCGTGCAATATTTCCGGTCAAAAGGCATTGCCGTTACCGAAAACTGGCATGATCTCTGGCAGGAAGCGCACGCCCGCGCCTTCACCGTTGCGGGCGTCGCCAAGCTGGATCTTCTCCAAGACATCCGGGGCGCGGTTGATACGGCGATCAAGGAAGGCAGGACGGAACGGTGGTTTCTGAATGAGCTTGCACCGATCCTCAAGAAAAAAGGCTGGTGGGGAAAGAAAGAGGTGACGAACCCGGATACCGGGGAAGTCCGGCATGTGCGGCAAGGCAGCCCGTCACGTCTGAAACTGATCTACCGCCAAAACACGCAAAGCGCGTACATGGCGGGCCGCTACAAACAGCAGCTTGAGAATGCGGACTCCGCACCGTATCTGTGTTATATCGCCGTGCTTGATCAAAAGACCCGGCCCGCCCATGCCGCCCTGCATAACATGGTTTTCCGGTATGACGATCCTTTCTGGGGTGCCATGTACCCGCCCAACGGCTGGAATTGCCGTTGCCGCGTCGCCGCCTATTCAGAATCCCGTTTGAAGCGCCGGGGGCTGAAAGTTTCAGACAGCGCCGGGCATATGGTCACGCGGGTGGTCGAAACCGTCAACCGGCAAACCGGGGAAGTCATCCGGCGCACCGTCACCGGCTACCGGCACGGCGGCAAGGGGAGCCTTGAATCCTTCACCGACGCGGGATTTTCCTACAATCCCGGCAAGGTGTGGCTTGAAGACGCACTTGCGAACGTGCCGGAACCGGCGCAGGCCACTACATGGAAGGATATGGGCTTGCGCCCCCTGCGCGACGTTCCCGCCGAGGAGCGTTTGCCCGCGCCGGAATTGCTTCCCGTGGCGGAATCGCAGGAAGAGGCGGAAAAAAGGCTTGCCGAGGCGTTGGGCTTTACGGACGAGCGCCAGCGCATCGTCAAGACGCCGATGGGGAGCCGCGTTATCCGGCGCGAATTGCTTGCGCATATGGTTGAAAAAAGGGCGGACGCACGGGAACGGTTTGCAAACTATGTTTTGCCGACACTCGAACGGCCTTTTGAGGTATGGCTCAAACAGCATGAGGATGGAAAGCTGAGAGAAAGCTATATCGGATTATTTCATGAAGCGAAATATTCCCTGCTTGTGGTGGTTCGCATCAATCGGGACGGTTCTCTTGTCTGGAATATGATGAATAGAGAACCTAAAAAAATGGACAGCCTCCGTGAAGGGATGCTTGTCCACCAAAAGAAAAGCTGATTCGGGGTTGATGTCCCGCTCGACAATATTCCGGTATCGGCGGAAATTTTCAGCCGTGCATTGCCCCGGCAGGCCCACGGTTTCGCACCCGAATCAGCTTGTTGCAGTAAGGATAACCATGATCCGCATAGATGTAAACCTCGATATGTCCGATCTTGAGGCCGCCATGATCCGCCTGCGGGAGGCCGCGCAGGACACTACGCCGATCATGCGCCGGTGCGCTGACGTACTGGCGGGGGCCGCCGAAGGCGCTTTTGCCGATGAAGCCGATCCGGTGACGGGTGCGAAGTGGCAGCCGCTTGCGGCTTCAACGGCGGCGGCGCGGGCCGCCGCCGGGCATTCCGGCAAGATATTGCAGCTTACCGGAAGCCTCGCCTCTTTGCTTGAGCGCGACTTTGGGCGCAATTATGCGGTCGTCGGCACAGCCAAAAACTACGCGGCGGCTCACCAGTTCGGGGCCGTGACAAAGCCGCATGTGATCCGGGCGCGCAACGGCAAGGCGCTCAAAATCCCCGGCGTGGGTTTTCGCCGCTCCGTCAACCACCCCGGATCGACCATCCCGGCGCGCCCCTTCCTCGGCATCGGCCCGGACGATGAAAAAGAACTGCTCGGCATCTTCCGGGACGAACTGCACAAGGCGCTTTACGGCTGATTCGCAAATTTTCGTTTTAAGGGCCGTTTTTCTCCCCGGATGAAGAACGGCCCGCGTTTTTCCTTCACGCATTTTTTAACGGGGGTCTAACGGCCTTTATTCGCGTGCCGCTTCTTTTTCTCCTCCCCCGTTTCCCGTCCGTACCCGCTCCCCCGCCTTTTCACCCGCTGACATGCGTCAACTGGCGCGCTTCCCGCGTCCTGCTACTCTGACGCCATGAACGCTTCCACCACATTCTCCTCCTTCATCGCCGCCCGCGTCTCCCCAGAGACGGCGGGCGGCCCCGCGCCCGGACGCATCCAACTTTTCCCGGCGGGCGAATTTTCCGCCCGCGACGGAAGGCCCGGCACGCTCAAGGGCGTCAAAGCCAAGGCGTGGACGCTTACTTTTGAGACTGCCGCCGCCGTGATCGCCCGCTGGCAACAGCGGGAGACGCCGCTTGTCGTGGACTATGAGCACCAGACGATAAACGCCGCCGAAAACGGCAAGCCCGCCCCTGCGGCGGGTTGGATCGAGTCGCTGGAGGCGGGGCCGGACGGACTTTACGCCACGGTCAAATGGACGGACGCCGCCCGCGCGTTCATCCAAGCGGACGAATACCGCTACATTTCCCCCGTTTTTTCTTTTGACCCCGAAACCGGGGCCGTGCTCGAACTGAAAAGCGCGGCCCTGACAAACTACCCCGCCCTTGACGGCATGGACGCCGTGACCGCGCGGGCAGAGGACGATCCCCCTATGAAGAAAGAAACGCTTGAGGCGCTCCGGCACTTTTTCGGCCTTGCCGCCGACGCCGACGAAGACGCCGCCCTTGCCGCGCTCAAGGCGCAGGGCCAGCCATTGGCCGCCATGCTCACCGCCGCCAAGGAAACCGCCCCCGATCCCGCTCAGTACGTGCCCGCCGCCATGCTTGCCGCCGCGCAGGAAAAAAACGCGGCGCTGGCCGCAAAGGTGAAGGAACTTGAGGGTGAAAGCACCCTTGCCGCGCTTACCGCAGAGATTGACGCGGCGCTGGCCGACGGGCGTTTGCCGAAGGCTTGCGAGGCGTGGGCGAAGGCCACAGCAAAGACCAACCCGGAAGCGATCAAGGGCTACATCGCTTCCGCCGTTCCCGTCGCGGCCCTGACATCTACCCAGACCGACGGCACCTCTCCCGCCGGAACGCCGCACACCGCCGCACTGACTAATGAGGAAAAGTATGCCTGCGCACAGCTCGGCATGAGTGAAGCGGAATTTCTCGAAGTCAAGAAAATGGAGAAAAAGTAAATGGCAATCGTAACTTCAAGCCTCATTCAAACCCTGCGCACCGGCTACTCGAAAGCCTTTCAGGAAGCCTTGGCGAAAGCGCCGACGCAATGGGCCAGCGTTGCGACGCGCGTACCGTCGGGCAACAGTTCCAACACCTACGGTTGGCTCGGCCAGTTCCCCAAGCTGCGGGAATGGACGGGCGATCGCACCTTTAAAAGCATCAAGGAGCACGGCTACGCCGTGACGAACAAGCTCTACGAGGCCACCGTGGACATCCCCCGCACGGCCTTTGAAGATGACGAGCTTGGCGTCTACTCGCCCCTGTTCTCTGAAATGGGCTATGCGGCGGCTACCCACCCGGACGAGATCGTCTTCGGGCTTCTGGCCGCCGGGAGAACCACGGATTGTTACGACGGCAAAAAGTTCTTCGCCGCCGATCACCCCGTATATCCCAACGTCGACGGCACGGGGTCGAAGACCGACGTTTCAAACCTGCTCCGGCCTGCACCCGCCGGAGATCCGAGCCCGACGATCACGGACAAGACCGCATGGTATCTGCTCGACGTGTCGCGCCCGCTGAAACCTTTTATCTTTCAGGAGCGCACCACGCCGGAATTGCAGGTCATTACGAACCCGGACAACGATACCGTCTTCATGAAGGACAAAATCCCCTACGGTATCCGTTACCGCTGTAACGGCGGTTATGGGTTCTGGCAGCAGGCCATTTGCTGCACCGACGATCTGACGCCTGAAAACTTTGAGCTTGCGCTGACCACCATGCAGGGCTTCAAGGCGGACGGCGGGCGGCCCCTTGGGCTTGGCTTCGGCGGCAAGGCCGGGACGTTGCTTGTCGTCCCGCCTACTTTGCAGGCCGACGCGCGCAAGGTGATCGCCGCAGAGCGCGACGACATGGGTGCCAGCAACATCTGGTTTGATACCGCAACCATTCTTGTCTCGCCGTGGCTGGCGTAACCGTCTACGCCACCCCGGATCAGCTTGTCGCCCTGTTCGGCGAGGATGAAATGCTCACCCTCGCCGCCGGGGCGGACGGCGAGCTTGACGAAGCCCGCATCACGGCGGCGATCGAGTGGGCGTCAAGCGAGGCGGACAGCTATCTGTCCGCCCGCTATCCGACGCCAATCAGCCCCGTGCCGCCGATCCTGACCAATGTTGTGGGCGACATCGCCCGTTATCGGCTCACCGGACACAACACGCTGGAAAATGATGTTATCCTGCGCCGCTATGAAAAGGCGATCGAGTGGCTTTTGCGTATCGCAAAGGGGCTTGCCGATCTGCCGGGGCAGGACGCGGGCGGGGAATCCGGGGACGGTACGGACGGCGTGGGCATTACGCCGGGGGCAAGGGACTGGACATGATCGCAGCCATCGAAACCGCGATTGTCGAAACTATTCGGGCGGCCCGCCTGCCGTACCTGCGTTATCTGGGCACCTACGGCGGGGAACTGGACGGCGAGCCGCAAAGCATCATCCGGCAAACGCCCGCCGTGTGGGTATCATACCGCGACGAATCCGCGCCCGATCCGCGCAATACGGGCCGCACACGATGGACGGTCAAGGCGACGTTCTCCGTGCTGGCCGCCGCCCGCAGCCTCAAAAACGAGAAAGCCACCCGCCACGGCGACGCCGTGCAGGTGGGCAGCTACCAGATGATCGAAGACATCCGGGCGCTGATCGGCTTCAACGATTTTGGCCTGTCCGGCGTCGACTACCTGCGCCCCGGACGCACCCGGACGCTGTTTAACGGACGGCTGGCCGCGTGCAGCATGTCCATTCTCATGCAGGAATGGACGGCGCTTTACGATCTGCGCGTCCGCGAGCCGGGACAGCGGGCGCTTGACGCCCCGCCCGGCGCATATCTTCCCCCGGAAGGCACGCGCCTGCCCGGCAACGCCCATGCGAATGACGATCCATACCTCCCGCCGCTGTCGGCGTGCGGCCTGCGGTACTGGCTGAAACCGCCGCTTGACCCGGACGCCGACGAACCGAGCGCCGTTGACCTTGTAACCCTCAACAAAAACAGGGAGTACCATGCTTACCGTAAAAGCCCGCCCCGGTGTTGCCGTGCCGATGGAGCATGACCCGCGCCGGTATATCACAGCGTCATCCGGCCCGGTCAAGGTGCCGGGGACGCCGTACTATCTGCGGAGGTTGCAGGACGGCGATCTGGTGATCGTCCTGCCCGCCGAACGCGCCTACACACATGACGAGGAGGCCCCCAATGGCTAGCGCGAACGTCAGTTTCGACAATATCCCGGCAAGTATCCGCAAACCCGGAAAATACTTTGAGTTCAACACGAAGCTGGCCGTCCGCACATTGGCGACCAACCCGCAGACGGTTTTGATCGTCGCACAGAAAACCGCCGACGGCACCGCCACGGAAAACGTCCCCGTGCAAGTCTTTGATACCGACACAGCGGGGAAGCTGTTCGGGTTCGGCTCACAGGCCGCAAACATGGTCAAGGCCGCCATGCGCGCCTACAGCTATGTCGATCTGTCAGTCCTGCCCATTGCCGACGACAGCGCGGGCATTGCCGCATCCGGCTCCCTCAAGCTGACCGGTGACGCTACCGCGCAGGGCGTGCTCACCCTGACGGTTGCGGATACGGAAATTTCGGTTGCAGCCGCCGCCGAAGATTCCGCCGATGCGCTGGCTACGGCCCTTGCAGCCGCCGTCAACGCCGAAAGGGACTTGCCGGTTACGGCGCAGGCCGCCACGGGCACGGTCACGCTGACCGCGAAAAACAAGGGCACTCTCGGCAACGGGATCGCGCTTGCGTACAGCAATACGGTTCCCGGCATCACGCCGACGCTGACAAAAATGACGGGCGGGCAGAAAGACCCGGACATTGCCGAAGCGTTGGCCGCCGTCTTTGCCTCCGAGTATACGATCTATTGCGTGCCGTGGGCGGTACAAGCCCCGCTTACCGCCCTGCGCGAGCATCTGGACAACATGGGCGGGCCGCTGGAGCAACGCGGCGCGATCGGCGTCTTCGCTTCCACGGGTACGCTGTCCGCCGCAACCACGCTTGCGGGCCAGCTTAATGCGGGCCGCATCACCGGGGCGCTTTTGCCCGGTTCAACAACGCCGCCCGAACAGATCGCCGCAGCCTACGCCGCTGTCTTGGCAAGCGAGGAAGACCCGGCGCGCCCGCTCAATACGTTGTCGCTCACGGGCGTGACCGTGCCGCCCGTGGCTTCGCGCTTGGGGCGCACCGAGCAGGAAGTCTGCCTGAAAAACGGCGTAACGCCGCTTGAGGCCGGGCCGGGCGATGTCGTCCAGATCGTCCGGGCGATCAGCACGTACACCGTCAACGCGGAAGGCACGGCGGACGTGTCGCTTTTGGACATCACGACGATCAGGACGCTTGATTATGTGCGCAAGGCGATCCGGGAGCGCATGTCCCTGCGCTTCCCCCGCGAAAAGTTGTCGACCCGCACGCCCCCGAAAGTGCGCTCGGAGATCCTTGATGTCCTGCGCGGGCTTGAAAGCCTTGAGATCGTCGAGGAAGTGGACGCCAACGCCGACGGCGTAGTGGTTGAGCGCGATCTTCAGGATGCGAACCGGCTCAACGCCAAAATCCCCACCGATGTCGTCAACGGCCTGCACGTCTTCGCGGGCCGCATCGATCTTTTGCTGTAAAAGGAGGCGCATATGGCGCTTGAAGAGTATGTAGGCGCGGTTGTCGTCGAAGTCGACGGGCGGGAGATTGAAGCCTTTTCTTGTTCCCCGTCCGCAAATACGGGCCGCAAGCCCGTCAAAACCATGAACCGCAACCAGCGGATCGCCGGGTACACCAACGGCGTCTATGAATATACCCTTGATCTGTCCGTACCGGTTGAGGCGGACGGCGACACGATCGACTGGGAAAACGTTATCGACGCCAAGGTGGTCATCTACCCCGTAAAAGGCAACCGCCGCACGGCATATACCGGGTGCGTTGTGACGGAAGTGGGCGAGCAGTACGAAGTGGAAAACGAGGCCAAACGCGACATCAAGATGTTCGCGCAGGACAAAAAGGAAGAGTAGCGCATGGATACGATTAAAGGCCGATTTGCGATCGGGCTGTGGGATGAAGAAAGCGAGGCGTTTCAGCGCGATTTTGAAATGCGCCTTGCCACGCTTGAAGACACCGAGAAGGCACTGGAAGAGACGCCGGAAGATGCCAGCACGGCGCGCATCCGGCGGCACGAGTGGGCGGCCTGCCTGCTTTCCGTCGGCACCATTCCCGGCGACAAGATCACCCCGGAACGGCTGGCCGGGCTTGCTTCCGTTGAATACGGCATCCTCGCCGACGCGCAGGAGCGGCTTGTAAAAAAGCTCAGTGGCGGGAAAAGCGCCTCGCCGATGTCCGTCTGACGATCGCCGCGCTTGTCCGGCACGGTTTTTCTCCCGCCGACGTGCGGGGGATGACCGGGCCCGAGGCCGTCAGCTACCTTGAGATCTTTTACCCAAACCCCGACAGGGGCAAGAAAAAATACATCTCGTTAAGGAAAAGGAAGAAGGGACATGGCCCGCGATCTTGAAGTCGAAGCAAGGCTCACGCTTAAAGACGATCTCAGCAAAAAGGCCGGGACAGCACTTGACGCCGTGGGCAAAAAGGCGCGCAACGCCGGGAAGGCCGCCGATGCGCTGTCGGCTGCGAAAAAGGACGCGGGGGAGCAGGCGTATGAACGGACGGCGCAGGCCGCCGACAAGGCCGCCACGGCGATCGACAAAATGGCGCGCTCGACGGAGCGGGCGCGGGACGCACACGGGCGATTCGTCAGCGGTTCCGGCTCAGGCATGGGGCGTGTGGCGCAGGACGCTGAAAAGGCCGAGCGCAGCATGGGGCGTCTTGAAGCAATGGCCCGGCGCACCGGCACGGCCCTTTCAAAGATAGGCGGCGCTATGGGCACCGCGCGGGACGCCGGGGCCGGGCTTATGGCTGGCGGGTATGTGGCGGCCCGTGCGGTGCAAAAGCCGATCGCCTATGAAAAGCAGCTCGCCGAAATGGCGAACAGCACCTATCGAAAACGTGATGTCGCTGGCCGTATTGAGGGTATGAAAGACCTTGACGAAGCCGTTAAGGAAGCTATCCGAATAGGTGGGGGAAGCCGCGAACAGGCCGCTGGAGCACTCGGCACAATGATCAGGGGCGATCTGGATAGTGCTACGGCAAGAAGGCTGTTGCCGCTTGTCCAGAAGACAGCCACGGCGTCACAGGCAGATCCTAACGAACTGGCGGCGATCCTTGTTAAAGGGATCAAACAGGGGCAATTTAAGGTCGATGAAGCGGAAGAGGTGTTGGAAATGGCTCTCCGGGCCGGTGACGCCGGACAGTTTGAGCTAAAAGATCAAGCCCGCTGGCTGCCTCAGTTATTCTCTGAAGGTAAGGGCATGAAGGGGAAGGAGGGCTACAAACAACACCTCGCCAACCTGCAAGCCATAGCGGAAGTGACGGGCTCAAGCGATCAGGCGGGCAACGCCTACTACAACCTGCTCGGCAAACTTACGGCCCCCGACACCGCAAAGAACCTTGAGGATTTTGGCGTCAATTTGCCGAAAGAACTGGAAAAAGCGGCAAAAGAAGGCGAGGATCCAGTATCGGCATTCGTCCGTATTGTGGAAGAGCGTGTCGTCAATACGAACAAAAGCTACAAAAAAATCAAGGCACAACTTGCAGCCGCCAAGGGGCCGGAACGTCAGGCGCTTCTCAAACAGGCCGAGGAAATCCTGCAAGGTTCCGCCGTAGGGCGAATTCTTCAAGACCGCGAGGCCAGACTCGGCTTCGTCGGCATAATGAGCCAAGGCGAGACGAAGAAAAGCGTACTGGCCGAGCTTGATAATGCCAAGGGTGCCATTGATGCCTCATACAAGGTTATGGCTTCCACAACCGACGTGCAGCTCCAGCAGGCGGCCAACGAGAAAGACATTGCCGCCAGCGCCGCCTTTTCCGAGGTCAAGCCCCATATCGACAATATGCTCACCGGCTTGCGCGACGCGGCACAGGAATTTCCCCGGCTGACGACGGTTGTCTATGAAGCCGCGACGGCCTTGGGCGTATTTGCCGCCGTCGGCATGGCGTGGGGCGGCTCCCGGATGCTTCGCGGGGGAGGCGGAAAACTGCTCGGCGGGGCGGGCAAACTTTTGGGCGGGGCCGGGAAAACCGCCGTTGAGGCTGGCGGCAAGGCGGCCCTCGCCAAGACCGCCGCCGATGTGGGCGGCAAGGCCGTACTCAAGGGGACGGCGCTGGAAGCCGGGGGCAAGGCGGTTGCAGACGCCACGGCGAAGACGGTAGCGAAAGAGACCATACAGGCCGGGGCGAAGACGCTCGGCAAGGGATTTCTTGGGGCCGAGTTTGCCATGTCCGCCTATGACATTTGGCAGACTGAGAACGACCCGAACCTGACGCGCCAACAGAAAGATCAGGCGAATATGGCTACCTACGGCGGTTTTGGCGGTGCGCTTGCCGGGGCGGCTGCGGGCGCTTCCGCCGGTTCCGTCGTGCCGGTGATCGGGACGACGGCTGGTGCGCTCATCGGCGGACTGCTCGGCTGGTGGGCGGGGCGTGAGGCCGGGGAAGGCGCGGGCAAACTCGTTTACAGCGATCCGGTTTCGGAATCGCAGATGAGCAGGCCCATTCAGATCGACAACCGGATCACCCTCGAAGTTGACGGGGAGCCGATGGCCCGCAAGGTTGAAAGTTATATTGCCGATTACGGGCTGAGGTATTGATATGGGCTGGAAAACCGAACTTCTTGACGCCTCTTTCCGGGGCGTCGCGTTTGAAGTCGAATCAGTGCAGGACGACGGGGAAAAATCCATTGTCGTGCATGAATACCCGTACCGGGCCGGGGCCGAGATCGAAGACCTTGGGCGCAAGGCCCGGCGTATCCGCGTTACGGCGCTTTTTTGGGGCGAAAACTATCTTTCCGGCGTGGCCTCGCTCGTCAAGGCTTTTGAAGAAGCGGGCAAGGGTGAGCTGATTCACCCCGTTTTCGGCAGCGTGCAGGTTGCGATCACCCGATGGGGCATTCCCCACCGGGCGGACGATCCCGATTACGTCGCCCTTGACTTTGAGGCCGTGGAAGCCAGCCTCGACAATCCTTTTTTCGACTATCAATCGCCGCGCGCCGGGGCGGAACAGGCGCAGGCTTCGCTTGACGCAAGCATTGCCGACGCGCTTTCTTCCGCCGCTTCAACGGTGCGCGACAAGCTCGCCGTGGCGCAGGAATACGCGCAGGCCGCCCGCGCCCGCGTTGAAAACGTGCTGTCCGCCGTGCTCGACATATACGACGCGGGGCAATCAGTCGTCAGAACCGCGCTTTCATACGTCAACTATCCCGCCGCGTTCATGTCGGATCTGCTGGCCGTGCAGTCAAAAATCACTTCCGGCGTCGATCTGTCCGGCTCCTTCTCGGCGTGGACGCGGCTTTCCGATTCCTTCCCGCGCCTTGGGCGCACCGGCGAGACCGTCAAGAGCGAGCCGATCGTGGGCGGCGTCTCGTCCCGCGTGCAAGGCTACGTGTCCGGCGGCGCGGACGGGCGCGCCGAGCCGGTGCTTGCCGTCAAAAAGTCTCCGGTAAAAGAACCCGCGCCGTCATTGAACGCCCCGGCCCCCGGCGCGGGGACGGTGGAAGATGTAGGCGTTATGGCGGCGACTGTGACGCAGACCGTACAGCTTGCGGAAGCCGCCGGGGGACTGCTTGCCGACGAACTGGACGAGCCGGTGATGGTTCCGCAGGAAATAGAGGCCGTGGTTGGGAACGTGCGGGAGCGCGTGCAAAATTCCATTGACTGGATTCGGGCTGTCAGTGACGAAAAGACGGCCTACGAGAGTTCGGAAGCCTTGCGCACCATCGCCGACGCCGTGCAGACATTGGGGGCGAAGGTCTTGGAGGCCCGCCCGCCCCTCGTTGAGCATGTGGCCGAGACGGAATGCAACGCGCATCTTCTCGCCCATAAACTGTATGGCGACTTTACCCGCGCGGCGGAAATCGTCCGGCTGAACCCGCAGATCCGCAATCCGAACTTCATAGCCAAGGGGCAGGCCCTCCATGTCTACGCCGACTGACGCCGATCGCGTGACGCTGCATATAGCCGGGCACGTCCACGCCGATTGGTTAAAATACAGCATTGATTCCGATTTCTTTACACCGGCGGACGGCTGGAGCGTGTCTTTGGGCACGCCCGCAGCGGCGTTGCCGGAATACCTCCAGCCGTGGGCCGAAGTGCAGATCCGCATCGGGGACGAGCTTGTCATGTCCGGGCGCGTCGACCGCGTGCGCCATGCCTTCCGTAAGGGCGAGCACATACTGGACATCCGGGGGCGCGACGGGGCCGCCGTACTGCTTGACTGCTCGGCCCCCATTTTCGTCAGCCGAGAGGTGACGTTGCCGGAAGCCGTCGCCGCCGTGGCCCGGCCCCTTGGCATCGCCAAGCTCGACATCGCCGGGCGTGATGCGGCTTTCGTCAAAGTGACGATCGAGCCGGGCATGTCGGCGTGGGAAGTCATCCAGCAGGCCGCCGAAGCAAGCGGCCTGTGGCCGTGGTTCACCCCAGACGGCACCTTGAAGATCGCCGCCCCGGACTATACCACGCCGCCCGTCGCGGCCCTGATCATGCGGCTTGACGGCAAAGGCAACAACGTGATCGGCCTTGAGATCGATAAGGGCTGCGAGCGCCGGTACTCTGAAATCACGGTGCTGGCGCAGGGTGCAGGGACGGAAAAGAAAAAGGGCAAAAACGCCATGAAGGGCAAGGCCACAGATCCAAACGTCAGGTGGTACAGGCCGTTGATCATCCCGGAAGGATGCCTTGATTCCCCCGGCGACGCGCTGAAAAAGGCAAAGAAACGGCTTGCCGACGGCGTGATGGACAGCTTCACGATCACGGCAAAGGTGCGGGGCCACCGTACCAGCGATGGAAAGCTGTGGGAGCCGGGCCAGCGGGTGACGCTGAACGGCGACGAGCACGTTTACTTTCTCACCCGGCGCACGTTCAACGGCGGGCGGGACGGCACGACCACCACGCTTGTCTTAAAACCTGACGGGGTTTGGCTGCCGGATACCAGCAAGAAGGGCAAGCGCGGGAAAAAAGGCAGGAAAGCCTTTTCCGGCTCGTGGGATTTTGGAGACGAAACATGACCACCGCGCAGATGATCAAGGATGCCATTGCCCGCGCGCTTGCCGCCGTGCGCCTTCCGTTCCGGGCCGTGCTCGGCGGGCTGAACGGCAGGCCCGGCGTACAGCTTGCGCAAGGCGACGCCCTGAACGGCGAAAAACTGGAAGCATCGGAAGTTTTTCAGCAATTCGGCTTTACGTCCGGGGTTCCTGCGGGGTCGGAGCTTATCGTTTTGCCCTTGGGCGGCAAAACGGCGCACAGCGTCATTGTGGCGACGGAAAACGGCGCGTACCGGGTGCAAGTCGGCAGCGGGGAAGTGTGCATCTACAACCAGTGGGGCGCGAAAATCACCTTGAAAAATGAAAAGATCATCGAGGTGGAGTGCGATCACTTCATTATAAAAGCGAAAGAAGACATATCAATACAGACAAAAAGCTACACCGTACAGGCAGACACAGGCGTCACCTACCAGACGCCTAGCCTCGCCTACGGCGGGGCCGCAGGCCGCAGCCGCGCCGCCGGGCGCACCGTGGCCCGCATCACCGGCGACATGCACCTTGACGGCGAGATCACAAGTACCGGCGATCAGGTGGCGGCGGGCATATCCACCGCCCACCACACCCACCAAGGCGACAGCGGCGGAACTACCGGCGAGCCGCAGTAACCGCCTTTCCTTCTTTTCACCCGCTGACATCCGTCAACTAGCTGGCGTCCGTGCGTTTGCTACCATGCAACGCATGGACGCTTTTCTTGATCCCCATACCGGCGACTATACCGGCGAACGCATCAACACTCTGGCGAACGCCGTTTACCTGCGCCTAATGACCCCGCTTGGCGGCTGGTGGGCCGATCCGTCTTTGGGGTCGCGTCTGCACGAGCTGACGCGCCAAAAAGACAGGCCGCGCGTGAGCAAGCTCGCCGTGCAGTACGCCGAGCAGGCCCTTGCCCCGCTGGTCAATGACGGGCGGGCGCGCTCCGTCAGCGTCACCGCAGATATGCCGCATGACGGGCGATGCTTGCTTCACGTCGAAGTCGTCGACCTGACGGGCCGCCGTTCCTTGTACTCATACCCCGTTAAAGTAAGCTGATATGCCGTACACGCCCCCCGATTTCGCGGCGATCCGCGAGCGTATGCTGCGCGATGCCCGCAACCTCGATCCCTCGGCCCCCGCAGACGGTGACAGTGATCTTTTTGTCCGTTCCTCATGCACCGCGTCAGCCGTAGAAGGGCTTTACGACTATCAGGCGTGGCTTGCCCGCCAGCTTTTGCCCGATACCGCCGATACCGAGTATCTTGAGGCACATGCGGGCTTGCGCGGCATCGTCCGCAAGGTCGCCGTGGCGGCGTCGGGAACTGCGACGTTCACCGGCGCGCCGGGCGTCGTCTTGCCGTCCGGGGCAAGCCTGAAAAGCGCCGACGGCACGCTTTACCTGACGACGGAAGAGGCCGCCGTGGGGGAAGAAGGGGCTTTGACCGCAGCCTGCGCCGCCGCCACCGCCGGAGTTATGCCCGATCTGATTGACGGCACGGTGACGCTTATGCAACCGCCTACCGGGATTGAGGCCGTCGGCACGGCCACGATCACCGGCGGCGCGGATGCCGAAAGTGACGCCTCGCTTTTGTCCCGGTTGCTTGACTACATGCAGAGCCCGCCCAGCGGCGGCACCGCCGCCGACTATCGCAGGTGGGCGAAATCGGTAGCGGGCGTGGGCGAGGCATATGTCTACCCGCTTCGCCAAGGGGCCGGGACTGTCGACGTAGTGATCACGGGCGACGGCGTGATCGCATCGGAAGAAGTCGTTCAGGCGGCACAAGCCTATATCGACGAACAGCGCCCATGTACGGCGCAGGCGACAGTCATAGCGGCTGTCGCGCTGACGGTAAATGTGACGCTCAAGATCGTACCCGCCACAGGCTACACGCTCCAAACGCTCGCGGCTCCGGTTCGCGACGCCGTGCAGGCCGTCTTTGCAGACTATCACCCCGGCTCGCGCGTCTACCTGTCTGCGCTGATCACCGCCGCGTCTACAGTCCCCGGCGTCGTCGACGTGAGCGTTGCCGCTCCCGCCGCAACCGTCACCCCGACGGCGATACAATGGCCCGTGTGCGGCACGGTGACGCTGGAGGCGGTATAAAATGGGCCACGCAACCCTTTTGCGGCGGCTTTTGCCGCCCACAAGCTATAACCCCAACGCCCCGCGCCTCAGCGTATCGGTCGACATGGAAGGGAAGGAGCTTGATCGCGTGCTTGCCGACGCGCCGCACGCCGTCGGCGCGCTCCGCCCCTTCACCTATCAGGAGTGGCTTGAAGACTACGAGCGCATCTACGGCTTGCCCGGCCCCTGCGCCGTGGGCGAACAGCTTTTGCAGGAGCGCATGGCCTTGCTTGCCGTGGCCTTGCAAGAACGCGGCGGCATTTCGCTTGCGTGGCTTAAAAGATATGCCTCCCTAGCGGGGTATGATGTTGAAATCACAGAGTTTCAAGGCTTTAAAGCCGGGATCAGCGCCGCAGGGGACTCATTGACCAATGGCGGCTGGTGCCACGCCTTTCTTGTGAGCGCCCCCGGCGATGCCCCGCGTGAGTTCAAGGCCGGGCGCTCCGTCGCCGGAGAAGCCTTGCGCACTTGGGGCGATCCCATACTTGAATGCGTCATCAACTGGCGCAAGCCAGCGCATACCGTTGGGCTTGTTGCGTATATTTAGGAGCAGACATGCACAGGATAGATTCCGCCACCGCTACATCTGACCACAAATTCACGGAAGGCGATCCAACTATTCCCATTGCGGCGACTACCGTTACAGCCGATTGGCTTAACGCCGTGCAAGAAGAAATCGCGGCGGTCATCGCGGGAGCCAAGAAAGAACTGGATAAAAGTGACAATGCGCAGCTTTATGCGGCTATCACCTCGCTGATCACCACGGCCAAACCCGGCATAGCTACCTCAAAAAAAAACGGGCCTCGTGCAGATAGGCAGCGGCCTGTCGATCACGGCGGAAGGTCTGCTGTCCGTGCTGACGGCTACCACCGCACGGGCGGGCATTGTCCAGCTTGCCGCCGCCTTGTCAGCGTCCACAACGCAGGCCCCTACATGCAAAGCCGTCAAAGATGCGATTGACGAGAAGTTTACCATAACCCTGCCCATTGGAGGTATTGTCGCTTTTTCTGGAACTTTTGGCGGCGAGGGCAACCGTTTTCCTATCCCTCTCGGTGCAAAACAACCTGATACTAATTGGGTTTTGTGTGACGGTACAGAGACAAATGGGCACCCCGTTCCAGACCTGCGCGGGCGCATGATTTTGGGCGCGTCTGAAAGCCACCAAATTGGCGATACTGGCGGATCGGAGACGCATACGCACAGTTTGTCCGGCACTGTCGGGGCCACGACGCTGACTGTGGAGCAGTTGGCGAGCCATACACATCCAATTCGAGGCGATGTCCATGCTTTTGACTATGGAAGTAAAGGAGGTACAAGCAATGATTGGTCTGCATCGTATATGTCGACATACACAACCGGAGGTTCACAGCCACACACGCACGGCTTTTCCGGCTCCAGTGGCGCGGCCAGTAACCTGCCGCCTTATTATGTCCTCGCGCATATTATACGGGTTGCCTGATATGTTGGAATCCATAAGTTTTTTTGACCTCATCCGGGTGTGTCCGGTACTGTCGGGGCTGCGACGCTGACCATAGAGTACATGCCCAGCCATATGCATACGGGAATCGTCCTGAACAACGTGGGAAATGGGGACGGCATTCCCGGAAAGGTAGCCAATACAGTACGTTTGTTGGAACACGGAATTGGATGGACGGGCGGCAGCCTCCCACACATGCACGGCATGTCCGGGAACACTGGCGCGGCTGGCAACCTACCGCTTTACTATGTCCTCGCGTATATCATGCGGGTAGCCTGATACGTTGGAATCCATAAGTTTTTTTGACCTCATCCGGGTGTGTCCGGCACTGTCGGGGCTACTACGCTGACTGTGGAGCAGTTGGCGAGCCATTTACACACCCATGACAACAATACGGGATTGGGGCGATCCAAGTTTGGAGGTAACGGCAGCGATATGATTGTTTGGGCTACCTATAAACCTCAATGGGATACAGTATATTCAAATCCAACCGGCTCAAATTCGTCACACATCCACACACTCTCTGGAGCGTCTGGCAAAGCCAGTAGTCTGCCGCCATATTACAATCTCGCATACATCATGCGCAGCGCATGATAAACGCGAGGCTATGGAACGGCGGTATGTTTGGGGCGTCCCCGGACACCCCTGTCAGGGCATGGGTGTGGGGCTGGCTGCCGCCAGCATGCCAAGTAGACAACAGGTAATCGTTCCATGTGGAGTCCGTATTTTCGTAAAGTATCCCGATTCCTGCCGTCCCTGCCCCCTTTGTTTTGACGGACAAGGAGTGATTATGGATTGGTATTTCGTTGACAGTCAGCGTAGTAGCCCCGACAGTGCCGGACACACCCGGATACCACATTTAACCCATTGACAAAATTTAGTTACGATACTCGCATGATGTACGACAAAGCATAAAATGGCGGCAAGTTATCGGCGACTCCAGACGTTCCAGATAGGGTGTGGGTGTGTGGCTGAGAGCCGCCACTATATTCTGTTACGTGTACTTGTGGCCCGGTGGACTCCCAAACCTGCCGGGGGAGGTTAGTTCCAATTTGCCCTGGCAAAGTCTTGATGTCGTGATTGTGGCTGGCTATCTGCTCCACAGTCAGCGTCGTGGCCCCGACAGTGCCGGACACACCCGGATGAGGTCAAAAAACTTATGGATTCCAACATATCAGGCCACCCGCATGATCAAGGCAAGGACGTAGTACGGGGGCAGCGAGGAAATACTAGCAATTTTGCCCCCGGATAGGGCGTGCGTGTGGTTTTTGGAACCACCTGAAGCTGCAAGGTTTTTATTTTCATCAAAACTGAACGCACTACCGAAATCCAAACGGTTTTCAGTTCCATTTGTCAGTATGCCCTTTTTGTTTGTCGTGGTGTGCGTATGGTTCGACATCTGCTCCACAGTCAGCGTCGTGGCCCCGACAGTGCCGGACACACCCACAGGAGGCCAAAAAATTTACGGATTTCACCATGTCATGCAATCCGCATAATCAACGCCAGCGCGTAATATGGGGGCAAACTATTCGCCTGTTTCGATGCTCCAGAAAGGCTGTGGGTGTGAGACTGAGAACCGCCAGTTGTGTCAATTAGATTGCTCGTGCTGCTAAGAGGGAAATATGTGTCAAAACCATACTGGCCTTCACCATTTGATCCATACTTATATTTGCTGTTTTTTATAGTGTGTTTGTGCGTAGCCAACTGCGCCACGGTCAAAGTCGTGGCCCCGACAGTGCCGGACACACCCGGATGAGGTCAAAAAAACTTATGGATTCCAACATATCAGGCAACCCGTATAATATGCGCGAGGACATAATAAGGCGGCAGGTTACTGGCCGCGCCACTGGAGCCGGAAAAGCCGTGCGTGTGTGGCTGTGAACCTCCGGTTGTGTATGTCGACATATACGATGCAGACCAATCATTGCTTGTACCTCCTTTACTTCCATAGTCAAAAGCATGGACATCGCCTCGAATTGGATGTGTATGGCTCGCCAACTGCTCCACAGTCAGCGTCGTGGCCCCGACAGTGCCGGACAAACATTTCATTTTTCGTAGTATACTAATAAGAAAGGAGTTTTTTATGAAAAGGTTGACTGTTGTTCCCGCTGATAGCCTCATTATCATTGACGGGGAAGCCTTGCGCTTTGATTTTCCCGCTCCGTCAAATCTGCACGCCCTGCAATGGGACAATGTAACGCAGAGCGGGCATCTGGAGTTTACCGACGACTATAATCAGGCTCTTGACGGCTCACTTTACGACGAAGAAGTTGCCCCCTTTGTCGCCCTCTGGGAAGCGGAAAAAGCCCGCATCACCGCCGAGGCCGAAGCCGCAGAAGCCGCCCGGCTGGAAGAGTACAACAGCGAGCCCGCCCGCTACCAGCGCCTGCGTGCCGAGCGCGATCGGCGTATAGCCGCCACCGATTACCTTGTCATGCCCGACTACCCTTTGGGCGAGGATGTCAAGGCTGCGGTCAGCACCTACAGGCAGGAACTGCGTGACCTGCCCGCGCAGGAGGGCGCGCCGTGGGATGGAGGCGAATCCGGGACGCCGTGGCCGGAAGTGCCCGCCATACTGGCAAGTTAGAGGTCAATATGCAAATTATCCTGTGCGATGTACGGACAGATATTACTACGGCATGGCAGGCATACATACCTTCCCAACTGGCCGCAACGGTTCAAGTCATAAAAGGGAGCATCCTCTCCTTGCCCGTGGCAGCCGTGGTAAGCCCTGCAAACAGCTTTGGCTTTATGGACGGCGGGCTTGACGCGCTTTATACGCGGTTTTTTGGCCCGCAGCTCCAGCATCGCCTGCAACGGATGATCCGGGAGCGGGCTTCGGGTGAATTGTTGGTGGGGCAAGCCTTGCCGGTACAGACGGGGCATACACGCATCCCGTGGTGTATCAGTGCGCCGACAATGCGCGTGCCGCGTAGTCTTGAGACGGCGGAACCCGCTTATCTGGCTACACGGGCCGCATTGCGCTGCGCCATGACAGCCGGGCTTTCGAGCGTGGCTATTCCCGGCATGGGGACGGGTGTGGGTGGGCTGCATCCTCAACGTGCTGCCCGTGCTATGCTGCACGCCGTCAATGACGTTTTTTTCCCGCGCCCGTTCCCCGCATCTCTAGCCGAGGTATACGCTTTTTGATGCAATGGCCTTCTTCAAGGAGGCCATATGGCAGCAAAACAACGAAAACGGGACGCAATGACGGCCCGGCAGCTTGTAGAGGAATATCTGGCGCACCAAATTACACGGGATGTAACCCGCACCAGTACCCGGCACCATCTCAATCAGCTATTGGCCCTTTTCGGGGGCTGGCAGGCCCGCCGGGTGGGCGCGGCACAGGTGCAGGATTTCTTGGCGGCGCAAAAGGCGCGCGGCGTCATGATCAGCACGGCCCACCATCGCGTGCGCCTATGGAGGACGGTTTTGGCTTGGGCTGTGGAAACGGGCCGCCTGTCCGTGTCGCCTTTGGCTGGCTTTCGCCTGCACCGCCCAAAAGCGCGGCGCATAGACCCGCCGACACGGGCCGAGGCTGCGCGTATGTACCGAGTGGCCGTGCCGCATATCCGGCGCGTGATCGTTCTGGGCATGGCCGCCGGGCCGCGTATTGGGCCGTCCGAGCTTTTCCGGCTCACATGGGCGGACGTAGAACTGGCGGCAGGTTACATGCGTA
This sequence comes from Bilophila sp. T19-St14, assembly GCF_059728385.1. NCBI lineage: Bacteria > Pseudomonadati > Thermodesulfobacteriota > Desulfovibrionia > Desulfovibrionales > Desulfovibrionaceae > Bilophila > Bilophila sp. T19-St14. Next base: position 299,541 of record NZ_BAAGFT010000002.1, read on the forward strand.
TGCCCAACGCAGCCAAAGGCGCAAAAGAAGACAGCAGGATCGTCCCTATTCGTGACGACATTTTGCCCCTGCTGCGGGCATGGGAGGAGGAAGACAGAAAGGCGGGCTGCCCGTGGGTCATCCACTGGCGCGGGCGACCGGTGCGCTGCATCGGCCATGCTTGGCATCAAGCCCGCATGGCTGCGGGCATCACACGCCGTATCACGCCGTACAGCCTGCGCCATGCCATGCCGACGGAGGCCCTTGAACACGGGGCCGACGTCAAAGCTGTGGCTGAGGTAATGGGACACACAGATCCCACCATGCTTTTGCGCGTATATCAGCACACGCGCTACAGGCTGCGGAAAAAGGCGGTCAACGCCGCGCCCGGCCTGAAATTAAACAAAATGTGACAGTGGCGGGGGAGCCGCAAACTCCCCCACCGGCTCGGCGTCACACCGCCGAACCACGGCCCCGCATGATACGGACATATCATGCGGAGTATCCGCCTGCGTTTATGGCTCACAGTCAGACCGCGAGCGCGTAAACGCATATCAGGACGGATGCGGGGGCGCAACCCAAGGACAATCAAAAAAATGAAGGGAGCACACGACAACGAAATCAGATGCGGACACTGTAACCGCCTGCTTGCCAAAGGTGAGGCGCTTTATCTTGAGCTAAAATGTCCACGTTGCGGGGCATATACTGTATTGCGCGCCGCGAGCGCCAACTGTGCGGGCCGTCGAGCCTCTTTAGGGGCTTGTCATGCACCGCAAACCATACCATCCCCCCGTCCCTAGCCCGTATACTCCTCCAGAGGCCGACGTGCCGGGCTATATCATCGGAGAACATGGCGGCGTTGTCGGCTTCGGAAAACGCGGCTTCTATGTCGCGGCAATCCCGGCACAAAAGGCGCGGGAGACGATCCTGCGCCACCATTACTCGCAATCCATCGTCAACAATTCATATATTCATTTAGGAGTGTTTTACCGGGACAACTTCGCAGGCGTCCTGCAATTTGGGTATGCCCTCAATCCAGCCTGCGCCGGTAAAATCGTCGAGGGGACGGTACAGGGGGAATATCTAGAGCTTAATCGAATGTGGCTTGCTGACGTTTGCCCGCGCAACTCTGAAAGCATGGCGATCAGCTATGCAGTCAAGTACATCCGCCGGGCAAGTCCGAGCGTCGCTTGGATACAGTCTTTTGCCGATGAACGGTGCGGACGGCTTGGCGTCGTCTATCAGGCGTCAAATTTCCTCTTTTTAGGCACACACGTCAGCCCGTTTTATTTCCTCGACGGCGATTACTACCATAAGATCCTCATGACGGCGCGGCGAAAATCTAATGTGCGCGGAAAACTGCTGCGGGAAAACAAAAATCGTGCAATCCCGCTTGAGTATCGTCAGTTCCGGTATGTCCTTTTTTTGAAGCAGTCATGGCGCAAGCGTCTGCGGTTGAAAGTACAGCCGTACCCTAAACCAAAAGAATACATTTTATAAATTAAAAATTGATTTTTATCCATAATAGATTTATTTTTGTCCGCAAACAGGAGTATCCGCTATGAGCCTTGAACGTGTCAGAACACAACTCGGCAAGTTCGGCTTGGCGAAGGCCAACGATGAAATGGCTGTCGCTGTCCAACCGCTCTTGCCCTATTATCTTTTTAGCAACGCCACAGGGGAAAGCCTGCTGATTGCCGGGGCGGAAGATGTCAGCCAACGGCTGAACAAGATTTCTTACCAAATGGGACGATTGACGCATGAAGAGTTCTGGAGCGGCATCTGGCTTGAAAAGGCCCCCCATTACCGTGGTTTTGATGAGCTGTGGGGCGCGCTTGCCGCCGAGCCGTTCACCGTCAGCGTTTCAGTGCCCAAAGAATCCGAAAGACTTTGCATTGGCCGTGCAAAGAAGCTGAACAAGGATTTTTGGCTCTTTGAATCTGAGAGCGGGGAATATGGGCTTGTCCCTGAACGGGAAACCCGAAAGTGGTATATCGAATAACCACAGCACGAGGAACGGAACAACACAAAAAGCCCGGAGAAAAATTTCTCCGGGCTTTGCATATGCTGTGCCAGCATGGGAAAAAGGCAAAAAAGAGTGTCCCAAATCGCGCGCTAAACTGTCCCAAATCGCGCGCCGCGTTAGTCGACCAGCGGGGATTGCCTGTCTGAAAGATACCGTTCTGCATACTATGGCCTTTGGGATGCGGGTGGGGCCCTCAACCGGGCCCCGCCCTCCCCGGAATGTTATTTCAGGTTTTTCGTGAAGAAGTCCGTGAGCTTGCCGAAGGGGATGAGGCTTGCCCTGTCATACAGATCCACATGCCCGGCTCCGGGGACGATATGCAGTTCCTTCGGTTCCGCCGCGAGCCTGTACGCGTCTTCGCTGAACTCGATGGAGTGCGCCTTTTCGCCCGCGATAAACAGCATGGGGCGCGGGGAAATCGTCTCGATGTCCGAGAACGGGTAGAAGTTCATGAACTTGACGTTGCTGGTGAACGTCGGGTGCGTGGTGAGCTGGGGGGAGGAGCCTTCCGGGGTGAATTCCCCTCTCGGCGTCCGGTAGAAGGCGTAGAATTCCCGTTCGATGGGCGTGGACGTTTCCGTCAGTTCATGGACGGTGCCGCTGGTGTACCGGATTTCGCCGCCCGTGAATTCCGCATAACGCTGTTCCGCCGCTTCCCTGATGATCCGCTTTCGCTGTTCCAGTGTCATGCCGTGCCGGAGCCCGTTCCGGTTGGCCGCGCCCATGTCGTACATGCTGATCGTCGCTATGGCCTTCAGGCGGGGATCGATCTTGGCGGCGCTGATGGCGAAGCTGCCGCTGCCGCAGATGCCGATGACCCCGATCCGTTCACGGTCCACAAGAGGGTTCGTGCCGAGGAAGTCCACGGCGGCGCTGAAGGTTTCGGCATACAGGTCAGGGGAAACGGCATTGCGCGGCTGGCCTTCGCTGCCGCCCCAGAACGCCAGATCCACGGAGAGGGTGACGAATCCCTGTTCCGCCATTTTGACGGCGTACAGGTTTGCGCTCTGTTCCTTCACCGCGCCCATGGGATGCCCGACGATGATCGCGGCGTGTTTCTTTTTCTGATCCAGATTCTTGGGCAGGAACAGGTTCCCGGCGATGTTCATCTTGTACTGGTTCGGAAACGTGACCTGGCGCATGGTCACGCTTTCGCTCTTGTAGAAATTGCTGGCGTCGGCGGGGATTTCCTGAGCCAGAACCGGGGCGGCGGACATTGCGCCGACAATGGCGGCGCTCATGCCGAGTCGTTTCACTGCACGCATCATGTTGCCTCCTTTGGGGTTGAGCATTCTTGATCGGGCTGGAGACCGAAAGGGACGCGGCAAGGCTGTTTCAGCATCCCTTTTTCAGTTGAAAAAGAAGGTAATCAAGGCAATCCAGCTTGTTCTGATCCGTATGGAGGGCTTCAAGAAGCAGGCTCCGCTGTTTTGCCAGAATGCGGATCTGGCAAAGCGTATCCTTTTCCCGCCTGCCCTGCATGAATTGATCGATGATCTGTTGTGAGCATCCGGCGTCATGCAGGTTTTGAATCAGCGAATCATCCTGTTTGGCGTTGCCTTTCATACTTGCTTTCTCCTGTGGCATTCATATAGGGGCAGGGTCATTGAATAGCAAATACTTATATTGAATACTTTACCATGCTTCATAAGCATGGTATTAATTGCCGCATCACAGGGGGGGCTGCGTGCGGGCGGCATTGCGTGCCGCCCTGAGGGATGCGCACCAGGGCCGACGCCCTTTCAATGGCCTTGCCGCCGGTACGGATGCGCCGCCCCTGTTGCGTGAAGGCAGGCTGGCGAACGGTACGCAGTGGCCTGTAGCAAGTGGAGGGGGACTATGGAACTGAGGGTGCTCCGTTATTTCCTTGCCGTGGCGAGGGAGGAAAGCATATCCGGGGCGGCGGAAGCCCTGCACGTCACCCAGCCCACGCTGTCGCGGCAGATGATGGAGCTTGAGGAGGAACTGGGGAAAACGCTGTTCCTGCGCGGGAAAAGGAAAATTTCGCTGACGGAGGAGGGCATGTTCCTCCGCAAGCGGGCGCAGGAGATCGTCACGCTGGTGGAAAAGACGGAATCCGAATTCAGCGCGGCGGAAGAGACGATCAGCGGGGATGTCTATATCGGAGGCGGCGAGACCGACGCCATGCGGCTGATTGCCCGCGCGGCGCACAGGCTCCAGTCGGCGTACCCCCACATTGCGTACCACCTGTTCAGCGGCAATGCGGAAGACGTCACGGAAAGGCTGGACAGGGGGCTTGTGGATTTCGGCGTCTTCATCGAACCGGCGGATCTGTCGAAGTACGACTTCATCAAGCTGCCGATGACGGACATCTGGGGCGTGCTGATGCGAAAGGACAGCCCTCTCGCGGCAAGGCCAACGATAAGGCCGCAGGATCTGCCGGGCCTTCCGCTCCTCGCTTCCAGACAGTATCTGGTGAAAAACGAATTCTCAGGATGGTTCGGGGAAGGCTATGAGAAGCTGAACATCATCACGACATACAATCTGTTGTACAACGCCTCGATCATGGTGGAGGAAGGCATGGGGTACGCCCTGTGCTTGGACAAGATCGTCAGAACATCCGGCGACAGCCCGCTGTGCTTCAGGCCGCTGGAGCCGAAGCTGGAGGTGGGGCTCCATATCGCGTGGAAAAAATACCAGTTTTTCTCGAAGGCCGCTGAAAAATTCCTGGAATGCCTGCAACGCGAGATCGCCGCTTGGCGTAAGGCGGATAGCCCCGCTCAAGAGTGAACCACGGGCAAGCGGGAAAGGGGAAGAGGGCGACGCCAAGTCCGGGATACGTAATGGAACTAGCTTTCCCATATGGAAATGGCTTTCCCATTGCGCCCATGCCGATGCTCCACGTGCCGCCGGCGGGCGACTCTGCGGACTTTACTCGGTAAAGTTCTTGGCGAGGGCGGGAGCGGCATCCACGGCAAAGGCAAGGGCGGGAGCTTAAGGGATGCGTACAGGTCATGGCTAAGCCTTCGGCAGTTCAATATTCAGAGCTTTGCGGCGTTCTTGTGCAGGGGATTGGGCAGGGCTTCGTCCCTGAAAAGCGCCTTGAAGCGGCTCACGCAGTCCACGATGGGCATCAGCGGATAAGCAGTGCCGAACAGAAAACGCTCCTGATGGGAAACGGATGATACTCTTTTGAAATTCTAAAAGGATAGCCAATACACTGCCTCAGTCATGGAACCAGCCCACGGAACAACTGAACAGGCTGTATTTTCACCATATTATTGTGGAAATAAAACGGTCGAATCCTATGACAGGGCCCGTCATGATACGTCAATGGTGAGGCCTTCCCATGCTGTGTTGCGCAGGGCGGTTTCCCAAGCCGGGGCCCTCTGCGAGCGGGGCGTGTAGTCCAGACACCACCGGGCGAGGCTGAGGGGGAGGACAGCTTCAAGCGGGAGATCCGCAAGGCGCTGCAAGTCCGCCCGGCTGATGCCCCCGGAGGCGATCAGCTCCAGCATGCCCGCGGGAAAGAGCCTCCCGGCTTCCCGCGCCTGCATGGAAATGGCGAAAGCCGCCAGCATCGTCCGGCCCGGAAGCGGCGGGAGCGGTTCGCCGCACGCCATGAACTGATCCCGCACGGCGTGGAGCATTGCCGGAAGGTAGCGCACGAGGAAAATCCCGCCGTGGCAGCAAAGCCCGTGCTCAAGCGCCAGCGTCATGTAGGAAACGAACAGCCCCGGATAGATGTTCCGGTCGCGCAGGGCCTCAATGACGGCTTCCGGCACAAGCGGCAGATGGAAGCCCGGAAATTCGAGCGCGCCGCTGTCCGGCGATACGCGCAGGGGGTGCCGCCGCCCGCGCCCGTCCACGCCCCAGAAAAAGGCCGTGCCGTTCCCGGCTGTTCGGGGCAGCTCGCCGCCGGAAACCACGCCGTGGCTCCAACAGCCGCGCACGCCGGCAAGACGCCGTAAAAGCCCTTCGCGCAGGCGCGGCATAAACAGCGCCCTGTGCAATACCGAATCGGGCCGGGCAAGGTCGTCGATCAGCAGTTCCCGTGCGATTTCCTCCAGTTCGAGATAGACGGCTGTGGGCCGGGCATCTGGAAACAGGGCGGCGTACAGCTTCGCGTTGACCCGTGCGGCCTGCTCCCCAAAGCGTTTGAGCGCGAGCGTGTCCGGGTCAAGCAGATGATGCAGCACCGTCCCCAGCCCCCGTTTCTCATAGGCCCGCGTCGGTTTCCAGTGGACGGCGCTTGAACGCATGTCCTTTGCGGTCAAGGCGGGGGCGTTCAGTTCCACGGTGTCCTGCCAAGAGCTCCGAAACAACGGGAAACGTGCCGGGGCGTCCGCGTGGAAGGATTGCAGCCCGCGCGGGTATGCCGAACTCTGTAGGGAAACGCCGCCGCAGGACAGCACGGGGATGACGGCCCCCGGCTCACCGTTGGCCAGACGGTCAAGGCCGAAGAACGGCACGGCCTGCACCATTTCAGGCAGGCAGTCGATGCCGTGCAGGTTCGCCGACAGGACGGCGTTGTTCCGGGAAAAATACCGTTTAACCGCATCGCCAACATCGTTGCCGAGGCTCCGTGCCGCGTGTTTCGCCATGCAGCCCACGATGGCGCCGGAAGGCAGACGTTCCCCGTCCGCCGTCGCGTAGGCCGAAGCGGATATTTCACCGAGGCTCATGCCGCGCCATGATGCAAAACAGCCGGGAAGGTAGGGAAAAGCCTCCCAAAGAGGCTTGAAGATGGGCATGGCCAGGGGATCAATCATGTGTACTCCTTTGCAAAACGGCATCCGGCGGCGCCAACATTATTGCGCATCGCTGTCTCTTGCAAGGAACAAAGCAAAAAACGGGCCGGGAAAGACCTTCCTGCATGAAAGGCGTCCATACCGGCACGCAGCATTGGTGCGCACGCGGTGCATACGGAGAGGCTTCCGGCCTTCCGAAAGGTGGCGTCAGGAGCATGGGGAACGGGACGGCTGGTGGAACTCCCCCGTACATGTAGGGAAGACTGTTCCATCAGCATGTTGCCCGCGGCGACGGCGGGGACTCCCCCCATACATGTAGGGAAGACCAGCTTCCGGTTCTGGCGTCGCCGGGCGACGAAGGGACTCCCCCGTAACACGTAGGGAAGACGACATGGCAGGTGAAGGACGGGGCATGAGCGTGGGGGCTTCCCCATACGTGTAGGGAAGAAATTCTCCAAGATAGACGCTCCGAGCCTGTTCATTAGGCTTCCCCATACGTGTAGGGAAGAAATCGTAGGAATGGGCATATTGGCTGCCAAAGCTGGTTTCCCCTACGCGTGTAGGGAAGGCAATATTGCGTCTTTCTTTTCTTCCCCCGGTTTTTCCCCGGCATCCAGTCTCCCACACGGGTGTGGGGAAGAGCGTTCGCAATACTCTCGACGAAAGGCTGTAATACGGTTTCCCACATGCGTGTAGGGAAGACAACCCGAAGCCTTCGGTTCCGGCGACCCCGTGAGGGGGCCCTATCTGTGTAAGAAACAGCCTAACACAATGAAAAGACAGGGAAAAATCCACGGTTTCCCCAACGGTGGGGAATTTTCCTTTTCTAAAAGACGCTTTAAGGCTCCCCCATGCGTGTGAGGAAGGCTCCGCAAGCTGGAGCGCATCCCCTGCTGCGTCGAAGTCCCCCCATGCATGTGGGGAAGGCCTAAAGGATCAGAGGGGAAACCGGTACGCACGGAGGGGATCCGGCTGATGCTTCTTTTGCAACCCCAAAGAATCCATCCGGCATGTGCGGAGGTGGCCCGTCACGGCGTCCATGCCGTCAAGGGCGGGGTAGGGCCATCCGGCGCGCATGGAGGGCACGGCGGGGCCCTTTTGCGGAGGACATGCGGCGGCTGCGCAAAAAGCGGAAGCCGATCCCTGCAAGGGGGAAACGGCAAGCCGTCATGCGCCGCCCCTGGCAAAGCGCCCGGTCAGGGCGAAAAGGATATTCAAGGCGGCGAGCACAGCCGCCATCCCAAGCAGCCCCGAATCCACGCCCCACAAGGCGATCACCTGTCCGAGCGCGACCGGGCCGAGCATTTGGCCGAGCCGTTCGGTGATATTGTAGATCCCCACCGTCCTGCCGGAGCCGACCCGCTGGGAAACCGGGATTTCGAGCGCATAGGTTCCCTGCGCGCTGGCGACGACGGCATTGCACAGGGCGAGCAGCGCCACGCAGACGAACGCCGCCGCGAGTCCGTCGAGCAGGAGCAGGGCGATGATGCCGCCGATGCACAGGAACCCGCCGCCCACGAGCCAGGCGAGCTTGTTGGGCGACCTGTCCACCGCCTTCCCGAAGAAGGGGCCGAGGTAGATGATCACGAGGCAGAACAGCAGGAACACCCGCCCGATGCCCGCCGGGCTGACCCCGGCCTGGCTGAGCGAGACGGGAAGGAAGAACTGGAACAGGCACACGGTCACGAAGGCGCAGGGGAAGATGTTGCCCAACAGCAGGCCCGCCATCCTGATGTCCGAGAAAAAGGCGCCGAGCCCGCGCAGGGAGATGCGCCCGGAAGCGGAAGGCTCAGGGGCCCACGTTTCGCGGGGCAGCGTGAAGCGGAGGAAGATCCCGATGAGGGCCATCAGCCCCGCCGAAACGAGGAAGGCCGACGCATATCCAAGGTTGTCCGCGATGAGCCCGCCGAAGGCGCTGCCGCACAGGAACCCGGCGTACAGGCCCGCGACGAGCGCGGAGAGGTTCCCGGCCCGGTGTTCGGGCGAGGAGTGCGACACGACGAAGACCTGCCCGGCGAGGTTGATGAGGCCGTAGCCGAACCCCGCGCCGCCTCTGGAGAGGATGTAGGCAAGGGGCTCCGAGACAAGGCCGCTTGCGACGTTGCCGAGCGCCACCAGCAGCGCCCCCCAGAGCAGGAGGGGCCGCCAGCCCTTCTTCTGGCTCCAGAAGCTGCCTAGAAGGATGCCTATGCCCACCGCGCACATTTCAAACGACAGCGGGAGGCCCATCACCACATCGGGCGGAAGTCCAAGCAGGCCGAGATCCATTTCCGCTATCCGCAGGGGGATAAAGGAGGCGGGCAGATCGATGGCGAACATGCACAGGAAGATGATCGGGCGCATGATGCGCGGCGGCAGAGGTTCATCGGCGGACGGCGCGGCGGGCTTCCCCATGCTTTGCAGGGGCACAAGCTCCAACATGAACAGCATGGCGATGATCATGATGGTCAGGGTGTCGTAGACGATGGAACGGAAGGCTTCCCATACCGTGCCCTCGTCAATGCCCACGGTTACGGAAACCGGGTTGCCGTCGGACAGGGGCACGCCCGCCTGGAGGGGCGTCATCGGGTTCCCCACCGTAAAAGTGGTTCCTCCGGCATCGCTGACGGTGATGGACTGCGCCCAGGGCAGGCTCTGGCGGATGTGATCCAGATACGCCCTGACGGAAGGCACGTCCGCCAGCTTCAACCCAAGATCGTTGATATGCGCGACATCATGCCCGATGTAGCGGGCAAGCTGGGTTCCGGCGTCGCGGGCGTTTTCCTCCAGAAAGGAAACGGCGGGGCCCCGGAGGAAAAGGAGGAAGGCGATCTGGCTGACGAGCAGGGGGATGATGAGGCAGCCCTTGCCGAGTTTCGGAAAGGGTGGCTTGCCTTCCCGCAACACCAGCAGGATGAACAGGGAGCCGCCCAGTACGGCTACCCCAAGGAACAGGAGCGTGTGTCGGGAGGCGGCGCTGCCGACAAGCTCCGCCATGCCCGCCTCGTCGAACCCGGCGAGCACGCTCCCCACGCCGGCCCCGGTGCGGTTCCTGATGGGCTGGACAATCCAGACCTTGCCGTCGGCGTCGAAGGTTTTCACCTCGCCGTGCAGCGTCTTGAGCTTGTTCTCGTCCTGAGGGACGGGAGGGGCCTCCGGCGCGCCTGAGGGCCAGGCGGAGATGGGCCGCCCGTTTCCGTCCAATACGGCAAGGCGGCTGACGCCCGCGGTTTCGCAAAAACGGCGAACGCGCCCGTCCATGTCCTCCACCCGTTCGGGATCTTTGCCGAAACGGGCCAGCCGCGAGAGATCGAGGCTGAACTTTTCGCTGGCGATGGCCTGCACCGAGACAAGGGACGTCTTATAGGATTTGTACAGGGTCGCCAGCGTGAGGATACCATACAGGCACTGCGCGGCAAGGAGCGTTGCCAGGCCGCCGATGAGCAGGCGCTTGCGGGATGGTTCCATGTTCACTCGGCCGCGTTTTTGATGTCTTGATAGATCGCGTCCGCCGCCAGCAGGATTTCAAAAGGCGGATCCCAATAGATGAGCCGCGCCATTTCCAGATTGATGGCAAGCCCGATTGCGCTGTCAAAGACCTGCCCGACATCCCTGGGGCGTGTGCCGTCCATGACTTTGGCGATGGCCTCGGCCCCGAAGCGGCCTTCACTGGAAAAACTGCTCTGGGACAGGCTCATCAGGACGCCGAGCTTCGTCTCCTCAATGCCGCTCTGGGAAAAGGAGGGGACGCCCGCCTCAATGAGCGGCTGGAGCAGTTCCCGCATCCGGTTCCACTGCATGCCTGAGTTGGTGGTGAGGTACACGGCGTCGGACGTTCCCGCCAGTTGGGAAATACACTGCCTGAGGTTGGCGAAGCTCTGATCGGGAGGCACGTTCAGCGCCGTGGTGCAGCGCACAAGCTCGATGCCGAGCTCATCGGCGGCGGATTCGATGGCGGCCAGCGAGACGTCGGAACGGCCTTCCGGGGTATCCTCATACGGGACACCCAGTTTCTTGAAACCAAAAATATCATGGAAAACGGCAAGCTGGCGCTTGTAGCGTTCGGGATCGATCTGCGTATGCAGGTTGTCGCGCCCGGAATCCTCCAGCGATTTGGAGATGCCCGCCTGCACCGCGTCGGTGACCGACATGGAGAACACCGGAACGGCAATGTCGGCTGTGGCCATATCCAGACCGGCCCACGTGCCGAAGGCGAAAACCATATCCACGTCGCCCCGTTCGCGGATACGGTCGAGCAGGGCCTTCCTGTTGGCGGCACGCTGCGGCGCATCCCAGTTGGCGGAATAGTAGCCGTCTTTCAAAAACTCCAGCCGATCCCCGCCCGCATGTTCGGCGAGCCAGTCCCAAATGGGCCGGGTGTCGTCCGTCTTCTCCGGGATGGGCACATCGCCGTCGGCAATAATCCCAAGTTCGGCAAGCCCCTTGGCTGTGGCGGCGAGGATGCGCTGATAGTCCGTATACCCGCCTCCCTCAATGTAGGCCACCCGCCATCTTTTTGCGGGATGGGCGGAGGCTTTTTCCTCAACAACTGGGGTGCCGTCGGCGGACGCGGCAACAGCGGCAAAGAGCAGACCGCCGCACAGCACGATAAAAAGGAACAACCGGCAAAAGCGATTCATGGCGACTCTGTTTTTCACAAGGTTAGGCAGGCGGCTTTCAGGCCGCGTTCCCGGCGGAACGTGCATGCCGGGCCATCCGTATGCCCCTGATCCATAAAACGTCAGGAGATGATTTCGCTTTTACGTGCATTCCCCAAGCCATGCAAGGCCGACAGATGACAAAGGGGCCCCTTGCGGCTACTGTAGCGATGGACGCATTTGGCGAACCGCGCACCGGGCGTACATGCCCAAACAGCCAGTGCGCGGCATCCCGCGGCAACAGGGAGGGAACGTCCGTATCCCGGCTCCTGTCCCAGTTCCTGCTGGTGCGGCAAAACTTCAATACCCGTTTGGGAACAAGGAGACTGCCATGAAGACCGTCATTTCCACTTCCAAGGCTCCCGCCGCCATCGGCCCCTATTCGCAGGCCGTCCGTAAGGGCGATACCCTGTATCTTTCCGGGCAGATCGGCATGGATCCGGCTACGGGGGAACTCGTTTCCGATGATGTGAAGGCGCAGACCGCGCAGGCCCTCGCCAACATGAAGGCCATCCTTGCGGAGGCCGGAGCCACGCCCGCCGATGTGACCAAAGTAACCGTGTTCATCGTGGACATGGCGGAATTCCAGATCGTGAACGGCGTGTACAGCGAAACTTTCGGTACAGACGCCCCGGCCCGCTCCTGCGTCGCCGTCGCCGCCCTGCCCAAAGGCGCACGCGTGGAAATCGAAGCCATCGCCGTCCTGTAACTTTTCAGTCCCACTAACTTTTTCGTCCCACGTTCACACATAAGCGGATTTTTCCTTCCCCCTCGGCCCGCCGAGGGGTTTTCATATGGGAAGGCCAGCTTTTCTCTTCCCTGAGCTTTCGTCAGGATAAAGACGGGAAGAGCGGGCCGCGTGTTCCCCCAGTTTCCCATAAGCGAACGTCCCGAAACTTCAACCGGAAACAAAAGGCTGTACCATAGAAAATGGTTGATGTTTTTTCTTTGGAGTTCCAAAGGCATGAACAACAAAATGCCTTAACTATGGATTCCGCCGATGGGAAAACCGGAAAAGAATGTATTTTCAGCGTACCGCGGAGATGAAACAACCACTGCTATGGCAGGGCCAAACAAAAAGCCCCGCACGGGGCAGGGCTGTCATTCGGTGGGGAAGTGGGCGCGCCGCTTGGAGCGGGTTGCCTTGGGTTTTTGTTCCGCTTCGCAGATTTGGGCGAGCCGTTCGGCGGAATCGGCATAATGCGCCCGCACTGCTTCCTCAATGGTGTGCGGGTTGCGCGTGAGGAACGCCTCATACATGCTGTTGTGCCGCTGAAAAAGCTCCTCCGCCGTGTACAGCGTACGCCATTGCTGAAACATAAGGTATTTGGAAATCACCCGGCAGGAACTGCGGGCAATGGAGATGAGCAGGGGGTTGCTGGCCCTTTCGAGGATCGTTTCATGGAAGGCCGTGCCGAGTGCCGCGTGATCCTCGAAGGGCGTGCCGGAAAGCACGCCTTGTTTCATGCGGTCAAGCAGGGCTTCCAATTCTTCCCACGGGCCTTTGGGCAGGTTCAGGACTACGTTGACGGCAGCGGCCCCTTCGAGGAGCCCACACAGTTCGTAGCGGTGGCGGATGCCGTCGCCCGTGAGCAGGGTTACGCACTTGCCCCGCTTCGGGTGGGACATCAGGAACCCCTCCGTTTCAAGCTGATAAAGCGCCTCACGGACGGGGGCCCGGCTGATGCCGCATTCCTCGGCTATGCTGGCCTCGCTGATCCGATCCCCGCTGCGGAGTTTGCCGTTGCGGATCCGCTGGCGGATAAGGTTGACCACCTGTTCGCTGTATGTCGGTTTGTTAAGCTGTTGCATCGCTCACCATTGTGTTCGTTGGCGGCGTCCGATTGTGAACGCCGTATCATATGTATTTGATACCAAATAACCTCTCCCCATATACGCCGTCAAGGGCTATCGCCGGGGCCCGCAGCTCTGAATGTCCCCGGCCACGGCCCCGGCAAGCCGCAGGGCATCGGGCCGGATAACGGCGATGACGCCGCGTTCGCCCGCATTGATGTACAGCGTCCCCCGCTCGAAAAGCGAAGACTGCGCGAACACCGGAAGCGGCGAACTGAGCCCGAACGGGCAGATGCCGCCGGGCTTGTATCCGGTCAGGCGTTCGGCGTTTTCAGGGGAACTCGGCTGGAGGTGCGGCACGCCCGAAAGCCGCTGGAGCTTGTGCAGGGATACGCGCTCATCGCCGTGCATGAGCGCCATGACCGCGTGCCCTCCCTGCCCGTCGTCGAACACAAGGCTTTTCACGATGTCGTGTTCGCACAGCCCAAGCTGCCGGGCCGCGTCCTTCGTGCCGCCCCGCTCGGTGAAAGCATACTCCAAACGCCCCACGTCCTCACCCGCTTCCTGCAGAATGCGGATGGCCGGAGCCTCTTTTTTCCCGTACATCCCTCTCCCTCCACACGTATTATTGTACGGGCAGGAGATACCTGATATCCGACATGCTGTCGACTGCTTTAGTCGACGGCTAGTGGTTCCATGTTTCGCATTGCACGCAGAGTTTGCATTGCACGCCGATGGCCCGATGACGGCTGGGCAGGGAAGGCTTTCAACAGGTGCCCCTTTTCAACGAGTGCCCTTGGGTTATCTTGGGGAGAAATGAGGAAAGCTCCGCATGGGCAGGGCTTCTTTCGAGGAAGGCCCCGTATGGGCAGGATTTCTTTCTTGGTTTTTAAATAAGTCGACGGTATACTGTTGACCATTATCCGCGTCCGGGGTATTGTGCTTTCAGCAACAAGCTCAACCCTGACGACAAAGGAGAACCACATGGCTACAGTTACCGCGAAATACCTTGGCGATCTGCGCGTCGAGTGCACCCATGTCGCGAGCGGAACCAAACTGGTGAGCGACGCCCCCGTGGACAACAACGGCAAGGGCGAAGCCTTTTCGCCCACTGACCTCTGCGTTACCGCCCTCGCATCCTGCGCCATGACGATCATCGGCATTTACGGCAAGATGCACGATGTGGACGTTGTCGGAACGGAAATTGAAGTCGCCAAGACCATGAGCGCCAACCCGCGCCGCATCGGCAAGATCGAAGTGACCTTCATCATGCCCGACCGCGAATACACCGACAAGCAGAAGACCATGATTGAACGCGCCGCGCATACCTGCCCGGTTCACCTGAGCCTGCACCCCGATGTCGAGCAGGTGTTCACCTTCAAATGGGCGAAGTAGCTCCAACCAAGGAAAACGCCATGAAAACCGTGATTTCCACCCCCAATGCCCCCGCCGCCATCGGCCCCTATTCGCAGGCCATCCGTAAGGGCGGCACCCTGTACCTCTCCGGCCAGATCGGCATGGTTCCGGCCACCGGAGAGCTCGTTTCCGATGATGTGAAGGAACAGGCGGCGCAGGCCCTCGCCAACATGAAGGCCGTCCTCGCCGAAGCCGGAGCCACGCCCGCCGATGTGGTCAAAGTGACCGTGTTCATCGTGGATATGGCTGATTTTCAGGCTGTGAACGGTGTATACAGCGAAACCTTCGGAGCCGATGCCCCGGCCCGTTCCTGCGTCGCTGTTGCCGCCCTGCCCAAGGGCGCGCGCGTGGAAATCGAAGCCATCGCCGTCCTCTAGCCCCCTTTCCCATACGGCTCCCAGATGCCTCCTCCCACATAGCCCCCGGCCCAGCCGGGGGTTTTCCGTAGGCCCTGTTATAGTATGTGGTTGTTTCATCTCCCCAGTGCGATGAAAAATAGAGCTTTTTTCCAGCTTTCCCCTTGGCGGGATCCACGGCTAAGGCATTTTCCGGTTGGCTGTGTTCAATTTTACGGTTGATGATTTTTTCAATGAAAATCAATAGATAAAAGCTCATTCCACGTCTGGTGATATGGGCCTCTCTCATTTTTTGTTCATTACATGAAATCCAGTTTTGAAGAATTGTTGCGAGACCTCCAAATCATTTCCAAAGAACTCTTCCTTTCCAGTTGGAATCTTGTATCAACCACAAACTTAAACACAGTCTTTCGGTTATCCCTTTGGAGTTTCAAGGAAAAAAGCATCAACCCTTTTCTATGGCACAGCCTTTCCGCAAGGGGCTGCAAGGGAATAAGCCTTTTGCGGACAACGGTGAGAGGGCTGGATCTGTCGGATTATTTTTGGTCGACTATTATTGTCGACAATAAAACGGTTTTCGGCTATGCTCCCTATGGATATATTGGAGAAAGCGATGCAGCCAACGGTTCTTGGGATCATCGGATGCGGTGCGATGGGGCGTCTCATCGCCCGGCATATCCGCGAACATCTGCCGGCCTATCGTCTCGGCGGGCTTTTTTCACGCACCACGGCGCACGCCGAGGAGCTCGCGCTGGAGCTCGGAGGCGTCCCCGTGCTTGGCCTGCAACCCCTTATCGAATCATGTGATTTGCTTGTCGAAGCCACCAGCGCCGTCTCCATGCCGCCTATCGTGCGGGCTTGTCTTGCCGCCGGAAAAGCCGTTGTGCCGTTGAGCGTCGGCGGGTTTTCGCTTGATCCTTCCCTGCTGCGCGATGTGGAGGCCTCCCGCGCCGCGGTGCATGTGCCCTCTGGGGCCATTGCCGGGCTGGATGGCATCCGGGCCATGCGGGAAATGGGGCTTGATGCCGTTACCCTCACCACGGTGAAGCATCCCCGCAGCCTTGGGCAGACGCCGCCCCTCACGGATCTTGACCCGCCCACGGCGGAAGAGGCGCTGATCATGTCCCCGGAAGCCCGGCTGTTGTTCAGCGGCACGGCGGAAGAGGCGATCCGGCGTTTCCCCGCAAACGTGAACGTCGCGGTCAGCCTCGGCCTGGCGGGGCTTGGCTTTTCGCGGACGCGGGTACGCCTGTTCGCCGATCCCGGCGCGGCAGGAACCCTGCACCGCATTTCGGCCCGTGCCGGGGACTGCACGCTGGAAACCATAACCCGCCCGGCCCCGCTGCCCCGGAACCCACGCAGCTCGGCGCTCGCCATGTATTCCGTCCCCGCCCTGCTGCGGGGGCTCGCCGCCAACCCGAAGCTGGGGGGATGACGGTTTTCATGGACTTGGAAGCAGGATAGGCACACTCTGGAATCCCACAACAAACAAGGAGTCAGCGATGTCCCAACGCATACAGGTTTCGTTCGTTCAAGAGGGCGACGTCTACACCGTCCATACGGGTTCCCCTGTCCTTAAAGATATTGTCATGGATTATACCGGAATCCCGGAAACGGAGCGGGGCGGCAACTCGTCCGCTTTGCTGATAGCCGCGGCCCTGAGCTGTTTCTGCGGAAGCATCCGGGCGGCGCTTGTGGCCCGCGGGGTTCCGTTCCGCGCCATCCGGGCGCAGGGGACGGGAACCAAGGAACCCAATGCGGACGGCGCGATGCGCCTTGTACGCATCGACATCGACGTGACCGTGGACGCGGATGAAGCCTATGCCGCCAAGGTGGATCATTGCGCGAAGATCGTCAAAAACTGCCTCATCACGGCATCCATTTTTGAAGGCATCAACGTCTCGCACAGTGTCCGCAGGGCAGGGGGCGCGTCATGAAGCTGACCATCATCGGGGGAGGACCCGGAGGGTACACCGCCGCATTCGCCGCCGCGAAAGCCGGGGCCGAAGTGACCCTTATCGAGCGTGCCCATCTTGGTGGGACGTGCCTGCACACGGGCTGTATCCCAACGAAGACGCTGCGTTCATCGGCGGACGCGCTGGATACGGCTGCCCGGCTCAGGGAATTCGGCATTGCCGGGGATTGCGCCGCCGTGCCGGACATGCCCGCCATCGTCGCCCGGAAGCGCAAGGTGACGGCAACCCTGCAAACCGGGCTTGAGAAAACAGCCGCCCAGTTGAAGATCCGCATCATCCACGGCGAGGCGGGGCTTGTCGGTTCCGGGCTCGTCAGGGTTGCTTCCGGGGATGAAGTTCTGGAGATCGCCGGGGATCGGGTCATCCTCGCCACCGGCTCCTCCCCGTTGGAGCTGCCTTCGCTGCCCGTGGATCACCGGCTTGTCCTATCCAGCGACGATGCGCTGGAGCTGCAAACCGTGCCTGAGCACTTGGCCATTGTCGGCGGCGGGGTTATCGGCTGTGAACTCGCCTTCATCTACCGGGCCTTCGGCGCGAAAGTGACGGTCATCGAAGGGCAGGGGCGTCTGCTCCCCCTGCCGTCCGTGGACGGGGAAATCAGCCGTCTGCTGCTCCGTGAAATGAAGAAGAAAGGCATCGCCGTGGAACTGGCCCATACGGTTTCCCGCGTATCCCCGTGTGACGGCGGGGCGGCGGTGGAAATCGCGCCTTTCCCCGCAGGGGCGGGCGGTTCCCGTATCCTAAACGCGTCCGCCGTTTGCGTTACCGTGGGCCGGGCGCCGAACACCGCAGGATTGGCCGAAGCGGGGATTGCGCTCGACCAGCGTGGCTGGATCATCGTCGACGATACGCTGGAAACGTCGGTTCCCGGCGTATATGCCATTGGCGACGTCACCGGCCCGCGGCGGATCATGCTGGCGCACATGGCCGCAGCCGAAGCGCATACCGCGGTTCATAACATCCTGCACCCTGAGAAGCGGAAAACGCAATCCTATGCGGCGGTTCCTTCGGCCATCTTCACCTCGCCGGAAATCGGCGATGTGGGGTTGACGGAAGAACAGGCCAAGGAACAGGGGATGGCGGTACGTTCGGCGGTGTTCCAGTTCCGGGAACTCGGCAAGGCGCAGGCTATGGGCGCGCTTTCCGGGCTTTTCAAAATCGTTGCCGAAGAGGGCACGGGCAGGCTCCTCGGCGTCCATATTGCCGGGGCGCACGCCTCGGATCTCATCGCTGAAGCGACCCTCGCCCTTCAGAAGGGGTGTACGGCACGGGAACTCTTTGAAACCATCCATGCCCACCCGACCCTTTCGGAAGGGCTGTACGAAGCCGCCGGGATGCTCGCCTAGCTCCCGTTTCCCTCAACCATGCCGCACGGCTCCACCGGGTGCGGCGAACCGCAGGAGGCATTATGAACACGCCAAAATCCCTGAACTTTCCTGAAGATCTCGGTTACACGGCCCGCCACGTATGGGCCCGCAAGGACGGCGACACGCTGGTCATCGGCATCACGGATTTCGCACAGGATCAGCTTGGTGAAATCCTGTTCGTCGATCTGCCCGATGCGGGCGCTTCCTTCGGGGCCGATGACGAATTCGGGACTGTGGAATCCCTGAAAACCGTCAGTTCGCTGTATATGCCCGTGGCCGGGGAAGTCGTTGAGCGCAATGGGGCGCTGGAAGGCAAGCCTACGCTCGTGAACCTCAACTGCTACGCCGATGGCTGGATGCTCCGTATCCGGCCCACGGAAACGCCCGCCCTGATGACGGCGGCTGATTACCGCAGCCAGTTGGAAGGCTGACGGACAGCCTTCGGATGAAGGCAAAGGCTTCTGTCATGGCAGGTGGTTGTTTCATCTCCACAGCACGCTGAAAATACGGCTTTTTTTATCCGGTTTTCCCATTGGCGGAACCCACAGCTAAAACATTTTGCTGCTTATCCCTTTGGGGCTTTAAAGAAAAAAGCATCAGCCATTTTCTGTGACGCAGCCAATGCAAAAAACGCCGGGAGCTTTTCCCGGCGTTTTTCTTTGTGGGTTTCAGCCTGTTGAGGATACGAAGCGTCAGAAAAATGATCACCTGCTGTGCGGGTGGTTATTATTTGGCCCTGTCATGGGATATGGCTGTTTCATGTGGCTGTGTCATAGAAAATGGTTGATGCTTTTTTTCTTGAAGTTCCAAAGGAATAACTAACAAAATACTTTAACCACGAATTCCGCAAAGGAAAAACTAGAGAAAGAGGCTGTATTTTCACCATACTATGGAGATGAAACAACCACATGCTATGACAGAGCCTTTCATGTTTACAGCGTGATGAAAAGAGGGCCTTTTTCTCCCGTGTTCCGCTTGCTTCCGCTTTTGTTGGCGGGCTTCATGGCCCAAGCCCTTTATCGGCCATTTCCTTGGGATATCAAGAAAGCATCAGCTATTTCCATGAGACAGCTTTTTTATGTCTCTATCAGAGTTCATGGTCGTTTTGCCTCAGCAATATGCTGAAAAATATATGTTTTCTCTCCTATTTTTCCGCTGAAGGGTTCCATGGTTGGGGGAGTTTATTGGTTATGTCTTTGGCATTTCAGGAAAGAAAGCATCAACCGTTTTCCATGACAGAGCTTTTCCTACCCTGTTCCGCCATCACACCTCACGTTTTCCATCCCCCTTCCCCGTCCATCGTTACAGCCGCAGCCATCAAAAAAGCCCCCTGATCCGCATGGTGGTACGGATCGGAGGGCTTTCCGCCGCGTCGCCGCAGGCTGCATCCTTTCAGAATGGGGCCGCTTTCGCTGTGCTACCGGATCAACCCCTGTTCCTTGAGGGTCTTGTGGGCCTTTTCCTTTTCCTGCCGGATGATTTCGCCAAACGCCTTGCCATCCTTAAAGTAGGGGAGCAGTCCGGCCCCGCGTACGCCCGCCTGATATTCAGGGTTGGCGCATATCTTGGCAAGCGCGGCTTCGAGATAGGCCTGAGCTTCCGCGGGGAAGTCCGGCGGGGTGGCAAGGCCACGATACTTGGCGGATTCGAGCTTATAGCCAAGCTCGTTCATGGTCGGGACATCGGGGCAGAGCTCATAGCGATCCTTGGTTGCAATGGCGAGGCCGCGTGCGCCCTGCATACGCAGGAAGTTGGATGTGGAAGCGAAATAGCAGTCCACTTCGCCGCCGAGCAGCGCCGGGGCCGCCTTGCTGCCGCCGGGGTAGGGAACCTGCGTGAACTTCGCGCCGGTGAACTTTTCCACGTTCATAAGAAAGATATGGTCACCGGTGAGCTTGCCCACGGTTGCGGCCTTCACCTTGCCGGGGTTGGCCTTGGCGTATTCGATCAGTTCCCCGAAACTCTTAAACGGGCTCTTTTCGCTGACGATCAGGATGTCCGGGTCGAACACGAGGCAACAAAGCGGATTCAGTTGTTCCGTCTTGTAGCCCGGCTGCCCCTCAGGGCGAAGCATGGGCTGGAGCACGATATGGGGCAGATCCACGCCGCCGATGGTGTACCCGTCCGCCTTTGCGCCGATGAGCCACGTCCAGCCGATTTCCCCGCCCGCGCCCGCCTTGTAGGTCACGACGATGGGCTGGGGGATGACCCCCTTGGCGAATTTCTCGACGAGCCTGTGGCTCAGGTCGCTGCCGCCGCCCGCATTGAATGCGGTCATGAGCATGATCGGCTTGGCGGGGTATTCCGCCAGCGCAGGAAGCGCGGACACAAAGCAAATCCCCAGGGCGAGCAACAAAGCATAGAATCTTTTCATAGCTACCTCAAAGGTGGGTGGTGAAAAAAACAAATTTGTC
Source organism: Bilophila sp. T19-St14 (assembly GCF_059728385.1). Taxonomy (NCBI): domain Bacteria; kingdom Pseudomonadati; phylum Thermodesulfobacteriota; class Desulfovibrionia; order Desulfovibrionales; family Desulfovibrionaceae; genus Bilophila; species Bilophila sp. T19-St14. The sequence goes on from NZ_BAAGFT010000002.1 coordinate 320,218, forward strand.
GACCGTTGACAGTATTAGAACTCTGTCGACGGGTTGTGTCAAGTGCTGTTTGTCACAACACCTAAAAAATCTTTCAGAGTGGATGGGGCAGGCATGGTGCGATGTTTTGAAGGCCGGGGAAAAAGACGGCGTGCCGGCAGAACGGCATTTGGGAGCCAGGCAGGAAGGCCGTTTTTGCGTACATCAGGCCGTACCTGTGGGCCAACCCAATGGAGGGGAAAAAGCCCATGGCTGGGACTCTTGGCGGCTATTTTCTATATTTGATTATAACTATTATAAATATTTTATCATTCAGTTGTAAAAAATAAGGCTGCGTCATAGCATGTGATTGTTTCATATCCACAGCCCGGTGAAAATACAGCCTTTTTCTCCAGTTTTCCCCTTGGCGGAATCCATGCCTGCGGCATTTTGTCGGTCATGCCTTTGGGATTTCAAGGAAAAACATCAACCATTATCCTACAACACGGCCAAAAATAAATTTCCCGTATCAGAGAACCCGGCAGCTCCAAAATAAGGCGTGGGCGCGGTTACGCACGAAGGTTTGGGCTTCTGGATGGCATCCGGCAGTCCCCAACCCCGTCCGTGTGAAGCGTTTGGAACGGCCTTTCATAGGGTGAGAGGCCGGAGTTTCCGGTTTGGGCAGCTAAAAAATGGCATCAGAGGCCTGCCGGAGGGCCCGCATCGGCCATGTGGCTGGAGGAGACAGGGCTTACAGTATTTTTTCGGATCTGTAGTTTATCTATTTCACTTTCCTTATTGCATAAATGAAGAAGCTCCATCGGGTGTGCGAGGCCGTCTGTATTTTTGTCGACTATTTTTGTCGACAGAGTATTGACAGGGCGTGTTTCTTTTCACATACTGTCGACGGATGACAAAAATACTGCCGGCGATCGACCGTTGTTCGTACACGAGAGGCGCCAAGCCTTTTCCACTCAGGAGGATTCATATGCATGCAGAATGTCTGGGGCTTGTCTGCCGCGAATGCGGCAAACGCGTGCCTGAGGCCGAATGTGCCCTGTCTTGTCCCGACTGCGGCGCGCCCATGCGCGTCACGTTTTCCGAGGCGTCGCTCCGTCAGGTGCTGGGCGCGGGCTTGCCCACTCCCGATGGGCGTTCATTCCTCCGCCAGTGGCGGTCTATCCTGCCGATTTCCGACGAATCGCTTATTGATCGCGTGAGCCTTGGCGAAGCCGAAACGCCGCTGCTGCCTTCCCACCGCTACGGCGAGAAGCTCGGCATACCGGATCTGCATTTCAAGGTGGAGCAGGGGCCGACCCTGTCCCTGAAGGATCGCGGCACGGCCCTGTGCGTCCTCAAGGCTTTGGAATTCGGCTGTAAAACCGTGTGCCTGTCCTCGTCCGGCAACAACGCGGCCAGCGTATCAGCCTACGGCTCCCGCGCCGGGCTCAATCCCGTGGTCTTCGTCCAGAAACAGGTTTCCGCCGCGAAAATTTTCAAGAGCCTCGTCTACGGCGGGCGCGTAGTCCGCATCGACGGCGACATGGCCGCCGCCAGCCGGATCTGCGGGGAAATGGTCAAGCGCCGCAACTGGTTCCAGTGCGGCGGCCCCAACCCTTACCGTATCGCCGCAAAGCGTACCTTCGCTTACGGTGTCGTCCAGCAGCTTGGGCAGGCCCCGGATACGGTTCTGATCCCCTGCGGCGGCGGGGCCGGGATGGTCGCCGCGTTTGACGCCTTCCGCGAGATGCTCGCCGCGGGGGTCATCGATCGGATGCCGCGCCTCGTCGGGGTACAGTTGCAAGCCTGCGATCCCACGGCCCGCGCCTTCCATGAAGGCCGCGATAACGTGACGCCCGTGGACAAGAAGCCTTCCCTTTCCGACGCCATCATGAACAACAACCCCTACTGGGGGCGTTACTGCCTGCAAGCCGTGCGCGAAACCGGCGGCACCATGATTTCCGTTTCCGACGCCGACTTCATCCACACCATCCGCGAGCTTGGGCGGGAAGAGGGGCTGTTCACGGAACCGGCGGGTTCCGTCTCCGTGGCCGCCTTGCGGTATCTCGTGAAGGTGCCCGGTTTTGAGAATCCGGGGGTTACCGTCTGCAACCTCACCGGGCACGGGCTGAACGCGCCGCAGGTCGCCACCGACGAACGCGAAACGCCCGGCGTCATCCCCCCGACCGTGGAGGCCGTGGAAGCCTTCCTGCAAAGCTGAGTCCCGGACAACGCCCTGTAACTGCCATCTAAACACCTGTTGGAGGTAGATATGAAAAGCTTGTTCCTTTCCTCTCTTCTGGCGCTGGGCCTCTTGGCGGCTCCCGCACAGGCGGCCGAGTATCCTGCAAAGCCGATCACCCTGATGACCGCGTTCAATGCGGGCGGCGGCAGCGACGTCAGCCACAGGCTCCTTGAAAAATTCGCCAAGGGCGTTTTCGATCAGCCCATCATCGTAACCTACAAGGCCGGTGCGGGCGGGGAAATCGGCTGGACGTGGCTGGTCGGCGCAAAGGCGGACGGGTACACCATCGGCGGCGTGGATCTGCCTCATATCGTGCTCCAGCCCATGCTGCGCCCTGAGGGGCAGCCGGGCTACAAGACGGAACAGCTCAGCCCGCTTTGCGGCCTTGTGTACGACGCCGACGTGGTCATGGTTCCCGAAGACGCCCCCTATAAGACGTTCAAGGATCTTATCGAGTACGCCAAGGCCAACCCCGGCAAGGTGAAGGTGGCGACCGTGGGCAAGCTTACCGGCGATCACCTCTTCCTTATGCAAATCGAAAAGCTCACCGGCGCGAAGTTCACGCAGGTGCCTTATTCCGGCAGCGGCAAGGCCATCCCCGCTTTGCTCAGCGGCGAGGTGGACGCCTACTTTGGTTCGGGTTCCAGCTTCCTGCGCATGGAAAAGACCCGCGGGCTCGCCATCGGCAGCAAGGAACGCTATGAGCTGTGCCCCGACGTGCCCACGTTCATTGAACAGGGCTATGCCATCGAGTCCGGCAAGTATCGCGGCCTCGCCACGCCCCAAGGCATTCCGGCTGAAGCACGGCAGTATCTGGAAAGCAAGTTTGCGGAAGTGTGCGCCAACCCCGAATATCAGAAGGCGGTCAAGAGCAGCGGCCTGATGCCCCAGTTCCAGACCGGCAAGGCTTTTGGTGAGATCATCAGCAGGGAAGGCGAACAGGCCAAGAAGGTTCTGGAGGCTTCCGGTTTCCTCAAGTAGGGTCATGGGGGAGGCGACTCCCCCCTTGAAGCTTCATCCATAACACGAGCGAGATGAACATGTTTGATCCGTGGGTAGTCCTTTCCAATCTGTCCGACCCGGTCACGCTGCTGCTCATGACCCTGAGCGCCTGCTTCGGCATCATTATGGGGGCCATCCCCGGATTGTCAGGCACGCTCGGCATCGCGCTGCTCCTGCCTTTTACATTCGGGCTTGAACCGGCGACGGCGCTGCTGATGCTCGGTTCCGTATACTGCGGTTCGGAATATGGCGGCTCCATCCCCTCAATCCTCATCAATACACCGGGAACGGCGGCGGCCCTGTGCACCACGTTCGACGGGTACCCTATGGCCATGAAAGGGCAAGCGCAGAGGGCCCTTTTCACGGCACTGATCGCATCGGTCTTTGGGGGGCTTTTCGGTGTTGCGTCCTTGCTGTTCCTGTCCGTGCCCCTTGCCAACGTGTCCATGAAGTTTGGTGCGCCCGAACAATTCTGGCTGTGCGTGTTCGCGCTGACGATCATCGCTTCCCTTTCTTCCGGCAATGTCCTCAAGGGCGTGATCGGGGCGCTTATCGGCCTTGTCCTTGCCTGCGTGGGCATGGATCCGGTCACGGGGTATCCCCGTTTCACGTTCAATACGATGGAACTGATGGGCGGGATCAACGTAGTCCCCGCGCTTATCGGGCTGTTCGCCATCCCTCAGGCCCTGCTGCTTCTGCGCCCCGCAGGGGAAAAGGGCGTTATGGCCCCCTACAACCCGGCCCCCGGCGTCTTTTGGCAGACGTTAAAAGACTTCTTCCGCCGCATATGGGTCACGCTTGTGGCCGGTGTGGTCGGGGTCATCGTGGGCATCATGCCGGGAGCGGGCGGCAACATCGCCACTTTCGTAGCCTATAATGAAACCAAGCGGTTCTCGAAGAAGCCCGAAGAGTTCGGTACCGGCGTCATGGAAGGGATCATGGCCCCTGAAGTCTGCAACAACGCCGTGGTCGGGGGGGCGCAGATCCCCATGCTCACACTCGGCATCCCCGGCAGCGCCCCCGCCGCCGTGATGCTCGGCGCGCTGATGACCCACGGGCTGAAGCCGGGCTTCGATCTGTTCTCGGAACAGGGCGACATCGTATTCACCTATGCCTTCGGGCTGATCCTGTCGAACATCATCATCCTGCTGCTTGGGCTCGTACTGGTGCGCATTTTCGTGCGGGCGCTGCAAATCCCGCAGCACTTCCTTGTGGTAGCGATCCTGGCCCTGTCCGTGGTCGGCTCCTACTCCATCAGCAGCTCCCTGATGGACGTGCTGTCCATGGCGGCTTGCGGTTTGCTCGGTTACGTGCTTGTGCGGTATAAGTACGGGGTCGCCCCCATGGCGCTTGGGCTTATCCTCGGCACCACGATGGAAGAAGGATTCAAGCTGTCGCTTCATCTCGGATCGGCGGAAGGCAATATCATGCTGTTCTTCTTCTCGCGCCCGCAGAGCCTTGTGCTCATCATCCTTACGCTGCTTTCGCTCGGCTATTCCATTTGGAAGGAATGCGGGGCCAAGAAGGTTTGATTCGCGGGACATATCGCCCTTACTGTATAATGGCGTATCCGGCTAAACAAGAATTGGGATGCTGCGCAGCCCATCAGGAAGGATGCAGATGAAAGAACGTACCATAGATATTCTGACCGCTGTTTTTCTCATCGCCTTCAGCTTCGTCATGCGGGGCCAGCTTGAGGGCATCCCCCGCGAAGGCGTACTCTTTCCGCTGTGCGTGCTGTATTTGATCATGGCGTGCAGCGTCCTGTTGGCGCTCAAGGCCATTATGGCAGGCAAAGGGGAAATGTCCTTCTTCGGGGACATTCCCCCGCAGCGCTGGTGCCTTGTTTCCGCGATTTTCATCGCGCAGGTGCTTGGCGCAATGTATGTTTCATTCAAGATCAGCATGGCCGTCGGCATGTTTGCCATGCTGGTTGTGCTGACCCCCCGCAAGACCGGCAGGGCACTCTTCGCCGACCTTGCGTTCACGGCGGCGTTTATCGTATTTTTCCAAGTCTTTTTCACCAACATCATGCATATCTACTTTCCGGAGCCTTTCTTTGGATAATCCCCCTTCCTGAAAAGGCTTTTGGTTCCCCAACAGGCGGTGCGCACCGCCTGTTCCCCCAGCACGACAAGGCCGCCCCATCTAGTGAGGGGCGGCCTTGTTTGTGGCTGTACATCGCTTTTTTGTCCATCCTGTGCGGGGAAGGCTTTTTCCGTGCCTCATGTCCCTTTTCAGTTGGCTGTGTCATAGAAAACGGTTGATGCTTTATTTACTTGAAATTCCAAAGAAATAATCAATAAAATCTCCCAATTACAGAGCCCACCAGCGGAAAATTTGGATAAAAAGCATATATTTTCAGTATATTGCTGAAACAAAACAACCAAGTACTATGACAGAGCCTTTCAATTTTCAGCATTCCTGTGCTTGAAGATGGAGCGTGAAGGGCTGCGTATCCACCACACCAATATAGTGAAAGTCTTTGTTATAGTTTGTGGTTGTTTCATCTCCACAATGCGGTGAAAATACAGCCTTTTTCTCCTGTTTTCCCCTTGGCGGGATCCACGGCCAAGGCATTTTGCCGGTTATCCCTTTGGAACTTCAAGGAAAAAAGCATCAACCATTTTCTAAAACACAACCTAGTGAAATAATTATTCTTCATCAAATATGGCGCTTGCCGGGGCCATAAGCTGGGCCGCCTCGTTGTAGTGCATGGTCGTCTGGATGTTCGCATGTCCGGCAAGGGCCTGAATGCTTTCAAGGCGCGCCCCCCGGCTTGCAAGCTGGGTGAAACAGCTATGGCGGAACCAATGCGGCGAAACGTCACCTCTGGAAATGACAAGGGAAGACCATTTCTTGACAAGCGCATACAGGCCATGCCGGGAAATAGGGCGTCCGCGGTGGCGGAGGTTTTCAAAGATCGGATAATCGGGGCGCGGTGAGGTGCGGCGCCGCAATTCTTCAAGTGCCGCTTGAGCTTTTTGGGGAAGATAGACCCGCCGCGCTTTGCTGCCTTTCCCCAGCACGTCAAGGTACCAGCGCCCTTGCCAATTGATCACATTCACCCATTTGAGGGATACGGCTTCCTCGGCGCGCAGCCCCGTCATGAACAGAACCCGGAAGAGGACAACATCACGGAACGGTGCGCCAAGTTCTTCCATGCCAGTGAATAGGCGCTCCAGTTCATCCTGTCCGAGGCTATGCGACAGGTGGCCCGGCAAGGTTCCTTTCCCATCGCTGCGCTTCCGTTTCAAAAAAGCGGCGGGGTTGACTGTGCAGACGCCCGAATCGACGAGATGCCGGAAAAAACTCCGAAGTGTAGCCGCCGCCGTATTCCGGGAGCTTGGCTTCAGCCCCTTGTTTGCCAGATGCCGTAAATAGGCGTCAATATCCCATGCTTTCAAGAGGTTGAAACTCTTTTTCGCATAATTGAAAAGGCCAATGATATACAGGGCGTACAATTCTATCGTCCGTGTGGAGTCGGCATACACGGCATGGAGGAAAAAAAGGATGACGCGCTCATCGGGCAGGAGATCCGACTGGAAAGAAATGTATTCGGCGATGTTTTCGTAATCGCGGCTAAGCATAAAATGTTCCAAGACCCGTTTCCGATCAAGGGGCGTCCAGTCAGGCAGGGTTTCGGGAAGCTGTGAAAATGAGGGGGCCGGAAGGGGGGGCATGAATAGAACCTCCATAACAGGGAACGGCTACAGCCTATCGAACTTGTAAGGGAGCCGCAAGGTACATTCCCTTTGCATTTCATGAGATTGGGAAAACTGCTAACGAGAGGATACACTGCCGGGGACGGCCTTTAGGATAGAAACCTTTGGCTGAACCCAAAAAGAAATGGCTGAGGCCATATTTTTTGAGGCTCTGTTATAGTTTGTGGTTGTTTCATCTCCACAGTGCTGTGAGAATACAGCCTTTTTTTCCGGTTTTCCTCTTGGCGGAATACAGGGCTAAGGCATTTTGTCGGTTATCCCTGTGGAACTTCAAGGAAAAAAGTATCAACCATTTTCTATAACACAGCTTTTTTTTAACTTCAAAAACTTCAAAGAGGTAAGCAATAAAAGGACTCGGCTATGGAGGCAGCCAACGGAAAAGCTGATAACAATCTGTATTTTCACCGTATTATAACAACAAAAGGCTGTGTCGGAGAAACTGGCTGATGCTTTTTTCTTTGAAGTTCCAAAGGAACGACCGGCAAAATGCCTTAGCCATAGGTTCAAGGGAAAGCTGGAGAAAAAGGCTGTACTTTCACCGAGCTGTGGAGATGAAACAACCACATCCCCTGACAGAGCCCAGCAAAACAATCGCATCTTATGGTAGATCCCATCTTTTGAAGACTTGTTTCAGCACTGAAAACACAACCCGGTTAATGGCTGCTTCACTATGAGAACAATGTTGGCAGATTTGGCCTTTTGCGGATGGCTCTATCAGAGTACATGGTTGTTTTTGTTTCGACAATATACTGAAAATATATGCTTTTTCTCAAAATTTTCCGCTGGTGGGCTCTGTGATTAGGGGATTTTATTGGTTATTTCTTTGGAATTTCAAGGAAATAAAGCATCAACCGTTTTCTATGACACAGCCTTGCGGATTTGGTTTTACTCAGGCTTTAGCTTTGCCAAAGCGGGCCAGAAAAGTTTTATTCCCGATAGCTCGGAATTGGGCCATATGGCGTCAAAGAAAAAGTCCTTCAAAAATTGATTTTAAGGCGCTAAAAAATTTTTTCCGATGTATGAGGCGTAAAATGGATAAACGCGATTACAGCGCGTTTTTGGCGGTTCTACTCCACTCTGAAATTTTAGTTAACTTTATGACAGTAAAGTTAACTAAACTGGAGAGGAACATTTCCTGATTTTCTTTTATGCCGAACATTTCATTTTTTACATTTTATCAAATAAATACATGATGTTACGTAATAAATTTGACAACATGGGTCTGCTCTAAAGAATATCCGCCATTCCACAAAAAAAGACGCGCGGAAAAACCGCGCGCCGTATGTTCGTCTTAACCATCAAGCTAATGCACTGAGGCCGCCATGCTCGAAAAACAGTTGAGTGTCCGCGAAATGGCAAACGGCGTCTCCGCGATAAACTCAAGGCATGTCGGAGACAGCCGTTTCGTGCCGGGAAGCATACAGAAAAGATCCGCATGGTAGGTCCGCACAGTGGAAACCTGTACCGAGAACGGCCCGGCGAGCTTGAACGGCTTGCATGAAATGTTTTGCAGTGATTTCCGGGCCGCCGCACGTAAAGCCTCATGAACCGCCCCGGTCGGCTGATGGACGGCTGCCCTCGTACCCAGTGCCCGTTTTACCGTTACAATCTCCGCATGGGGATAAACGGAAGCGGCTTCCTCAGCAAGCCTGTCGTCACCGCTGATCAGCCGGACGGGGATATCATACTCGCCAGCCAACAACCCATTCAGGTAATACTCACCCACGGGGACGCCGTTGACGCGGATTTCGGCGAAGGCCGAGCCATTGATGGTGTGGGCCAGCACACCATAAGCTCCGGCGCGCGCATGGTAGCCGATCAGGAAAAGCCCATCCCACGGGCCGCAGTCAAGACCGCCCATCATACCGAACAGCCGGGGCTTCCCAGAGACGAGGCTCGCGCTCGGATGCAGTTCTTCCAACAGGATATTGTTGTATTGCCCATGACCGTCAGCCACCCAGATTTCGGCAGCCCCGCCTTCCAATGCCCCTTCGACGGCGGCATTGACTTCCCTGGTCATGAGGAGCCGCGCCCGTTCGTACTCGCCAGATCCGGGGCTGGTCTGCTCCGGGCTCATAACCCCGCTGATGCCTTCAATATCCGCAGAAATCAAAATGCGCATGATGTTCTCCGTATTCCGAACAAGGATAGCTGCGGCCCTCAGCCCCGCACGATGTCACGCCACTCCGGCAGCACTTCCCGAATGGAAGGACGCCTATGCCCGTCGCGCCCGGTAAAGGGTTCCGCAAAAAACAAGGCTTTGAAAATGGCTTGCTCGGTCGCCTCGGCAGCAGCCTGAAACAGGCGATCCATCCAACCGTCCGGCGCATGAAGAAGCGGCACGGCGGATTCTGACGACTGCGGGAGGTGTTGGCTGGAAGAAAAGGCAATGGCGACGTCTCCGCTGCCATGCCCGAAAATGGAGCCCGTCCGCGCAAGGCCATTCCCGGCCCGCTTCGCCAGCCGCCCAAGCTGCAAGACATCCAGCGGCGCATCGGTTGCCAACAGCATGATGATGCTGCCCTTTTCCGGTGCGGCGGCAAGCGCGGCGGCTTCCGCACCGATGCGATCCAGCCGTTCCTGCAAAAGGCGGCCTACGGGACGGCCCGCCAACAGGCAGTGTTCCGCTTTGCCGAAATTGGAAAGCACCAGCGCCCCGACGGTGAAGGGCTGCCCTCCGCACTCCGCTATCCGGGAAGCCGAACCGATGCCCCCCTTGAGGTGGAAGCAGGACATGCCCCGCCCGGCCCCGACACTCCCCTGCATGAATTCGCGGGAAGCCGAGGCACACGCTTCGATATACTGTTTTTCAGTTACGGCAAGGGCCTGAATGTCGTTTAAATACCCATCGTTGCATTCAAGAACCAAAGGGTTGACCGTCGGCCATTCCCGGCCCACTTCCGGGTGTGCGGACACCGCCGCCCGGATCTGCGCCGTGGCGATTGCCCCCACCGAAAACGTGTTGGTCAACGCCAGCGGCGTTTCGAGGCAACCGAGCTCCGCCATCTGCATCAAGCCGACGCTCTTGCCAAACCCATTGAATATACGGCAGGCGGCAAGCGGCTTCCGCATCAGGGGATCGTCGTTGGGGAGCACCACGGTCACACCGGTATGGACATCCCCTTCATCCAGTGTGCAATGCCCGACGCGGACGTCGCCCACATCCGTGATCGCATCCAACGGGCCGCTCGGCAAAACCCCGACGCGGGGGAAATCCAATCCGTTCATGGCTATTCCTGATCGATCTTGGGATCAAGCGCGTCGCGCAGGCCATCACCGAAAAGGTTGAACATGAGCACCGTCAAAAAGATGGCGAGGCTTGGGAAAATCGCCACATGCGGGGCCACCACCATATCGGCGCGGGCTTCATTCAGCATCGCCCCCCACTCCGGCGTGGGCGGCTGCGCACCGAGGCCGAGGAAGGACAGGCTGGCGGCGGTGATGATGGACGTGCCGATACGCATGGAAAAGTAGACAACGATGGACGAGATCGTCCCTGGGAAAATGTGGCGCAGCATAATCGTCATCGGCCCGGCGCCGAGGCTGCGGGCCGCCTCAACGAACGTCTGGCGTTTGAGCGCCAGCGTGTTGCCGCGCACCAAACGGGCGAATGCGGGAATGCTGAAAATCGCCACGGCGAGGATGACGTTCGCCATGCCGCTGCCGAGAACCGCAACGACGCTGATGGCGAGGAGGATGCCGGGGAACGCGAACAGAACGTCGCAAACCCGCATGACCACACGATCCCACCAGCCTTCAAAATAGCCGGAGGTCAGGCCGAGCAGCGTCCCGACGACTGCGCCGACGAGTACGGAGGAAAAGCCGGCGGCCAGCGAAATGCGCGCGCCCGCAAGGATGCGGCTGAAAATATCGCGTCCGAGGGAATCCACGCCGAACCAGTGCTGGAGCGAGGGGCCAGCGTTCAACATATCGTAGTCAAAGTAGTTTTCCGGGTCGTAGGGCACGATCCACGGCCAAAAGACGGCGATCAGAACCAACAGGCCGATGAAGCTGCCCGCGAACAGCGTCATGCGCTGCCGCTTGAACTTGCGCCAGAATTCGCTCCACGGGGTACGGACTTTTGCGGGGCCGGATGCGGCTGATACGTTGTTTTGCATGTTCATATCACTTGAAGCAGATTCGCGGGTTGATGATGGCATAGAGGATATCCACCAGCAGGTTGATCAGGATGAATTCGAGCGAAAACAGGAGCACTTCGGCCTGAAGAACCGGATAGTCCCGCATTTCCACGGCATCCACGAGCAGGCGGCCAAGGCCGGGCCAGTTGAATACCTTTTCGACCACGATGGAACCGCCGAGCAGGAAGCCGAACTGAAGGCCCATCATGGTCACGACGGGGATGAGCGCATTGCGCAGGCCATGCTTGACGATGACCGCCCATTCGCTCAGGCCTTTGGCGCGGGCCGTGCGGATATAGTCATCCTGAAGGATTTCCACAAAAGACGCACGGGTGAACCGGGCCATGACCGCGGCGACGCCCGCCCCCAACGTAATGGACGGCAAAATGTAGTGTTTCCACGAGTCCGCCCCGACGGTGGGCAGCCACCCCAGCGAAACGGAAAAAATTTCCATGAGCAGCAGCCCAAGCGCAAAGGTCGGGAAGGAAATCCCGGAAACGGCGAGCGCCATCCCTGCGTGATCCTGCCATTTGTTGCGCTTGGTGGCTGAAATCATGCCGATGATCAGCCCAAAGAAGACCGACCAGACCATGCTCCAGACGGTGAGCCAGAAGGTCGCCGCGAAACGCTCCCCGATTTCCACGCTGACGGGGCGCTTGGTGCGCAGGGAGGTGCCGAAGTCGCCTTTGGTAATGATGTTGCCGAAATAGGTGATGAACTGTTCAGGAAGGGGCTTGTCCAGCCCAAGATCCTTGCGCACCAGCTCCACGGTGACCTGATCCGCTTCCGGCCCGGCGGCAAGGCGCGCGGGATCGCCGGGAAGCATGTGTACGAACAGAAACACGATCACCGCGACCAGAAACAGCGTGGGCAGCAACCCAAGAAGGCGTTTGACAAGATAGTGGAGCATCCGTTGAAACCTCGCCGAAGGGCGGAATGACGGGCCGGGCATGACGCCCGGCCCTGACACTGGAATTATTGCAGATCGATTTCTTCAAAGAAGTAGTTGGCGTCAGGCATGACGTACATGCCGGTCAACTTCTTGCTGGTCGCGTAGAGCAGCTTTTCGGTCACGAGGAAGGCCCACGGGGTATCCTTCCAGATCTCTTCCTGCACTTCGGTGTACAGCTTGGTCTTTTCGGCGCGGTCGGTGGTGCCGAGCGCCTTCATGATGTTCGCGTCCACCGTGGGGTTCTTATAGTAGGAAATGTTGTACATGGACGGCGGAGTCTTATCGCCGGCGAACAACGGACGCAGGCCCCAGTCGGCTTCGCCGGTGGAGGAAGACCAGCCGGTATAGTACAGGCGGACGGGCGCGGTGGCGGCATCCTGATGGCTTTCCACCTTTTCCACGCGCTGGCCGGCTTCCAGAGCCTGAACCTGGGCCTTGATGCCCACCTGGGCGAGCTGCTGCTGGATGAACTGGATCACCTTCTGGCCGGTGGTGTGGTTATAGGCAGACCACAGCGTGGTCGTAAAACCGTTGGGATACCCGGCTTCAGCAAGCAGTTTCTTAGCCTTCTTGGGGTTGTACGGCCAAGGGCCGAGCTTGATGGCATAGTCGACGCCCTGCGGCAGCGGGCCTTCCGAAGGGAAGGCGTAACCGCTGAAAGCCACCTTGGCGAGGGCTTCCTTGTTGATGGCGTAGTTGATGGCCTGACGCACACGGATGTCGTCGAACGGCTTCTGGAGCATATTCATGTTCAGGTAGCGCGTCACGATGGAAGGCGCGGCGATGAGCTTGAGGTTCTCATCCTTTTCCAGGACGGCGGCCTGTTCATACGGCACGGGGAAGGTGAAATGGGCTTCGCCGGTACGCATCATCGCGGAGCGGGCATTGTTGTCCACAACGGGCACCCAAGTGATGGTATCGATCTTGGGCAAGCCGGGACGCCAGTAGTTCTCGTTCTTCACACCCTTGAGATAGTCGGTCTGCTTCCATTCCACAAACTTGTACGGGCCGGTGCCCACGGGGTGGAACATGATGTCCTTGCCGTACTTCTTGAGCGCAGTGGGGGAAATCATGACCGCGGAGGGATGCGCGAGCTGGTTGATGAAGGGCGAGAAGGGCGTCTTCAAAGTGACCTTGGCGGTGAGGTCGTCGACCACTTCGGTCTTGGCGATGTTGGAATACAGGCTGTACCGCTTCAGCTTGTTTTCCGGGTTGGTAACGCGGTCGAAGTTGACTTTGACGGCTTCGGCGTTGAAGTCGGTGCCGTCGTGGAACTTCACGCCCTTGCGCAGATGGAAGGTATATACGAGCCCGTCAGGGGACACGTCGTAGCTTTCGGCGAGCACGGGGCGCAGCTCAAGCTTCTCGTTGAAGCCGAACAGCCCTTCATAGAATGTTTTCGCACAGGCGTGGGACAGCGTATCATTGGCGTCCCACGGATCGGTGGTGGTCAGGGTCGAAGCGACGGCAAGCACCACGTCTTTGGAAGCATGGGCCTGCGGAGCGCACAACGCAGCAACCATCGTTGCGGCAATAAGCACTTTTTTCCATGTGTTGCAGAAAAACATACATACTCCTCACATACGCCTGACGGCGGGGTTGATAACGGCGTCCCGCGCCATTGCGGGACGTCGGACAATCCTGAATGTCTGGACGAGCGCCCTTTCGCCCAAAGGGGGCAGCCGCCTGACGGCTAAGCTCGCCATAAAAGCGGAATTCCACCGAAAAATTCTTCCCCGGCGAACCCCTCTTGAAGCGCGGAGCTCAGGTGCCCCTAAAACCAGTTCGCCACCTGATCTTCGGATACGAAATGTCCGGGGCTTACTTCCTTCAGGGGGGGCACCACGGGCTCATAATCCGCTGGGCGGACAGGGCTTGGGATTTCACCCGTCAGCAAGGTGTGCGACATGGTGCGCCGCGAGGGATCCGGGATGGGCACGGCGGACATGAGCCGTTTGGTATAGGGATGCAGCGGGTTTTCAAAGACGTCACGCCGGGAGCCCAGCTCCACGATCCGCCCAAGGTACATGACGGCCACCCGGTGGCAGACGCGTTCTATGACGGCCATATCATGGGAAATAAAGAGGAAGGCGATGCGGAATTCTTTTTGAAGGGCCAAAAGGAGGTTGATGATCTGGGCGCGTACGGACACGTCGAGGGCGGAAACGGATTCGTCGGCAATGATGATTTCCGGGTTCATCGCCAAGGCGCGGGCGATGCAGACGCGCTGGCGCTGCCCGCCGGAGAACTCATGCGGATAACGGACGGCCATTGCGGGGTCCAGATCGACGCGCTCCAGCAGTTCCCCAACCCGGCGTTCCGCTTCCTGCCGTGAACAGACCTTATGGATCAGCAGGGGTTCCATAATGGAAAAGCCGACCGTAAGGCGAGGGTCCAGAGCCGCATAGGGATCTTGGAACACATACTGGATATTCCGCCGCAGTTTTTGCAGCCGAGGCCCGGATACCTGCGTAAGCTCTTGCCCGTTAAAGACGATGCTGCCCGAACGCGGGGTTTCAAGCCCGATCAGCGAACGGCCTATGGTGGATTTGCCGCAGCCGGACTCACCCACCAAGCCGAGGGTTTCGCCCGGATACAGATTGAAGCTGACCTGTTCCACGGCGTGGACGCGGCGTTTGACCTTCCCCCAGAAACCGGTTTCCACATCAAAACGGGTGATCAGCTTGTCCACGCTGAGTACGGGGCCATCCGACACGGACGGCGCGGGGGCGGCAGGTTCGGGCGCACTGGCGGGCGTTTCGTCCATGTCGGCGGTGCCCAACTGTTCAGCTTCGGGATCAGTGATGCGCAGCAAGGGGAAGGGGGCGGGCTCGTCAGTCCCCCGCATGGAACCGAGGCGCGGGACAGCCGCCAGCAGGGATTGCGTATAGGGATGGCGCGGGTTGTGGAAAATCTGTTCGCAGGTGCCCTCTTCCACCGCCTCCCCGTGGTACATGACGAGCACCCGGTCAGCGACCTCCGCCACCACGCCCATATCATGGGTGATGAAGATGACCGCCATGCCCATCTCTTCCTGAAGCTGCCGGATGAGCTGGAGGATCTGCGCCTGAATGGTCACGTCGAGGGCTGTGGTCGGTTCGTCGGCGATGAGCAGGGAAGGCTTACAGGACAGGGCCATAGCGATCATGACGCGCTGGCGCATCCCCCCGGAAAGCTGGTGCGGGTACCGCTTGAGGATCTGCTTGGCTTCGGGGATGCGGACAAGCTCAAGCATCCTGAGCGCTTCGGCCTCTGCTTCCGCGTGGCTGAGCCCTTGATGGAGCATGACCGCCTCCGCCACCTGCGCCCCCACGGAAAACACGGGGTTTAAGGAGGTCATGGGCTCCTGAAAAATCATTGAGATTTCGCCGCCCCGGATAGTGCGCATGACGCTGTCGGCGGCTTTGGCAAGATCGAGCTTCCCACCGTTCCTGCGGGTGAAAGAGATCCTCCCCGAAGCAATGGTTCCCCCGCCATGCTCAATGAGGCGCATGATGGACAATGACGTAACGGATTTCCCGGAGCCTGATTCACCCACGATGGCCAAGACTTCCCCGGCCCGCACATGAAATTCCAGATCCTTTACGGCAACAACGCTTCGCTCGGACGTATCGAAGCGGACGGTCAATCCCTGAACTTCCAGGACGTTTCTGTCACTCGGCCCCATTCCCTTCTCCAACTTCCAACCTAACGGTACTCCGCCCTCCCCCGGAACGCTTCCCAGAGGCGGTGCGGACAAGCCAAACTTTTGCGGAACAAATTCGAGGCTGGGGATCTCACAGGGCCTTGCAGAACCGGCAAAACCACATTGTGAAATCCCGCAGCCTTCGTTTTCGTTCGAGAATACCTATTAGAAGCCTAAACGCCCCTGTCCTGTCAATAGAAAAAAAGCATTCCCCCCTCTGCAAAACGGGTGGAACGCCTTTTTCCCTTTTATCGTGAAAAACAGAACAAAACCGCAACACGCCTTCATCTTTCCGAATAGGCGATGCCGACAGGCGGAAATGACATTATGGAAAAGGTCCGCTGTTTTCCCTGTTCAGCAGCCTTCTTCCTTTCCATAAATGGCTACGAGCGGCGCATCCGTCCCCCGGACGCATCCCCGGTACATCCCTTCGGAAATGAAAGGCAGCGCCGCATGCCCCGCGTTGTCCACGGCGATGAGCCCGCCCGTGCCTCCGAGTTCGCCCACCCGCGACAGGACGGCGTGGGCGGCATCCTCAAGGCTTTCCCCCAGATAACGCATGCGGGCGGCAACGTCGTGCCCCACCACCAGCCGGATGAAATATTCGCCGGAGCCGGTGCAGGAAACCGCCACGCCGTCATCGGCATAGCAGCCCGCGCCGACGATGGGCGTATCCCCTACCCGTCCGGGGAGCTTGTTGGTCATGCCGCCCGTGGAGGTCGCCGCAGCCAGATTGCCCCGGCTGTCCAGCGCCACGGCCCCCACAGTGCCCATTTTCGTCTTTTCGTCGAGCGGGTTTCCGGAGAAGGAGAGCTTGCTTGCCGCAGCCGCGCCGTCATGGTCGAGCACAGCCGCGCCGGGCTGCCTCTTCTGCGCCTCATGGAGCTGGGCCAAACGGTGCTCCGTGTCGAAGTACGCATCGGGCATGAATTCCACGCCGTGCCCGCGGAGGAACGCCATCGCGCCGTCGCTGGTCATCAGGACATGGGGGGACTGCTCCATGATCACACGGGCCGCCCGGATCGGGTTCTTGACGCCGTGCACGCACGAAAGCGCACCAGTCCGCAGCGTGCTGCCGTCCATGATGGCGGCGTCCAGCTCATGGGTTTCGGCACTGGTGTACACCGCACCGCGCCCGGCATTGAACAGCGGGCAGTCCTCAAGCATGGACACCGCCAGCGTCACCGCATCAAGGGCGGAGGCCCCGGCAGCCAGCGCGTCCCGCCCTTTCTCCAGAATGGATTGAAGGGCGCCGCGGTATTCGCGCTCCGCCTCGGCGGAAAGAGCTTCCCGGTTGATTGTGCCCGCGCCGCCATGAATAGCCAAAACAGGAACCTGTAGCATGAAACGTTTCCTCCAAAAAAGGGGAAGGAACCTCCCCGAAATATGGCGCATTCCTACCGCGCCTTCATCCTTTTGTATAGCCCGCGCTGACGGGCGGCAGGGGAAGGCGCTGCCGCTGATGCGCCTGAAAACCGGGGACTGCCGGGACAGGGGCAGCTTTGCGAAACGGAATTTCCCCAACGGAGTTTCCCCTACCCCGGCAGCCCGCCAACGCGAAACCTTTTCTGAGGCCGTGTCGTTGATTAGATATAATCTATTGAAACTAGTTAACCATTTTCAAGTTGCAAAAGATTATTTTTCAATAATTTCATATAATTATACGTAAAATGACGACACGGCCTAGGCCGTATCCTAGGAAATGGTTGATGCCTTATTTCTTGAAACTCCAAGGGGATACTCAACAAAATTTTTCCGGTTGTCCCTTTGGAACTTCAAGGAAAAAAGCATCAACCATTTTCTATAACACAGCTTCTATAACACAGCCTACCTTTTTTGTTGGCTGTGTTTAAGTTTGTGGTTGATACAAGATTCCAACTGGAAAGGAAGAGTTCTTTGGAAATTATTTGGAGGTCTCGCAACAATTCTTCAAAACTGGATTTCATGTAATGAACAAAAAATGAGAGAGGCCACATCACCAGACGTGGAACGAGCTTTTATCTATTGATTTTCATTGAAAAAATCATCAACCGTAAAATTGAACACAGCCTTTTTGTTTCTCAAAAGGGGGAAAACATACGCGCCGGACGCATCCGGGACTCCCGCCGCGCTGCACCCCACCAGTCAGGAAACTATACTCGCCGGACGCATTGATGAACGGAGATACTTTTTACTGCATGATGACAGGAAACCCCATACGCGCCGGACGCAGCGGCTGCCCCTTCACATGCAGGCCGCCAACCCCTCCCTCTCCTCAAAGACTTTTGTGGGCTGCCCCTTCGCAGGTTGCCCAGGAGAAAGGAACTCCGACCAGATAGGGCAAGGCACTCAAGGAACGCCGCCAAGGGCACTCCGTTGAAGGGGACTCCGGCGCATGGGGCAAGGGCTGCCCCCTCTCACGTACAGGCCGCCTTGAGCGCCTTGTAATCGGTCTTTCCGGTTCCCAGAACCGGGATGGACGCCAGCTTTTGCACACGGGCGACGGCGAACAGCCCGGAAAGGTGCGCCGCCCGCAAGGCCGCATTGGCCTCTTCCCGCGTAATGTCGAGCGTGGTGAACAGGACAATGGCTCCGTCCTCCCCGCTTTCGACCGCAAGCGCGGGGCCCTGCCCGCCGGGTTCTTCGGAACGCCCCCTGCCGAAGGCCGCCGCAAGCACGCCCTCGATCTGCGGGAGTGAAACCATCTCGCCGCCGATCTTGACGAAACGCTTTAAACGCCCCCGGAAGGACAGGCAGCCGTCGGCGGCCTCGCTTACCAGATCCCCGGTGCGGTACCACTCCGTGCCTTCAAAGGCCACAAAGGGCTGCCTGTCCGCATCCGCGCCCAGATACCCGCCGAAGACGTTGGGGCCGGACACCAGCAGCATGCCGGTTTCGCCGAGGGCCACGCGGCGCGGTTCCCCTTCCGCGGACACGACGGCAACCCTTACGGACGGCAGCGGCTGGCCGATGGTGCCGGGGAGGGCGCTTCCGGGGCGGTTCACGCTGATGACCGGGGAACATTCCGTCACCCCGTAGCCTTCGCACAGGACGCCGCCGGGGGCGGCCTCGGCAAAGGCCGCATACACGCTGTCGGGGCACTTTTCCGCACCAACGAACCCAAGGCGCAGGGAAACGAGATCGCCGGGGCGGGCCTTCCGCAACATGCCGTCAAGGAACGTGGGCGGGGCCACGGTGATCGTGGGCTTCCAGCGCCGGGCCAAGGCCGCAAGCCGCGCCCCTTCGGTGGGGTTCGCGTGGTAGACGGCGGGCAGGCCGAAAGCCAGCGGCAAGGCGATATTCCCGGTCAGCCCAAGGGAATGGAACGGCGGAAGCATGGACAGCATGCTGTCGTGCGACGTGATCTTGAGCACGGCTGCGATGTCCCGGCAGTTTGCGAGGATGTTCGCATGGGTGAGCGGCACGGCCTTCGGCAGGGCCTCGGAACCCGATGTAAACAGGATCGCCGCCGTTTCCGGCACGCGGCGCGGGATGACGGCCTCGCCAAGGCCGGGGACACCCAGCAGGCGGGACTTGAGGAATGCGCCGAGCTTCGCCGGGAACGGAAGGCGCTTCGCGTCTTCAAGCGCCGCCCAGACATCGGCGTATTCGCGGACGGGGAACCCTTGCCCCGCAAGCCTGTCCAGCAGGCGGGACGAAGTGAAGACGCGGCGCACGCCCGCCGCTTCAAGGCCGTGGGAGAAGTTGGCCGCTCCGACCGTCCAGTTGCACATCACGGGCGTCTTTCCGGCCATGAGCGCCCCAAGCCACGCGAGCACGGCTGCGGCGGAAGCGGGCAGCATGATGCCGACGCGCTCCGCGCGCCCCGCCTTTGCCTTGATGAAGGACGCCAGCGCAAAAGCCCGCATGACCATATCCCGCGCCGAGAGTGCGGCGGAGCCGTCGGCAAGCATGGGCCGCGAGGGTGAGCGCATGGCCTGCCGGAATGCCGTCTCCACCAGATTGCGTCCGTCCGGCACCGAAAGTGTGCGCGCCTCGCCCGTGGGGAACCACGCGGCGGGCGGTTCGGCGGCTTCACCTGCCGCGCCGAGCAGCCCTGCCGCCGCGAGGATGCAATCCCCAACCGTGCGCAGCGCTTCAAGCCGCTCGATGGGCTGGCCGGAAACCTCCTCCAGCCGTACGCTGACATTGATGAGCGACAAGCTGTCGATCCCCAGATCCGCGGCGAGCGTCGCCGTATCTTCAAGAACCTCCACCCCGCTCTCTTCCCGCAGGATGCCCTCTACCTTTTCCCGGATGGCCTTCGGCACGTCCGCCAAGGCAGCCCCGTCCGGGGTTTGGGCTGCGGGCGCGGGCAGTTCCTTCGGCGTGGAACCGAGCAAAAAATGGTACGGCACAGCGAGCGCGGGCTTCATGTCCGCATTATAAAAGGCTTCCAGCGCCTCGTTGAGCGTGCGCAGCCCCTCGGCCTGTCCGGGCAGTTCCGGTTCCGATACCACAATCCGCACCCTTCGGCGCGGCATAAAGAATATGCCGTTGAGCAGCAGTTTGAACATGCCCCTGCCCAAGCCCTTCAAAATCTCCGGGGCCGTGCCCCGCGCCCAACTGAACGAGCTTCCCCAGAGGCCCGTCGTCCTGACGAGCACCAGCCGCACGTCCGGCACCAGCCCGCGCAGGCTGTATACACCCCGATTGCCGCCGAGCCGTTCCCGGCCCGTGCGGGTAAGCCCCCCGGCGGGATAAAGAAGGACATTCCCGCCTGAGCGCAGGACTCCGGCAACACGTTCCAGCGCCTCACGTACCCCGCCCTCTGCCGTGCGCCCTTCCCTGCGCAGATCCGGTATGGAAATGGTTCCGATCAATCGGGCCAGGGTGCGGATCAGCGGCTGTCCGACTTGGCGTTCGTCCCCAAGCGGCCTCGGCGCAAAGTCCGCAAGGCTCGTGTAGACAAGCGCCGGATCGATAAGCGCCGGATGATTGGGCAGGAACAGGATCGGGCGTCCATCGTCGCGGGCGCGCACGGCTTCAAGCCCTTCCACCTCTATCGTATAGCGCAGCCGCAGCAGCACGCGGACAAACGCCGGCAGCGCCCGGAAACCGGGGCCATGCGCCGCCGGGCGCGGGGACGAAGCGGCCGGGGCTGGCCCCGAAAGCGGTTCTTCAGGGGTTTGATGCCGCCCGAACCCACGCATTACGGCCAGAAACACGCAGGCGACGCCCAAGCTGAGGATGCCGAGGGCGACATGCCCGTATGAGGGCCGCAACGCCGACAGGGGCAGATACAACTGGCCCGCAAGCAGGATGCCGGTGAAGGAAAGGCAATTGTCGAGCCCAAGGATGCGCCCCTTGTCCGTGGCGGCGGGGCGGACTTGGATAAAGCTGGTGATCGGGATGAGGTAGAGCCCCCCGCACGTCCCGGCAAGCGCGTACAGCCCGAACAGCAACGGAAGCCGGAACGCGGGATCGGCAGACGCGGCGAGCGGCACGAGGCACAGCAGGATGCCGATGCCCATGAGCGCCGGAACCAGCAGCGTGCGCCAGCTTTCGGGCGTGCCCCTCGCGGCGAGCAGCGAGCCCGCGCAGATGCCGACCATCAGGGCCACAGGCAGGAAACTGGTCGCGGTATAGGACAGGCCGAGTTCCGCCCCCCCAAGGTTATTGATCTCAAGCAGCAGCAAGGTCGAGAGGAAATAGAAAAAGGCTTCCGCCCAGATGACGAGGTGCAGCGGGCCATCCTTGCGGAGGGTGCGCAGGAAGCGGAAGGAATCGATGACCGCCGACCACGGGAAGGGGTTGCGGCTCCCGGCCCCCGGATGCGCGGGGATGAAGGCCGTACTGGCGAGCCCTCCGGCTGCGACGGCTACGGCCAATATCGCCACCAGCCAGCGCCCGAAGGGGTAAGCCGTTTCGATCCATGCCTGATCCAGCGCGATCCCGGCGAGGAACACCCCGAACAGGATGGACGCCGTGGTTCCGAGCTTGAACAGGGCGTTGATGCGGGGGACTTGTCCGACCGGGAACAGTTCGGGGATGGAACCGTTGAGCGCCGGGCTGAACAGCGTGGAGCTCAGGCCCATGCAGAAGGTCATGGCGAGCATCCAGTTCCAGTCGAGCGTCACCATGCCCCACGCCCCCGCCAGCATAGCCGCGAGTTCCAGCGCCTTCGCGCACACGACGAGGCTTTTCTTGGCGAAACGGTCGGCAAGCCAGCCGCTCCATGCGGAGAAGAGCACGAACGGCAGCGCAAACAGGAACGTCACCTGCGACTGGAACACCGCATTGCCCGTGGTCACCGCAAGGAGCAGCCCGGCCTGCTTGAAGAAGTTGTCGTTGAAAGTCCCAAGGGCGTAGCTGGCCCCAAGGGCAAGCGCCTGATGCTTCCGATTCCCGTTGCCGGTACTCATGGAACGCCTCCCAAAGGATGTGTCATTGTGCCGCTTCGGTGGCGGCAAGCAGTTCGTCGGCGTACGTCTTGACCTGCCCAAGCGCATGGACGGCGCAGGCAAGGTTGAGCGTGTACGAAAGGGCACGCCCGTGTTTGTGCGGAATCAACAACCCCGCCTGCTCCAAGACTTTCAGGTGGTGCACCACCGCCGAACGGCTCAGCGGCAGGATATCCACGAAGGTCTTCAGTTCGATGGCTTCGCCCGGCTCAAAGAGCAGCAGGATCGTTTGCCGCGTCCCATCCCCCAGCGCTGAAAAAACTTCAGCGATGGCGGCCCATTCCTGAGGCAGTCCGTTGAGGTAGTGTGTGTTCATGACTAAATAACTAGTTTTTTAGTTATAATAAGTCAAGCATTTTCTCCCCTCACATGCATCTTCCGCACAGGGAGGTTTGGGGAATCATCTTTTTTCTTTACATTATAGGCAGGTAACAGCTTTCTGCCCCAAAGGGGGAACATCCGATCCTGCTGGATGGGGCTTTGCCGCGTCCGGGAAACGATGTGTAACCCTATCGACAGGAACGGCGGCAGCCCGTATAAAAAAGGCTGTGTTATAGAAAATGGTTGATGCTTTTTTCCTTGAAGCTCCAAAGGGATAATCGGAAAAATGCCTTATCCGTGGCTCCCGCCAAGGGGAAAACCGGAAAAAAAGCTGTCTTTTTACCGCACTGTGGAGATGAAACAACCACAAACTATAACAGAGCCATAAAAAATCTGGAGCGCACCAAATACCTTCAAAACGCGTACCCCTGCCCCTCCGGGCAGGATCGAAGACGCAACAAGGCGGTCTGCCATGAAAATAGGTTTGGCACTGGGGAGCGGCTCCGCACGGGGCTGGTCGCACATAGGCGTCATTGAGGCGCTTGCGGAGCTGGACATCCACCCCGAAATCGTGTGCGGGACGTCCATCGGCTCCATTGTGGGCGCGGCGTACGCCACCGGGAACATTGGGCGGCTGAAACGGCGCGTATCCGGGCTGACCAAGCTCAATACGGCGTCATACTTCAATTTCAGCATGTCCAGCAATGGATTTGTGAATAAGGAAAAACTCCGTGCCTTCTTCGCGGACTGCGTGACCCCGCCGGGGATGCTCATCGAAGACTTGCCCGTACGCTATGCCGCCGTCGCCACGGAGGTGAACACCGGCAGGGAATACTGGCTGAAGAAAGGCCCGCTTGAAGAAGCGATCTGGTCGTCCATCTCCCTGCCCGGCTTGTTCCCGCCCGTCTTTTACCATGACCGCTGGCTGTTTGACGGCGGGCTGGTCAACCCCGTGCCCATTTCCGTCTGCCGCGCGCTTGGGGCGGACATCGTCCTCGCCGTCAACCTGAACGGCGAGCTCATCGGACGGCATTACGCCAAGAAAAAGCCAAGGGAAAACAAAGAGGGCGACGGGGATTTCGTGGAGCGTATCGCCATGACCATCAGGCAGTACGGCACTACGCTGTTCGGTGAAAACGAGCCCCCGGCACGCCAGCCGCCGAGCGTCTTCGGCACCATCGCCAGTGCCGTGGACATCGTGCAGGATCGGATCACCCGGAGCCGCATGGCTGGGGATCCCCCGGACATCTTCCTGACGCCAAGGCTCTCCCATGTCGGCCTGCTGGAGTTCTACAAGGCCGAAGAGGTCATCAGCGAAGGGAAAGCGTGCGTCGGCAGGGCGCTCCCGGCACTTGAAACCCTCCTGCACAGGGATTTCAGCCACGCGCACGAAGACACCTGTTCTTGAGCTGGAAGCTGGAGTAATGGATTTTCATTTCAGCCAGGCGCGTAAAGACACCTGCCCTTGAAAAGCCGGTCTACTCCATCCTGATGATTTCAGCCACGCTTGTGAAACTCCCTGCGCATCCAATACGGTGCGTTACACTCTTTGATTTCAGACAGGCGCACGAATCGGGCAAGCGCACAAAGACGGCTGCGGCGGCCCCGGCGTCAACGGCACCATCAACCCGCTTCAGCCGCATACGGGGCTGATTGCCCCTCAGCAGCGGTTTTGCAGCCCCATTTCAGCCGCGTACATGGGGATGGTTGCAAATGGCCTGCTGCCAGAAGCCGTACCCGCCGATTTCGCCATGCGCATGGGGATGCCCCCTCTTACGGGTACGAGGTACTTTACACCCCGAACTCCAGCCATGCGCATGAGGATGACCAAGATTTCGCCGCCCGCCACCGCGTCGATTTCAGGCCCGCAGAAGATGGATATGGATGTTGACCGCCTTGCCAAAGGCCGGATACATAAGGCCGGATAGATCAGGATTTCGGCCCCACGCATGAGGCTGGTTGCGAGTGCGGCGGGGTCACCGGCTGCGTGATTTCAGCAGCGCGTATGGAGGCATTCACGTTTTCAACAAAATGGAGGCATTCACGTTTTCAACAAAATGGAGGCATTCACGTTTTCAACAAAATGGAGGCATTCACGTTTTCAACAAAACGGATATTAACCGTATGAAATTACAATATTTTCTTAAAAAACATCAACAGAGCGAATGCCTCCGCGCACGGGGACGGTTGGCATGGCGTCCAATCGGGATGAGAGACATGGGGCGGGCCATACCCTCATGCGGTAATGCCTAGCCGCCATTTCAAGGGGTCCCTATGCCCACTGTTTTTTCCCACCCCGCCCCCATGCTTGCATTGGCGGCGATCATGGGCGGACGGGTTTCTTCCCGGATGCTCCTCTTCGGCGTCCTGTGCGCCGTTTTGCCGGATGCCGACGTCATCGGCTTCCGGTTCGGCATCAGCTATGCCGATGCGTTCGGGCATCGGGGCTTTTCCCACTCCCTCGCGTTCGCCCTGCTTATGGGCTGCGTCGGCTTCGGCACGGCCCCGCTGCTCCTGCGCGGTTCACGCCTCATGGGTTTTTTCATCGGCTTTCTGGCCGTTTCAAGCCATATCCTGCTGGACGCCATGACCAACGGCGGGCTGGGCGTAGCGGCGTTCTGGCCCTTTGATCAAACCCGGTACTTCTGCGGCTGGCGGCCTATCCGGGTTTCACCGTTCAGCCTCAAGGCGCTCCTGTCGGAACGGGGGCTTGCCGTCATGCTCTCGGAACTGCGCTGGATATGGGCCCCGTGTCTGGCGGTCATAGCCGCCGCCCTGTTCTTCAGGAAAAAAGGCATACGCGGCACACGCCGAAGGCCCCCTTCCCGCTGAAGCGGCGCACAAAAGGAAAATGATCCCCACAAGGTACGGCAATAGCTGGAATCCTTTCCATAACGGGGCCTGATACAATAGGCCGTGCCACAGAAAACGGCTGATGCGTTTTTCTTTGAAGCTCCAAAGGGATAACCAGCCAAATGCCTCAGCCATAGATTCCGCCAATGGGAAAACCGGATAGAAAGGCTGCCGTTTCAGCGTGCTGTGAAGATGAAACAACCACATATATGACAAGCCAATAAAAAAGGGATGCCCCATACGGAGCATCCCCGGCCAGCGCCGTGCCGGGACTACCGACAAGACGGGAACACGGCGTTTGCCTTCCCCATACCTGCGGGGAAAGCCTTCTGGCCAAAACACCCCCCAGCCCAAAACCCGTCCCGCCGCGGATACGGCGCCGGAAAAGGGCCGGAGTACCAAATATTACAGCACAAAGCGCGGCGCTTCGGCGGTCAGCTTGTGGATGGCCGTTTTCGCGCCTGTGAAGCGGCGGAGCAGCCCGGCGGCTTCTTCGGCGGCCTGTTCGGCGGCCGCCAGGGGCAGGGGCGGCATGGCGTCCACATTGATCACCGCATTCGTGGTTTCAGGCGTCAGTTTGCTGCGGTTGCCGTTTTTCCAGCACCATGCCCGGCAGAACACGTCTTTCGTCGCCGTATCATAGTAGATGACTTCACCGGGCTGCGGGTGCTCCAATACATCAGGCTGGCCGAGCGGCACATAGCTTTCCGTGCCGTCCGCAATGCCGAGGCGAAGATCCCCTTTGATGACGTCCCGGTCGTCGCCCCCGCACGGCAGCAAATATTTCAGGCTGATGCAGTTGAAGATCGCCACCAGCGGGTTGATGAACGGAAGAGGTTTCCCGGAGCGGCAGCGCTTGACGAGGTTGATCACGGACGGCGGGTTTTTCTTGGGTTTGATGCCCATGCCGGAGAAGGCCCCGGCCCATGCCTCAAGCGCCGGGACATGCCAGAAATCTTCCAGCTCATCGCGGCATACATCTTTTTCACACTGGGCCAGCAGTTCGGCCAGTTCGGGGATTTCCCGGTTGTTGTCCACACCCTCGGCAACCACGACCATCCGTGCATACCCCGGAAAACGCTCAAAAACAGCCCGCTCGATCTCATACAGCATGACATTACCTCGGCAACGGCTTCCGCAGACGCGAAGGCCCGAAATAGGTGGTGGCCCACGTCAGGGCCAAGACAAAAACCGCCGCAAAAATGCTCGCCGCGATGTTCCAGGGCCAAGGGGCGGACAAGGACAGGCGCATGATCAGCGTCCCGATCACGAAGCCGGAATTGCGGAATACGGCATGAAAATCCGGCATGAACCGCTGTGAAATGAGCACCAGCGCGATGTCCGCAAAGATCAGGATGGTATAGATGGTTTCAAAGAAATCAGCGTCATTGCCGGTCTGCACGAACAATATCAAATCCCGGACGGCGATGCCCACGAAGAGCAGGAACAGCACGAGCGAGATGAGCTTCTTCGACATGACATACCGCATCTGCTCTTCTGGATTGGTGATGTAATTCTGGTGGGTACGAAGCTGGTAATAGAATCCGAGGCAGATGAAGATGATCAGCGCGCCCAGCCCCGCAGAGGCGATATGCACCACCGGGCCAATGCCCCCCGTGAGGCTGACCGGCTCAGGGAGGTTGGACAATTCCTTAAAGGCGTCCCGGAGCAGGATAAGGGCCATGACTTCAAACTGTTTGCCGAGCGATTTGGAAAGCGATCCCGAAATGGTCAGGATGAGCTCCATCACCTCCATGCCCAAGATGAGCGTGAAAGCCAGATGAATCGCCTGAAAGTGGCTTATGGGCGTG
This sequence comes from Bilophila sp. T19-St14, assembly GCF_059728385.1. Taxonomy (NCBI): domain Bacteria; kingdom Pseudomonadati; phylum Thermodesulfobacteriota; class Desulfovibrionia; order Desulfovibrionales; family Desulfovibrionaceae; genus Bilophila; species Bilophila sp. T19-St14. Next base: position 347,292 of record NZ_BAAGFT010000002.1, read on the forward strand.
ATATGTTCCAACCACGGCGGCAACATCCCCTGACGGTTGGCCTCGATGCCCAGAAGCCCCGCAAGGTAAATGAAAAAGATAACGGTAGCGAGCGCACGCTGCGTGCGCCGATGATCCCATAACTGATGGACGGCATCAAACAGATGCGTAATCGGTTCGCATTTTTCAATCACGGTTTGCGCCTTCATTCCGGCCGGTTGCCGGAGGGGAACCCCGGTCCGTCTCCGGGCCTCCCGCACCGTACGGCGGCTTATGGCCGATACGTCCCGGCACCCCGGAAAATCCCCGGCCAACCAGCCCTTTTGTTCCCACTCCCCACAGGCGGAACCCTTTTCCCCTCTTTCCCGCCGTGCGCCTTGCGGATGCGGTCAAAACCTCCCGACGGCCGGGGGGGCCCTGCAAACATCCTCTATAGGCGCAAGGGACATATTCGCATACGCTCCCTAGCTCACAGCCTTGCCCTTGTCAATCAGGAATCATTTTCAAATGTTACAGCACGGGGCATCGTTCAGCTTTTATACTGATCCCATTGTAAAAAGGGATGCTTCTCTCCGCAATGCGGAGATGCGGAGATGCGGAGATGCGGAGTCTCATATGCCTTCTGATACAAGTCAATAGATACGGAACCGTGAGACATTCGCTTTTGCACTGGAAGCCACATTTCAACTATCTGAAATTCAAATTATGTCGTTATCTTACATATAACTATTTTAAATAATTGAAAACAATCTTTTCACGGATTAAAATAGTTATATAATTTCAACAGATTATATCCAATTGACGACATGACCTAGGAAGTTGCCAAACTTCAGGAGCCCCCGGCTAAGCCGGGGGATTGCTTCAAGGATTCGTGCCCTCAGCGGGCTAAAGCCAATCCCCAAAGGCTGCTTCGACAGGCTGCCTTTCTTTTATGGAAAGGAAAAACAGCGTTTGGTTCGGCAGCCCCCCCATTGGGGTTACGCCGTCGGGCAATCCCCCCTCAGGAGCATTGCCAGCCTTGTGATGACCATGCCGCAAAAAACCGCCGCCCACGCAGCCAGCGCCACGTACACGAACGCTTCCGGCAACGGCAACAGGAATTCCAGATTCAGGGACCTCGCCAGCATCGCCGTACATGCCGTGTACATCCCCAACGGGAACACCATGCCCCAGTATTCCGGGGCATAAGCCGCCGGGTATCGCTTCACGCCGTGCCGCCAGAACCAGAGCAGAAAGAGCATCGGAATCCAGAATGTCGCCGTGGCCCATGCCATGAGCGTCAGCCCTTTGATGAACGGGAAAAGCTCCATCAACAGCGGCGATGCGCCCGGATGCGACAACAGTTCCGCGCCCGCCAGCGTCGTAATCGCCACGGCCCCGGCATTGATCCAGTAGGTCGGGCTGAGCTGCGCCGGTTTCAGATCCTTGAATGCGAAACGATAAAATATCATTGTTATTACAAACAAATACAGCATGAATCCAAGCAGGAACAGCGCCGTGAACGCAAAAAAGGCGATTTCCTTGTCCCACGGCATATGATCGATGAGGATGCAGCCGAGGATCACTATGGCCTGCGTGCTCACGGTGGCGACCAGCCACGCGCCGTTAATGCCTTTTTCCAGCGGCGGCTTGGGTTCGTCGGAGAACACGAAGTAGAATACGCCCCACAGAATCACGATCCACAGGCCGCTCCCTATCCAGAACAGCGCCTCGCCCAAAGCCGGATCTTTGCCGAGCAGCACAAACTGGTTGCCCAGAATACATATGCCCGCCACCACCGTCAGGAAGCCCGGCCCCGCGCCGTGGCTCCTGAAATCTTGGATGAACCGTTTCGGGAACACGAACAGCCGGATGATGTACAGGCCCGCCAGCCCCACGCACAGCGCCGCATTAAGCCAAAACAGCAGGCGTGCGCCGATGGGATAATCCAGCAGGTGCAGGGCCACGGATACGATGCCCGTGGACATGACCATTGCGAAGTTGGCGGGGGCCTGCGCTTCCAGCATGGTCAAAAAACGCCCGCCGACAGTGTTTTTAGAGTCCGGCATACCGCCTCCGATAGATCTGGAACGGACGCAGCACGTATGTGACCGGCACGCTGAAGATATGCACCAATCTGCTGAACGGCATCAGCGCGAACAGCGTAAACGCGCTCACCACATGGATTTGCAGGAACAGCGGCACCGATTCCATCAGAACCGCTTCGGGCCGGAAGGCGACAAGGCCCCTCAGCCACGGGCCAACGGTCACAAATACCGGAAAGTGCGCCACATACGCCTGATACAATCCCGTACAGCCGTTGACCAGAATGAGCAGCACCACCAGCACGTCCATAGGAACGGTTGTGGCCCGGACATGCTCGTCCGTGATCCTCCGCCACAGCAGGATGCCGAGGCCAGCCACAACCAGCGGGGCCAGAATCATGCCCATGCCCACGGCAACCACGGTATGGGCTTCCATGGAAATCCGCAGGGCGTGCATTACGCTGTCGGGCGTGAGCAGGCCCACAATATGCCCAAAGAAAGACAAGATGATCGCATAGTGGAATATGATTGATCCCCGGCGCAGCCACGTCTTTTCAAAAATCTCGCTGGAACGCGCGTTCCAGCCGCCCGGCGCCGTCACGTACCGGAATGCCAGCCCCGCCAGCAGCAATGTTATGCAGATGTATGGATAGTACGCAAAGAAAAAGCGCATATGACCTCCTTTAAGGATGCCTCCCGGCGTATGGAGCATCGCCCATACGGGCCCGGAGGGAATTCTAATGATCCCGTAGATTATTCGTACTATACCGTATCGCCCATACAGGCCCGGAGGGAATGCTTTCCTCCCGATGGGAAATCGGCCCTGTAAACCTTATCCATATCAAGATATTGTGGGATATGGTGAAACGGCTGCAACCGGAACGCCCCCCGCAATGCCCCATCAGCCGGAAATTTTGGAAAGAAAGAGGGAAACCGCACGGGCGCTCCCTACGCTCAAAAACATTTTCCCCCTTTCCCCAATATCCTCTCCCCCACCTGAACTTGCCCCAACCGCTTCGCGGGAAGGCGTTGATCCGGGACGAGGCCGAGAACCGCAACGATTGGCCGGAACAGCGAGAGATAGGAACTGCCGGGGTACCGGGCTTCGAGCGCGGCATAGACGCCGAGGAGCTCCTTGCCGAAACCGTCGAGGAACACCAGCCGCGCCCAGTCCGGGGCGGCGGAAAGGAATTCGAGCACCAACGGCAGGTAATCGGGCAATATACCCCGCACGGGCTCAAATCCGGCGTCCCGGTACAGCTCGTTCAGGCCCGCCAGAGCGCGCCCAAGCCGGGGATCGTCCCCATACCGATGCCATGCAAGGGACAGGCTGCACTTGCCGTCCATATCGAAAATGGCGACGTGCTCCTCGCGTAGGCTGGAAAGCCCTTTCGAGCGGGCCGACCGGATGAATTCCCGCAGCGGGTACGCCCGAACCACGGACAGCAGACCGCACAGTTCCTCGATTGAGCGCGCCTGAACGAAAAAATCGTCATCGGGGTAATGCAGCAGCCCCGACACGGCGAGCAGAAGCTGACGATCGGAACCGTTCATGGCCTTTCCTCCATTTCACCCTGCGCCAGCCCTTCCGAACCCTTCATGGCCCAGACATCGTCGTGGTTTTCACGGCCAGAGGTCGGAACCACAAACCGATCCTCATAGCGGGCGATGGCAAGAAGATGATACATCTCGGCAGCCTGCTCAGGCGTCAGGCCGGCATCGGCCAACGCTCCCGACGTGTCGGGATGCACCCGCAGGGACGGGAACGGCGCGGAAGCTGTTGACCGGAATTGTCCGTCCCGCATGTGGCGACGCATGGCGAGCAGGCGGGAAAGCGCCGAGCGTACCGGCCCCTCGTCGCCGGCCGCCAGCAGGTTGGCGAGGTAACGGACGGGGATCCGCATCCGGTCAAGCCCCTTGGCGTCTTCAACGCCTCCCGAAACGAGCGGGCTGGTCGGCGGCACGTACCACACCATCGGCAAGGTGCGGAATTCGGGATGCAGCGGCAGGGCCAGCTTCCAATCCGCCACCAGCTTGCGGACGGGGGAACGGCGGGCCGCTTCCATGACATGCCATGAAATGCCCTTGCGTCCGGCCTCACGGCAGACGGCGGGATCATTGGGATTGAGGAACACTTCAAGCTGCGACTGATACAACCCCTGCGGCTGGGGGTGCGAGGCCGCCTCACGCACCCGGTCGGCATCATACAGCATGACGCCCACGTACCGGATGCGGCCCACGCAGCTATGCGCGCACAAGGTCGGCTCGCCCGCTTCAATACGCGGATAGCAGAACAGGCACTTTTCCGAACGGTGCGTCTTCCAGTTGAAGTACACCTTCTTGTACGGGCACCCCGATACGCAGTAGCGCCACCCGCGGCAACGGGATTGATCCACCAGCACGATCCCGTCTTCGTCGCGCTTGTACATGGCCCCGGACGGACAGGACGCCACGCACGCGGGATTCAGACAGTGTTCGCACAGGCGCGGCAGGTGCATCATGAACACGTTCTTGAAATCAAGATACGCCTTGGCTTCGAGCCCCGCGAAGTTGCGGTCGGAAAGCCCCGTGACGGGCGCGCCGCCGAGGTCGTCCTCCCAATTGCTGCCCCACTGCGGGCTGAACGCCTTTCCCGTAACCGCCGAATGGGGACGGGCCACGGGCTGGTGCCGCGAAGCCGGGCTGTCCGTCAGCCGTTCATAATCGTATTTCCACGGCTCATAGTAATCGCCGAGGCCCGGCAGATCCGGGTTCGCAAAAATATTTGCCAGCTTGCCTGCCTTGCCGCCCGCCCGCAGATGGAGCTTGCCGTCCCTGATTTCCCAACCGCCCTTGTAGCGATCCTGATTTTCCCATTCTTTGGGATAGCCCACGCCGGGCTTGGTTTCCACATTGTTGAACCACATATATTCCGTGCCGGGGGCCGTAGTCCACGCGTTCTTGCACGGGATGCTGCACGTGTGGCACGCGAGGCACTTGTCCAGATTCAGCACCATGCCCATTTGCACCTTGATATTCATACGCACATCCTTTTAAGAGGAGAAAACGCCGGGAGGAGGCTTTTTTTCAGAGCTTCAGAAAGCCCTTCCCAGCCTCCCAAAGGTTTCCGGATGGCAGGGAGGATACGCCATCCATCCAAGGATAATATATTAATATCTAAAAGAATTCCTGCTTGAAGGGAGGATACACCGAGCCTTTCCCGCCACCGTCCGCTTGTTGATCCATGTCTTCGGAAAAACGCCTTTCCGCATATTGCCGATGCAGTTTTCCATCTTGATCCCTTTCCAGCTTCACCGCCGGAAACCACTTCCCCGTTCTTCCTGCCCCAAACATTCCCGCACTCCCCGTACAGGGATTACCCACAGGACTGATTATAGAAAATGGCTGATGCTTTTTTTGAAGGCTCTGTCATAATATGTGGTTGCTTCATCTCAATAGCACGGTGAAAATACAGCCTTTTCTCTTCGTTTTTTCTCTTGGCGGAATACAGGGCTAAGGCATTTTGTCGATTATCCCTGTGGAACTTCAAGGAAAAAAGCATCAACCATTTTCTATGACACAGCCTTTTTGAAGTCCTAAAGACATAACCGGCAAAAGGCCTTAGCCATGATTCCGCCAAGGGGAAAACTGGATAACATGCTGTATTTTCATTGTATTGTAACGATGAAACAACCGCATGCTGTGACGGAGCCAAACACAAAAGCCTCAGGAGGGAGAGGGGCGGGGTTTGGGGAGGGGACGGCCCAACGGGCGGCCCCTTGGGGCTGTGCCCGTTAGGCGAGCCTTCGAGCCTTACGCCCATCGATGGCAACGCGGCCCTTCCAGAAGGGTTCCCTCTCCCCTCCCCAGCCTTCAAAACCTCACATCCCCCTGCACCTTCCGCACCACGACGAACTCGTCGCGCTGACAGCCGGTCGGGCCATAATAGTTGAAGAAATAGGAAAGCTGCCCGTACCCGCCGATCATCTGGGTCGGCTTGACGAGAGGCCGGGTGAGGCTGTTGTGCGTGCCGCCGCGCGTGCCGGAAAGCGGCGAAAGCGGCACGTTGACGGTACGCTCCTGCGCATGATGGATGTACGTCTTGCCGTGCGGTATGCGATGGCTCACCACCGCGCGGCCCATGAACACGCCGTTCGCGTTGAAACACTCCAGCCAGTCGTTGTCGGCAATGCCTGCGGAGGCCGCATCGTCGTTGTTCAGCCAGATCTCCCCACCGCCGCGGGACAGTTCGCGCATGATATGGTTGTCCGAATAGGAGGAATGGATCGACCACTTGCTGTGCGGCGACAGGAAGTTGAGCACCAGATCCTTGTCCGTCCGCGGGATGCGCGGGCCGGAGATCTCGCCGATGGCCGCGAGGGACAGGGGCGGGCGGTACACGGGCAGGGCTTCGCCAAGACAGCGCATCCATTCGTGATCCATGTAGAAGTGCTGGCGCCCCGTGAGCGTGTGGAACGGCACCAGCCGCCGCACGTTCAGCTCGAAAGGCGCGTACGTGCGTCCGTGGACTTCAATGCCGCTCCAGTTCGGGCTGGTGAAGCCCTTTGTGGGCCGGGCCGTGATGCCCTCAAAGGTCAGATGCTGATCCTGCACCGGGCGGGAGAGGTCGTTGAGCTTGAAACCGGTCTGCTTCTCCAGCCCGGCCCACGAGCGCACCCCCACGTCGCCGTTGCTTTCCGGGGACAGGGCCAGCATGATTTCACAGGCGTCCTTGGCATTGTCGATGCGGGGCATACCTTCGCTGACGCCCGGCTCGGAAACCACGCCGAGGCGCGCCTTGAGCTGTTCGTATTCCGGCGCGCACGACCACGACACGCCCTTCGCGCCCACGCCGCCGGGCTTGGCGACGTTGGGGCCGAGCGCGGAGTACATCTTGTAGATGTCGGGATAGGGCCGCTCCACGACCTTGAGGTTGAACATGCTCTTGCCGGGCACGGGTTCCGCGTCGCCCCTGCGCCAGTCGCGAACCTCACCGAAAGGCTGGCCTATCTCGCCGGGGGTGTCGTGCAGGAGCGCCGTCGCCACCATGTCCTTGCGGACGCCGAGATGCCTGCCCGCCAATTCAGAGAATTTCTGGGCTATGGCCTTGAACTGATCCCAGTTGGTCCGGGCTTCCCACGCGGGGTCGGTCGCCGGATTGAAGGGATGGATGAACGGGTGCATGTCCGTCGAGGACAGGTCATGGTATTCGTACCAGTGCGCCGCCGGGAGCACGATGTCGGAATACACGCATGTCGTGCTCATGCGGATTTCGGACGTCACCATGAGATCCAGCTTGCCGCCGCCCACGCCTTCCGGGGAATCCGGCTCAGGCGTGGCGCGGATGGTTTCGGGCTGCCGGGCCTCCCCGCCGAGGAAGGAACTTTCGGTGCCGAGCAGATATTTGAGAAAGTATTCATGCCCCTTGACGTTGGAGCCAAGCGGATTGGCGCGCCAAAAGACCATGATGCGGGGCACGTTGGCGGGATCGTCGGGCGCGTCCACGGACAGTTCGAGATCCCCGGACTTGAGGCGTTCGAGGGCATGGGCCACGATCTCCTCGTTGGAAACCGCTCCGGCCTTGATCGCCTTTTCGCAGGTTTCGAGGGAGTTTTCCTTGAACTGCGGGTAGAACGGCAGCCAGCCGAGCCGGACGGCAAGGGCGTTGCAGTCCGCCGGGTGATCGGGGAGGCTTCCCTTGCGGTCGGGCGGCGTGAGCTTGTCCATGCTGAGAAGCTCGTGACGCCACGAGTCGAGCGCGAAATAATAGAACGAGGTGCCGTTGTGCAGGCGCGGCGGGCCCATCCAGTCGCTGCCCACGGTCACGGCAGTCCAACCCGCCAGCGGGCGCACCTTCTCCTGCCCCACGTAATGCGCCCAGCCCCCTCCGGATACGCCCTGACAGCCGCAGAGCGTGGTCAGGGAAATCATGGCCCGATAGGTCACGTCGTTGTTGTACCAGTGGTTGACGCCCGCGCCCATGATGATCATCGAGCGCCCGCCCGTGCGTTCGGCGTTGTCCGCGAATTCCCGCGCCACGCGGATCATATCCTCGGCGGGGACGCCGGTGATCGCCTCCTGCCACGCGGGAGTGGCGTAGGCCCTAGCGTCTTCGTAACCGGACGCCACATCCCCGCCGTGCCCGCGATCGATGGCAAGGCTTGCCGCAAGGATGTCGAACACCGTGGTGGCGAGGCGTTCCTGCCGTTTGCCGTCCGCGCCGGTGACGCTCAGGCGGCGCACCGGGACGGCCCCCCTGCGCAGGGACGGACGGCCTTCAAAAAAGACGGGGAACACGGCAAGGCGCCATTCCGTACCATCGTCGAGATCCGCATAACTGAGGGCCGGATCGAGCGCGGCGCGGTCGTAGCAGTCGCGCATCTCAAGGTTCCACGTCCCCTCCTCACCGTAACGGGACCCGATGGAGCCGTTGGGCACGGCCGGGCCCTTGCGGGTGCGGTCGTGGATCACGAATTTCCATTCCGGGTTGTTGCCGCCGAGCCCCAGATCCGAAGCGCGTACGCAGCGGCCCGGCGCAAGCACGGTTTCGCCGTCCCGCTCCTCTTCGTCGAGGAACAGCAGGAACGGCAGATCCGTAAAGCGCTTGGCGTAATCCTCAAAATACGGCACGCGGCGGTCGAGATACCATTCTTTCAGGACGACGTGATCCATTGCCATGGCAAGCGCGCCGTCCGTGCCCGCGCGCACGGGCAGCCAATGGTCGGCGAACTTGGTGAAGTCGGCGTAGTCCGGGGAAATCGCGGCGATTTTAGTGCCCCGATACCGGGCTTCGACATAAAAGTGGGCGTCCGGAGTGCGGGTCTGAGGCAGGTTGGAGCCCCACGAGATGATGTAGCCCGCGTTGTACCAGTCCGCGCTTTCCGGCACGTCGGTCTGTTCGCCCCAAATCTGCGGGGATGCCGGGGGAAGGTCGCAGTACCAGTCGTAAAAGCTGATCATGCTCGCGCCGAGCATGGACAGGAACCGCGCCCCGGATGCGAAGCTGGCCAAGGACATGGCGGGCAGCGGCGTAAAGCCGAAAATGCGATCCGGGCCGTGCTTCTTGATGGTGGAGATGAGCGACGCGGCGATGATTTCGGACGCCTCATCCCACGAGAAGCGGACAAAGCCGCCCTTCCCCCGCGCCTGCTGATAAGCCCTGCGCTTGGCCGGATCGGACTGGATGGCCTCCCATGCGGCGACGGGATCGTTGTTGGCGGCTTGTTTCGCGGCTTTCCACATTTCGAGCAGTTTGCCGCGGATATAGGGATACTTTACGCGCAGAGGGCTGTAGACGTACCACGAGGCCGAGACGCCGCGGGGACAGCCGCGAGGCTCGTAGTCGGGGAAATCCGGGTGAGGCGTGGGGTAATCGGTCTTCTGGGCCTCCCATACGATGATCCCGTCCTTGACGAACACATCGAAAGAACAGGACCCCGTACAGTTGACCCCGTGAGTGGAACGCACCACCTTATCGTGCTGCCAGCGCCGCCGGTAGTAGTCTTCCCACGAACGGCCGCCCTGCCGCTCTTCATAGGGATGGTGGGCGTTCTCGAAATTGTGGGCCAGTTCCTTGGCCCGCTGGCCGAAGTACCTGAGCGTTCGAGAGCTGAGGAAACGCATGGAGCCTCCTTGGACAATCGTGTCTTTTCAGAAGATTGTAGAAGGAGGGCCTTCACTTGCAATGAGTATCATACTGCGGCCAGCGCCATAGAACCATGCAGCGGCGGCTCCGTGGGGCAGTCCCCCGCCTTGAAATAAGCCTTGATGTTTATGCCAAGCTTATGGAGCCTAAAGATAGGCTCTGTATATGTGGTTGTTTCATCTCCACAGCACGGTGGAAATACCGACTTTTTCCCCTTGGCTGGATCCACGGTTAAGACATTTTTCCGGTTATCCTTTTGGAGTTTCAAGGAAAAAGCATCAGCCATTTTCTATAACACAGCCTAAAGATAAGGGCGGCGTTCGGAGCTGCCCCCATCCGCAACTGGAAACGCCGCCGTGTAGGGAACCTGTCTGCGGATGCCGCTTCAGCGCGCTTCCCGTTTTTTCCAATGACACATGCCCTGCTGAGGAAAACGGTCTGGCGTCCGCCCTGAAACCGGAAATCTACGGCGCTGGCCCCTGCCACTCCCCTAAAAGCGCTGGCCGCCAGTATCCCCAGTATGCGTTTCATGTTCCCTATCCCAAAAGGCCGGAAATTTCCGTTCTCCGAACAGCGCGGCGGCCTGCCTGCCCCACAGCGGCCATGCCCGCATTCCATCATATCCCCACGAATACATGCGCCATATCAATAAAAAGTATATTCTATATAGCGAGATAAAGTGAACCCATGTACTCTGTATTGGTATTCCTCCTTAGATACGGATTGGCACACTATAGACGGAAAAAGCCTGCACCGGCCTCCAGACAGGCGGCTTTGGATGCAGCCGTCCCCCGCTTCCCCACCGGCATCCTCCGTCATCCCCTTGCAAGAAACTCCCCCGCCGTAGCGGAAAACCCGAAGATAGAGGCACTAGATCGTGTCGTTATTTTACATACAACTATTTGAAATTATTCAAAACAATCTTTTATAAATTGAAAATAGTTGAATAATTTCACTATATTATATCTAATTGAGACACGAAATAAACTTTTCCGAAGGCTGTACCATAGGAAATGGTTGATGCCTTATTTGTTGAAAATCCAAAGGAATAACCAATAAAAAGCTCCAACCATGGAACACATCGGCGGAAAACTGGAGAAAACGTCAGTATTTTCACCATGAAACCGTGCCGTGACTCAGGCCGACGTCATTTTGGCTGTTGGAGCCCGTTTTGATGACCGCGTTACGGGTAAATTGCCCCAGTTTGCTCCCAACGCGCGAATCGTGCATATCGACATCGATCCGGCGACATTGCGTAAGAACGTCACTGTAGAGATAAAGCAACCACATCCTCCGACAGCGCAACGAGAGCCCCTAGGCCGTGTCGTCATTTTATATGTAATCATTTGAAATTATTTAAAACAATCCTTTTATAGCCTAAAAATAGTTTAATGATTTCAGTATATTATATCTAATTGACGACACGGCCCAAAGCTCGCCGTCTGGAAAACTGTACCGCGTTTTTCTTATGAAAAGAAAAAAATTTGGCTGTGTTCAATTTTACGGTTGATGATTTTTTCAATGAAAATCAATAGATAAAAGCTCGTTCCACGTCTGGTGATGTGGGCCTCTCTCATTTTTTGTTCATTACATGAAATCCAGTTTTGAAGAATTGTTGCGAGACCTCCAAATCATTTCCAAAGAACTCTTCCTTTCCAGTTGGAATCTTGTATCAACCACAAACTTAAACACAGCCAAAAATTTTATTTCAGAAGCGGCATATTCCGCATTTTTTTGCCCAAAAACCCTTTTTATCATAGCGTCGTGCGGTACATCGTACTAGATGAAGCAGCCATTGCGTGGGGTTCCCCCAACCCATCCGAACGGCCTCCCCTTCAAGCAACGGAAGGAAACGATCAGGCCGCCATGCCCTGAGGAAGAACATTCCCCCGCAGCCCATGCAGGCTCAATGCGGCCTCCAGCGCGGACGGAATATTCTATATTCCATATCTTATTGATTATCTTGATGAAATATAATGGACGGGCCCTCTTTCGCACTTACAGTATGCCCATACCATACATACCAACCAGGATGTGACGATGAAAGACAAAAAAGAATCTATTGTACTTGATCTCGACATTTTTATCCATCTGATGACCAGCGCCTACCGTGAAGGCTTCAAGGCCGGAGCGGACAAGAATATCCAAAGGCTTGAAAACGACTGTGCCTCCGCCGTGAGCCAATTCCGCTTTGGCATGGTTGACATGCTCAAAGAACCTGACTCGACCGTACACCATTAAGCCTCTCTCCGGTTTCCCCTCCATGAGGAAGCCGTCCCGATACAAACGCCGCCCTATCCCGAAATCAGGGATTAGGTAATTGTTTAATACGGTTAAATAATTGAATTTACACCTCAGCAGATGTGTCAAAATGTGGCAAAAACGGACACAAATATGTGTCAGAATATGTGTCTTAGATCCCCCTCCAGGTTCGCGCCGGGAGGGGGATTTTTTTGTGCCTTCAATCCGACTTTTTTACCACAACCCTGATCTCCTCTCTATGCTCCGGCGCCCATTTGCACTTATGGATGCACTACCACGGGGTTATTCGGAACCTTGCCCGCCTTATGTGCGGCGTCCTTCAGACGCGGGTGCAAGACATCAAGGTCAATCATGCCGCCATCGGTCAAAGCGCCGAGGGCTGACAGTGCTGGCTTGTATTGAGTAAACATCTGCTGTGCCTGCGCCCCGATCACGGGTACGGCAAGATACGACATTACTTTTTGCAAGCCGTTTGCTTTTGGAACAACCGCGCCTATGAGCGCGGGGATATTACCCGGCGACATTTTCATGCCCGTTGTTCTCCATAATAACCGGGGGAGCGTCCTCCCCCGGTGTTGGGATTACTTCGACGCGGAAGCCGCAGCGGAGCCGTTCCGGTGGGTGCCGTCCACGAGTTATAACGTGGCATCTGTTCGGGACAAATCGCGTCAGCGGGCATCACCAGCTTACCGGGCACGAAATGACCGTTCAGGTATGTATAAAGGTTGCACAGTTCACCGTGCGGTTCGGTTTCTCTAACAGCGCCTTCAGCCACGACCTTTTCAAGGTTGCTGATACGGGTGCGGTTTTCATCAAACCGCTTATCCATTGCAGACAGGGATTCCTTATAAGTGGCAATCCCAACGCCGCCAGCGTACTTCTCAGCGGCAAGACGGATACTCTGCATGATGTTCCTACCATCATGTGGGGCCGTGGTTCGGCGTCTCGCCGCCGAGCCGGTGGGGGAGTTCACAGCTCCCCCGCCACTGCCCTTCTTCATCGCAAATCATAATTTCTTCCAAGGGGTTTGTCATGTCTCCACCCCCTTGCCTTCCTTTCATTTCATCATTTTTGTAAGTAATTTCAGTCTATTTCACTTTTTATGCATTTTCTGATAACTGAAAACCATGAAGCTATATAAAAAAGGCGTTATAGTTGCCCTCATATTCGCACTATTTTTCTGTGCCACAGCGGAATCGAAAACGCAGTGTTCCCGTGCTCAGGTAACAGCTTTCCTGCGCCAGCATGGATTTAAGCGCACGCCGCCCGGCTATCAGGTGGATCACATCACACCCCTTTGCGCTGGCGGCGAAGATACGCCGGAGAATATGTAACTTCTTACTATTGGGGAACATCGGGAAAAAACTAAAAACGATGTCCGATGGTATAGATTGTTGAAAAAGATTGAGGAGAAGGGGAAATGAATCTACCATTCAAAATTATTAATAACGGTGAGAGCGGTGTTATCCAAGCCGAAAAAGAATACTTTGAACGTGACTGTATTTTACGCGTAATCAGTGAGTATACCCCAAAATATTTTATTTCCTTCTGCCCCACCTCCAAAAACACTGTAGAGATAGTAATAAAATCTAAAAATAATAACCCAATAGATGAAAATTTATTACGAGTTTTTTTTAATTCTTGTATTGATGAACAGATACGAATAGACCTTCAAAAAGAATTTGGTGAATTGCGACAGCGCATTGTTGAGTACGCTTTTTCACCTGTGGAGAAAAGTCGTGTCTGAATACAAAATTTTACCTTTTCAATTTAAGCATATATTCAACAATGATGTCCTGCTTGTCAATGAATGTGGCGACTTTATTTTTCTTCAACATAATATATTTGATAGTTTTATACGCTACCAACTCTCTGAAGAGGATCCTGCTTTTTTTCAATTAAAATCTCACCTATTTCTTGCACAAGAAGAACTTGAAACTTCATTACAAAAAATAGCTGCAAGATATAGAACAAGAAAGTCATTTTTACGAGATTTTACAACATTACATATGATGGTAATCACACTCCGCTGTAATCAGCGTTGTGAATATTGCCAAGTTTCATGTGCAGAAGAAAATGCACATGCGTATGATATGGGAATAGAAGTTGCACGTCATGTCGTAAACATGATTTTCTCTGCCCCAACAACAAATCCTAAAATTGAATTTCAGGGAGGAGAACCATTATTAAACTGGCCAGTTATAGAGGAGGTTGTCACTTATGCGGAGCAGTGCGCGAAAAGCTTGGGCAAAAAGGTTGAGTTCGTTATCTGTACAAATCTTACTCTGATTACAGAGGAGCAGCTATATTTTTGTCGTGACCACCATGTCTCGATATCAACATCGCTTGACGGCCCGCAGCATATCCATGACGCCTGCCGAAAAACAAAATTGGGCAAAGGAACGTACGATCTCTTTTTGGAAAAACTGCAGCTTGCACGCAAAATTTTAGGATATAGGGGCGTAGATGCCCTTATGACAACTTCATCGGCTTCCCTTGATCATCTTCAGGAGGTGATTGGAGAATATGTACGTCTTGGGATAAACGGTATTTTTATTCGTTCATTAAATCCTTATGGATTTGCGGCGGAACAGGCTGCAACCCTCGGCTACAGTACGGATAAATTTGTTGAACGGTATTTGGAAGCATTGGATTTCATTATAAATCTTAATCATAAGATATTTTTTCCCGAACATTTTGCCACGCTGTTATTCTCAAGGATATTAACGCCTTTTGCTACCGGTTTTGTAGACTTGCAGTCTCCGGCGGGCGCAGGCATCAGCGGAGTCATTTATGACTATGATGGTTCCGTATTTCCCGCTGATGAAGCTCGTATGCTGGCCAGAATGAATGACAGGCATTTTTGTCTTGGTAACGTATTGCAGGACAGTTATCATACTATTTTTGCCGGTAGAAAAATTAAGGAGCTCACAAGTAAGTCATGCGTTGAAGTAACACCGCCATGTTCATGGTGTGTGTATCAGACCTATTGTGGATGCGACCCTGTGCGAAATTATCTCGAAAGCAACAATGAATTGAGAAATATGGCAGAAACACCTTTTTGCATCAAGCATAAGCGCATATTTGACGGCCTCTTTGAGAGACTGTGGCATGCGGATACTAAAACTCAAGATATCATCTGGAGCTGGATAACCCGCAACCCCGAACTGGTGCAGCGCCATGCGAATAGTTAAAGGTCGGCCCTCACGCTCTTTTCATTCTGTCATAGGAGAAATATCAAGGTCTCCGCGTCCTGTTTACGCCCGCAAGGACACTATTCTTGTAACATCCAAATTGGATGGTGGGAGTATCGGCTATAAGGCATGTATCACTTCTGGGAATAAAGGCCGTTTCTTTCATCCCGATCATATCTATGATTGTTGCGATATGGATTCTCTTCATGATGGAGATATAGTTTGTATAAATTCTGATGGTACTGTGCAGATACTCTGGGAATCGTCGTCTGCTGATAATTCTTTCATGTTGACAGAGTCCTGTAACTGCAAATGTCTTATGTGCCCGCAGCCTCCAAAACCTCATGATGACAAACTGTTAGACGAATCATATCAGATTCTTGATTTGCTGCATGGGAAGGACATCAAACATATATGTATTACAGGTGGTGAACCTACTCTTTTGGGAGATCGATTTATTCAGTTCCTGGATAAGTGTATTAGGGAGCATCCGTCTGCGCATGTTGCCGTTCTTACCAATGGGAAAACATTTAGTAACTGCGAGTTTACAAAGAGGGTAGCAAAAACGGCAACAGATAATGTATGTTTTTGTGTTTCTTTGCATTCTGAAGTTAACACTCTGCATGATTACCTAGTAGGCGTGAAGGGAAGTTTTTCCGATACGCAACGTGGATTGTACAACCTTGCTGAATATGGATGTAGAATAGAAATCCGCCATGTCATAAGCCGAGATAATGCTAGGTATCTACACTCATTCGCTGAACATATGTATAATTATTTTCCGTTTTGCAGCCATTATGCTTTTATGGGAATGGAGCTTTATGGCAATGCCGCAGATAATAAAAATATAGTTGATATATCTCCATACGAATACAGACATGAATTACGCGATGCTGTTCTTTATTTATATCGCAGGGGGCTTCCCGTTTCTATTTATAATATCCCCTTATGCCTGTGTGATCCTGACGTGCGAAAGTTTGCCCGACAATCAATATCAAGTTGGAAAAATTCGTATATTGAAAAGTGTGAGGACTGCAGTGCCAAAAAGGATTGCACTGGTTTCTTTACCACTTCAATAACCTTGCCCATTAACCATATACAGCCTATTTAGGAGGAACTATGAGAAAAATTATCTATGGCATTTTTGGATTTGCAGGACTTCTTGCATCTGTTCTGGGCTTTGGGAAACAGGAGGTTCAGGCCGCGCCCGTACAGGAAATCAGGCCGGCTCTTGATAATGCCTGTGACGAAGGACTAATTTTTTCCGACGTGTTGAATATGCATGAAGGGACGATTGTTGCCAGTCATTACAGCCATAGGAGCCATTTAGCCATACCAGCCATCGCAGTCACTATTCCAGTCGCTACTAGATAACTTGTCCACTCCCCGCCCTGTGCGGGGATTTTCTTGACATTTACCCCGTTTTGTAGCGTTGTCTTCCCACGGTGCTCACAACACCAACAGTAGGCGGACAACGCCATCCGACAGCATGGCGCTTTTTTTGTGCCCCTTTTTCTACAAGTCAAGATAGTTCTTGGCTGCGCTTTGAGTTATAATTGTATCCATCGTTTGCCGGGTGTCCCCGATATGTCCAAGCTGCAAGGCTAAAGGCGGGGAGCCGCTCCTACTGGCGGTTGTGAACACCCGGCATCGTTATTCACAGACGGTGCCAACTCTCAACAGTAGGAGTTGGTTATGCCTCAGTCTCTCTGCTTCAACGACTTCACTTTCTCCCCCGTCACCCGCGACAATCAACCTTGGTTCAAGTCCTCTGAGCTTGCCTGCGCCTTGGGCTATAAGCGGGAAGATATTCTTGGTAAGCTCTACCGAAAGAATGCCGACGAATTTACTTCTGACATGACGCAAGTGGTTGAAAACCTCGACAACACCGAATCGGTGTTCCCGGTCAAGCCCCGCATATTCTCCCTACGCGGCTGCCACCTTCTTGCCATGTTCGCCCGCACTCCGGTGGCCAAGGCATTCCGCAAGTGGGTGCTGGACGTCATCGAGCAGTACGGCGACAAGGTGCCCGTTGCCGAGCCTGTGATGCTCAATGACACGTCGCGCCCCTCACGCCGTACCGACCCGGAGTGCAAGACGCTCACCTCCATCATTAATACATGGGTAGGCATAGCCCCGGTTCACTACGCTTCGGCCCGCGCGCAGGTGAACGCCCACTTCGGCGTCGCTTCTGTGGATGCCTTGACCGTGGCGCAGGTTAAGGAGGTTATTCAATGGGTACAGGCAAAGATTGACGCTCTTTCCGCTGTACCTGCCCCCACCCGTACCCCGGCGCTCCCCGCCTCCAACGTCTACGCCGACCGAGTGAAGGAGCTTGAACGCCTTGAAGTCAAGTTCATGGAATTCGCGGGGGAAACCAGAACCCGCCTTTCCGAACTCAACGCCGAGTACATCCGCCTGAATCAAGGGGCTTATGCCGCCATGCTTGGCCTCATCCCTTCGATACAGCCCGGTTCCAAGGATAGGCTTATCGACGCGCTGCCGTCTCAATCATATGATGCCTACAACTGGATCGATGAGGGCTTGCAGCGTATGAGGCTGGCAATCATCGCCGCACGGGCGGCAAACAGGACGGCCCCCGGAAACGGGGGCTTTTTATTCTATATTTTTCTGGAAAACTGATGTATAGAAAGAAAAAAGTTCAATAAAATCTCAAGGTCTTCCCCACGTACGTGGGGGTGTTTCTGCCTTTCTGCCTTTCCTCTTCGGCATATGCCTGTCTTCCCCACGTACGTGGGGGTGTTTCTGTGTGATGCCCTTGGCTTATCGTGGGTAGATGGTCTTCCCCACGTACGTGGGGGTGTTTCTCATGGCTTACGTGACCGCAAAGGTGCGTTTCAGTCTTCCCCACGTACGTGGGGGTGTTTCTTTCTGATTTTTCTGAACGTCTACTCGATTTGGGTCTTCCCCACGTACGTGGGGGTGTTTCCAGAGTGAACAGACATGAGGTCTTGCGCACACTGTCTTCCCCACGTACGTGGGGGTGTTTCCTAGCTGACGCGGTAGACGTATTTACACTAGACGGTCTTCCCCACGTACGTGGGGGTGTTTCTAAAATGTTTGACACTCGCTATATAAAATCCGTGTCTTCCCCACGTACGTGGGGTGTTTCTGTCAATCCTTTTACTTGATGAAAGAGCCTATCACAGCCAGCAATGGTACTCCCCATACTCTCTTATGGATTCTTCCAGCTTCATAAGAAAGTTGTCTGGGAAAATCTTTTGGAATAAGGTGGTTGTAAAGTAGCCTGAAAACGAAGGTTTTGATAAGGCTGTTGATGCAACCCACTAAAAAATAAAAAGGAGTTAACAAATATTTCTTATTATCCACCGTGTAGGCGGCTTAGAAAATGATAAGGGAGAGGTACGGGTGCAAGTATTCATGCCTGCCCCGGCGGAAGTTCAGGGATGCGGCCCTATGGTTACTCGATGAGCCGTTGACGAATGTCTGATTCGGCTGGTGCCTTCTCGAAACCATGCAGAATCGGGAAGGCAATTTAACCATCTTGCAATCCATATCAGATCAGATACCATAATACCAACAAAGGTATTCACCATGCTGTTATTTGATGACGGAAAAAAGCTTGAAAAGGCCGTAGGTGAGGAAGCCGCGAAAACCATAGTGGAAGTTCTGGAACGCTTCGACGAAAGCCAACGGAGCGCCAGCGCATCCAAGGGGGACTTGCGGGAAACGGAGCTGCGGCTGTTGAAGGAAATCCAACAGGCCAAGTCCGAAACCATCAAATGGGTGGCGGGCATCATCACGGCGCAAACCGTAGCGATCATCGCCGCAATCATCGCTCTTATGAAGTAGCTTGACCACAGCCCCGTTCGTGGTTATTGAAAACAGGAAGGGCGGCGAGTGCGACCAACACCCACCGCCCTTTGGGGCCAGTCCCCGGATTTGATTCTATCTCATCCAGTTTTTAGCCCCGGCAGGGAGGTCAGTCCCTACCGGGGCAACTCGTTTTCAGCCTACTTTTTCAAGTACGGTGCAACGAGAACCACGATAACGCCCGCCAACACATTGGCGAGGACGTTCAGCAGGAACTGCTCCATAGGCACAACCTCCTTTCGGAGACTGGCCCACGGCGGTTTTCTATCCTTTCCCTATTTCCTTGTCAAAGAGCGGTTATCAGAATGCCGATGTACGTTTTTGCTTGTCTTTGGACGGAGCGCCGAGGATAGGAGCGAGGGGCCCGGCATTGCCCTCAAGGAACGCTTCCGTTCCCTCAACCGTGCGCCAGATCGGAGCCGTGGGAACCCCCGCGACAAAACCAACGGCGTCAAGCGTGTTCTTCATCGTCTTGCAGAACTGCTCATCAGACGCTTCCCCCGCCGCAATCTTCATTCCGCCGCGCGTTGCCGTCACCGCCGCATTCAGTCCCTTGAATGCCGCACTATCCCCAAACTTCTTGTTGTACTCGAACAAGGCCGGGATTTCCCGGATAATCGGGATCCCCATCAACCAGTAACCGAGCAGTTCAGAACCCACATCTTCAGGTTCAGGAAGCTCCCCATCGCGGCCCCACCCAATCAAAAGCAGCGTCAGCATTGGAGGTGCCAGCCATTCGAGTGCGAAATGGGAGAAGAACCGTGCCGTTCCGATTTCAGACTGTCCCGTCCGTAGAGATTCACGGAACCCCGCAAGATAGTACCTTTGCCGATTCTGCCAGTTCATGGCAAAGCTCATGAACATGGTAAACAGACGGGCAGCCCCCGGTTTACGCATCAGCGCAGTGGTATCCATCGTCAAGCCGGAACCCTGCGCCCGGATTACAGCATCGTCGGCCATCAGAATAGCCTTGGATTGCTCAATGCCTTTACTTATCGCATCGTTGTACTTCGCCATCCATGTTGGGTAGGCAACAATGGCATCCATAGCCTGAATCATGGCAAAGGCCGCTTCTTCCCATTTCGAGCCGAAAATCTTTGTACCTTCTCTGAACGGCTTGAGTCTGTCCGCTACGTCCCGTTCCATGTTCCGTGAACGGCTCACCATATAGGGGGAAAGTTCCCGGATGGTATTCCAGCTTTCCAGAGGGTGGGCGATCATATGGTACGCCCCGCGTATGAAAGCGCCCGTGCCAACTTCTGCCATCGACTGCGGGACGCTCGTTGTCTGGAGCAACGCCGTACGGAAACTGAACCCCATCGCCGCCAGAGAACCCCGGCGCGCCAAGAACTCGAACATCTTGTTGATACCGTCGATCTTGGTACGATCCGGGCGGGCAATGGAACGGAGCCACGGCACCACCTGCGCATAGGCTTCATCTCCAAAAGCCCGTTGCATGGCCCTGCGGTACACAGGCTGTTTCACAATGCGGTAGGCGTCCAAAAGCGGCAGTGTATGGGTGCCGTAATGAATGGCGTCCGCAACATGGGAAGTCAGCACGGACAGGGACAGCAGCGGAGGCAGCCCCGCGCCTTTACGCTCCTGCGTCATGCCGCTTTTCGGGTTCGGCGTCCGTAGAATAGCCTCCTGTGAGTTCAGAGCATCAAAATCAGAATTTCGCTGTGCCGCCTCGCTGAATCGCTTGTCGAACATGAGAGGATAATAACCGCCCCGCATAGTGATGGTTTCACCGTCAGCGGAAACCACTGTAAACGGTTTAGCTTCTACCCGCTTCAACGGGATGCCGTACATCTTCTCATATGTGGCGTTGATCACCGGATACAGCTTACCAATCAGATCCCATACGGATTGTACAAACCGCCATTCAGCACTTGTCATCCTGCGGGTGATTGCCTCCAAGTCCTGCATATTCCAGTTATAGCCGCGCTGGAGCGCCGAGAGGTTGCCGTCATTCCCCATATTCAGGGCAACGGAAAGAACACGCTCTTTTGTCCACTGCCCGCCAAACTCCCGTTCAACATCCGGCAGCATACGGACGCCCTCAATCGTGAATGTTTTGTGCATGTCCTTTCCCATAATGGGATCAAGAAGCCCGCGCAGCGCATTGCCGTATTCACGGAACAACGCTTGCTCCTGCGACGCGGCGCGCTGGAGAGGTTGCACGATAAAGCGGCTGTTCGGCCCGTCGTGATCCGCCCTGTAGCCGTCCGCAGCGTCGAACAGGTAGCGCATCACCTTCATATTGGCGAGGGAATCACGGAACCACGCGCGCAACGCGCCGGGCAAACGGTTGCGTTCATCAGCCGTAATATGTTTTGTCTCGCTCAAGGAAGCCATCGGCGCCACGGTTTCAGCCACGGCTTGATCAAGCTCCTGCTTATGCAGCATACCGATCAGCGCATCCTGTGCCTTCCCTTGATGCGCCAGAATCTTGATCGCATCGTATACATCGCGCAATTCGGACAGGGAAAGCTCACTTGCCCGGCGCAGCCCTGTGCGCTGCGATTCCTCAAATATCCACCCTGCAATAGGCGAAACCGTTCCTGTGGGGTCGAGGCTGTATTCCACGCCAAGGGCTTCTTGGAACTGCAACAGCGTCGGCCTGTTCTCATCAGGACGGGGGGCCATGCGTTTAGCGCCAAGGCCGGGGAAGTGTGCGACGAGAGAAAGGATCTGCTGTTTGAAGTTGTCGGGAATATCCTTTGACCGTGCAATACGCCGGATCTGGCGTATCTTTTGATTCCGCTCAATCCGCGCACGGTAAGCCGCTCCAAGTGCCGCCCGCTTCAACCTTTCCTCTTCCTTGAGCTGTGCCAGACGGGAACGCAGTTCGTCTATACGCGCATTCTTTGCGGCGTCGCTCCCACGCTGTTTTGTCTGTTCTTCCCGCCGGACTTCCCTCACGGCCTCCTCAATAAGAACCCTCTGCTTGCGAATTGCAGCCGTCAGTGCTTTATACTCGGCATCAACAGCAGAAGCCTTTTTGACGCCCACACGCCTATCAACAACATCGCGCAACTGTTTGGTTGTGGGGCCCGCATTCCCGCCGAGAGATTCAATTTCAATACGCAAGGCTTCATCCATCGCATCATTCATGAATTCTGCATCGGGTACGTAAGTCTTTTCCCATTCAGCGACTTTTGAACGGATATGGGTTTCAGTGTATTCAGCCGCTGTCGGTTCATTCATGAGCGCTGCGAGGACTTCCGTCCCGTCCCGCACGCCAAGATAAGCTGCGGCATCGTCGATAGATACCCCACACCGTCCTTTAATGACATCCCGATCCCGGCCCGCATTCCATTTTTCGCGCAGCAGCCACGCCAGATCCTCAGTAGCCATGTCTATAAGAGAATCCCAATTGATGCCGCCGACTGCGGAAAGTTCACGGATCCCACGATAGAAAGGAGCATCACGCACGAAATCCAGCGCCTCTGTGCGTGCCTCGTTCTCGACCTGCTTTTGTTCGCGCATCCGGCGCAGTGCAATTTCTTTTTCCCCTTTCTGCATCCCTCTGGAAACGGCCTTTCTGTAGGCGTCAAGACGTTCCGCAGGGATACCCAAAACTTCCGAGGCGCGCTCAATAACTGGAGCCGGGGAACCGTTTTCACGGGCAACAGCAATATCTTCTTCGCTGGCAAGAAGTCTGTCGAATACGGCGCGCACATCGGCGGAAAGTTCCGCATCACCAAGCAAACGCCGGACGGAACGATAAATTGCAGTAAGCCACGCCCGGAACTGCCTGAACGCTGATTGTAGTTCTTGCCGTGGGGCCTTGCCTTCCCGTGCGTAGGCTTCAAACTGGCGGGCAAACTTCTCGTGCGCTTCCCTCTTGATAACGCCATCACTTTTGATCCCAAGTTCTTTCTTAATGGCGTCCCAATCGTTCTTGACCCATTCCGGGGCCGTCTCAAGCGTAGCGGCATCCCGAAGGTTTTCGAGGAAAAAATGCCCCGTTTCATGAATAATCGTAGAAAGGTTCTTTTTACCCTTGAAGACGCTGATCAACCATTTCCCGTCAGCAGTAGATTCAATTTGTCCCCGGATATTGTTTTTATCTTTCCGCTGATAGTAGGTACTTGGGTTGTTCGGTTCGTACTTGGCCCGCTCTTCCGCCGTCAGTTCAAAACGGTTTTGCGTGTCGAAAGCTTGGATCTCATGCGCTTGAGAAAGGTACTGAATGCGAGCGGCAAGAACACGGGCACGCTCCAACGGGACTTTTCCCTTAAGTTCCTGCTCAACCTGAGAATAGACCTCTTGAGAGGCTTCTTCCGACAAACCGAAATCAAACCGTTCATCAACGTCTTGGATCGCGTGCTGCACTTCATGCGCAATGACGGCTGGCGTCACATCGGGATCGGTGGTGATGTAAATTGTTCCGTATTTGGGAGAATATCCGGCGAGATTCCCCGGAAGGCGTTCTTCCGGCACAACTTCATATTGGGCTTCCCTCAGTTCAGGATAGAGCTCATACAACGCTTCATGCTGGTAAATGTCAGTCAGAGGCCCGCTCATGCCTTCTTCACGGGGAACGGTCACGGTGGCCTTGCTGTCGTCAAGTTCCATCGTGTTCATGTGAAAGACGCGCCGGTGTACAGGAACAACGTCCTGAACGTCTGGATGGGCCTGAACGCGGGCGGGATCAATGAATTGGAAAAGAATACGCCCCGTTCCATCATTGACACCAAGCCTGTCGCGGAGTATGTTCATCACATTACCCCGGTTTGCTCGGGTTGCGTGTTCCTTGCCATCTTTTGAGAGGCTGGCCGCATTGAGCGAATCGGAGGAAATGCCCCGATTGGTCCGGTGTCCAGACGACCCTTCCCCGGAAGGACCTTCATCTGAAGGATGGCCCGGTACGAGCCGATCGGGGCTGATTATTTCCGTCAGTTCGTGGTCATAGAACCGATTGCCGTTAACGTCCTCCCGCAGCACGAATCCCACCACATAGTCCTGACCGTCCAATCTGATCTTATTTGCAAAGATGTGCGACAGGAGCTGTGGTGTTTTTCTGATGCTGTCAACATGAATCCCACCTTCAATGATCTGCGGAATGAAGGGAATGGAACGGGCCAGTGTTTTGTCAAATCCATGCGAAAGCGAGTTTTCAATCCCCTTGGGCGTCACCTGTATCTGCCAGCCGGTATCGGCATTGACAACGGGCATACCCCCTGAAAACCGCTCTTTTGCCCATGTCTTGACCGCATTACGCAGCATTTTCCTCTGTTCGGGAGTTTCAACTTCTTCTGAAACAGGAATCTCCCTCCCCGGCCCAAACCACTGGGAACTGTCCGCCTCGATCATAGGCATGTCGGCAAAACGGCTAGCAAGCTCGTTTCCAGCCTGATAAAATCCTTTTTCAGGCTTCTTTCCCCGCTTCAACCGCTCAACAAGTTCATCCGCCCCGCTTCCTTCCGGCAGAAGCCCACGGCGTACGGCTTCATCCGCAAGCTCGTCAATGGGAATGCCTCCCTTCTCTCTCGACTTGAAGAGTCCACGCCCTCTTGCCCGCGTAATTTCCTTGAGCGTATCGGCATTGTAGGCTGAGGAAAGGCTTTTCCCGTCAAGCCGTCCCCATACCAAAGCCAACAAAGGATCGCGTTCAGCCAAAGGCTGGCGGGCAAAGGCGCGCTGTGTACGGGCGTCAAGAACGTCCTGCGTGGGGGCATTGAGATCTATGAGTTGGATGCCCTGCAACCGGGATTCAAGCCATGCGGCAGGTTCCATGCCGTACATCGGCGCCATACGTTCCGCATTGGCGGCAAGGAGATCGCCATAATGCCGCGCCTGAGACTCAGAATAGCCTGCGTCGCGCATTTGTTGGACGTAGGGGGCCGCGATGCGGTCAAAGCTTTCCCTGTTGTTCTGAGCCTGCTCAATGCTTGAATCAACGAAATCGAGGAATGAATTGAGCGCCTCAATCTGTGCAAGCTGTTCTTGCGTCATCCCGGAGGTTACTTCCTGAACTTCACCGGGAGACATGATCGAAGGATCCAGCGTGGAGTCCTGCAAGAGCTCCTTCCCCTGCGCCGTATTCAGCAGATAAGGGACTGCCTTTTCCATCGGAATGGCAACCGGAGTTCCGAGAGCCATAGCGTCCGCGACATCCTCAGCGGATACCTTGATACGCTGCGCAATCTGCAACCCCTCATCAGACTGGAAAAGAACGCGCTGCATGGCTTCAGGATTAACGTACAGATCTCCCAAAACTCCCTCTTCCTTCAACTGCCCAATGAGCTGTTCAGCAGAGGAGGGACTTTCTTTAATCAGCTTATTGTTGGCGGCATGTTCAGAAAGAGACTGCAATGTATTCGCACTGTTCATTGCCCTTCTGGAATCGCGCACGGCGGAACGGACGCGCATAGCCCCGCCGCCTACGCCAATCGGCAAAACAAACGCTTTAAGAGACTCATAGGCCGCGTCAGAAAGCCGTTCAGCGGCTTCTTCACCTGTAGTCAGACGGAAAGGCTGGTCACTGATTTGTTTCGCGGCTTCTTCCGTGATGATGTTAATCCCTTCCTGTGCAGTCTCTACGCCGACTTCGGTAGCCAATGCTCCCAGGGCTTCCCCTGCCCCCTTTCCTACGGCTTTCAACAGGGAAGGATTACGGCTCAAAAGCTGTTGTGCGGAGGCCATCGTTGCCCGGTTTAAGAGCCTGTCGGCGCCGGGGATAAGTGAAAGTGCCTTATGCACCCCCACAACTTCCAATGCTCCTGAAGGTAGGGAACCAAGGAATGAAAGAAGGCGAACTTCATCACGCGGGAGAGGTTGCCCGTTTTCATCTTTGAGCTGTGAAAGTGAACCATAAATTTCGCCAAGGGACATCTCAAAGGCGTAACGAATCCAGGCAGCCCCGGCCCCCGCTGCAAAGGCTGAACCTGCGGAGACGCCAGATACAGGGCCAAAGGCAGAAGTAGCCACCCCAGCAGCAGCCCCGGCCTGTGCCCCCCCGAGTACGGAACGATAAGCCCCCTCTGCAACTTGAGGAAAAAACGTAGCAAAAGAACTGCGATACGCCCCCATCAAGAAGCTTTCATCTTGGCGGTACGCCTGATTAACGGAGAGTTCCCAATTGATTTGTTCAATGCGCTGGAGGTCGGCAGGATCGGGGTTATTTTGCCAAAAAACTTTGTTCAGTAGATCTGTTTGTTCGATTTGCAGTTGCCCAATCCTAGTTGCTTCCTGCATTTCCTGTGAAAGGTTTTCAAATACTCCGATTTCAGGGAGCTGATCGCCAAGTCCGGCAACCATAGCCGCACCTTGCTGTACAAGCCAACGTCCGGTGATAGGCTCGTCACGAATCATCTTTTCCAGAGCGGCCCGGCGCGTTGGGCCATTCTGTACCGCATCATAACTCTTGGAGATCTCCTTATGATTCTCTAAAACCGTGCTTACAGGGATGCCTGTCTTGTTCGAGAGTTCAACAGCAGAAAGTGTATCAGGGAAGGTTTCGGCTACGGTTCGGGCACGGAGCTCCAGATCTTGCGCAAGATCCGCTTTTCCCGGAACATATCCGGCAAAAGCCCCTTCTGGAATATTTATTTCCGGGAAAAACTCTTGAGTCTGCTCAAAATCGGAATCTTCAAGCGTAATTCCCATGAAGGGATTGGTAGAAGAAGGAACCTCATTTTCTTCAACACTCATGAACGGATTCTGAGACATTATTCCCCCTGTTGCCTGAGATATTTTTGATAAAGCGCCTTACGGTTCTCGTCCGTCAATTCTTTTCCTTGGGCAGAAAGAGCTTCATCAATCATTGGCTTTACAGTTTCAGGAATCTCGACCACTTTTGAGAACTGGTATCCCCTCTCCCTGTAGCGTGGTAATCCTGCGGCAGGAATATCTCGTCCCGTAAACCACTTCCCTTTATCAACGGCAATTTTTACAGCAAGAGTCTGTGCTTTTTTACGTCTGGCCTCATAGCCGATCGTTCCGTTAAGCTGACTCAAAATCAAACGATAATAGGCTTGTGCGTCAGCATCCCTATAATTAAATTCGTTCTTCAACGTGCTGACAAGCTCATCCTTCAAAAGCTGTTCTTCCTGCTTCCATTGCTGATCCTCAGCACTTTTTCTTACCTTTTGAAGTGCGGAGGGGGGAAGGGATCCGGAAAAACGAGCAGTTACCATATCGGAGGTCACACCCGGTTGTGCAGCGTATGATTGAGCTTCAGCAAGAATACGGTCATTGACGGGGGCCTCAACACCGTTGATCAGAAAATCTGCCTCTGCATCTAACTGGTTGCGGACATCCTTATCTGAAATTGAACCTAAAATATTGGCTATACCTTTCTGCTTTTCCTCGTAGGTGAGGCTACTGTCTTTCAAAACAGCATGTAATTGAGAAACTCCATTGTTATATGTCTCTGCTTTTTGGGCATCCTTTTTCTGATCCTCAAAAGCAGCATATAGTGCCCGTTGTGTGGAATATGACCTGAGAGCTTTCCCCCGCAAAACAGGGTCTTTTATCTTGCCAAGCTCTTGATCTATGCCTCTACCGTCAATCCCATAACTCTGGAACCACTCCACTCCAAGTTGTTCCGCCGCCTGATTCTGTGCCCGTTCCGCCTCGGCCCGCGCCTTGGCTTCAAGCTGTTCCTGTTTATTCCGAATGGCCGTTTCAAGCCTGATTTTGTCGTCCCCCATCAGCATACCTGACGCCAGCACGGACTTGGCTTGTTTCACGTCATCACGAGACAAGGCCGCGTTCCCTACATTAAGATAAATGCCGCTGGCGTTCTCCCGCGTGGCAAGCTCCATCTGCTCACGAGACCACCCGCTGATACGGGCAATCTCCATGATCGCCAGCCCGCTTTCCTGTAGTTTTTGGGCAAACACTTCAGGATCGTTATAGTTCTCAAGGGCGGCGTTTTTTGCCAGTTCCGCCCGTGTCTTCTGCGTATTGATCTGCCACGTATTGAACTCACTGGTGGCATGGCGCTGCACCTGCGGCAAAAGCTGGCGCCCGTATGTTCCGATCTGCTTTTGGAAAAATTTCTTGCCCATGTCGCCAAGGTTCTTTTCAAATTCCCCGGCCCGTTCCCTCATGAG
Source organism: Bilophila sp. T19-St14 (assembly GCF_059728385.1). Classification (NCBI taxonomy): domain Bacteria; kingdom Pseudomonadati; phylum Thermodesulfobacteriota; class Desulfovibrionia; order Desulfovibrionales; family Desulfovibrionaceae; genus Bilophila; species Bilophila sp. T19-St14. The sequence continues at coordinate 375,298 of NZ_BAAGFT010000002.1, forward strand.
CTTTTCAGCGTCGGCAACGGAACTAAGCGCATTTTCCCCCTTCCTGTTGAAAATGCCGTTTTCTCCGTACAAATCGGCCTGCATGGACTCCTGAAATTTGTTGTAGGCTTCCTGAGCCTTGGTACGGCTGTATTCGGTATAGAGGTCGAAACCAACCTTTGCGGCGCCCTGTACGGCCTTCCCGGTATTTATGACGGCCTGCCAACCAGCCTGTGCCCCCTGTGCCGCAATGCCGCCAGCACTGTCGGAAAGTCGCGCGCCGAGATTGGCTCCGGGCGTGGTATTATATGCGGGCTGCTGCCGATACTGCGGCATACCGCCGGACCGCTTTTCAGGAACCCTAAGACCAGCCATATGTTACTTCCACCCCTTATTCTTGTTCCAAGTATTGAAACTTACGGCATTCTTTGCACTTTCATCAGTTCCGCTCCAAAGAGGGCTTCCCCCACCCCAAAGCCTTTCACCGTAATTACTCCCGATTGCCGCTAGGCCGCCGATTGCCGTACCTGCCGCCGCCCATCCGGGATTGATATTGTCGGCCTGAGACTCATACGCTTTCGCCTGCTGCCCGTAATTCCAACCCTGCACTTCCGTATTGTATGCGGCATCCAAGCCGCGCTGATACAGCGCCAAGGCGTCAATCTCTCCCTTTTCCGCCGTATCGAGTTCCAGATCGAGGAAAGATCCTCTGTCAACCTGAGCCCCGGATGCGCCCATAGCCGCCCGCTGACTTGCGATAACTCCGGCCACTTCTTGGCGCTTCTTGACCATGTTTTCATAGCCTTCCCGCCGCTGTGCCGCCGCTTGTTCTTCCGCTAGCTCCTGATTTTTCGTAGCGATTGCCGCGTTGTACTCAGCTTGAGATTTCTGAGCCTTTGCCTGCTGGTAGGCGCCGACCGTACTCAGCCCCGTACCGACAAGCGCGACGATTGAAGATGTAAACGCCATTACCCCACCACCTTCATGTAGCTTTTCTCCGCAAGATGGTAGCCCATGCGCTCGAACAGACTCCCGCAATCATGCGCGGCCTTCACTTTGTTGACGATAATATCAACAATGCCGGAAAGCGCCTTGTCTGCCTCACGGAGCAGCCGGAATCCGCACAGACCTTTCCGGTACTCAGGGAGCAGAAAGAACACATCAGCCTCGGCAACACGCCGGGTCTTGTAGTGGAAATTATGCATGAGGAAATAGACGGCATACCCGACAAGACGCCCACCATCCCGTGCCGTGGTTACGTGCAGCATCCCGCGCTCGTACAGTGCCCGATAAGCGTCCTCGTCAATGTCCACTGAACCGAAGGCGTCTTTCAAGGCAATCTCATCCCAATGCCGCTCAAGCAAGGGGCGCATCTCAAAAAACAGATTAGGGAAAAGAGGCTCTGTCTGGAAAGTAATGGGCATCTCACACCTCTCCAAAATCTACGCTGCACATGACCGAAACGACATGGAACGGCATGGGCCTGTCCTGCACCAGCCACACAGTCGTATCCGCTTCCTGCCCGCTGTTAGGATTAAACTCGATGTCGCCTGAAAAGGGTTCGCAGGGCTCCCCGTAGTAGGGAGGGAGAAAGGGCAGATCATAAAGCTCCATCTCACGTGAGCCATATTTACCGCCTACACTGCGGAAAAGACGGGCTTGGCACTTACCATAGGCCCGCATCTTTCCTAGTGTGCTTCCTGTCTGCGTGTCCGTTTCAACGGGAAGCAGCGCAAGGACAGACGAGAAGCCCAACCCAACCTGTACCTTCTTGGCAGCATAGGGAAGCGACACAGAACCGTTCTTGACCGTCAGCCCTTCAACCGGGGAACCATCGGCAAGAACGGAAACTTCCATGCCTTCCAAATGATCAAGCCCAGTGACGGATTCAGCAGGTTCTTCATTGGAGCGGGTAATGCCGCAGTCGACAAAAAAAGCGTCCTCTATCGCCGTCATGGGCATAAAGGATTCCGCCATCCGTTCAAGGAACCAATGATCCTTGCCGCCGATACTGCGCTTTACCACGCACATGATTACGTCGCTCTCATCGCCTGACATACTCATCACGGAAACAAACTTTCCATCTGTAATGTGCCGTGACCAACCAAAAATTTCATGTTCTTTCATGTAGGTAAGGCACAGCAGTACACCATCATCACGCACACACCAGATATTGGATCCCGGAGTCTGCTGATAGGCCCATTGCAAAATGGTGTGACCATCGAAAAGGTGAGGTGACATGATCGAAAGATCATTGCCCGCGTACCCATCTTTTTCCAAGGAATAGAACAGATCCCGTACACGGGAGCCGTGCCGCTGCACGTGCATGATCGAGTTGCCGATAATCAGCGGCGTGAGGCCACCGGAAGACCCCCAATAGCTTTGGGATACAATGCTCACATTTTTCGGGGTAATAACGCCGTTATCGCCTGTAACCTTATACTCCGCCCCGCTGGTGCCTATGAGCAAATCACCGAAAGACTGAATCCATTGGATCGCGTCAATGCTTCCAGAAGCAAGCACGTACTCTATCGGATCGTCGTCTTGCAGCGGGCGGGATTTACGGAAATTCTCAAAGTCACCTGTACGGCTTGCATAGAAAGACTGCGGCGAGGACTTGGTGCCCCCCAAAACCATACGCTGCTGATGGAAGGCCACGATAGTCGGATTGTTGCCATCTGCGAAGGGATTCCAATCCTCTTTTGGCGTATCCGATGTATCAGCTTCATAGTTTGAATCAATAAAATAGTGAGCATACGTATGTGCCGTATGGAATTGAGGGACAGCAGCCAATTCCCCGCTTACACCTTCGGGGTAATCAGCAGATGTTCCAAATCCTTGATATGCTTTATATGAACTATAATCACCGATAAAAGAACTAGGAACATTATCAACTATATACCAGTATCCAGATATACTTTTAACCTGTACTAAAAGCTGACTAGAACCAGCATGGTAAAATGCGTTTGAACCTTCTGATTCTGTAATACTTATAGATGAATATCCTCCTGTATCGCTATGCACTAATCCTTTTAATCCCATGTCCGTCTTGGAAAAGATAAGCCCTCCAACACTCACTGCATAAACAGTATTTGTAGTGCTTTCAGGCTGTACCTGAGACGAATCGGCAACCCCGATAAAACCATAATATCCTGCTTCTTCACGATAGACATTATATTCCTTGGCTCCAGAAACGGTAGGCCATGAAATGCGTACTTGGTTCCCCGTCACCCAATCAGATGGATGCTTTCCTGCTCCCTCGCCAGCAGGAGAAGCAAGGGATTCCAGCCCATTTTCATCGACTGCGACAATTTTATAACGCAGGGTATAGGATAGATCAGCGTCATCTTTTTCATTGTGGCGCTCGAATGAAACAGTAGGTTCCCCCGGAGCGGGCAAGCTGGTATTCAAAACAACTTGCTGGATACTCCATTGATATGATCCGGGGCTTCCCGTTCGCATGACTTTGTGTAATGAATAATTTTCATGAGCAAGATAAACGACATCCCCCACTTGAGCATAAGAAATGCCTAGTAAATCAGCTTCGACATAGGGTGTCACCACGCTCATATCGAGAAGCTTTTGCCCATCGGAAACCTGTAAAAGCTTGTCAGATAAAATCAGAGCAAAGTTTTGCTCGGCTTCAACATTGAAACTGAACGGGATAAGTACGGAAAACCGCCCCAAATCTGCCACAAACCGCGTACCGGGGCGCCTTTGTACGTCACCATGCAGACCGGGGATAAAATTCTCCATCCGAAGAACGCTCGTTCCAAAACGCGAAAGATCATAACGAGCGGAAAGCGTCTGTGAAATTTCTCCACCTGTGAAATTTTTGTAGGCTATGCGCATAGAATAGCTTCTTATCTTTCTGGGTTACAGTCCGCTTTTTCTAAAAATGATCGTTGTACGGTTCTGGATCATACGACACCCAACTTTGTTTCTAGCGCTGCAAGTCGGGCCTCAATGCGCTCCGCTCGACGACGCTGGTAGGCGGCTTCAAGGCAGAGGGCCTCGCTGTACCGTATGCCGTATCTATTTCCCGAAGCACGCACAAGACGCCGCTCTTCATGCGTCTGCTCTGAGGTTAACTTGTTGCCGTCTTTATCGTAAGTGGCTTCAACGTCTACAACGGTTACGTTCTCGTACTCGTCGGGCCATTCGTCGTAACAGAGCAAACCATAATGTGTAGCATCCAACCCTTCCGATGCAAACGCTTCAACTATTTGCTGTGCAATTATGCCAACATGTACTCTCGCAGCGTCTCCTTTCTCTTTAACAGCATTGCAAAACAGAAATTGTCTAAATTGAATGTTTCCCCATGCTTTCAAAATAGCTTCGGAAAGAGCATCAATATCCTGCTTTTCTCTTTTATCAGATGTATTAATAATACTGGATGTTGCAAAAATATTATCCCATCGCAACGAAGCCCCACCAATATCATATGTATCGTCGCTAAATGGCTTTATTCGATGAGATGTGATCTCCATATTCACATTCAGAGCTGTATTTTCTTCTACTGAATTCGGATGTAATGACCTCACATACAAATTTTGTGCATATAAAGAACGCATTGCCATATCTTGCGTAAGGGATTTTGACAGTCCTGCGTATTTCCAGGGATATGAGTCTAACGATATTTTTTTTGGTGTTCCAAAAAACTCAATCCATTCATCATTTTTCACCATCCTAACAACAAAAAAACAATTTTTAAAATAATCGATATGGGGTGTAAGTAAAATATCATTACTGATATTGGGGCAGGTAAACTTAAAGATTCCAGTTATGGAAGATGAAGGGTCAATATTGTTGTTCACACATGTTGAACAGGAATCAAGCGCAATATCAAAATTAAGCTGATTAGCGTCAAAAGCTCCACCATGGGTTTCATCAAAGGCAATCGTATACGGTTGTGCAATCTGCCATGCACTGTCGAAGTTTCCATGAGCGATTGCTTTGATCGTGCAATTTTTACCCCATCCAGCAACTACCGCTCCTACATCTCCAGACAGCCCTGTGCCGTAAAACTCCCAGTTAAATCCGAGTTCTTCTGAAGGATAGGATGACGGGAATCGTGTACCACCAGCAGGAAACGCAGTTGATGGAAACCCATTAGGATTATTAGCAGTTATCTCTACATCCACATTCGCACATCCTGCAAGCACCACAGGCGCACATTTCCGTTTCTCCTTTTTATTTACAGATGCATCAAAAAAGTCAGGATGATGCCCACAACACCACGCGCTCCCCTTCCAAATAATGCTTGCATCTGCCGGGTTAACTGACACTTCATCAAGTATTTCACCGTCATAACCACGCCCCAAGCAGAAGAAGACTTCACCGCAACGCCTTGCCTCTATCCCATCAAAGACAATAGATCTTGCGTAGGCAGGATAGATTGGTGAGCTTTGTCGATAAATGACACTCGTTGCAAATGTGCAATCTTCAATAATAGTATTACGGCATAAAAAGTTCTCTACCCCTTCTTCGAGAGCTATACCTTTCCCACCAGTACCGCGACGCATGGCAAGATAGCCTCTGATATGCCCGCCCTCGATTTTGATATTCCTTGCGGGATTACGAGAAGCATCAAGCTCCTTTGAATGCGCAGTAAAAGCAATAGCGTTTTCGTTGCAGTATTCTGAATCAAGATCTGCATAGCTTGTATTCCAGAGCTCAAGGTACGACCCATCGATCTGCGGCTGAATCAACGTGATATTTGAACTCTTGTAATCAGCAGAGTCAGGGTGGAAAATTCCCGTATTGGAGTTAGCTAAGAAACTTCCGGTAGCTGTGGGGAACATTTGGATTAACCAAGCGTCGTCGTCCCATTCAATGACGGAACCATCACAGAGATCGAGCCCGCCTGACTTCATTCCGTTATACACGCTTGATGTTTTGTCGATGGTTCTTGTGGCCCCGTTGTTCCAGACACCGTATAGCCCGGATGTGATGCGAAGCTTTTTCCCATGCGCAGCGCAGAATTCAATCGCGGACTGAATGGCGGCTTGATTATCCGTTCCCGTCTTTGTGACAGGATCAAAGTCGCCCACGGCACCGAAGTCCTTGACGTTGACGATGTCGGCAAAGCGATCTTTTAACGGCCTTGGTTCCGTCGTTCCTGTCGCAACAACGGGGATTGCCCCGGTAATGCTTCCGGTTTTTTCAAGGGATTCCAAAATATCATGATACGCCTTAAAAATAGCTTTAAGAAGCTGTTCGGGCGTCATGCCACTGGTCACACTGACCTTTATGCAGCGTGACAGTGTTTCTAAAATTTGTTGACGTTCGGCACAGTCTTTATCAAAGCGAGTTTCAATTACTTCAGGATTAAAACGGGTTCCCGTAATATACATGTCTTCTTGAATAAAAGGCATGTTCCTGACTATGGATAGAGTGTATCCTTCGGGTAAGGGCTTTCCTTCCAAGGTATACGTGACAGTCCCCCCTGATTCTGTCAGTATAACTTTTTGCGGAGTCACCTCCATTTCGTTTATGCCATCAGGATCATCGCTAACAAAAACTGCAATCTGAGAAGCATCCCATACTTTAAAGTCAAAGGGGAACTCTACGGCTGCGCCATTCCCTTTAAAGACAACACGGCTCGTTTGAAGATCAAGCGTCATACCATCCCCCGCGTGCAGCTATCCATGTATCCCTGTATGGTTTTTCGTGCCTTTCAGACGCATTGGCTTCCATAGGTTTCGGAAGGCTTGCCCGGTAAAGCTGTTCAAGTTCCTGAACTTTGGCAGTATTGTTTTTGAGCAGAGGAACGCAAATAAGCGAAGCGAGCTTTCTCGCCATCATCCCAACAAAAAGATCATCCCACAGCGCAACTTCCGGGACGTCTCGCGTGTAGTCGAGCCGGACTTTTTCAGCATCGGACAAAAGCATTTCCGTTTTCTCGGCATCCGAAACAATGACGAAAGGAATGCGACGTGCTACGGGATTGCCACACCTGCACGTTGGATTCACGATCTTGTGTGCCTTGAGACAAAGATCGGGAAGACGATAGGCATAGCGCCACTCGTCCGCATAGGTTTCAGGAACGGCTATGGACGCCAATTGTGCGCGGGCCTGTGCAAAATTGTAGGGGTAATCCCGGAGACATGCGCGCCGGGCATTGTCCCAATACAAAGCACACTGTATTGCTTCTGGCGTATGCTCGGTTTCGGATGCCACTGTTCGCGTCCCGATGAAGCCCAAGGCCATGTTCCATATCTGAATTTTACTTGCTGACATGCGTTCCGCCTTGCGGACAGCGCGAAGCGGAAACCGCCCCGCGCATCATGTATTGCCAAGAAGTAAGGGCCTAGCCCTTCACTACACCGCCATCAATGTACATTCCCGCCTCATATGGCTGGTCATCCTCACGCACAATTGCGGCGAAGACTTTACCCGCCGTAAAGGTACCCGTAGGTGTGGCCACCATTTTCAGCCAAGGCTTATCTGTCCCCGCAGGAAGGAACCGCCAGCCGATTTTCTTGCCGACTTTCAAATCCGCAAGAGGCACGGTAACAGCCGAACCGGGGACATCGTCATAGCTTCCCGCTTCCGTCGCGCTCTGAGTCAGCTTGAATTCGATGGACGTCCCACCCGCAAAGTTCGCTTCAACAACCTTGGCGGATACGAAAATCGGATTCGCACGACCGGGTTTCAGGAGTGAAGTCAGCCCCACAGCCGGGCCAGTAACTGCGCTGGACGTAATGGCCGCCGAGTCCAGCAATACGGCGTTGGAATCAATCAACATAGCGTCCCCCTAGGAAAGCACGGCTTCGGTGGAAAGAAGGGCATCACACTGGCGGATAGGCCGCCCATGCAGGTTCGGCACAGCCTTGGAAGAGAAGTATTCGCCGTAAACCAGATGAACATTGCCCGCATCGGTTGCCTGAAGCTCCAGCGCGGTCAGAACGTCCTGGTTGCAGTACCAGATAGCCTTGTCGCGCAGATTCTGAGGCATCATATTTTTCGCCTTGATGGTCAGCCCCTGAAGATCAACAAATCCCTCTTCTCCCTTGCGCAGAGTCAGCTTGCTGGTATCCAAGTTGCAGATGCGAACCACGGCCCTCCAGTCACGTACAGCCAGCCCACATTTCCACGTGTACAGATCGCCCACGCACTGGAATTTCTTGCCGTCCTCGTCCATCGTCATGTATTCGCCAAGATCTTTGTTCTTCAACCCGCCAGCGCTGCCTTTCGGATAGATGCCGTGGCAAGAATTGCTGCCCCAACTGATGAGGTACATGGACGTTTGCTTTTTGGCCGTGTTGCCGCCCGCATTCACAACATTGGGACTGGACTTTGAAGGGTACCGCATGGCAAGCCCATTGAACTCATCGGGATTGTTGTTACTGTCCCCGTAGAAGAGCGTATTCGCCACCTTCTGGCGCATGGATTCAGCGAAAGCCAGTCCTTCGGAAAGCCGAAACGCCTTGGCCTTGTCGCCATAGAGTTCGATCTCTGCCACATCCAGCTCCATGCGGGCCTCAAGCATGCCGCACGGTTCCGTAACCTGTGCCCACTGAGACTTGCTCGGAGGCGTGCCCTGATACAGCCTACGCCAGTAAACCGTAGGGAGCCCCGTGCGAATCCGCGTTTTGTGCCCCTCGCTCTGATTCGATTCCATCCACTGGACATCGCTCAGGATGTCGTTGGTCTGGTTCATCAGCTCAATGATGTCGCCCGCAGGCTGCCCCCTGTAAAAATCTTCCAGTTCGGCCAGCGTCGCCACTAATCCTTTTTCATAAGACATTATTTTCCCTCATCCTGTTTACATATTGGGATACAGACGTTCTTCCAGAGGTCTGGTTTCCTTGCCGCCCTTGCCGCCGATCATCCTGTCTTCACCCATTGCCCGGCCAATCCGGGCAAAAAGCCGGATTACGGCGGGATTATCTCCGTATCCGGTCGCATCAAGCATAGTCCGCACAGCCCCATCAGCATCAAACTGAGCCAGAGCCCTTTTCGCATCAGCCACGGAAGCCGAAAACTTTTCGCCGCCAAATTCCTTGTCAGACTTAATCTCAGCGACCCAATCCCGCCTCTGAGCCTCAAAAGCCTCCTGCGTCGCCTTAAAATTGGAATGCAGCATTTCCAGAGACTTTTCGGCCTGTTCTTTGGTCATGCCCACTTCCAGACAATGCCGATTGAAGTCAGACAGTTCCTTTTCCGAAATCGGGTATCCTTCCGGCGCAGTCAGCGTATAGGGTTCCGCCTTTTCCGGCTCGGCCTTGGGTTCTTCGCCGCTATTCTGGGGAGCCCCCACAGCTTCCTGTTCCTTTGCTGACTCGTTCCCGGTTTCGGTCATCAGCGTAGAGCCCGTTTCTTTCCCCGCGTCCTGTTCAGACTGGACGCTTTCAGGGGCACCGCCGTTTTCCATATCCTCAGCCATTCTTTTCCTCCTGAGCAAAAAGTTTCTCGATAACTCCTGCATTCTGCGCCATAGTCATAAGATGCAGCCCTATTGCGCGCCGTCCTTCACGCCATGCAGCCTGAGCATGTCCCTCTGGAAACTGGGCTTTCAGGACTCCGCTCTCTTCCAGCAGAAAGAGAAGGAAATCCATTCCGTCACGGGTATCAGTCAGTTTACGAACGACATCAGCCATTCTTTCTTGAAAAGAGAGAGCTTGCAGCCTTTTTCTTCTTTTCAGCTCTTCGGCTTCATCCCACTCCCACATCACATACCTCCCATGCCGCCTATGATTGCTTCCAGAGCCGTTTGACCATCAGGCCCAACTGTTGCCTGCCCAAGATTTTTTGCGGCCCCAGTCAAGTTCTGCACCTGTTGGGCTGCGGCCATAGCCTGCTGCTGTTCTGCCGCCTGCTGCTGCGCCTCAGCCTGAGCTTGCTGAATGGCGGCGATCTCCTCAGAACTCCTCAGCATCCCCTTGGGAGCACCAACGGCCTCGGCGTAATCGGAGATCGTGTACTTGACATCAATCACGTCCATGACCTGCGGGAACGCCTGAGACATGTTCAGGACAAAGGCCATGAACTGATCGATACCCGAAGTGCTCACAAGACGCTGTGCCTGCGCCAGCACGCTTACAAACTCGATGCGCAAAGGCGCCCCAGAGATTGATTCAGGAGGTTCGGGGATAAAGTCATATCGACGCATCAAGTTGAACGTGCGCTGAATCAGCGGCTCGAAAAATTCCTTTTGCAGACGTTCAACCACAGGGCCGATCAGGATCATCTTTTCCTGTTCCCGAGCCTCGATTTCCGTAGCCGTAATCTGGCGGCGGTCATTTGAAATGAGCATCTTGAACAAATCGGCATAGAGGCCATCATGCAACTTTTGCCGCACGTCCTGAATCGCCGCCTGCGTATACTGGATACTTTGAGCATTTGGCTGCTGTATTGGCTGCGCCGCTATGGGCGGCCTCCCGTCAAACGTCTCAACAAAGTTCTCACCGCCGGGACGCAGATCAAGACCAACGGATTGGAGAGAAGCCATAACCGACATCGGAGGATCGGCATTCTTATGAAGCGTCTTGAGAAGCGTTGAAGTCATGCTCTGAAGCATCCGGCAGTCAGGCAAAACGTCCATCGCCGGAGACCGCCCATAGACGTCGGTTCCGCTCACATCCCAACGGGGAGCAAACGCCGGGAATTCCTCGAAACCAGATTCCCGTAAGACTGTAGGAGCGCCCTGCCCATCCGTTCCTGCAAGCATCCAGTAAACGGAAGCAAAGGGCATATTGTTGGCTGTCATTTTTCCGTATGTGCGATCATTTCGCGGGTATACAGCCTGAATCACATCAAATCGTGTTGTGCTTGCATTGCCCGTTTTGTACTTCGCAGCCGTCTTGACGATGTTCGGAACATGTTCTTCACCAAATTCTTGTAAAATCTGACGTGCCGTCATGCTGATGCGTCTGAAAAATGTATCAACTGCATTCAACTCATTCGTATCAATGACGTACTCGCCAGCGTTTACGACAAAGAAGTGGAGGCCATCCCAATCAGCGACCTCTATCATCAACCCTGTTCCGAATGTTCCAAGGTCACTGTAGAGTGCATGGGCGGCGTTATAGAAATTTGAACGGTGCAAAACCGCTTGCATACGGCGGGTTACGTCATCGAGCCACTTCCCGGCATCCGGGGCGTTCAATACCTCCTCATCCTGAAGAGTCAGCTTGAACCACGGACGAGCGGGGCTGGTCATGCCGCCCTGCATCCCTGCCGCAAGCGTCCGCATGTAGTTGACACTTGTTTTATGTCATAATTACATGAAATAATAGAATAAAAACTTTAAAAATATTTTTGATACCCTGAAATTTACCCTGTAAAATACTGGATGAGAAAAGCTGCTCCTAGTCAGTACCAGACAGAAATGAGGGGCGGCGCTGTACCGGGATTGATCAGTATGTCCAAGGAACGAATAGGCTGGTAAGCTGCTTGCCGGGTAACCTTTTGCCTGCTAACCTTATATTTCAGAAATTTTTCATGGAGAAGAAAATGGGGAAGCAGAGTACAAGCAATATTGGTTTTGAAAAACAGATATGGGATGCCGCCTGCGTTTTGCGTGGCAATCTGGATGCTTCTGAATACAAATCCGTCGTGCTTGGGCTTATTTTTCTCAAGTACATATCCGATAGCTTTGAAGCCAAATATCAGGAGCTTCTCGCTGCTGGAGAGGGGGACGAGGAAGATCGGGATGAATATACCTACGAAAATATTTTCTTCGTGCCTCCTTCTTCCCGCTGGTCTCGCATAGCGCAAGCGGCGCATACGCCGGAAATCGGTGTAGTTATTGATGAGGCTATGCGCGAGATTGAAAAGGAAAATTCGCGCCTCAAGGATATATTGCCCAAAAATTTTGCCCGCCCGGAGCTGGACAAGCGTCGCCTTGGGGATGTGGTGGATCTCTTCACCAATATCAAGATGATTGAACACGGCAATGAGAAAGATATTCTGGGGCGAACCTATGAATATTGCCTTTCCCGTTTTGCTGAGCAGGAAGGCAAGCTGGCTGGAGAATTTTACACGCCTTCCTGTGTAGTTCGTACCCTTGTGGAAATTTTACAGCCTTACAACGGCAGAGTGTATGACCCATGCTGCGGTTCCGGCGGCATGTTCGTCCAGTCGGCAAAATTTGTCGAAAATCACGGCGGCACAATCAACACCATTTCCATTTTCGGGCAGGATTCCAATCCCACCACATGGAAGATGGCGCACATGAACCTTGCCATTAGGGGGATTGAAGCCAATCTTGGAAAATTTCATGCCGATACGTTTTTTGACGACAGGCACCCCCAGCTCAAGGCGGACTTCATCATGGCTAATCCGCCCTTTAACCTCTCAGACTGGGGCGCGGACAAGCTGAAAGATGATGTGCGCTGGAAATACGGCCTTCCTCCGGCGGGAAATGCCAACTTTGCCTGGATGCAACACATGATTTTTCATCTGGCCCCACGGGGGAGGATCGGGCTTGTGCTGGCCAACGGCTCGCTTTCCTCGCAATCCAGCGGAGAGGGAGAAATCCGCAAAAAGATTATTGAAGATGATTTGGTGGATTGCATCATTGCCATGCCGCCGCAGCTTTTCTATACCACCCAAATCCCCGTCTCCCTCTGGTTTCTGGCTAGAGACAAGAAACAGAAAGGAAAAACGCTATTTATGGATGCCCGGAATATGGGCACAATGGTGACGCGAAAGTTACGAGAACTAACCGGAGAGGACATAGCGAAGCTGACGAAAACCTATGTCGCTTTTACCGAAGGTTCCCTTGAAGAGGTGAAAGGCTTTTGCGCTATTGCGGCAACGGCTGATATTGCCAAGCAGGATTATATCCTCACCCCCGGACGTTACGTGGGTATTGAAGAGCAAAAGGACGATGGCGAACCCTTTGAAGAGAAGATGGGGCGTCTGACAAAGGAACTCTCGGAACTGTTCCAGAAGTCCCATGAGCTGGAGGCACAGATTAAGAAACAGCTGGAGGCGATTGGGTATGAAATATCGTAAACTATCTGAACTATGCGAATATGCAAGTGACAAGATTTTAGTAAGTATATTATCTCGGCAAAATTATATTTCTACAGAAAATATGCTTCAAAATCGTGGTGGGATATGTGACGCAGAGATATTACCAAGTACATTGAAAGTATCTAATTTTGCAGAAAATGATATCCTTATTTCCAACATCAGACCATATTTTAAGAAAATATGGAGAGCAAAATTTTGTGGCGGTTGTTCAAATGATATACTTGTAATGCGTGCAAAACAAAATTGCAATCCGATTTTTTTATATTATATACTTTCTAGTGATAGTTTCTTTTCGTATGCTACACATACATCAAAGGGCACAAAAATGCCTCGCGGTGATAAAAAAGCTATTATGAATTATCAAGTTCCAGATCTTTCATATCAAGCTCAAAAAATAATAGGGGAATTCTTAAATGTCTTTGATCGCAAAATCGAACTGAACAACAAGCTAAATGATAATTTAGCTGAAATACTTCAAACGCTTTATCAGCAGCAGTTTTGCTATTCAAAAGGCACTGGTAATCAGGGGAGACTGGCCGATCTCTGTGACTACTCTAAAACAAAAGTTGCCGTAGCAGAACTTTCGCTTAGCACTTATTACTCAACAGAAAATATGCTACCTGGAAAAGCTGGTGCAGTAGATGCTGCAAGTTTGCCAACAACAGCACAGGCGACAAAATGTCAGATTGGCGATGTTTTAATTTCTAATATCCGCCCCTACTTTAAGAAGATTGTCTACTGCCATTCTGATTGCGGCTGTTCTGCGGATGTTCTCTGCTTTACTCCTAAAGTGTCACAGTTGTCAGCCTATCTATATAGCACTCTATATGTGGATTCTTTTTTTGACTTTATGGTAGCGGGTTCAAAAGGAACTAAAATGCCGCGCGGCGATAAACAACAGATTATGGCTTATGTTATCCACATTCCCACTGAGGAAGAGATTAGAACATTCAATAAGCTTGCCATACCAATCTTGGGGCAAATGGAAAGCACTCATCGCGAAAATATGCGTCTATCATCTTTACGGGACAGCCTTCTTCCTAAACTCATGTCCGGCGAGCTGGATGTCTCCGAACTCGACATTTAGGCCGCTAAATTATCATTTAGCTTATTGTTCACTTCAATTTTGTCATCTAGTAAACTGAGGATAGAGACAATTTTTTTTTGTATAGTAAGGATAGGAATAAGGACTTTAACATTTGAAAGATATTTTACCGAGAGGCCAGGCTGTGCGGACTGTCCAGATAGGCGACCTAAGTTCATTGTTGAAAGCAGGTATGATAAATACCTTGTATTATTTTTATTATTTGCACATGCAATAATGGCATGTTCTGTCATATAAGCATTCCCGGAAAAATACCTTACATTGCCGCAAAAAGCTCCTTGTCTGCCAATAATGGCACATTCACCTGAAAAGTTGTAGTGTGCCGTATAGCCGCGACAACCATTTCCGCCAAAAACAGGATATTCTCCATGTGTAGAAATTTCAGAAGCAGTAATAGTCTTACCGCTTCTAAGATAAGAACATACGTCTACTAACCTCTGTTCTTCAAAAAGGTTCATTTTTATCCCTCTCGGCATTGTTATCTAACGCCAATACTTAAATCATATAATTCATGCGGCGCAATATCCTGTCCATCAGGCCACGCTATGCCTTCACCGTGGGAAATGATTTGCACCTTTGTAAAATACGATGTGTCCTTGAGCTGTCCAAACCAGCTTCCCTTTATATACGGTGTGACATCAAAAATCTTTCTTTCTCCTGTCGAGAAATGCAGCAAGAGCCTGTAATTTGACATAGGAGAGATAGATATAATCTTAGGTTCGTTCATAGATGCCTCCTACTTCAGAGGATCGATTCTAAAAATCGGTTCACCACTGGAGAGCAGTTCCCAGTTTGCCTGCAAATCTTCATGATGAATGATCATCCATGCTTTGAGAAGCTGAAGCTGCTTGGAAGGAAAATCTCCTTGGAGAATCTCACCGTCAAGCGACATGACAATCTTTTTACCGGCATATTCCGCATGAATATGCGGCATATTATGCTTTCCGCCCACTTCCATGTACATGCGTACAATAATACCATAAAAAAGAGATAAAATCGGCATGATTCATCCTATAAATTTTCTGTGCGCCAGCTTCACATTGTGTTGTTTCACCATTGCATAGTGCATGGTCGTATCAATTTTCTGATGCCCTAAAAGCTGTTGCACCTGTTCAACGGGCATTCCCTTGTCTATGGCTGTCGTTGCCAGTGTTCGACGAAATTTATGGGGATGGACTCTGGCGAGATGCAAACGTCTGCCCATATGTCGGAGCATAGTCTCAAGACCGCCGATTTGAAGACGCTCATAAGGGCTTTTCAGAGAAACAAATAATGCCTCATTGGTATCGTTTCGTTCTTCAAGATACTTTTGCAAATGTATTTTAGTGCGTGCGTCAAAATACACTATACGTTCCTTGCTTCCCTTGCCAAAGACGACACATTCCCTTTCTTCAAAATTAACGTCACTCCGATTGAGCGTAACCATTTCGCCCACACGCATACCGGTTGACGCCAGCATGTCGATAATAGCCAAATCCCGTGTCGTCGTACAGTTATCGCGCAGGCGTTCGAGGGCTTCGTCCGTATAGGTGTCCTTGATGGTTTGGGCTGCCTTAACCTTGTGAATCCGGCGCACGGGACTTTTGATAATCCGGTCTTCATCTTCCAGCCATGCAAAGAAACTGGACAGGATTCGACGGATATTGTCAATAGTTACTCTGCTTGATTTTCGGGATGCCTGATATTCCGTCAGATAGGCTCGCAGGTCGTCCGTGACGATTTGTTGCGGCGATTTCCCCACTTTTTCCAACATGGCCGCTATGGTAGCCTGGTAATATCGCAGTGTTTTTTCCGAACATCCCTCAATACGTTTGGCCGTCAGGAACGCTTCAACACAGTCAGTCTCCTGCGGCTGGGTGAACGAATTTGCCTCTCCCTGCATTATTGCTCCCAAGCTGACGATGAGGACTTCCCGAAGGTGCAGCATTTGTTCATTGGTCAACCAGGGCAACATTTTTTGCTGAATTTCTGAAATAATTTGCAGCATTAGATCATTTCCTCCCGTTCTGTTAGAATGCCATGGCGAGACTTTGCGGGAGAATGCGATTCGAGGGAAGAGGGAAAGGTAAATGATAATTTACAGCAGCAGATAGCGATAATTTTCAAAGCATGGTTTGTTGACTTCGTACCGTTTGACGAGACAATGCCGTCTAATTGGACTGTCAGCACGCTTGGCGACGTTACTGAAATGGGTGCTGGCGGCGACAAACCGAAGGAAACCTCTCAGGTCAAAACACCTTTGTATCCATATCCCATTTACTCAAATGGGATAAATAACTACGGCTTGTACGGATACACCAACGAGCCGAAGATAAAATCTGAAAGTGTTACGGTGTCTGCGAGAGGTACAATTGGTTATGTATGTTTGAGACATATCCCCTATGTTCCGATTGTTCGTTTGGTAACGCTGATTCCCGACACTAGTGTGCTTAGCGCAAAATATCTATATTTGTACTTGAGCCAACTTCATATAACCGGAACTGGTACAACCCAGCAACAATTAACAGTTCCTGATTTCCGTAAAACTGAGATCATTATTCCTGACAAGGCCACAATGGACTTTTTTACGGAAACCGTCACTCCACTATTTGAGCAAATTTGGGTAAACGAGGACGAGAATAACAAACTTGCCGAGGTGCGTGACGCGCTTTTGCCAAAGCTCATGTCCGGCGAGATTGATGTCTCCAACATTCAGGTCTAAGCCGCTAAATCTGGATTAATAATTTTAATGGTGCTTGCTTACGAACTGAATCTATCCGGTAAGTGATGAGGTTATCCATTGCATCAAACACGTCTGTATATGCCAACAGTAAAAGCAATCCGTAAACTGAAAGACGGTCAAGGTCAATATCTGTGGCAGCCTTCTTTAACAGCAGGTACTCCAGATACGTTGCTGAATCGTCCGGTTTACACTTCTGCTTATGCTCCTATTATTGAAGCTGGAGCTAAAACTATTGCCTTCGGTGATTTCGGATATTATTGGATTGCCGATAGACAGGGACGTTCTTTCAAACGTTTAAACGAGCTTTTTGCAACCACAGGGCAGGTTGGTTTCCTTGCGAGCCAGCGTGTAGATGGAAAGCTTATCTTACAAGTCTATTGTTTGGAGATGTGTTAGTCGTTTAGAGGAAAAAGGCTCTGAATGTACGGCACCTACCATAAATGAGGAAACATTACAGGCAGCAGTGGTTAAGGCTATTAACGAACTTTTGACTAACAAAGAGCCCTTCCTCTCAACGTTACAGAAAAACATAGCTACCGTCCTCAATGAAGAAAATGATAATACCACCGATGATATTGATAGAAGATTGGAAGAGTTACAACAACAGCTCCTTATACAAGCAAAATCAAAAAATGACTATGAAGATGTGGCTGATGAAATTTATCGACTTCGGGAGTTAAAGCAAAATGCACTTGTAGAGAATGCAGATCGAGAAGGGAAAAGGCAACGAATCGCTGAAATGACTGATTTCTTGAATAAACAGTCACGTGAACTGGAGGAATATGATGAGCAGTTGGTAAGGCGGCTTATTGAAAAAGTAACGATATATGAAGCTAAGCTCACCGTTGAATTCAAGTCTGGGATTGAGATTGACGAAGAGATATAGAATATTAACCGCCAATTAAGGGCTAACACCATTTGGCGGTTTTTAATGGATTTTTTAATTTAAAAGTTGCTTAAAATGACTTATTGTGTTAAAATATATGATGATCCAAATAAGAATTTAGGAGGAACCGAAACTATGACAGCCTCAATGCGTTTAAGATAAGCTGGCAATAAAAAAAGCAGAATCTATCCCCGATGATAGGCTTTTTTGTTGTGCTTATTTATACGATATTGAGCATTCATTAGTTACGGTGAGGATATAGGTTATTAAACTATACCTTTATTTAACTATGTCTTTAATATGAATGTTTCCAAATTGTATGTATGCAGACCAAAAGCCACATTGTGGATTTAGGCCTGCATTTTTTATTGCCTAGAATGCTATTCAAAATAGAAATTCAAGCAAAATAATATGCAGGAGATAATATAAATGGAAAAATACAACAATTGGAAACTTAAGTTTTATACAATATGGGCAGGGCAAGCAGTATCATTAATCACTAGTGCCATCCTGCAAATGGCGATTATTTTTTACCTTACAGAAAAAACTGGATCTGCGATGGTCTTGTCTATGGCTTCACTAGTAGGTTTTTTACCCTATGCGGTCTTTGGACCTGCAATTGGTGTGCTAGTGGATCGTCATGATAGGAAGAAGATAATGATTGGTGCTGATTTAATTATCGCAGCAGCTGGTGCAGTGCTTGCTATTGTTAAGGAGAGGTTATAATGAACAAAGTAAATATAAAAGATAGTCAAAATTTTATTACTTCAAAATATCACATAGAAAAAATAATGAATTGCATAAGTTTAGATGAAAAAGATAACATCTTTGAAATAGGTGCAGGGAAAGGTCATTTTACTGCTGAATTGGTAAAGAGATGTAATTTTGTTACGGCGATAGAAATTGATTCTAAATTATGTGAGGTAACTCGTAATAAGCTCTTAAATTATCCTAACTATCAAATAGTAAATGATGATATACTGAAATTTACATTTCCTAGCCACAATCCATATAAAATATTTGGCAGCATACCTTACAACATAAGCACAAATATAATTCGAAAAATTGTTTTTGAAAGTTCAGCCACAATAAGTTATTTAATAGTGGAATATGGTTTTGCTAAAAGGTTATTAGATACAAACAGATCACTAGCATTGCTGTTAATGGCAGAGGTAGATATTTCTATATTAGCAAAAATTCCTAGGTATTATTTCCATCCAAAACCTAAAGTGGATAGCGCATTAATTGTATTAAAAAGAAAGCCAGCAAAAATGGCATTTAAAGAGAGAAAAAAATATGAAACTTTTGTAATGAAATGGGTTAACAAAGAGTATGAAAAACTGTTTACAAAAAATCAATTTAATAAAGCTTTAAAACATGCGAGAATATATGATATAAACAATATTAGTTTCGAACAATTTGTATCGCTATTTAATAGTTATAAAATATTTAACGGCTAAAAACAATAGGCCACATGCAACTGTAAATGTTTAGTTATAGGTAGGGTAGCATAAGTTAAAATGCTATTCTGCCTTTTAAAAGTATGGTATACATTCCAGAGAGAGATTGGATATGTTCCCGTATACCGATAGTGCCAAAAGCGAAGTGGATATGTTTCCGAGAACGGACGTACTCAAATGACATTCATTCTGTCCTCTCAAGCCATGTGGAGACAATAGTGTTGCTACAAAGAGAAACCTTGTAGAAATCCTTAGATTTAGGCACTTTTCCCGTCATGTGGTGTTTGACGCAGAGGGTGATAAATTCCGTAATAAGCGTATTGAGGACTATATCACCGTTTCGGTAGTCATTGATATGGAGTGTGGGAACACAAAAAATTAAATAGTTGACGAGAAAGGGCATCGTGCAAGTGGTGTCCTTTTCTCATAGGCCAAGCCGCAGATTTTGAAAAAGTCTGCGGCTTTTCTTATGCCAAAAAACAGAAAGGAGGCGACGCCATGTATTTTACATCCGGCAGCGACCGCGCATTTGAAAGCCTTGCAATGATGATACTAACTCTTTTCTATTTCCCATTTACATTTCTCCTTTGTTGTTGATATTTTATCAAAGCTTGCGTATAAATTTCTCCTTGCTTATTGCTATACCTCTGGTATATTGCAATACAAATGAAATAAAGAACACATATAATTCCGATAAAAACTAACCACTGAATAAATGTCCCTACCGTCTTTTTGGGCATACAATTTATTGTCAAATGATTCGATATGCGATTTTAATCTCATTACTTCATCATCAATTTTATTGCACTGAATAACTACGCTTAATGTTTCTTTTATGTGCTCAATAATCTGAATATCCATACCGCACCTCCTTCAATTATTATAATATAATCATTCATATTTTTTTCTCAACGGGTTTGTTGTAAGAGGTACAAAATCTGGCATTAAAATGCCATTAACTGAGCAAACGGAGTATACCCTACCCGCCGTCTATAACAAATGTTAAGTAATATAACGCTTTTCGGTGTCAAAAGCCTTGTTTAAGCGGCTCATAGAGCATAAAATAGGGCGGGTAAGTTATCCCTACTCGCCACGATTTTACAGTCAAATTCGTTACAATGCTTTAATTGTAGATGTTTTCCTCATTCACAACCTCCATAGCACACGCCCGTATGTTATTCATTCGACCAACCCACTCTAAGGTGTTTTCAACCTTTAACTGCTCCGTGATACCCTGTGCCTGTTTCATCTGCTCTGTGAGTATTTCAAAGCGTTCTTGTGCCTGCCTGTCAATGTCGGCAAGGTAAGTGTTCAGCCTGCCGCTTGTCAATAGCGTTGTGTATGTATTTCTGTGGTATTCTTTCAGATACCGCAAGTGCCGCTGTCCCCACAAACCGATAGGTTGTTCTTTTTCGGCTGGTAAGATAAAACAAGGAATATAATAATCTCCTTGCAGTTCATACCACATACCATTTTTATCATCGTAAATGTACTTGTCCATTGAAAAATCCTCCGTTATAATATATTCGCACATACATCACAGTTCTCCGATTGCCACACTCTGTTATATCTTGTTGTGAGATTTTCTTGCCCTTGTATTTGCCCTTATGAGCAAAGAGGGAAAGAATAAACTTGTGTGTAATCGTATAAAGAGATAAGGCGAACACATTGCGATAAATCCTTTATTTTCAAGGCTTTTGGAGGATTTTATTAAAACACTGTAACCTCTGTTGAGAGGTCATAATTTACTGATATTCAAATTATCATTTATCGGCGGATATTGCCATTCTGACGGTTTCCTGCCATACCTGCAATGAGCGATAACGCGGAGAAAACGCCATGTCGGAAAAATATTCAGAAAGTAATTATGAAAATGCCGTACTGGAGATTTTCAGAGCCTCGCTTGGCTATAACTATATCTATGGTCCTGATTTTGAAAGGGATTACCATAAACCTTTCCATGAAGCAGCGTTGCGGGATGCCCTGCCGCGCCTCAATGCGCATTTGCCCCGTCAGGCTATTGCCGAAGCCCTTTCCAAACTGGAAAATCTGGAAAGTGGTTCGCTGCTTCAAAAAAACATGGTTTTCATGGATTATCTGCAAAACGGCATTCCTGTAAAATTTTTTGAAAACGGTACGGAACGTTCTTCCATTGTCCATCTGCTGGATTACAATGATCCATCAAAGAATAATTTTGTTGTTGCCAATCAGTGGACATTTATTGAGCATTCAGAAAAACGGCCAGATATTATCCTCTTTATCAATGGGCTTCCTCTGGTTGTTATAGAACTGAAGTCTCCTTCTCGTGAAGAGACGGATGCTTCCGCAGCGTACCGGCAACTGCGTAATTATTTCCATGAGATCCCTACCTTGTTTGCGTATAATGCCATCTGTGTCATGAGCGATATGACGACCTCAAAGGCAGGCACTATTACCTCCGGTGAGGATCGCTTCATGGAGTGGAAAACAAAGGATGGAAGCTATGAAAATACGCAGTATGCGGATTTTGATACCTTTTTTGAGGGGATGTTCGAGAAGGAACGTTTTCTCGATATTCTGAAAAATTTTATCTGCTTCAATGTCGATGGGCAAAATACTTTCAAAATCCTTGCGGCCTATCACCAATATTTTGCTGTGAAAAAGGCTGTGTCCTCAACACTGACTGCTAGTGTTGGCAATGGGAAAGGCGGTGTCTTTTGGCATACTCAGGGAAGCGGGAAATCCCTCTCGATGGTTTTCTATGCTCATGCCTTGCAAGAGGTGATGGAAAGCCCGACCATCGTTGTGCTGACAGACAGAAACGACCTTGACGACCAGCTGTATGGACAATTTTCCCGCTGCCGCGATTTTTTGCGGCAAATTCCGCAGCAGGCAGAAAGCCGAAAGCATTTGCATGAGCTTTTGGCCAATCGACAGGCCAACGGTATCATTTTTACCACCATGCAAAAGTTTGAGGAAAGTTCCGAGGCTTTATCTCTGCGAAAAAATATCGTCGTTATGGCGGATGAGGCACATCGCGGACATTATGGATTGGTGCCCAGAATACAAACCCGCACACGGGAAGATGGCGAGGTGGAAACAAGAACAATAACAGGCTCAGCCAAAATCATTCGTGATAATCTGCCACATGCCACGTTTATTGGCTTTACCGGTACGCCAATATCCTCCAGAGATCGCAGCACACGAGAAGTGTTCGGCAATTACATTGATATATACGATATGACTCAGGCGGTCGAGGATGGAGCAACCCGCCCGGTATACTATGAAAGTCGTGTTGTCCATTTGAATCTTGATGCTGAGATTCTCAAACTCATTGACGCCGAGTATGATTTGATGGCGCAAAACGCCGAGCCTTACGCCATCGAAAAAAGCAAGAAAGAACTTGGCAAGATGGAGGCCATTCTCGGAGCGGATCAAACACTGAACTCATTAGTTGATGATATTCTTGAACATTATGAAGGAAACCGAGCGTTTTTGCTGACAGGCAAAGCCATGATAGTGGCCTATACACGCTCCATTGCCATGAAGATTTACCACAAGATACTGGAACGGCGTCCTGACTGGACGGATAAGGTGGCAATCGTCATGACGCAGGGGAACAATGACCCGGAAGAATGGAGAAAAGTCATTGGAAATCAGGCCCACAAAGAGCATATGGCGCGTCTCTTCAAAGATAATGCCTCGTCCCTGAAAATTGCCATTGTCGTTGATATGTGGCTCACGGGGTTTGACGTGCCATCTCTTGCCACCATGTACGTCTACAAGCCCATGTCCGGACATAACCTGATGCAGGCTATTGCCCGTGTAAACCGTGTGTTCGGCGACAAGGAAGGCGGGTTGGTGGTGGATTATGTGGGTATCGCATCGGCACTCAAACAGGCTATGCACGACTATACCGGACGAGACCAGAAAAACTACGGCGATACGGACATCAGCAAAGCGGCTCTGCCCAAATTTCAGGAAAAGCTGTCCATTTGCCGTGACTTTCTGCATGGTTTTGACTATGGGGCATTCCTGCACGGCAATGATCTGGATCGGGCGAAAAGCATCAGCGGCGCGGCCAACTTCCTGCTTGCAAAAAGCACTGCTGAGCATCAAGCCGGGGTTGATGACAAAGATACCAAGGAAAAATTCATCAAAGAGGCCTTGCTGCTGCGGCAAGCTCTCTCTTTATGTGCGAGTTTGGTAGATGAGCTTACCCGCCTTGAAGCCGCTTTCTTTGAAGCCGTGCGCACTGTGCTGGTGCGTCTTGCCAGCGGAGGAACAGAGCAGAAGTTATCCCTTGATAAAATAAATGCCCGTATTAATGAGTTGCTGAAACAGAGTATTAAAAGTGATGGAGTCATCAATCTTTTTTCGGATGTTCAAAAAGGATTTTCACTTTTTGATCCAAAGTTTCTTGAAGAAATAGCCGGTATGAAAGAAAAGAATCTGGCTATAGAAATACTGAAAAAGCTTATCGCTGAGCAGGTTTCGGTATACCGAAGAACAAATATTGTCAGATCGGAAAAATTTTCTGAAATCATTCAGCGCGCTATGAATCAGTATCTCAACGGTATGCTTACCAATGAAGAAGTAATTCAGGAACTCTTGAAGCTTGCTGGTGATATTACCGCTGGAAATGAAGAAGGTGAATCTCTTGGCCTTACGACAGAAGAACTGGCCTTTTATGATGCCTTGACAAAGCCTCAGGCTATCAAAGATTTTTATCAGCATGAAGAGTTGAAGTCACTTACCAAAGAATTGACTGAACTATTGAGGAAAAATCGTACTATCGACTGGCAGAAGAAACAAAGCGCACGCGCCGGTATGAGGATACTTGTGAAGCGTCTTCTCAGACGTTACAAATATCCTCCTGAGGGTATGGAGGATGCTATCCAAACTGTGATGAAACAATGTGAATTATGGGTAGATAATCAATAGTAGTATAGGATATTACGATGGAAAACAATTTTTGCGACATTTCTGTAGATGATTTTGTGGAACTTTTTCGTAATGCTCAGGTAATGCACAGTACGAAAGTGAAGATTTTAAAAACACATTTTCAATGCACAGAACATACCGCGACAGCAAGACAATTATCTGAACTTCTTGGATATAAAAATTTTAATGCTGTTAATTTACAATATGGTCTATTTGTAAAATCTTTAGCTCTAGAATTTGGGATTTCAAAAAATCAACAGAATTTTGATTGGCTTTTCTTCCTTATGGATTTTATTCATCAACCAAATGAAGAATGTAAGTTAAGGCTCAGAGAGAATACTGTTCAGGCATTAAGAAAAATTGGTTGGTGAAAAACAACATGTTCGTAGTGTTATATGGAATTATGAACATGACTAGCAGTAAAAATAAAGGAGCCTTAGAATATATAGGTATAGATATACTATTTCAATATGTTATTAAATAAACAAACATGCTGCATCCTGTAAAAATAAGTAATAGTGCCGAGATTCCTTGTTTCCATA
Organism: Bilophila sp. T19-St14; assembly: GCF_059728385.1. NCBI lineage: Bacteria > Pseudomonadati > Thermodesulfobacteriota > Desulfovibrionia > Desulfovibrionales > Desulfovibrionaceae > Bilophila > Bilophila sp. T19-St14. Next base: position 399,902 of record NZ_BAAGFT010000002.1, read on the forward strand.
TCCCCTTTTTTTCTTCGACGAAGCTCTTTGCGCTCAAAACGCCGCAAAATAACCCTGCCGCGAGACACAGCCCGCTGATGAGCCAGCCTGAGGGCATGTGCAGAATTGCCGCCAGAGGAACATCCCGTCCGGTGTTGATACGGAAGCCCGCCCAGAGCATCAGACTCCCGTAGGCCAGCAGGCAAATCAGAGCAAGCAGTCCCATCGGCACCAGCCTGTCGTATCGAATTTTCGAGGCAAGATTCCGCGATTCCTTCACCACACTGTTGGTAAGCCGGGCTTGGGCGGCGGCAGTTTCCTTTTCGGCGGCAGCGGCCATGCTGTCCACGATGGCTCTGGACGCTCCGGCGATTTTTTCCGGCAACGCTTCATAGTAGATGCGTTGATATTCCATCGCGGCCAGCAGCGGCCAGAGCGCGTCATCCTCCCGGAGATTCAGCCTGTTGCCGATTTCCCGCAAACGCGCCGCTTCCGCTTCGGACAATTCCCTGCCGCACGCCTTGCCGAGATCAATCACAGTATCCATGCTCATGACGCTTCCCCCATGACGGAATCAAACATGTTCGCGCACACTCTCCGCCAGCGCTGCAATTCCACCCGTGTGCCGATGGGCATTTCAGTCTGGGCGGCGCGGATGGACATGCGTCTGGAATACAGCCAGTCGGCCACGCGGTTGCCGACCGCCGGAAAGTCCAGCGTCCTGCCGTTCTTCTCCACCGCTTCCCGTGCCTTGGAACTGTTATACATATCAAAACGCCGCGCTTCACCGAAATACAGATTCCGGCAAACGTGGATGGGCACGTCCGTGAATACTTCCTGAAAGGAGTGCAGAAGCTCGATGGAATCGCGGTGACGATTGATTATCCAGAAGACAACCAGTTCCCGCCGCATCTCTCGCAGAGCTTGCTTCATGATGTCGCCGTGACTGGCCGTGCTGGTCTTGGTACGGGCGGCGGCATTGATGACCACGGCATGATCCGGGTAGTTCTGTACAGTGTCCAGCAAATCCGCCCAGCCGTCGGCGTCGTCCAGACAGTTCAGACGGCAGAGCAGATTCGGCAGGGCAAGCTCCTTGTGCGCCTTGAAGACATCAGGGTTGTCGGTATCGGTATCCACAAGCAGGACGTTTGCGTTTCTGTTGAGAAGATAGTCCACAAGGGCGAAGGAAAAGAGGCTCTTGCCGACGCCGCCCTTGCTGCCGCCGACATAGAATACGCTGTTCTGAATGTTCATGATCAAAGCTCCGAATCGGGTTTGTCCGGCGTGTAGAAGTCCGGGATTTCTTCCTGTGCGTGGGACGTGACGGGAGGAGCCGCGACGGGTTTCGCGGTTTCGGGCCGGGGCTTCGGCTCACGTTTTCGCGAAGCCGCCTTCGCGGGAAGCACCTTTGCCCTGATGACGGGCGCGGGAATGACCACGTTGCCCTGGGCCAAGATGTCCGCCAGCTCCTTCACCGTGTATCCCTTTTCAAACGCTTTCAGGATATTGGCGTTGAGCAGTTCGGCGGCTTCCTCCCGTGTCTTGCCGAGATTTTTGTCCGGCAGGTCGTCAAGGATTTTCCGCATGGCATTGATGTCTTTCACCGGAATGCGTTTGAACTTTCCCATGCGCGTCGCTCCCTATCGCATCCGCATACGCGGTCGGTTCTGCCGTTCGCCTTCTATGCGCCGTTTTTCAAGGTCGCCAGCAAGGTCTGCAAGCTGCTGTACACTTCGCTGACATCGGTGAACAATCGCTTCAAGGTGCGCAGTTCCGTCTGAATCAGCATCTGCCTGTCCTCCAGTACGTCGATCCTCGTGCCGAAGGCCGTCAGTCGGGCGTTGCAGTTCTCCTCCATCCGTTTCAGGCTTTGCATCAGCATCCGTTCGGTTTCGGTCATGAAGGGGCTCCTCCTGAAGCTGGGGCAAAAGAAGGGCTTCCTCGTCAGGGAGCTGTTTCCATTTTGCCGGATAGCGTTTGATGTTGCAGGCGGCGCGTTTTTCAATGACGCGCTCAAAAGCCGGTTGCAGGCGGGCGACCATGCGCCGTGCTGTTTCCTTTTTCTTTTCTTCGGATTCTTCTTCCTGAGCGACTTTGGGTGTCCAGCCTCTGGCGTAAAAACCTCCCCGGAAGCGCATCTTCATGCCGCTGTTCGGGGCAATGACGCTGATGTAGTCCCTGCCTTCGCGGTTGATGCTCAGCCCCTGTTCCTTCAGGGCGCTCAGAATATCTTCCCGGTTCCGGACAAGTCCCTGCGTCACTTTTTCCTTTAGGAAAGCATGGATAACCTCTTTGGCCCGGTCGCGGTCGCTTTCTCTGATTTCCTTGCCCCATCTCGCCATTCGCGCCTTGAACAGGTTGGCTTTTTTCGGAAGCTCATCCCTTGCCCGCGCCGGGTCGTCAGGCCGCGCCCAGCCTTCGCGCCAGTTGAACAGGTCGCGGAACACGTCAAAGTCCTTTTGCCAGCCGGGAGGACAAGCATTGAAATCCTTGCCGCTGGAAAGCTCCAGGCGCGGAATGAGGAAATGCAGCTCGTGATGCCCGGCATGGGTATGCCTCACCCAGAGGATATTGCGCTGATCCGCGTCCAGACCGGCGAAGGCCACCCGCTCGAAAGCGTCCATGACTTCCTCTTCCTGTGCCTCGCTGATCTTCTCATCCGGGTGCCATGACAGAACGCCGGAAGTGAATTTCCATCGCCGCTCTATGCTGTCGATAAGCGCGCGGGTCATGACTGGATCGCCGCGCAGCACCTGGGGCGGGGCTGTGTCTCTCCCCGGATAATCCGGGCGTACAAGATAGCGGCTGGGCTTGTCGCCTTCTCCGGTGCCGTGCGGAAAGACCTTCATCAGCATGGTTCCGCCTCCGGTTCATCTTCCGTTGAGGCGCATGATGCGAACTCGATAATGCGCTGTTCGATGCCCGCCAGCGCCACCAATACCTCCACGGCTTCCGCCGCGCGTTTATAGGTGTTGGCCCATCTCGCAAGTTGATTGATGTTCGCGCCGATGCGTGCCAGTTCCCGCAACCGCCGTTTCTCTTCCGGCGTTTTCCGCAGACGGATGCCAAGGCAGGTCTGGCGGATGTACTCCGACATGCTCATGCCGTGCAGCCCCGCGTTGAGGCGGAGGATGTCGCGCTCCTCCGGGAACACACGCACGACGACAGAGGCAGTGCGAACGGGTTTGACGCGTTTCACCGCTTTCCCTGCCTTTGGGCTTTGCGGGGTTCAAAGGGGCAGCGCCCCTTGCCAGCCGTGAGGCTATACGCGCAGCGTATAGACGAAACGTAGGCTGGCCCTCGGAGACAATGCCGGACGAGCGAACAGGCATCCGCGCAAAAACGGGGATGCATGATGCGGGCATCGGGAATGCGGCGGGTGCGTATCGGGCGCGGCGCGGACTTGTATTCGGCGAGTCGCTGGTGGGTATACTGACGGCTCCAGATAAACATCCGACACATGAGGAGATGGTATGCGGCAAATGCCTGAACGCCATGCACAAGCCGTGTAGTCAGTATCCGACACAAGGCAAGGTCGGCATAACGCACATGACGGCGCGGACATATAAACGCTGGGCGGGCGGTCACAGCGCATGTATGGGGAGAACTCTGCGGAGCGCAAGCCGGGGCGGCCTTATGTGCATCGTGTCCGCCGCTTGTCGGTATGCGGGAAAATTGCGGGAGGCGGAAAATGCTTTTTTGTATTGCTGCGTTTGTGTTTTTGAACAGCGGACTTCCTTTGACAGAGCCCCCGCCGGAGGCTTCCTCGTCCGTCGCCCGCAACCGTCCATAGCCGGAAAGCAAGGGCATCCTGTCAAGGCCCGCGAAGCGGCCCGACAGGGCATGGCCTTGACCGGATGACCGCTTCCGGCACCCGTGCGGGTGTGACGGACGAAAAGCCGGGGAAGAAGCGAAGTTCATTTTTCCTCCGGTTCGGCGGTGAGCTTTTCCAGAAGTGCGGCAATATCCGCCGCTCTCCACGCCGTTGTGCGCGGGCCGAGTTTGACGGGTTTCGGATAGCGGCCGCTTTTGCAGCCCGCCCACCACGCGCTGCGGCTGACGGGAATGAGCGCGAGTACCTGCGGCAAACGAAGCAGAGCGTTATTGGGTATATTTTGCATGGAGTTCCTCCTGGCTGGTTATGTTCGGCACAGTATATCATGGGTTTTCCCGCTCTTTCGTTTTCGAAGTCCCCGCATACAGCGGGATAAATCCAATAGCGTCCTGTGAGATGCCGCTTGTGTTCAAAAAAATTCAAAATACAGCTTGACATGTTTTTGTGCTTTAAAGCGATATCGTGCAATATATTGAAATTACACAACTCTAACAACACATAAAAACACTGTTTGCACTGTGTTGTATTAGCCGTATTTGTCTTTTACGGACTTCAGATGGCGCTATAGCATGTCATTGTCCGTCTGTGTTGCTTCGCGCAAGCCGTCCAGATAGTCGGCCCATGCCTGCATCATCTGGTGCCGCTGGGGAAGATATTGGGCATGGTTGTAGGCGAACCGGGAAGTATTCTTTTCCTTGTGGGCCAGCTGACGCTCAATCCAGTCAGGCTCAAAGCCCTGTTCATTGAGCAGGGTTGAGGCCATAGCCCGGAAGCCATGAATACACATCTCTTCCTTGCCGTATCCCATAGCGCGTAACGCCTGTAAGGGCGTGGAGTAGTGGATAGGCTTCCTCACACTGTTCCTTGAGGGGAAAAGGTATGTTCCGCCTCCGGTGACGGCGTGAAGCTCCTTGAGAATGGCAACGGCTTGTGATGACAGCGGAACAATGTGCGGCTTTCGCATTTTCATGCGTTCGGCCGGTATGTGCCATTCCCGCGTTTCCAGATTGAACTCGCTCCATTCGGAACGGACAAGTTCGGCGGAACGGACAAAGAACAGGGGAAAAAGGCGCAGCGCGCATTTGACCTGAAAATGTCCGTGATAGTTGTCCAGCCTGTTCAGAAGCACGCCGATTTTTTCGGCGGAAACGATGGTGGCCCTGTGCCTGCCCCGATGCGGACGTATGGCTCCGCGAAGATCGGCGGCAATGTTGCGCGGCACTCTGCCTGTGGCAACCGCATAGCGGAAAACCATGCCGCAATACTGGATGATTCTGTGGGCGATAAGTTCCTTTCCCTTTCTTTCAAGCGGCTTGAGTATCAGCAGCAGGTCTTGCGCCGTGACCTCGGAAATGGGCTTCCGTTTCAAGGCGGGGAAAAGATAGTGTTTGAACGTGTGCAGTTTTCTCCCTCTGTCTTTTTCGGAATTGTGGACTGTCTGCGTATCGTGCCATTCACGGACAACATGCTCGAAGGTATTGGCTTCCGCGAGGAGGGCGGCGTTTTTCATCTCCTTCTTGCGTTTGCCCGGATCAATGCCGTCGGCAAGCAGCTTTTTCGCCTCATTTCGCTTTGTCCGGGCATCCTTCAGGGAGACAATCGGATATTCCCCGAAGCTGAGCAGCTTTTCCTTATCGTTGAAACGGTACGCCATACGCCAGAGTTTTGAGCCGGTTTTGGCGACATAGAGGTACAGGCCGCCGCCGTCCGCGTACTTTTTCGCTTTTTCAGCGGGCTTCAGATTCCTGATTTGCGTGTCGGTCAGCATGACGTACCTCCCTGACTGGATGTATCCTGCAACGCCTTGTCCCGCAGAAGAAAAAGATATCTGGCCCATTCCCGCATCATGGTTTTTCTTTCCGACAGATGCCGCCACGGGTCAAAACGTGTGCGCCCGGAGTGTGCCAGCTGCACGTCGATGATGTTCTGTTCGTACCCAAGGTCGAACAGTAATTTGGCGACAAGAGAGCGGATTCCGTCAAAGGACAGTTTTACGCCGTCATATCCGCGTCTGCGCAGGGAAACGGTGATGGTGGATATGTCGATGGGGCGTTCAGGAGAACGGACGCCGGGGAACAGCAGGGTTCCATGACCGGAGTATTCCTTCAGTTCCCTGAGTATTTTGACTGCCTGTGGCGCGAGAGGCACAACATGCTCATGTTTCGTCGCCATGCGTTTCGCGGGGATAACCCAGAGCCTGCGGGAGAAATCAAATTCATTCCATGCCGCACAGCGCAATTCACCGGAACGGACGAACAGCAGGGGAACCAGCCGCAGGGCGCACCGCACAGGGAAATAGCCGTCATGCCGCTCAAGGTTCAGCATAATCTGACCGAGTTTCCCGGCGTCGAGCGCGGCGGCTCTGTGCCCTGTCTGTCTGGAACGCAGCGAAGCGGGCAGGTCTTCCGTGGAGTTCCGCGCGGTCTTGCCGGTGGCGACGGCATAGCGGCATATCTGGCCGCAGACATCCGTCAGCCTGCGTCCTCCGCGCAATTTCCCGGATTGCCGCAACGGTTCGATGGCGCTCATAATGTCCTCGGCGGTAACGTCTGTCATGGCCTTGCCGCCGAAGACGGGAAAGAAATATTCCGTCATCCCCCGCATCATGAAGGAGCGATAGCGGTTTTTACAGTGAAGGGTTTCCCGCTCGTACCATTCCATAGCCACGGATTGGAACGTAGCGTTGGAGGCGGATGTCCGTGCGGCCTTCCTGTGTTCCGCCGGGTCGATGCCGTCCTTGAGCAGGGCCTTGGCTTCATCCCGGCGTTGCCGTGCGGCGCGGAGTGATACCTGAGGATATTCACCGAAGGAAAGGAGCTTGGCCTTTCGCTCAAAACGGTACGCCAGCCGCCAGAGTTTTTTGCCGCTGGTCGGAATGAACAGGAACAGCCCACCGCCGTCCGCATACTTTTTCGGTTTGTCGGCGGCTTTCAAGCCTTGAATAATGTGGTCATCCAGCATGATTTTCTCCGTATTCGGGATACCCGTAAATCCCCATGAATCCAGTGGTATCAGATACCCACAAATAAAAATATTTGTAGTATTATCAATTGACTATATGAGAATATTTCAGAATGCCAATTTGTATGGATACCCTGAATAATACCCGGAAAACAGCGGGATGCAAGGCGCTATTTCTGGACTTCTCTGGATGACTGTTTTAATATAACATATTGAAATATAAAATATTATAACTCTAAACAAGTCTATTTGGACGTAAAATGAGAGTTTGTCAAGAACGCCCGTTGAATCAACCAGTTTTGAGTTAAGGATCTGTAAATTTCGGGGGTTGTCGTTCGACGCATCGGAACGGTACTTTGTGGGAGAGAAGTGCAGCGCAAGATCCGCATAGGCTGAATCCCACGGTGAGCGCTCGTCACGAAGCGACTGATAGCGCCGATTCAATGCATGTACGTCAGCAGCCATTTATTGCCCTAACAATGTCTTTTTATTCTGGTTCTCTGTTGGAGTTCCAAGGGGGCTCGTAAGAATCGTTGCGTTCAAGCCAGCGGCCTTTGCCGCCTTTTCCCTTTGCGCATCGCGGGCGGCGGTAGCGGCTTCCGTCACAGGTTTAGTTGTCTGGGCCTTTGGCGTTTCTACAATTTCCGGCGCCGATCCTCCCTTACCGCCCCCCTTTGCATTGGCCCTGCCGCATAAAACCCCGACAATGCCCAAAGAAAGCACTGCCACTGTCAAAAGGCTCATATCCCTGCCTCCATGAAAGATTTTCGCGTACACACACTCAAAACCATATCGCAGTACCTTTTCCGCCGCCGGATAAAACATCCTTCCGGCACAATACAGCGCGGGACGAACCCAAACCGGGGCAATCCTCGCAGAACATGCCGATAACAACTCGGAGTTACGCCAACAAAACTACTGAACTTTCCAGTCCAAAACAGCCAATCCAAGATGTTTCTCCCCAAATCCGTCCACAGCCGATCCCATCCCGGCATCAGACAAAAATGGAACACGGCGCTTTTCCCGGAAAAGAGAGTCAGCAAAACGATTGCCGCCAGTTCTCTTTGCCCATCGGTTCCCAGCATGGTCAGAGCAAACGTCCAAGAATCGTCGGTCAGCCCTCTCCATTCCCGAAACTGCGCATCTCTGTCCGGAGTGCTCTCGTACAGCATGGCTTCCAGCCGTCCGGCATCCCTGATGCGCTCGAACAGCTCCGTCCTACGTGATGCCGCATTCTCGATCTCAAGCCCCGACAAAGTAGGTGCCCAATCCGTCAGCAAGCTCATCAGCGCCACCCCAACACATCATAGTCAGTCCGTGCCCGCCCCTGTCTCCGCACCTTCGGAGATGCCACAGGTGCATAGAAAGTAAGCGCCAGAGAATCGGCCCTATCTGGAGAAGACAATCCGCGTTTCTTCATGTCTTCTTTCTTTTCGAGCAAAAGCGCGCCGGACGAGGTAAAACCGTATTCGAGCCCTGTGAGATCATCAAAAAGCTCTTGGTTTTCCGGGATACCGCCATTTGCCAGCCATTCCCGCATTCCAGCCCACATTTCAGCGCGTCTGTTTGCGTACTTCTTCGCATCAATCGCACGGGCGCCAGCCTGCGCATCCGTGACCGAAAAGCCGAGCTCGCGCAGCCTGTCGACCACACCAGCGCCAACGCCTACGCCGTCCACGAAAACCGCGTCAGGCTTCCAGTCCCGGATTTCCTGCGCAACAGCGCCCACAAGAGCCATCAAGTCGACGCTACGCCAAATTTTTTGAGGTGCGCAGTACAAGCCTTGGCGTTTCGTCAAGACGCTTGAGTCGCCACCGAAGCGGGCCACATCCAAAGCCATGACCTTAGCCGCATGCTTGTACGTCTGTTCATCCAAATGCCGCCCGCGAGCACATTGCGCCAATTCCGCAGGAATGAACTGTGCCGTCCCAGCCGATGGGAATTCACCCCGGACGCGGACTTTTACAAAGTCTGAATCTTCACCGAAGTCTGATACCCACGCTGCGATCTGCTCTTTATTCGTCATCTTCGCCGTGCGGCTGTCTATCTTGCGTGTCTCCCACCGATGCCGGAACTTGCCGAAGCACTCACGAAAGCGGCCCGTGTTGCGCGTGGGGTTGCCGAACGCGCACCAAACGATTTCTGTATCCTCGTCAGTCAGCGCGCCTTCTGAGACTTCCCAGATCACGTCTGGGATAGCGGACGCCTCGTCAAAGACGATGAGCACGCGACGGCCCTTGTTGTGTAGCCCGGCGAACGCCTCAGTATTGCGCTCAGACCACGCGATGGAGTCGACGCGCCATGTCTTTTCATGCCCCGGCTCTTTCGAGATGAGCGCTGTAGCCGTGCAGTCGAACCAATGCCCGCAGATGCAGAGGCGATGCCACTTGGCGAGTTCAGCCCACGTTTTTGTCCGCAACTGGTTCTCCGTGTTCGCCGTCACAACGCCCTTTGTATCCGGGCACGTGCTCATAGCCCACAGGATGATCCATGCCACCAAAGCCGACTTCCCGATACCATGCCCGGAAGCCACGGCGATCTTGATAGCTTCTTTGAAAGCGTCATCTGTAGAAGCGCCAGACTTGAGCTTTTCACCGATGAGACCGAGTATGTCGCGCTGCCAATTGTCAGGCCCGTCAAAATCGGCAAGCTCACCCTGCCCCCACGGAAAAGCGTAGAGTACAAACCGAAGCGGATCGCGGGTGAATCCACCGATGTCTGCGGCAAGCATCACTTCAAAATCAACGGCCATTTGCACGCCTTCTTGCTTCTTCAAGTATGCTCACGACATCGAGAGAGCCAGAAAGTTCCTGCTTATCCACGGGCTTCTCGCCAACGGTGTCTCTAAGCTCCTGAAAAGCCTTTACATCACCGGACATAGCTTTCTCGAAAAGAGCAACGGCAACGGCCTCGCGCCCGGTGAGACGTGAGCCGTCGAGCTTACGATCAAGCAAGGCTTCAAGCGTCTCCCGAAAAGTCTTCTTCTCACGCCGGGATTCACCCGAAGCGATGCCGCCTTTCCGGCCTCTTTCTCTTGCTTCGCTCTTGGTTCGAGCGGGCTTCAGGTTCCGTTCATTCGCCATGTATGCAGAATGCGGCAGGACGCAAAAAAAGCGCACCCTGAACAAGTTTCGGGTGCGCTTACAATTGGTGACTATTGACTTTTATCTTGCACTCATGGCGCGGGCGCAGGCCAGCAGGAGCATTGCAGGGTTGTGCCTGTCGGGAAGCGATTCGGCAAGCGAAGAGAGGCTTTCGATCAGGCGTTCCGAAAGGAACCTGTCGAACTGCCCTCGGATGGTCATGTCCGAGAAGGGTGCCGTTCCCTGCCCCAGTGCGGCCCGCTGTTCAAGCTGGACAAGAACAGGGGTACCAAGCTGGTAGAGTCGACCCCAAAAAAGCTGATAGCTACGGCGGTATCCTTGTTGGAAGGTGCGGATGTCTTCCGCCAGCCTGAGAAAAGGCGTCTCGTCAAAGCGGGGCGGCGTCGGGGGAATCGCGGCCTCAGCCGTGGGGATCGCGTTAATGGCACGGACACTGACGGAAAGCAGGAACTCGCGGGCGTCTGGCATGAGCCGAGTGGGAAGCTGCTTGTATTCGGCAATCCTAAAGTGACGGTTGAACTTCGCCCATATCTCGGCGCGGGCCTTGCCCTGCACCGCCGCCGGGTAGGTGGAGAGCTTGGCGTCCACAATCAGCTTGAGCTCGGCACGTTCCGACGCGCTGATCAGCTCGTCGTTGAGCGTCACAGGTTCGGCAACGGGCACTCTGTCGCCGTACTGCTCAATCACGTCGAGCACCCACTTGCGGAATGCCTTGGCAACGGGCGTGCGGGCGAACATCGCGAGGAGGTGGCAGCCACGCAAGCTGAAGATGCGGGTTTCCTGCGGGCCGCCCTCTGTGGGCAATGTGACAACGGCGGTCATTGCAGGGGTGAATTCGTCGGCGTGGCGGGTGTAGAGCTTAGAAATCTGAACGTCTGGGGCGGTGTATCCCAAGGCACTACCGATCTGGTAACCCCTTACCCAAGGCTGCTGATTTTGCTGGATTACGTCGAACTCTACTGATTGGAAGCAAAGAGCCTGTGACATGGTAAACCTCTCTAGTTTTCTCATTGGCCCCGCAGAAAAAGCAAGAGCCGGGAGCTGAGAACTGCTAGAGAACAGCCAGGCCTATTCCCCCGAAGGGTATTGTATTAGCCTACTCCCGACCCATGAAGATCGTATGATACACCTCTCCCAAGACTATGCGTAGTCTTGACAGGGCATAAAAATAGCCACTCTCACGGGGTTGGCGTCCGCTCTAGGAGTTTCTCAGGCTCCGTGGAAAGACAACGCCATAAAACGAGGGAAATGTCAATGTAATATCGTTGCCTTTGCTTAGGCATTAGGGCATAATCAAAGCATAAAAACAAGATTTCAAGCCACAACCACTGAAAGGGGATATGCTATGAATTATGGGATATGGAATAATAAGGGGGGGGTAGGCAAATCTTTCCTATCCTTTACGCTTGCTCTTGAACATGCACATAATCATCCGGACAAAAAGATTATTCTCGCAGATATGTGCCCACAGGCGAACCTTTCTGAAATTGTCTTAGGAGGCAACGGGAAAGGGAATGCAAATCTTGAGAAAATACTCTCTCTAGGAAGCCAGAGGAAAACTATCGGAGGCTATTTCGACGAACGCATTACGTCTCCCCATAAAGCGACAGGGAATGAAACTAGTTATCTCACCAGCGCATGTGATTACAACGAACAGATCCCCACTAACGTTTATTTGTTGTGCGGAGATCCGAGCTTGGAATTACAGGCTCAAGTCATCAACCAGATTGGAAGCCAGACCCTTCCGGCAGATGCATGGAAGACTGTTCACTTATGGTTGCGTGATCTGGTGAACGCATGCGTGCGCAAGCTTGGTGATCCCGAAGGTGTTACTGCCTTTATCGACTGTAACCCCAGTTTTTCCGCATATACGGAACTCGCTATCATCGCCAGCGACAACTTGATTCTTCCGTGTTCGTGTGATGGGTCTTCCGCCCGCGCTGTAAAGAATGTTGAAAGCCTCGTATACGGAGCTTCAAACTATTATGCTGACAAAGATTTTTACGGAATGTGCAAAAAATTTGGTATGCATCTTCCGTTAATCCATTCTGTTGTGTTGAATCGTTCCACACAGTACAACAAGTCTGCAAGTAAAGCGTTTGCAGCTATGTTTGATGAAATCAAGCGCACTGTGGAAGTATTCTTTGAAAAGAACCGGGAATGTTTTGTTTCGGGCGGCCCCAAATTCATCGATATGCCGGACAATCATTCCGTTGCCATAGTCTCTTCACATCTTGGAAAACCGCTCTACGCAATAACTTCTGGCAAGTATGTTGTTCATGACGTTACACCACAAATCAATCCAGAACCTCTTGAAAGATACAAAGAAGCGATTACAGGGTTTGAAAAAAACATTTAGCGGAAAAACGAAAGTCGACTCATAAACTCGCTTTTATTATTGACATAAATAAAAGACCACAAAAAATGTGAATTAAGCTATCCCATTATTCATAACAGTTTTTCTACTCTATCTAACATATTAAATTCAAGAGTTTTTTTGACCGACACTGCATGGAGTTGGGAGTATCAAATGCCCCAAGTTCATCTCCACTGAAACTCATCGATTGAGAAGAGGTTTCTGTCCTATCTTTCCAGATAGTGTAGCCGGTCTTCCCCACACACGTGGGGGTGTTTCTTTCGGAGGCTTTCCGATGGTTGGTAACGGGCCGTCTTCCCCACGTATGTGGGGGTGTTTCCAGATAAAAAGCCTCGTGGAGACGTTATGAAGTGTCTTCCCCACACGCGTGGGGTGTACAACAAAGCCCCCTTCCTCACGGTTGGTGGCTCTCTCTTTTCTGTTCCCGGCAGCTCACATCGGGCCGATCAGCTTCATGATGAGCGCACCGAGGCTGCCTGCCGCAGCAGCCACGCCAGCAAGTACGGACAGTCCCCCGGCGCGTTTGTTCTCCGCCGCTTCAAGTGCCGAAATACGGACATCCTGCCCGGCGATGCGTTTGCCGTGATCCTTGAGCTGCGTAATCACGATGTCGTCGAGGCGCTGGTTGGTGCCCGCGACTTCGGCCTTGAGCCCGGAAAGTTCGGCCTTCACTTCCCCGATTTCACGGACAAGCTGCACATCGTCGCTCATTGCGCCTCCTCAACGCCCCTGATCCACAGGAGCAGGTTCCCGGCCTCGCCAGCGGGCAGGTGCACCCATTCGCCGGGCTCGGTGAACGTCTCGCCCCGATAGGTGTAGGACCACTCACCCGTCACGACGGCCCCCGGCGTCAAGGGGGCCGGGCTTGTCACGGCGGTCGGTTCCGCCCATCGAGCGCACCCACTCGCCGCCGGCGTCATCACAAACAGCAGCGCGATCAGCCTCGCGGCGTTCGCCATACTTTTGGCGCAGCCACAGCTTGAGGAGCTCGACGAGCGAGGCGAGGAACTCAAGGACGGCCCGCACATTACTTCCCCGTCACGGCCCTGACTTCGGCCCGCACGGTTTCGGACTTGCCGTCCGCCACGGCGCCCTTGTTCTGCCCGAAATGTGCGGCAAGGGCGTGCGTCCAGCGGTAGAAGACGGCATAGGCCCCGGTCGTCTCTTTGGGCACGGGAAGCCAGATGGTCGCGACGGCCGCCACACCGCACAGGGACATGAGCACGGCGACGGCGGTGACGATCCACGAGGCTTCGGGATACTGCGCGGCAAGGCTTGCCAGTGCCGAAAAAAGAAAATCGATCACGGTCTGTTCCATCAGTATTTGCCTCCCTGCTGGTAGAACGCCACGTCGCGCGGCTTGTCCGGGTCGTTGTCCACATGGATCCACGTCGGGGCCAGCTCGATGCGCCGGAACCCGGCTTCAAGCAACGCTTGAAGGATGGAGAAACGGGAATGGGAATCAACACAGCGGATGTCCACGGCGTAACCTCGCGTATGGGCGGAGGTGGGCACCCCGCCGACAGCCTTGTTGTGCCTAGAGCAGCGGTAGGCGGAAGAAAGGGGGAACGGGATGCCCGCCAAATCGCGGGCCTCATCAAGCATCTGGAGCAGGTCGGCGTCCATCTTCTCCATGCCCGCGCCGCACCCGCACTTGCAGCGGAACTCGACCGGGGAGAAATGGCGCAAGGGAAGAACAGCCATAAAAAATATCCTCCTGCGTCCACCATGTCACGGGAGGAAGGGGGAGGCACACCCTGAAATTGTTCAGGAGGTAATTGAGATACTCATGTTGTCTGAAAAAATAATTTTTGTGGATAAAAATTATCCTGTAATTTCACATAAAATGTGAAGTTATCCACAAAAAAATGGAAAACTTTAAACAAAAAAAGATCAACTATTTCATAAAGATGGCCCCCAAAAGACAACTAACATCTTTTTAGGGGGTTGCGAATAGACAAAAAAGATTACTACCTTTAATCATTCACTTTATCAAAATTTGCTCTTACTGTTTTCTTCGATATAAATAATTTCGAAGGAGGAAAGCCATGACTACCTGTCAGCTCACCATGGATACGCTTGCCCAAAAAATGCGAAGAGTTAGTGACTCCGTATCCAATAGTAGAGCAAATATTTTGGCTATCTTGAAATTTTTTATTGTGGGGAAGTTTCTTCTCCGCTGTGTTTGCAAAGATATTCAGGAAAGTCGTAAGCATCTACTAGCACTTTCAGGACAGAACTCCATATTAGCTACAAAAGAACTGTATAATATTGCTCTCGAAATGCGAGAGGATGCAGAAGTTCTTTTAGAAAAAGTGCGTAAAGAAAGATTTCCTTATTTTGTTATCAGCATTTATGAAAATGTTGAAGATGAATGGGTTAACCTTGTTGAAGATCTTGCTGTATCCTGCGATGAAGATACAGCCAATCTAGTTTCTGAACTTGAACGGATAATTTAATGTTGAAACCTTTTAAAGGTTCCTTTTTTTGTTCCACAGTTAAAAAAGCTCTCGCACCGTATAGACGGAGCGAGAGTTCTTTTCAAATAGCTTTAGACGAAATTTTAGAAAATCCACAACAAGGTGATGTTTATCCAGGTATTAGCCCCGCATGTAGAAAAACACGTATTGCCCTAAAAGAGTATAATATCGGTAAAAGTGGTGGGCTACGGCTTATTTATATGATTGGTAAAAATATTCTCGTTTACATCTGTACCTATTATAAAGGACAGTATAAAAAAGAATCCGACATAGTCCAGCTTATTAAGTGTGGTATAAAATCAGCCACGTTAGAACTGAAAGGGCAGTCACCATCACATCCCAAATAAAAATTTTTATATAGATTCTCACCACAGCCTGAGCTGCACCTGCGGCTTGGGCTGTTCCTTTACCTGCCGGGCGAGGATGCGCACATAGCGTTCCGTTACGCCGAGTTCGAGGGCGATACGTCCCGGCGACTTCCCGGTTTCCAACATGCGGACGATCCTGTCCTTGAACGGCTCGCCCTTGCGCCTGTTCGGAAGCGTCACCCGGAGCCCCCCGAAGGCTGCGCAGAGCTTTTCCATGCGCTCCGGCCCGATGACGGCGGAAAGCGGGGAACCCGCAACGGGCTTGCGGGGAATGTACGTGGATACCCCGCCCACGGCCCTGCATAAGAGATCCGCGCCGTCGTCACCGATGGCTTCGGCCAGTTCATCATGGCTTACCCACAGCTCGCCCATTACAGCCTCCCGCCGTTCATCCACCGTCATAACGTGACCTTTTCCGCATTCCGATCCCACACGTAGCGCATGGAGTCCCCGCCGAAGTCGTGGGCGACGCGATACACGAACAGCCTGCACGCTGGCCTCTCCTCGACGTTCGGGCCGAGTACGGCGATTTCCCCGCGCGTAGCCCGCCAGTCCCGGCGTTTCCTCGCAATGACGCCTTGAAGGGACGCGGACACCTTCGCCAACGCCTCGATCGTGCCCATGCTTTCGGGAATGACGATCTCAACCTGTACGGCCGTGCTCATGCCCCACCTCCAAACGTTTCATACTGCCACCCTGTCTTCCCTGCCTTCACAGCAAGGAACCGGAACCACGGATGCTGTGTTGCGGCGACCTTGATTTTCACGCGGGCGTCGTCTTCCCAATGCCCCTTGACCTCATGCAGCTCGATGCCCCCGTCAGCCCGGATCACGACGAAATCCGGCGTGTAGAACGTCTTGTCCGCAAGCCGCAGCTTCATGGCCTCATACGCCCACGCGACGACCTCCCCCGTGTGCTTCATCCCGTCCAGATACCCGGCATAGCGGGCCTCGGTCTGGTTCATGGCATCGGTCTGGTACGTGCGGCCATTCCGGGGAAGGCGGGCCTTGCCGGAAAGCTGAGACTTGGGCAACGGGCTGGGGCCGGGCTTTACCGCCTTGAGAAATTCCCGGTACTCTTCGGGGCTCACTGCTCCACCCCCATCTCCCGAAGCCCTGCAAGCTGTTCATCGAGCGGCGTGTCGGGACGCCCCTGCATCCGGGCATCCATTTTGCCGCGCATGTTGGCAAGGATCTTCGCGCACCAGCCGGTACCGAGTTCGCACCGCTCATCGAACGTCAACGCATTTTCCGGCAAGGCTTCGCGGTTCACGGCTGGCGTCCGCTTCCTGGCCTCTTCCACCTGCCGCATCACGTCGGCAGGAACGGGGAAGAAGCTCAATCTGGCCTCAACCCGGCGTATGCCCTCAATGAACTCCGCATCGCCCACGTCAGCCAGCACGTCGCCCCAAGCCCTGACCAGCAGCTCGAATTCTTCCCGCTCCGGCATCGGCTGCCGATAGAGCACGAACGCCTTGCTCAGTTCCAAAGCCAAAATCTTCAACGTCGCCATTTCGCACCGCCTCGTCAAAAGCCAGAATATGTTTTGCCCAATCGCCGCGTTCCTTCGCTTCCGCCTGCCTTGCCGTCATCGGACGCCCGCCGGATGGCCCTGCCGATTGTATTTCCTGCTCCGGCGGTTTCCGCAGCCAGTATTCCCGCTTGAGGAAATTCGCCGCCGAGGGGATGTATCTGCCGCCCTGCCGCTTCCATGCCTCAGAGTCCTCCCACTGGCCCAGAGCGTCGAGGAT
The DNA here is from genome assembly GCF_059728385.1 of Bilophila sp. T19-St14. Taxonomy (NCBI): domain Bacteria; kingdom Pseudomonadati; phylum Thermodesulfobacteriota; class Desulfovibrionia; order Desulfovibrionales; family Desulfovibrionaceae; genus Bilophila; species Bilophila sp. T19-St14. Next base: position 416,756 of record NZ_BAAGFT010000002.1, read on the forward strand.
GCGCGGCAAACCGGGAAGGGCACGGCTGGCTTCAAGGGCCACCCATTCGCCCGCGGCTTCGCTCCTGCTTCCCCGGTGCTGTTCCGGGAACGCCTCGAAGAACTCGTCAAACCCCTGCGAGGGCTGGCGGGAAGAAGCCCCCGCTTTGCCGGACAGCCCGGAAGCATCCCCCACCGGGGCCTCCTCGCGCGCGCCCGCGAAAACACACTCTCCCTGTATTTCTTCTTCAGGATTAGGAGAAGGAGAAGGGGCAGATGGTTTCGCCAGCGGGCGCTCTGGGGGCGCTGTGCGGTCGCTGCGCGAAGGCAAAAGAGGCGCAGGTGATGCACTCGGCAAGGGCGCTTCGTGCGCTCTGCGCCATAGCTTCCAATGGTGGTATTCCTCCGGCGAAAGCCCTTCGATCCCTCTGCGGAGGCACTCGTCGTAAGCCTCCCGGTTCACCTGAGCCAGCTTCGCCATGCGGGATTGGCCGCCACGTATTTCGGCTTCCGCAACCCACGGGTTGTGCTCCTGCCAATCGTGCAGGACGTACCCGTCCGGGGATTCGTCGACCCACATGCCGAGACAGGTGTCGAAAAACTTCCGTTCTTCGCCCTGCCAGTCTGCGGCAAGCTCGACGTCTTCCCAGTCCATGCCGGAAAGGTTCCCGTCCGGGCGGCTCACGGCGGCCCACGCCCACAGGATCTGTAAAGAGCGGATGCCTTCCAGCCCCAAGCGCCGGACTGTTTTCTTGGTCTTCGGGTGTTGCCAGAACCCGACGGATAACCTGATGTCCGTATTCATACCTTCCCCCATACGGCGATCATGGACGGGAACGGCGCGGAAGCCGCCGCCCCTTCAAACTTCAAGCGTCCCTTTAAAAACCGGATTTCGGCTGCGGCCCGGCAGACGTGCTCGTGGAACCACGCCGTATCGGTGCGCGCCGGGAGGAGCCCGACGACCAGCGCGCCCCGCTCCGCTTCCCGGCGGGCCTTCTCGACCCATGCGCCGATCTCGCGGCCGTAGGGCGGGTTCATGTAGCAGCGTTCCCCGGCCCACGAGTGCGCGAGGCCGTCCACAAGGACGTCTGGGAACAGGCGGCGGAACGTCGCTTCCCCCCAAACCCGCGGCGCGTGGGGCGGCACGCAGTACCGCCAGACCTTCGCCGACCACGGCACGGCGCATACGTCCAGCGTGAAATCGAACTCCAGATCAAGATTACGGAAGAACTCCCACGGCGTCGGCCAGTCGTCCCTAACGCTTGAAAAAAGGGCCGGGGCTACCACCATATCCCGCTCTCCTTCCGGTTCGCGCGCTGGAACCTGCGGACTTGCCGGCGGCATTGCCGGGCCATGCGCTTTTTGTTGGCTTCGGCGGCGCGGTAGGCCGTCACAATGACGCAAGCGTCGCCCTGCCTTTCAGCTACGACTTTGAGCCGTCCATGAATCACGACATAGCGGTCGCCGTAGCGTTCCAAGCATCCCGAAAAAAGGGCATCAGCCACAAGCTGGAGGGAGATGCCCCGCTCAAGGCAACGGTCGAGCGCGTGGGCGGAAAAGGTGAGGTTCATTCGTCCCCTCGCAGCGTTCGCGTGAAGGTTTCCCGGATTTCCCGGACAGCCTTGTCCTTGAATTCGTCCAGTTCGGCTGCTGAAAGTTCTCCGTCCCGGAACCGCTTGCAGCCTTCATGGAAAGCCACCAGTGGCGGGTAATCCTGCAACGCTTCGGCCTCAAAGGTCGGGGCGTCCGGTTCATCGATGGCGGAAGATAGGGAGCATCCGAACTCAGAGGCCATAATTCGAAGGGCGGAGATGTCCTCTGAGGTCTTCATGATGAAGAGAGCCTGCTCCAATCCGAGCTTGACCACGGACCTGTCTGCATAGGGATTGAGGATATTGCCGAGGCTCGACGGGGCCATATCCATCTCTGACGCCATGCCCCGAATGCCACCGGGATACAGGCGTGCTGCCTTCTGTACGGCTTCGATGATGTGTTCGTATGTTGGAATGCTCATAAGTATACCATTCATCCTGTATGACCTGTCACCTATGCTGGCGGCATGGAAAAGATTCACCTGCTCATCACCCGGCGCGGCCCCGTCTGGCGCGTCCGCGTCCTGATCCATGGGGATCCCCGTATCCGCTGGAGGGCGTACCGCGTCGCGGAGTACCCGACGCCGACGGCAATCAAAAGGCTAGTCAGCATGGTGGGCCTCGGATTCTTCGGGTGTCGGAGAAACAGGAGACGGGGGAAGCCTATCGTAAACATAAGGTAGCAGTCGTAAGACAAATTTTCCGCTCAATAGAGCCTTTTTATTGATGAAGTTATACAAGCTACTTTGTTGAACATGCGCCAACTGAGCGAGTCTATTGGCGTTCAAGCCTTGACGAGCCATTGCCTCAATCATGTCATGTCGGAATTGTTCGATATTCATAAATAAAATTTATGTAGAACTACATAAAAAGTCAACATTAAACTTCTGTATTTCTACTATGGGCATCTCCAAAAACCATTGGTAGGGTTCACCCATGAGTATCATCGAAGACATCAAGTCCGCTTTGGAAAGTGCCCAAAATTCGGGGAAGAGCCTTAACAAGGTCGTCACCGATGCAGGTGCAGACTATGCTAGTGTCCACAAATGGTTACATGGAAAACAGGCGTCTCTTAATTTGAATACGGTCGCTCGCATTCTCGATTACATGGGAGCGAAAATATATATCCCGGAATGGGGCTGTCCTACGGTGAAAGCAGAATCCCCCGTCCCCAAGCGGGAAGAACTTTCCCAGAAAGTAGACTACCTCGAATCTCAACTGGCAGACATGACGAAAGAAAGAGATATTCTCAAGGCGCAGCTAGAGTTACTTAAAGAAATCATGCAGCCCATGAGCATACCCCAAAATAACGCCCAAAAGTCTGATAAAAAGATAGCGTAGACCACCCCCGCCTCCGCGAAATAAGGCGCGAACGGCGGCCCTCCGGATGCGTGATCATCTATGTTGAGTACAAATGAAAGTCCCCGCCGGAGCGGGAAGAACAGATACATTTAAATCAATCAACACGGCGAAAAGTAGGACTTAGGCCCATATAAAAAGGAATTAAAAACATGACGTTAGATAAAAATAACCGTGATTTAGTCCCATCTCCCAAAATGGTACAAGGATGTCTTTTCCAAGTTGAAAAACAATGTGAAATCGATGGAATTGAGATGGGGGTTCTTGAAAACGGTATCCCCTATCTGACAGAAGCTGGACTCGCACGGATGTGCGGTATTGATAGAAAGGTCCTGAATAGACTTGCTATAGAGTGGCCAATAGAGAAGACAAAACCTAGAGGAATGAGTATCAACTCTCTTCTAAATCAGGCTGGATATAACGAGGATTGCTTATATCTTGAATCTGAATTTAACGGGAAGAAAATAAACGCATATACAGAACCAGTATGTATGGTTCTTGTTGAATATTATGCCTTTGTTGCTAAAGAGCCACGACAAGAGGCAATTAATGCTTTTCGCTCTTTAGCTAAAAGAACATTCAGACAGTTTATTTATACTGCAACTGGGTACTCTCCTGAACAACGTCTTATTGATAGCTGGAAGCATTTTCATGATAGAATGGATATAACGTCCATGTCCGTTCCTGATGGTTATTTTAGTATTTTTCATGAAATAGCAGGAATGATTGTCCCTATGATCCGATCAGGAGTCATCATTTCTGATAAAGTTATACCCGATATTTCTGTTGGCAAATTATGGTCTGCATTCTGGAAAGAGAATGATTTTGATAAAAAATATGGAAGCAGAATAAGATATAACCACTCCTACCCTGATTACTATCCACAATCAAAATCAAATCCACAACCTTCCTATGCTTACCCTGATTCATCATTAGGTGAGTTTAGGAAATGGCTGCGAGAAAAATATATCTATACTAATTTTCCCAAGTACTTAGTTACAAAAATAAAATCACTAGCGATATCATCTTGGACAGCACAGAAGGCTATTGCAGCATTTTCCCAAGAAAATAAAAATAATTAACTGAAAAGCCCTTTTTGCTCTATATCTCTCCGCCCCTCCTCGTGAGGGGCTTTTTTGTGCCCTATCGGGCATGACCGTCGATGCCTTCATGGTGTCGGCGGTATTTTTATAGCTCATTATATGTATTTCTACAAAATTTTTCTTGCATTTTTATGTAGAACTACATATATTCAATTCACGACAAACAAGGAGAAAACGCCATGACCACCACAACCGCCCCCTACCTCGTAATCGGAACTTCCCCCTTCGACGGGATGGACACCGTGGACGAATGCGACTCCCTCGAAGAGGCGCGGGAGTTCGCCAACGAGCACGACGGAAAGGTGATCAAGGCTTCCGAGTATCGCCCCAAGGGGCTGCTCGAAGACTGGCTCAACAACGAGCCCGAAGACTTCGGCGTCCTCCCCGGCATCGACTTCCCCGCAACGCTGCACCGCGCTTGGTAAAGCGCCCAGCCCCGCACCAGCCCGGAAAATCCGGGTTGGAAACGGGATTGGGACGCCAATCCGAACATCAATGCAGGAGAAAGGAACCATGAAGGATTTGGACAAGATGACCGCCCGCGAACTTGAAGCGGAGCTGTCCCGGCTGGTGCTCCTCCGTACCGAGGCCCGCTGCTGTATCACTCCAATCTTTGAACCGCAGGGCCTCGGATTCGTGAACGACATCGAAGGCAATGAACTCGCCCGCTGCATCTACGAGAATGTCCGCGACTACATCGTCACGTTCGACCCCGTCACAGTCCGCGGACTTCTCGACATCGCCATCAATGCCGTTTCCGCCAAGCTCGACGCGGTTGTCGAGGCCGAGCGCAAGAGGGCCGCCGCATGAAGTGGATTGAAGGACACCCCGTCGCGTGGCGCGTCACCCTGCTCATCCTCTGCTTCCTGATCACGGGGTACTTTGAGGCCAGAGAAAGTGAACGCCTCCAACAACTCGAACCCGTATCCATTGGGGAGGCACAATGAAATCAGAAATCCGATATAATGAGCCGCCCGAAATCTACCACGCCACCCGCGCCATCAGTAAAAGCGGGATGGACAAGCTCAGACAGGCCCCCGCAAAGTTTAAGGCGTGGATGGATGGAGCTGCCGAAGAAGAGACGGAAGCACTTCTTTTTGGTTCCGTTTTCCACTGCCTCGCGCTCGAACCCGGCGAGTTCGGCAAACGGTACGCCGTGAAACGGTTTAACGGCTCCACCAAGGCGGGCAAAGAAGAAGCCGCGACCGCCAAGGCCGCAGGGTTGGAACTGGTTCCCGCGAGAATCTATGAGCCCGCCCTCGCAATGGCCGAATCCGTCTGGAACCATCCCCTGATCGGCCAAATCATGACGGCGGTGGACAAGCGGACGGAAACCTCCATCTACTGGAGCGAAACCGTGGATGGGACCGAAATCCCCTGTAAGGCCCGTCTGGACATGCTCGCCACCGTGCCGGGTTTTGGGCTCGTCGCCGTTGACCTCAAGAGCACCGACGACGCCAGCCCGGAAGGGCTGTCCCGCTCCGTCCTCAAGTGGGGATACCACCGGCAGGCCGTCTGGTATCGCCGGGCGCTCAGGGCCGTGGGCATGGACTCCAGCGTGTTCGTGCTCGTCGCCGTCGAAAAGGCCGCCCCCCACCTCGTCACCGCCGCCAATGTCAGCGAGGCCGCGCAGCAGGTCGGCCTTGAGGAAATCAAGGACGCACTCGGCACATACGCAACCTGCGCCGAATCCGGCCTCTGGCCCGGATACGCCTCTGAAATCATCGATCTCGACCTGCCCGAATGGGCCTACAAAAGGAGATTCGCCGCATGAGCAGCCTTCCCCAAACCCAACGGCGGGAACCGCCCGTCATCGCCAACGTGACCAATCTGCTAGCCGCCAATATGAAGGCGATCCAGTCCTGCCTCCCGAAACACATGACCCCGGAACGGATGTGCCGGGTTGCGCTCCAGACCATCCGGCGCACACCGCAGCTCATGAACTGCACCCCGGAAAGCCTTGTGGCGGCCATCGTCGAGGCATCAAGCCTCGGCCTTGAACTGGACCTGCGCGGACAGGCATACCTTGTTCCGTACAAGAACAGCGTCACCCTCATCCCCGGATACAAGGGCCTGATGGACCTCGCCTATCGTTCCGGCAGGGTCACGAACATCTATGCCGAGGTCGTCTGCGAAAACGACCAGTTCGCTTTCGCGCTCGGCCTCGCCCCAAAGCTGGAGCATACGCCCAACCTTGAAGACCGCGGCGCGCTCAAGGCCGTCTATGCCGTGGCCCGCGTCAAAGATGCCGATCCCGCGTTCGTCGTTCTCGGCAAGACCGAGATCGACAAAATCCGCAAGGCGTCCAAAGCGTCCGGCTCCGGGCCGTGGGTTCAATGGGAAGAGGAAATGTGGAAGAAGACCGCGATCCGGCGGCTCTGCAAGTACCTTCCTCTCTCCCCGGAAATTCAGAAGGCCATCGCGCTTGATGAAGCCGCCGATGCTGGCGTGAGCCAACACCTTGCCGACGGCATCATTGATCTTCCCGCCGTCGCACCCGATACGCCGACCGCAGGGCTGAATGCCGCCCTCTCCGAAGGCGCGAAGGGAAAACGCCCCACCAACGCCGAAATGGAAGCCCGACGCAGGGAAGCCGCCGACGCATGGCTGGCCACGGGCAACCCTCTTGAGGACGTCGAAAAGCTGGTCAACGCCTACGCCCGCAACTGGAACACGGCGCAGTGCGAGAAGGTCAGGCAGCTTGCCGCCGAAGCCGTGCGGAACGGTGCGCAACAGGACGCCCCGGAAGCCCCCGCGCAGCCAGCCCCCGCCGCCAATATGCTCACCTGCCCGAAAACGGAAACGCAGGTCAGCGACTGGACGTGCTCCGACTGCGAACAGCGCGCCGGATGCCCGGCGTGGGCCGAGTAAGCCCCCAACCGCCCCGCACCTTCCTTCCGGGGCGTCACCATAAAAGCCCCGCCGGGGGCTTCATACCCGGCCCAAAGGAAAACCCATGAGCCAAGAAATAGCCATCATCGCCACCAATGCCCGTCCCATCGGCCCCAACATGACCTATGTGCGCGAGGAAACCATCACAGTCTCCGAACCGCTGACAGACGCCGAACGGCTGGAATACGGACAGGAAATGGCCGATGCCCTCGCGAAAATCGAGGAATACGAGGCCGCGCTTGATGCCGAACGCAAGCACTACAAGCGCCTCATCGAAACGCAGGAGAAAATCGCCCAAACCGCCTCAAAACGCTACCGCGACGGCAAGGAAGAACGGGAGGTTCACTGCGATCTCCTGAAGGATTGGGACAAGTGCGAAATGGTCTGGGTTGAATCCACAGAACCTTACCGCGAAGTCCTGCGCCGCCCGATGACCACCGAGGAACGGCAGGGCTCCTTTCTTGAAAAGCCCGTCTCCGTCTCGCCCAGCTCCCCCAATAATGACGACGTAATCGACGTGACCTCGGAGGAACAATGATGGATACCCGCCGCGCCACCATCACCATTTCCGAAACGCCAAAGGAAAATACCCTCAGCATCGACGTGGAGTTCTTCCCCGAACTGAACCTTCAGGACGATGCCTTCTCAGGTCTGGCACATCTCGTTTGCACCGCGCTTGAAGCCATCAACAAGGAAGCGGAACGCCATGCCGGATGAAGCCCCGAAACCACGCAAACAAAAAAACTTCGCTCAGATAAACGGCGCCTGCAAAATGGCCCGCCTCAGCGACGGACTGTCTCCCAAGGCTTGCCCCGTCTGCGGCACCGTCAGCAAACTCAGGGAATGCCCCTTTTGCCACCATCGGCGGGAGAAGAAATAGCCGCCGTCCGGGGGCGCGGCCGGACAACAACGCGCAGGGAGGGAAAAATGAAAAACGCCATCCGGCAGCAGGCGTTTCCGGGATACGATACAAACGATTACATAGCCGAAAGCATAGCTTTCTTACAGGAGAACGAGCCGCCGGAAGGCTTTTTTGTCGGGTTCAGCGGCGGTAAGGATAGCATTGTATCGCTGGAGCTGTGCCGCATGGCAGGGGTCAAGCACCATGCATATTACTCATGTACGAGGATTGACCCGCCGGAAGTTGTTCAGTTTATCCGAACGGCTTACCCGTCCGTGCAATGGCTCTACCCCAAAATGACGATGTGGGAAGCCATTCAGAAAAAGGCTCCTCCGTTACGCATGCAACGCTGGTGTTGTGAGGTGCTGAAAAAAGAACCAGCGCGTGAGCATCCCCTTAAACATCGAATCATGGGAATACGCGCCGAAGAGTCAACACGTCGCGCATCCCGCCCAAGAATAGACAGCTTTAGCAAACAAACTATCTACAAGCCGATTTTTGCATGGCCCGAATGGGCCGTATGGGAATTTATTGAGAGTCGAGGATTACATTATCCATCATTATATGATGAAGGTTTTTCACGTATCGGCTGTGTCGTGTGCCCTTTCATCCTCAGTTCATCTCCGGGGGCCACACGACAACGCAAAGAATCAATGCGACGTTGGCCGGGAATATGGAAAGCATATGAACATGCGGTGAAAAAGTGGTTTACAGCCAAGATGGTTGAAGGTTTGAGAAGTAACCAGCGTCATAGGACACCAGAAGATTACTGGCAAGCATACCTGAGAGGTTTTGAATGACTATCACCCCCGAAGAACTCGACTACATCCGAACCGCCGCCGTTGGCGACATGCTCGGAGACTCCCGCGCCTTTGATGGGATGGGGCCGTCCGCCGTCGTTTTCAGATTGTGCGTGGAGATCAAAAAACTCCACAAAGAGCGCAGCGAAAACAGGGCGTTAATCCGTTTCATCATCGGCAGATTGGAAGCCATAGCCCAAAGAGGGAAAGCCCCCGTAAGACGATGTAGGAGAACAGCATGGAACCGGAACTGCTGACAACAAAACAAGTCGCTTCCGTCATGAACATTGGAGAAGAGAGGGCGAGGGCAATCCTGCTGTCCCGTGGCGTACAGCCTGTGAGCCTTCCGTGGGGCAAGGAGCGCAAAACCTTGCGCTGGTCACGGCGCGCCGTTATGACGGTGATCGACACATTACATGCTGAGGCTCAGGCAAAGGCAGGAGTTCCCAAGCGCCGGCGACCGCCCAAAACGTCAGGGTACGTCATCGGAAAATCCGCAGAGGAACTTTTCGCAGAATTCAATATGGGGGCCGTCCAGTAGTGGCTGGCGGCCCCTTTGCTCAGGAGCTATTCGTATGGCTATCAGACAGAGGAAAGGCCGTAGAAAGCCGTGGGAAGTGTACTGGAACAACCCCTTTACGCTCAAACGTGAATCACTGTACTTCGAAACGGAGGAAGAAGCAAAAAAACAGGATGCTCTCAAGAAGTATCAGCTCAAGTATGAACGGGATCTCTTCCGACGGGAGGAAACGGAAGCGCCGCAGATGGAGCATACCTTTGAATCCGCGTATTACCTGTTCCTAAAAGAAAGACGCTTTTCAGAAAGGGCGTTGAGCAGGCACTTGGTAAACATGAAACCATCCGTCCTGTTTCTTGGGGATACACCTCTTCGGGATGTAGACAACGCTAAACTCAAAGCTCTTGTCGAGCACCTTTTGTCACGGGGGATCAAGACGGCAACCCTCAAACGCTATATGAGTCAAGTCATTTCCATGCTCAGATGGGCACATCAAAATGAACTCATCATGAAGATACCGCGAATCCCTAAATTGCCACATGTGGAGTACGAGCATTTCATTCCGCCGACTCAACATGAAATCGCACTGATTTTTGCCCATGCCAGCGAACATATACGGCGCGTTATCGTACTCGGATCGCAAATGGGCATCAGGGTAGGTCCATCTGAACTTTTCGACCTGAAATGGACGGATGTAGATATTGAGAATAGTGTGATTCATCTGCGTGCTGCAAAAAAAAACAGAGTTGAGCCGATCAGGGATATTCCTATCAGAAAGGCGTTGATAGAGGAGTTGCAGTCGTGGCGTAATATGGACAGAGCACAGGGTGTTGAGTATATCATCCACTTTATGGGGAAGCCCATCGAAAGCATACGAAGAGGATGGAAGGCGGCCCTGAGACGAGCCGGGATAACTAGAAATATACGTCCATATGATTTGCGGCATGCCTTCGCCACCGAAGCAATAGCCGCCGGTGCAGACATAGGAACGGTTGCCAAGCTCATGGGGCACGCAAGCTTGACCATGATTTTAAAGCACTATCAGCATGTGCTCAACTCGCAAAAAATTGCCGCAATCGAAGCTATCCCCGAACCGAAATATGTGGCAAAAAATATGTGGCAGCTTGAAAATGCATGTTCCCATCGCCAATAACATGGTGTAAACAAATTACTTTTACGTCATACTATTTTTATGCCCTATCCCGAAATCAGGGAAGGGCGGCGTTCCATACAATCTTCAGTGAATCAGCACGCTCTTCAGCGAATCAGCCTTTACCGGTTGCGTATTCAGCTTTCGCCTCTGGCGGCTTTCTTAAAGCGGTACATGAGGGCATCGGCCCGGCTCAGCGTATTGTGCAAACTGCCTTTATCAAGGGCAGGATCATACGAGGCGACCCCATAGGAGAAAGTGACGGGCTGCCCGTTGACTTCGGCCTGTGCCCCAGCCATGTGGAACAGCTCCAGCCCCCACAGCAGGGCTTCCTTTTCTTCGCCCTCAAACAGCGTCACAAATTCATCCCCGCCGATGCGGAATGAAAGCCCTCGGCTTACCGGCTCCTCACGCGTCAGCAGGTGGGCCATACGCCGGAGATAGGCATCCCCCGCAGCATGGCCGTAGGTATCGTTGAGCTGTTTCATATAATTCAGATCATACGCAACGATGGTCAGGGAGCGGGGCAACTTTTTTTCCAGATCCTTCAGTTCCAGTTCAAAGGCGGTGCGGTTGCCGATGCCGGTGAGCATATCCGTGTAGGCGAGCTTCTTATAAAAGGGCGTTGCCAAACGCCGCAGGCAGAGCATCGTAATAACGGTACAGCACCCCACGATCACCAAGGCCAGCGCCCCGCTGTAAATCATGGCCCGGAGCTTGCTGTCATGAATGACGTCAGCGTTGAACTCCATGACTACGGCCCCGACGGGCCTCGCCCCCCCGCTGGCATGGACGGGCATGCACGTCAGGAAAATCGCCCCCCATTCGGTATTCAGCACGCCGTCCGACTCGATAGGGTCCCCGGACAGGCAACGGTTCAGCATGGGAACGATGTCTTGTTCAATAAGATCGCCGGGGCTGCGGAAGTCCGAGGAATCAGGCGGCAGGCCGTCCACCAGATATATGGGCTGGCCCCCGCCATTGGACTTGGCCGTGTAAAGATAGCGCACGTTGGCGATCTGCCTGATATTGTCCAGCATGGACTGCGTATCCTGATACGTATCCCGCCGCATGTCCGTAAGCGTATTGATATTGGCGAACCCCTCAAGGTTCAAATGGGATTCCGCATAGGCATTCACCACGCGCGCACGTGCCCGGATGTCTTCCTGCAAGGCGTTGCTCATCATCAGATACAGGATGGCGAAGACGGATACGGAGGCAATCAGGATAGCCGACGCAATCGTCAGGACGATTTTCTTTTCAGCGCTGTACCAGCCCGTTTTTCTGGTCAAAACCATCCTCCATCCTCTCAAAAAGGCACTGCCGCCTATGAGAACACTCTGTATTTATTTTAACAGTGGTGGAAATCACAGGGGTTGTCAATGAAACCTTCCTTTCCTTCACCCCCTGTGGACGGCGGCGGGGCTCCGCAGGCAAGGCGCTGCGGGGGGTAGGCTCCTGCGGGAGATTCCGTTACAATCCGTAAAAAGGAGTTTGACATGGCTACCGTTACCGCGACCTATCTTGGGGACCTTCGGGTCGAATCCGTCCACGCCGCCAGCGGCGCACGCCTCGTTACCGACGCCCCCGTGGACAACAACGGCAAGGGTGAAGGCTTCTCGCCAACGGATCTCTGCGCCACGGCACTGGCCGGATGCGCCATGACCATCATCGGCATTTACGGCAAGATGCACGATGTGGACGTGACCGGAACCACCATTGAAGTCACCAAAACCATGAGCGCGAACCCCCGGCGCATCGGCAAGCTTGAAGTCGTCTTCACCATGCCCGACCGCGAATACACCGACAAACAGAAAACCATGATCGAACGCGCCGCCCATACCTGCCCGGTCCATTTGAGCCTGCACCCCGACGTCGAACAGGTGTTCACGTTCCGCTGGAAGCGCTAGCCCCATCCGCCGGGAAACCCGCCGATCTGTCCAGAAGGAAAGAAAATCCGTTTTTTTTCTGAAAAAAAAGTTGTTTTCAAGCGTATAAAAAACGTATTTCGCCAGATTGGCGGCTGTCCGCCCTTGCATCCTCCGCCGGTTTCCCCTAAAGAATTCCCACTGGCGGGAAGCGGGGACTCGTCCCGGCTGGAAGCGCATCAAACAGCACCTTTTGAGGAGGCGACATGAAACTGACCATCATCGGGGCCGGGCCGGGAGGCTATTCGGCGGCGTTTGCGGCGGCGAAAGCCGGGGCGGAAGTGACGCTCGTGGAACAGGGGAAGCTCGGCGGCACGTGCCTGCACACGGGCTGCATCCCCACAAAAACCCTGCGCTCTTCCGCCGACGTGCTGGAAATGGGCGGACGGCTGGCGGAATTCGGCATCACCGGGGAATGCGCGCTCAAGGCGGACATGCCCGCCATCGTGAACCGCAAGCGCAAGGTCGCCGCCACGCTCCAGGCCGGCCTTGAAAAAACGTGCGCCCAGCTCAAGATCCGCGTCATCTGCGGCAAGGCCGAACTCGTGGGCGCGAAGCTGGTGCGCGTCGCCACGGCGGAAGGCGTGGAAGAGGTCGAAAGCGACAACGTGATCGTCGCTACGGGCTCTTCGCCGCTGGAGCTGCCCGCCCTGCCCGTGGATCACGCCCGCGTGCTGTCGAGCGACGACGCGCTGGAACTGCAGGCCGTGCCGTCCAGCCTGATCATCGTGGGCGGCGGGGTCATCGGCTGCGAGCTGGCGTTCATCTACCGGGCGTTCGGCTCCAAGGTGACGGTTGTGGAAGGCCAAAACCGCGTGCTTCCCCTGCCCTCCGTGGACGAGGAAATCAGCCGCCTGTTGCTGCGCGAAATGAAAAAGAAGGGCATCGCCGTGGAGCTGGCCCGCACGGTGACCGCCGCAACGCCCGCCGGGACAGGCGTTTCCGTGGAAATCGGCGCGTCTCCCTTTGTGGCGGCGGCCAACCCGCCCGCCCCGCGCACGCTTGAGGCCGATGCCGTGTGCGTCACCGTAGGCCGCGTGCCGCATACGGACGGGCTTGGGCTCGACGCCGCCGGGGTCAAGGTCGATGCCAGGGGCTGGATCGAAGCCGACGATTTTCTGGAAACCTCGGTGCCGGGCGTGTACGCCATCGGCGACGTCATCGGGCCGCGCCGCATCATGTTGGCGCACATGGCGGTTGCAGAAGCCCACACCGCCGTACATAACATTCTGCATCCCGAAAACAGGAAGGCGCAGAACTACGATGTGGTGCCCTCCGCCGTCTTCACCGCCCCGGAAATCGGGAATGTGGGACTTTCCGAGGCGCAGGCCAAGGAACGGGGGCTCGCCGTGAAAACCTCGGTGTTCCAGTTCCGCGAGCTCGGCAAGGCGCAGGCCATGGGCGAACTCGCCGGGCTGTTCAAGCTCATCGCTGAGGAAGGCAGCGGGAAGCTCCTCGGCGCGCACATCGCCGGGGCCCATGCTTCCGATCTGATTGCCGAAGCCACCCTTGCCATCCGGCGCGGCTGCACCGCCCGCGATCTCTTCGAGACCATCCACGCCCACCCCACCCTTTCCGAAGGGCTCTATGAGGCCGCCGGTTCGCTGATATAGCCTCCTAACTCCACCGCTGAACAGGCTTGAAGACGGCCGCGCCCTTTTTCTCCGGGTGCGGCTGTCTTTTTGTGCCCTTCGGATGGCCTCGGCGGGGCGGCCTTCCGCACGACACGGCGAGGGGGAGTGTACAGGAACGGAAAGTGGGTATAATAGGTTCGCCCCGTACAGGGGAACACCACGCCGGAGGCCGCCCTTTGAAACGCGCTCCCGCGGGCTGGTGCAGAAAGGGGATTTTTATGGAAGAGGCACTGATCAAAATTCTTTCGTTCATCACCTTCATCATGCTCGGCTACCTGCTCCGCCGTTTGTCCATCCTGAAGGCGGAAACGTTCCGCGTGCTCTCCGGCATCGTGTTCTACATCACCCTGCCGTGCATCATCATAACCAGCATCAACGGCGTACCCGTGACTTCCGAAATGCTCTGGCTCGTCGCGCTGGGCGCGCTCTGTAACGTCCTCATGGTCGTCACGGGCTACGGCATGACCCACGGCAAGGCCCGGCAGGAACGTGCCTTTTCCATGATCAACCTTTCTGGTTACAACATCGGCACGTTCGCCATGCCTTTCGTTGCCGGTTTCCTGCCTCCCACAGGGTTTCTGGCAACCTGCCTGTTCGACGCCGGGAACGCAATCATGTGCACGGGCGGCACCTACGCGCTCGCCAACAGCGTCACCGACGCCTCACAGCATCTGTCCGTCAAAAGTTTCCTGCGCAATGTTTTTTCGTCCATCCCTTTCTGCATCTATCTGATCATGATCGTCATGGCGTTCCTGCACCTCGCCCTACCGCACCCAGTGATCATCTTCACCAAGATCGCCGGGGACGCCAACGCGTTCCTCTGTATGCTCATGATCGGGGTGAACATCCATCTGCAAATGGACAGCAAGAGCTTCCGATGCCTCATCAAACACATCGCGGTCCGCTATGCGCTGTCAGGCGTGCTGGCGTTCCTCTTCTATCGCTGCCTGCCTTTTTCGCTTGAAATCAGACAGGCTATGGCCGTCATCGCCCTTGCCCCCTCCTCTTCGCTGGCCCTTATCTTTACCATGAAGCTCAAGGGCGACGTGATCATGGCAGGCAACATCTGTTCCCTGTCCATCCTCCTGAGCACCATCGCCATGACCATCCTGCTCGTCTACCTCTAGCGCGGCGCATCCAGATGGCATCGGCAAGGGAGAAACGGGATTTGGGGGCTGTGGCAGGTGTGAGGCTGGATGAAACAGGCCGATCAGCTATGCGGCGTGGGGAAATCGGCCTGCACGTCAAAGGGATACAAAGGGATACAGACATCTTGAAGGATTTTAAGCTATTGCGCCGCTTAGCCTTGATATGAAAATCATAGTGATTTCAGGCCATTCGAGCAAGATGCTGTCAAAGCATTCAACTGCCTGCCTGCACGACAGCCACATTTCCAGAATGCGGTTACCCTGCTTAAACAATAGGCTTCGTCAGGGTATGTGGCTGTTTCCTCCACAGCGCGGTGAAATGCAGCCTTTTTCTCCCGCTTTTCCGTCGGCGGAATCCATAAGCCAAGGCATTTTGCTCGTTATTCCTTTGAAACTTCAAGGAAAAAGCATTAACTTTTTATGACACAGCCCAATAATGTACTTTATTTTACTGGGGATTTTAGAGCGTGTCGCCATTTTGATGTAATTATTTGAAATTATCAAAAAATATTTTTGTGATTTGAAAAATAGTTAAATAATTCAAATAGATTATATCTCTCATTGGCGACATAATCTAAAAGTTCCCGCTGCATAGCAACTCTGAAATGAGGAATTTTTTTTGGCTATGCGACACCATCCGTTTCCGGCCATGACTATCGCAAGCGCTCCATACGGCTATCCATGCTAAAATGTTTATTCTTCCTTCCTAAATACCGTATCTAAGCGTCTTCCGTGAAGAAAGCCGTCTGATTTTTACCTTGCCGCTTGGCCTGATAGAGGGCGTAATCAGCTTTTTTGAAGAGTTCATCAACGGTCTTACCGTGCTGGGGAAACAAACTGACCCCAATAGAATTCGTAATAGCGTAACGCCCCCCATGCGGCTGGCACTTAACCGCAAGGTTTTGGCGATACCGTTCGACCAATACTTGCGCAGTTGGGCCATCCACGTTTTTGATGATCACTATAAACTCGTCGCCGCCGAAGCGCCCTTTCAAATCGTCCAGACGAAAGCTTTCTTTTATACATTCAGCAACCGTTTGGATAATTTCATCACCAAAGCTGTGGCCAAATGTATCATTCGCCCGCTTGAACTCATCGAGATCCAAGACAACCATCGCATGGGACTTGAATGCTTTCCCATCCCGGTTTGTTCCGGTGCGGAGCCCTTGGGCCTGCCCATTTTCCAGGGAATGCTTGAACAGTTGTGTAGCTTTTTTGAGCATGGCGGCTTTGTTGAGCAGGCCTGTCAGCTCATCACGTTGGGCGCTTTGGCGTAAATCACATACGAGCTTTACATCCTCATCCACATCGCTTAATTTGCCTATGATGACACGATTAGCGATGCCACACGTAACCGTAAACCACTTATACCCCTGCTCGGTCATGATTTGAATGGGCTGTGAACGCTTACAGTGCCTATTTTCAATAACATCCTTAAAAAATAACTGATGCAAAGCAGTTATGCCCTTCTCCGTCAATAAGCCATGCGCATCAGGCCTGGAGAAAAAGCCATCGATAGATGTCATATTAAAATTGGATGACGTTGTTGAATAGTTTGTCATTTGATCTTTTTCAATGTCACATTCAAACAACAAATCATTGCTCAATTCACAAATCAGTTGGTAGCGTTTTAATTCATACTCCCTCAATTCCTGAATTTTCCTTAGTTCGGTAATATTACGCATTATATTGATAAAACAAGGCTTATCATCTTTATAGCCGATAAAGTTGGAAATGACATCAAGCCATACGACGCTGCCATTTTTATGGAAAACACGATACTGGATATTTAATTGTTCTTTACTTTGTATATGCTTATTGAATGCGGCAAAAACCCTTTCAAAATCATCTGGGTGCAACACATTTCTGGGGTTGCCGCTTTTTGATTGGTCTTCATATTCTTTACGAGTAGATCCAGTCAACGAATAGAAAGCATCGTTTGCCCATTCTACAGTACGCTGATCGCCGTTAAACACTATTTTCACCACACCGCAATCCAACATATTAAGAATACTTTCTAAGTCATTCATTTTTCCCTCGTAAAAGGATGAAAGCATTTCAATGCTCATGTTCCGTCAAGTTCAACAAGATACGAAAGGCCCTGTCATAGCGTGCGGTTGTTCCACCTCCGCCGCAAGGCAAGATGGGGGCTTTTTCCCCAATTTTTCCGTCAGCGACATCAGCACATAATAGATATTGTATTGGCTATGTCATAGAAAACGGTTTATGCTTTATTTCCTTGAAATTTCAAGGAAATAACCAATAAAATCCCCCCAGTCACAGAGCCCACAGCGGAAAATTTGGAGAAAAAGCATATATTTTCAGTATATTACTGAAATAAAACAACCATGTACTCTGACAGAGCCATTGTATTTATTATTTAGAAAGTTTTACTGAATAAAGCAGTCATGGTTTCCTGTGCCGCAGCCATGCGAAATGCCTGTAATCAAGGCTTTGCCACAAGACTATTCTTCAATGATTTCAGTGAAGCTGTCATAAAAAACATATGGCCTCTCCTATCGCCGCCCCCTGCTTTTTATCAATCCTGACGCTCTATTATAAATAGGGGCTATGCCGCCTTTCACGTTCCGTTCCCGTGCTCAGGCTGCTGATAACGGCGATGAGCCTTTGAGCAATCTTTCGGACGGCGGGGGGGGGAAGCAATGCATATCATAAGGAAGCACCCGTTCATACCGCTAACCCACAATCTAAGAACAGGAGATTGTTAATACAGACAGACTATTGTCGACATTATTCCTTTGTGGAAAGCTGCGCCTCAAATAGGGGTGGGCCGTTCCATAGCCTGATTGAGACCTTGAAGCCCTTGCGGATGCGTTCCGCAAAGCGGCAAATGTTCAGCCGTCTATATGTGAACAGGATACCAACCATTATCAAAGAATGGAAGTCCGGTAATTCATTGGCCTTCATGGTCAGTTCATCCAGAACAGATGCGGACAGCAACTTTTTCAAAAGGCTGTGTCATGGCATGTGGTTGTTTCATCTCCACAGTGCGGTGAAAATACAGCCTTTTTCTCCGGTTTTCCCCTTGGTGGGATCCACGGCTAAGGCATTTTGCCGGTTATCCCTTTGGAGCCTCAAGGAAAAAGCATCAACCGTTTTTTATAACACAGCCAAACATTTTGTTGGCTATCCCCTTTGGAACTTCAAAGGGAAAAGCGTCAGCCCTTTTCTATGACACAGCCTTTCAAAGGCTATGAACAAACGCTTTCCAAGGCAAGGAGGTTTCCCTCGCAGGATAAAGCCCGGCAGGTTTGATCGTCTGGAGCTAGGCATCTTGAGGGCATGGGGGGCAAGGTTGCTCTTTTTCCGGCCTGTTTTGCACAATATTTTCCGCACTGGAAAGAAGTGAAGAGCATACCGGACGAATGCCCATCGCTTCAAAGAGCGGCGTTATCCTCTCCCCTTCCCTCTGTGGAGGAGACACCAGAGAAAGCCAAACGGCATGGGCCGCCGCCATACCTATATACTGTCGGTGGGAATACGTCCCAATCCCCATTGAATACTGGCAGGCTATGTCATTTGAAATCTAAGGCCCTGTCAGAGCACATGGTTGTGTTTTCTCAGCAATGTGCTGAAAAATACCTACTTTTTCTCCAATTTTTCCACTGTCTGACGTATATTCTTCACTGAAGCATCACGCTCCTTGCGGAGAGTTTTCACCAGCACATCAAAGAACCATTGATTCTCCCGTCAGTATTTGCGCTAGTCAAAGAATATTCTTCCCTATCTACCTGCGCCAAATTCTTTGGCTTTGTACCGAAAGGTTTTTGATGGTTTGTGGTGGGATGTTTGGGGTATGGAGCAGGGTTGATGGTGTTGGTAATAAAATTTACATAATAAAAAAAGATTATGGGTATAATATGCTCGTATCGGATCGCATATGTGCCGCCTTCATAAAAAAACGGCACCCGGAAACCGGAATGCCGTTTCAGCGCGCCGTGAACACGCAAAAGCCAAAAGAACCCGCTTAATCCACAAGGCGGCACATATACGATCCGAGAGGCGCACGTAAGGTATCAAGGATTCGCTCAAGCAAAATCCCCTCCCGGTTGGGAAGGCCCTGCCCAAAGGTGGCCCGGATGCCAAGGGTGACGAACTGCACGGCACGGTCAAGCGCAATGGCGAGGCTGTCGCCCTGCAGGAGGCTCCCCGTCAGCACACTGGCGAACACGTCGCCCGTGCCGGGGTAATAAGCTGGGATGTATGAACAGTCCACCCGCCAAAAACGATCCCCGTCCCGTTCGTAGGCGAGCACGGAAGTGCATTCGGGCTTACGCAAGGCCTGCCCGTCCGCAAGCGGCACGCTCGTCGCCACGACCGTCTTGGGGCCGTTTTCTGCGAGGCGGCGCAGCCAGCCCTTGAGCGTGGGCAAATCCGTTTCCGGGCTGTAGGGCTCATCAAGGAGCAGGCAGACCTCGGTGAAATTTGGGGTGATCACGTCCGCGCGGGTGATGAGCCAGCGCATTTTTTCCACCATGTCCGGGGTCATGGTCGGGATCAGCTTGCCGTCATCCCCAAGCACGGGATCAACCACAGCCAACCCGCCGGGCGCAAGGCAATTTCGGATGCACCGCGCCGCCGAATCCATCTGCGCCGTGGACGCCATGAAGCCTGAGTATACGCCGTCGAACCGCAGCCCGAGGCGTTCCCAGTGATCAAGGATACGAACCATGTCGTCCGTGAGGTCGAGCAGCGTAAAATCGTCATAGCCCACCGTCTGCGTGGACAGGATGGCCGTAGGCAGGGGCGTCGCCTGAATGCCCATGCTGGACAGGATCGGGATGGCCGCCGTCAGGGACGTGCGGGCGAACCCGGCGAGATCGTGGATAGCCGCCACTCTGGGGATGGGATTGCGCATTGTTTTTCCAGTATTCTCAAGATGACGTTTCGTGATGGATGTTCCAATTACGGATCGCCCAAACGTTTTCCGGGGCCGGAACAAACACGACGGATTGTTTCATACCGCGCACGCCAAATCAAGATGAAACCGTTTTCCCGGAGGGACTCCTCCGAACGGGAGAGCATACTGCGCTTTTCCGCTCAGGGCTATACGCCTAAAGGACGGCCTAAGGGGGGTGGCTGAAAAAAAGCAAGCACGACGGGCCCCCACAGACGGGACATTCGCCTCTTTGATGACTTCCTAAAGCTGTGTCATAGAAAACGGTTGATGCTTTATTTCCTTGAAATTCCAAATAAATAACCAATACCCCCCCCAATCACAGAGCCCGCCAGCGGAAAGTTTGGAGAAAAAGCATATATTTTCAGTATATTGCTAAAACAAAACAACCATGTACCATGACAGAGCCTTTCCTAAAAATTCATTTTGAGTTTCATGTAGTTGAAATGCGGCTTCCATTGCAAAAGCGACTGTCTCCCAAAGGCTTGATTGTTGACAGGTGCGGCGTGAAGGAATAGGGCATATGTCAAAAACGATCGATGGGGCGCTCCACTCCGAGGCCCCGGAACGGTTCCCGGACAACAGAGGAAGGGATCATGCCAAGGCCCAGAAAGTGGCGGCGCGTCTGCCGCCTGCCTCAGAATACGCTTTTCGGCCCCCTTGCCGGGATTGACGAAGGGACCATCGTCATGACGGTCGAGGAATACGAAACCATCCGGCTCATCGATCTGGAAGGCTTGAATCAGGAAGCGTGCGCCGGACGGATGCACGTCGCACGGACTACCGCGCAAGCCATGTACCGGAACGCGCGCCACAAAATTGCCGATTGCCTCGTCAACAGCCGACGGCTGATCATCGAAGGCGGTGATTATTTGGTCTGCAACGCGCGTGAAACGACGTGCGGCTGCCCTCACTGCCGACGGCCCCTTCAGCCCGCCGAAGGCGAAACCCCGACACCAACACCATGAACGAAATCATCTGCTCAATCACATCCGCCATCGAGGAAGGCCGCTCGTGGGGCCATACGGATAAAGAGATCGCCGACTACATCTATGCCAAGCACATCCGGCCTCTGGAGATGAAGCTCGCCGAAACGTTGGAACCGAAGGCCGCGTTTTTGGAAGGCTTCATGCTGACGACCAAAAACCGGAATGGGGAAACCCCTTTCTCCGGGGATTATGCCGAGGCATGGAAAGCCATCGCCTCCTATGCGGGCATAAGCCGACGGGCTTTGGAAACCATTGAAGGCGGCCCGGACGGAAACAAGGCCTGACCCCGGCGCACCTCCGGGGCAGGCTGCCGAACGCGGGCAATCCCGCGGGAAAAGGACAGAAACATGAACACTGGCTTTAAACATGTGTACGGCCCGGTTCCTTCCCGGCGTCTGGGAAGGTCTCTCGGCGTGGACGCCCTGACCTTCAAAAGCTGTTCGTTCGACTGCGTGTACTGTCAGCTTGGGCGAACCACGAACCACACCGCCGAGCGCAAGGAATACATCCCCACCGCAGAGATCCTTGACGAAGTGCGCCGCAAGCTCGAAAACGGGGACAGGCCCGAATACATCAGTTTCGCCGGCTCCGGCGAACCCACGCTGCACTCCGGGCTCGGCGACATCATCCGGGGCATCAAGGCCATGACCGACGTCCCGGTGGTGGTGTTCACCAACGGTTCCCTGCTGTGGATGCCCGAAGTCCGCGCCGACCTCGCCGCCGCCGATGTGGTGATCCCTTCGCTGGACGGAGGCGACGCCGCGCTGCTCGATAAGGTGAACCGCCCCGTCGCGACCCTTGATTTCAACCGCATCGTCGAAGGGCTGATCGCCTTCCGTGAAGGATTCAAAGGGCAGATCTGGCTTGAAGTCATGCTGCTCGGCGGCATGAGCGACGACGACGCTTCCGTGGACGCCATCGCCCGCCTGGCGGAACGCATCCGGCCCGACAAGGTTCAGATCAACAGCGTATGCCGCCCTCCGGCGGAAACCTATGCCCTGCCCGTTCCCGCCGCCCGGCTTCTGGAAATCCGTGAGCGTTTCGCGGGGGTGCCCGGCACGGTGGAAATCATCGCGGAACATCTCGACGACATGGCGCATACGGCTTTCCGCACGCAGATCAAGGAAGAGGACATCCTCGCGCTCATCGAACGCCGCCCCTGTACCGCAGCCGGAGCCGCGGCGGGCCTGAACATCCACGTCACCGAAGCCATCAAGCATCTGGAGATGCTCGTCGCCGACGGCAAAGCCGTGACGCAGCCCAAGGACGGGCAGGTCTTTTATTCCGCCTGTGAGCTGCGGACGGAATAGCCGGGGCTTCGGCGGGAAAGCCTCCCGCCGGAAGAAAGGCTTCCGCCACGGCAATCCTTCATCCCTCACAACTGTCTGGAGAAATACATATGGCATCATGTTCGGAACAGCAGGGGCAGACGACGATCCCCATGACCGAGGCCATGCAGCGCAAGGTCATGGCCGAAAACCTGAAAGGCGTGCGGCACAAGCTTTTCGTCATGAGCGGCAAGGGCGGCGTGGGCAAGAGCTCAGTGACCGTGAACCTCGCCGCAGCACTGGCGGCGCAGGGCTTCCACGTCGGCATCCTCGACGTGGATCTGCATGGCCCAAGCGTC
Source organism: Bilophila sp. T19-St14 (assembly GCF_059728385.1). NCBI lineage: Bacteria > Pseudomonadati > Thermodesulfobacteriota > Desulfovibrionia > Desulfovibrionales > Desulfovibrionaceae > Bilophila > Bilophila sp. T19-St14. Next base: position 439,292 of record NZ_BAAGFT010000002.1, read on the forward strand.
CCGCACTTGCTCGGCTCCCACGGGTTCGTCAGGGTGGATAACGAAGACGGCAAGCTCGTGCCCGTTTCCTGCGGCGAGCGCCTCTCGCTCATCTCCATCGAATCCTTCCTCGAAGACAAGGACGCCGCCATCATCTGGCGCGGCCCCAAAAAGGTTGGGGCCATTCAGCAGTTCGTCGCCGACGTGAAGTGGGGCGCGCTGGACTACCTGCTCATCGATTCCCCTCCCGGAACCGGCGACGAGCATATGACCATCCTTGACGCCATCCCCGACGCCAAGTGCATCGTCGTCACCACACCGCAGGAGATTTCCCTGGCGGATGTCCGCAAGGCGCTTGATTTCCTGAAAGTCGTCAAGGCGGACGTGCTCGGCCTTGTGGAGAACATGAGCGGCCTCTTCTGTCCCCACTGCGGCGGGGAAATCGATCTCTTCAAGAAGGGCGGCGGCGAAGCCCTTGCCAAACAGGAAGGGCTGAACTTCCTCGGCGCGATCCCGCTCGATCCCGCCACGGTCGTCGCCGCGGACAGGGGGCATCCCATCGTCTCCATGCCCACCGACACCCCGGCGAAGGCCGCGTTCCTCAAGCTTGCCGAAACCGTGCGGGAAGCGACGCAAGCCTAGCTCCATCGCAAAGTGGAATATTTCAGGCATGTTCTGAGGGAGGGCGCTTCCCTCACACTTCTGCCTTCTTCCACAGAGGGTGCAGGCGCTTCCCGCAAAAGAATCCCCCGCGCCATTATGAAAACTCCCCGTCGATATCCGATGGGGAGTTTTTCCGTGCAATGGACAAAAAATTAGGCTGTGTTTAAGTTTGTGGCTGATACAAGATTCCAACTGGAAAGGAAGAGTTCTTTGGAAATTATCTGGAGGTCTCGCAACAATTCTTCAAAACTGGATTTCATGTAATGAACAAAAGAGACCCACATCACTAGATGTGGAACGAGCTTTTATCTATTGATTTTCATTCCAAAGCTATGGGGATGGGGACTTCCTGCTGTCCGATGCAACCAACCGTATTTCCATTAAACCTTGCCGCAGCATCTGATTGATGCCCTTTCCCAGCGGCTGGTTTCGTTGAGTTTTGCGAAGGCATTTGCTGGTGGGCCCTACATGGACAATGTTTTCCCCAGTACCTGTCTTGAATTGCGTAAATATAAAAAGCAAAGCCGTATCAAGGTGCAGCTTCGCTTTCAAAAAGTAAAATTTGCACGTCAGATATTAGGCCGTGTCGTCAATTAGATATAATCTATTGAAATTATTTAGCTACTTTTACAAGTCGCAAAAGATTATTCTAGTAGTTTCAAATAATTATATATAAAATGACGACACGGCCTAAAGGGTACGCGATTAAACACACATAAGCAAAGGCAGGCGGCTCCTTCCGGCCTACCTTTCCTGATAATATGGAGATTTCCTTTACCGTTTCACACCGTTAAAAATACGGTCATAGAAATACATCTTAAATTCCTCAACATCCATGCTCTGGTACTGATCATAGAGCTTCCGGCACACGCTGTCTGTGGGATAATTAATTTGATCCCTGCCGTCATTCACCGCAGTCCACACCGTCGCCGCAGCTTCCTCAGGCCCTGGGAAAGCGGCATTGCCGTCCAGCAGATATTCCCGTTGTCTGGCCGCAGGCTCCTCATAGCCGTCGAGAATGTTGACGGGGGTCTGGAAATTGGTGCTGGTTCCGCCGGGAATCATAGCCGCCACCTTCACGCCGAAGGGCTTCAGCTCATAGTAGAGGGATTCTACCATACCCTGCTGGGCGCGTTTGGCCGCGCCATACGCGCCGTCACGCGGCAGGGCGATGATACCGGCCAAGGAGGTGGTCGTCAGGATTGCGCCGCCCTTGCGCCCTTTGAAATGGGGGATGAATTGCTGGGTCACCAGCATTGTTCCGATCACATCGGTATCAAAGAGTTTGCGGATCTCGTCCTCCGGCAGCTTCTCGAAAGGCCCCATCATGCCGTAGCCGGCGTTGTTGAACAATACATCCACATCATACTCCGCCAAGGCTTTCCGGCTGGTTTCACGGATCTGTTCCGGGTCCGTCAAATCCAAGGGCATGATGACCACATTGGGCAGGTCGGCCAATTCCCCGGCTTTCTGCGGATTCCTCATGGTGGCGATGACCCGCCAGCCGTGATCCGCAAAATACTTGGCCGTTTCCCGGCCAATGCCGGAAGATGCGCCTGTGATAAAAAGCGTGTTCATCGTTTTCTCCTCTCTGCTGTGGTAAAAGTTGATTGTCCGTATGAGAGGAATATGGTACGGCATCACATAAGTAAAATTCAAATTTTATGATGATGAGATAACTAAAAAATGATGTTGAACCGAAATTTGGAAATTTTTCTCAGAGTGGCTGAGTACGGAAGCATCACACGAGCCGCAAAAACGCTGTACATCACACAGCCAGCCGCGAGCAACGCCATCTCAAAACTGGAAGCGGAATTGAACGTCAAGCTGTTCTTCCGGGACAAGCGCAATGGGCTGATGCTCACCGATGTGGGACAGAAGATTTTGCTTCTCGCCAAGCAGATGGAGGATTTGGACAACCGCATCGCCCAGACAGCCTATCAGGAAAACCATTTTGTGGAGGGCCGCCTGCGGATCGCCTCCCTGACCTCCCTTGTTTCAACCATCCTTTCAAAAGCCCTGAAAGCGTATCGGGCGGCATTTCCGGGCGTGACGGTTGAAATCAAGGAAGGCAGCCCCAATGATATTTTCCGCATGGTGGAGGAGCATTCCGTTGATTTTGCGGTGTCCTGCTCTCCCTTTGGGAAATTCGATTCCATCGTGCTGCGCCGTGACCGTATGGCGGCCATGCTGCCAAAGGAGTATCCCGGTGTTTCAGAAGTGAATTTGGCTACCCCGCCCGACCTGATGATCATAAACAAATCCGCCTATGAAACGATTTTGGATTATGTCCGGCAGCCACCCCCTGCCGGACAGTTTCTTCAGGTGCAAATGGCGGAAACCGCCATCAATATGGTGCTGGACGGCATCGGAGTTGGAATCCTATCAGAGTACACGATGGACACGTTGGCACCGGGGCATCAGAAGTACCCCGTTACGCCGGAGATTACTTTTGATATTGGAATATTTGCAAACAGCCTTAGCGATTTGACACCTGCATCACAAGAATGCGTGAACATGATAGGCGCCGTTTTTAACGGCAAAAGGCAGGCATAACATGCCGGCCTTTCTCGGTTAAAACGACAATTTCTTCAAAAAAGCAAATATATTGTTGAGAATTGCAGCATTGGCGGATGCGGAACGGCATCCCTCTGTAAGGAAGGCCCCATTGCGGGCCCCGCTTCCCCTCGCCATCCCGCCATCCATCGCCCTTGCCGAAAATGTTTTCCGCGTTCCCCCGTCAGGCATTGCGCGGCAGGCGAAAACAATCTCCCCTAGACCTGTCCACGCAAACAGAAAATAAACATATTTTTACAGATGGTTATCATCATTTTTAAACGATGCTGCATTTTTCCAACCCTCTTCAACTATGGGAAAATTTCAGCGTAGTGTGAACACGCCCCAGCCTATCCCTCTCCGGGCGCCTCGTTTTTGTACTTCGCAATCTTCCGGGCGGCCGTGGGCTGGCTGATCCCCAGCGCCCTCGCAACCCCGGTCGTCGTCCCACAGGCCTTATACGCTTCCAGAACCATGCGCCGCTCAAGCGCCTCCAACGCATCGGGCAGGCTCCCGCCCATCGGGCTTTCCGGGTTCCCCTGATGCCGGGACATATGTTCCGGCAGTTCCGCCGCCTTGATGACGCCCCCAGAAGAAACTATCACGAGCCGTTCAATGACGTTGCGCAGCTCCCGGATATTCCCCGGCCACGAGTAGGCGGCGAGATGCCGCTTCACTTCCTCGGAAAAAACCTTTTCAGTCCCGTACTTGGCGTTCATCTCCTCCAAAATGCTCAGGCACAGCGGCATGATCTCCTCGCGCCGTTCCCGCAGGGGCGGAATCCGCAGCGGCAGGACGTTGAGCCGGAAAAACAGGTCGCTGCGGAAACGCTTCTTCTCCACCAGCGCCTCCAGATCCTGATTCGTCGCCGCCACCAGCCGGAAATCAATGGAAACGGGCTTTACCCCGCCGAGCTTGACGATCTGCTTTTCCTGAATCACCTGCAATAGCTTGGATTGGAGGCGCAACGGGAGTTCCCCGATCTCGTCAAGGAACAGCGTGCCCTTGTCCGCCAGCGCAATCCGCCCTTCCTTCCCCTTTTGGCTGGCCCCGGTGAACGCCCCGGCCTCGTAGCCGAACAGCTCCGATTCCAACAGCGGGGCGGGGATGCCCGCGCAATTGATTTCGACCAGCGGCCCGTCCGTGCGGTCGCTCAGGCGGTGCACCAGACGGGCGACCACGTTCTTCCCGACCCCGGATTCCCCCGTAATGAGCACGGTCGTGTTCACTTTGGCCAGCTTTTCGATGGTCGCGGCAATGGCCCGCATAATCCCGCTGAAGGGCGGGCCCTCCACGGATTGGGGCGCATCCGGGGACACCAACGCGCTGATTTTTTGGTATTCCTCATGCAGCCTGCGTGAATAGCGCATGTCCACGCTGTAGCTCACCACAAACGAGACATCCCCGGCATCATCATAAATGGGGACGCCGGTAACGATATTGTATTGCCCCGAACGTGTGGCTTCGGTCAGCGTGACCACCCGGCGGGTTTTGAGGACGAGGGCCGCCACGGATGGCGAAAACACTTTTTCCGCCTCCAGTTCGTAGGTCGTCCTGCCGATGACCCGGTCGCGGCTGATCCCGTAATTGCGCTCAAAACAACTGCTCACCCAGCGCATGACGCCGTTGTGGTCAACAATGGCGACGTTGTCGTGGATGGCCTCAATGACGGAAAACAGATCTTCCGTGCTCGGTAACGCGGCATCGAACGGCGGCATGGCGGGCCTCCTGCGGATATATTCAATACTGAATAGGCTATTCATGTTTGAATAACAAGGCCGCCGCAGGATCTTTTTTCTTTTTTTCTGTTATATTCCTATATGATAGATAAACCTATACCCCTCCCCCCGCCCTTGCGGGGCCACAAGGTATTCACAACTGAATAGCCAGCCTTCTTTTTCCAAAACACAACATCCTTTTGTTTCAACATATTACATAATGGCATGTACCTTGCTTTTTATGGAGCAAAACCACCTTCCAACAAAAACAAGGAGCATGACATGGGCGTCCCCGTCAATTCACTGGCTTCCCCCCGTTTCTGCGGGGTCCGCACCTTCCAACGCCTGCCGCATTCCGCCGACTGCTCCGGCAACGATTTCGCCGTGCTCGGCGTGCCATTCGACACGGCGACCTCCTATAGGCCGGGATGCCGGTTCGGTCCGGCGGCCATCCGGGACGCCTCCAGCATCCTGAAGTCTTACCACAGCGTTCTTGACGTGGACATTTTCGAGCACTGCCAAGGCGTCGATGCGGGCGACGTGGACATCATCCCCGGCTATCTCGACGAGTCCTTCGAGCGCATCGAAGCCGCCGTTGCGGGCGTGCTCGGCGCCGGGGCCGTCCCGGTGATCATGGGCGGCGACCACTCCATCACCCTGCCCGAACTGCGCGCCGTGGCAAAGCGTTACGGCCCCGTGGCCCTGCTCCACTTCGACGCCCATTCCGACACCGGCGACGACTTTTTCGGCAAACCCTACAACCACGGCACGACCTTCCACTGGGCCATCGAGGAAGGGCTGATCCTCCCCGAACAAAGCACGCAGGCGGGCATCCGAGGCCCCCTCTATTCCCGTTCCAGCCTCGACTACGCCAAGGGCAAGGGGATGCGCGTCATCAGCGGGTGGGAACTGCACGACATCGGCATGGACGAGGCGATCCGCATCATGCGCGGCCGGATCAGTCCCGGAACCCCGGTCTTCGTCACCTTTGACATCGACTTCCTCGACGCCGCCTATGCGCCGGGGACCGGGACGCCGGAAATCGGCGGCTTCACCACCCATGAGGCCCTCAGGCTGATCCTCGGCGTGTGCCCCGGACAACGCCTTGTCGGGATGGATCTGGTGGAAGTCCTCCCGGATACCGATTCCGCGGGCATCACCTCGTTCGCCGCAGCCGGGATCATCCATGCGTTTCTGGCCTGCCTCGCCGCCAACAAGAAGCACAACCCCGCATAAGGAGTTCATCATGCGCCTGAACAAGTTCTTCTCCGGCCTTGCCGCCGTCGTGCTGGCCTTCTCCCTGTGCAACGCCGTTTCCGCCGCCCCGCTCACCAAGATCCGCACGGCGTGGATGGATTCCTATGAAACCTTCGCCATATGGTACGCCAAGGAAAAAGGATGGGATAAAGAGGCCGGGCTTGACATCGACATCCTGTTCTTCGATTCGGGCATGGCCATCCTCAACGCACTCCCCGCGGGCGAATGGCAGTATTCCTGTCTCGGCGGGGTTCCGGCCATGATGGGGAACCTGCGCTACGGCACCAGCGTCATCGGCGTCGGCACCGACGAATCCTCCTGTGTCGCCGTGCTCGCCCGCCCCGACAACCCCGTCTTCAAGACTCAGGGCCTCAACCCCAAGCATCCCGGCGTGTTCGGACGCCCTGAGGACGTGCGCGGCAAGACCATCCTCTGCACCACGGTTTCCTCAGCCCATTTCGCACTTACCGCGTGGCTCGACGCCGTCGGCGTAAAGGCCTCCGAAGTGACCATCAAGAACATGGATCAGCCGCAGGCCCTCGCCGCCTTTGAAAACGGCATCGGCGACTTCGTGGCCCTGTGGGCGCCGCATATGTACGCCGGAACCGACAAGGGCTGGAAGGTCGCCGGAAACGCCGCCCTGTGCGGCAAGGGAACCCCCCTCGTCCTCGTGGCCGATACCAAGTACGCCGACGCCCATCCTGAAACCACCGCAAAGTTCCTCTCCGTCTACCTGCGCGGCGTCGAACACCTGCGGACGTCCAGCATCGACGACCTGATCCCCGAATACCAGCGTTTCTTCTTCGACTGGGCCGGGAAGACCTATTCCAAGGAACTCGCCCGGCTGGATCTGGAATCCCATCCCGTATGGGACATCAAGGGACAGCTCGCCCTCTTCGACGCCTCCAAGGGCATGAGCACCGCCCAGCAGTGGCAGGCCGACACCGCCCGGTTCTTCGCCTCCATCGGCAGCATCACCCCCGATGAACTCAAGAAGGTCGAAAACGCCTCCTACGTCACCGACAAGTTCCTGAAGCTCGTCAAGTAACGGCCCCTGAACAGCAAGGCTGCGCCGCAGGAAACGGCTGATGCCTTCCTGAAGCCCCAAAGGAATGACCGATAAAAGGCCCGGCCATGAAGCCCGCCAACCGGATTGGCTGAGAGAGAGAGAGAGAGAGAGAGAGAGAGAGAGAGAGAGAGAGAGGAAAGCTGTATTTTCACGATATTGCAGTGTGCGTTTTCACGATATGCGGCAAAGGAACAGCCGCATCCCGTGACAGGGCCAAAAACAAAAGGTTCCCCGCCGTCAGTCCGGTGGGGAACCTTTTTTGGGGGAATGCCGTCCCGAGTTGCTATCCTTCAACGGGGTTCACGGAGCCGACAAAGGGGTGGGGGCCAGAGAACGTGGGCGAACACGGAATCTGGCAAATATGGCTGTTCAGGACAGTGCCGTCCCAATGGTGCAGCAGGTAGCCGGGGGTTTCCATGCGGAAGGTGTCCCCGCCCTCAGGGGAAAGGTCGAGATCGATCTGCATGGACACGGCGGGGGCGGTCAGGGCGATGCGGCCCGCCCACTGGGTCACGATGGGGCGGTGCATATGCCCGCAGCTCAGGCGCACCCACGGCGAACGGCTCAGGATGTCGGCGAGGCGGCCCACATTTTCAAAAGGCTCATCCATCGCGCCCATGCCGGTCACGAACGGGGGGTGGTGCATGAACAGCAGGGTCGGGACGCCGGGGCGGGCCGCAAGCGTCCGCTCCAGCCAGTCCGCCACGGCCTCAGGGCAGTGCCCGGAATGTGAACCCGGCTGCATGGTGTCCAGCATGACCAGACGCACCGGGCCATCTTCCACGGTATAGCACAGGTATGGAGCCACGGAAGCGTCGGCGGGGCACCAGCCCCCCAGCAGTTCGCGCATCCTGTCGCGGCGATCATGGTTGCCGGGCACGGCGTACACCGGCAGGGAAAGCGGCGCAAGCGCCTCATGCAGCAGGCTGTAGGCGTGCGCGTCCCCGCTGTCGGCCAAGTCGCCCGTGATGACCAGGGCATCGGGCTTTTGAACAAGCGTCTTGAGATGATCCGCGGCAACCCGCAGGCATTCGAGGGTGTCCACCACCCGGAACGAAAGGCCGCCGTCGCCGCGCAAATGAAAATCGGAAAGATGCAGGATACGCATTTCGCTTACCTTCAATCGGTTGTGCGGAAACACAACGGCCTCCGCGCATCATCTAAAAAACCATGAACCTCGCCGAATCGGATAGGCTCCGTTTCCGGCGATCCACTCCGCACGCAATGCGCCCCGCCGGGAGAGGTTTGGGGGCTTTCCTCCTCCGACCTACTCCGCGCGCAATGCCCCACGCCTCCGGCCTTTCAAGCCGAGGCCCGCAGCGGGAACGGATGCCCATTACGCGCCCCATCCCGTGGCCCGCCTGGCAGGGAGGAAAGGAAGGAGGAAGGGCCCCTTTTTCAGAAAGGCCCCACCCTCCCCAATCCCCCATTCCGCTACGGCATCTTACACGTGCTCAACTTCGCCGTCGGCGCTTCTGCGAACCGCGGCATTGTGCTTGCGCTGGATGATAAAGGCGGACACGGCACTCGTGAGGCCGGCAAGAAGCGTGAACAGGCAGACGTAGAGGGGATCGCCGTCATTCCACTTCATGAACAGGGTACACAGGCCGGGCACGATGCCCGCGACGAGGAAGCCGGGGAACTGGTACACGATGGAAATGCCGGTATAACGGACGTCCGGCGGGAACAGGTCGGAGAACAGCGCCGCCTCAGGGCCGAACACGCCCGCGTAGAATACGCTCAGAGGGATGATGATCGCAAGCCCGATGAGGAACAGGTTGCCGCCGCTCCCTTCCATCAGCCAGAAGGAGGGGAAGATGGACACCCCACAGAGCAGGCTCGCCAAGCCGTACACCTTGCCGCGCCCGAAACGGTCGGCCAGACGCCCGGCGATCAGGATGAACGGGCACATGGCCAGGGCGGAAATCATCACCACGGTGAGCGCCTGCGTGCGGGGCACATCCACATACTGCACCAGATAGGTAATGACGAACACCGCAAGCACGTTGAAGAACACGCCGTCGATCCAGCGCGCGCCCACGCCGAGCGCGATGTTGCCGGGGTGATCCTTGCAAACGCGCACGATGGGCAGGCTCTTGTGTTCGGTCTTGCCGCGTTCCTGCGCCTTGCGGAAGTCGGGGGTTTCAAGGATGTGCATGCGGATATAAAGGGCCACGCCCACCAGCACCACGCTGATCAGGAACGCGCAGCGCCAGCCCCATGCCATGAACTGCTCGTTCGAGAGCCCCCACGACAGGAGCGCCACCACGCCGGAAGAGAGGCACAGCCCCGTGGCAAGGCCCATTTGCGGGATGCTGGCGTAAAAGGCGCGTTCACGCTTGCTCGCGTATTCATAGGTCATGAGCACCGCACCGCCCCATTCGCCGCCCAGCCCAAGGCCCTGACAGAGGCGCAGGGTCTGGAGGATGATCGGCGCGGCAATGCCGATCTGGGCATAGGTCGGGACAAGGCCGATGCCGATGGTCGCCAGCCCCATGATGAGCATGGTCAGCACCAGCATACTCTTACGTCCGAGCTTGTCCCCGAAGTGGCCGAAGACGAACCCGCCGAGGGGACGCGCCAGATAGCCGATGGCAAAGGTGCTGTAGGCAAGGATGGTGCCTATGAACGGGTCGGTGGTGGGGAAGAACAGCTTGTTGAAGACGATGCCCGCCACAACCCCGTAGAGAAAGAAGTCGTACCATTCGATGGTGGCTCCGAGCAGACTGGCAAGGACGACCTTGCGGATCTCCCGTTTGCTGGGTGCGCTCATGCGATGCTCCTTGGACGGCCTTCCGCCGTCCGGGTTGCCCGTCCGCCTCTTCCGCGGCGCCGGGTGAGGGATTCGCGGGGCGAGGCCGTCTGAGGATCCGCCGTCCGCTCATTAAAAATTTAATAAAAACTCAGCCTCATTTTCAATGCCGAAAGAGGCTCCGTTCCGCCCCTATTGGCATAATACCGCAGAAACCATGCCATCTAATCCGAGATATGGCAATATACCGTTTGTGTCTTTTTGTTGAAAAAATGAATTTTTCAAAAATCCCCTTTTTCATCTTCTTTTTTTCACATATTATAATTAAAAATTTAATAGCTCCAAGCCAGGTTTGACACCTGAAAGGTCTGTGTCTATATGTTCCTCAAAACAACGAAAAAGAGGATGTCGTGAGCCCCAGAACCAGAGTCACCTTGGCTGATATAAGCAGGCAGTCCGGGTATTCCCCCGCCACCGTTTCCATGATCCTCAGCGGGCGGGCGGATGTTTCCTTCTCCGCCGATACCGTCCGCAAGGTACGGGAAACCGCCGAGGCCCTTGGTTACGCTCCCACAGCCAAAAAGCGGCCCTCCCTCTTCGATCGCAAGACAGTCCTCATCGTCTGCCCCAACGTCCTCAACCCCTATTATTCCACCATCGTGCAGGCCATCCAGCAGGCCGCAGCCGATAGGGACTGCGACACCCTCGTCTACACGACCTACCGCGACGCCGAAAATGAGATCCGCATCCTGAACGCCGTGTCCGGCTCGGATCTTGCGGGCGTGGTGTTCACCATGATGCCGCAGTCCACCGAACTCGTGGAACGCGTGAACAGGCTCGTGCCGATTGTGGTCATCGGCGACCGCAACACCAGCCTCAATGTGGACACCGTGGAGATGAACAACTACAGCGCCGGGGCCATTATCGCCCACTATATGATCGGCCTTGGGCACAAGCACATAGCCTATATCTCCACCACCCTGAACGAGGCCAACTCCGCCCGCGTCCGCCGTCTGGAAGGCGCGCGCGACACCTACCGCGACGAGTGCCCGGAAGGTTCCGTGATCGTACGCTCCCGCGAGGTGACGCCCAAGGAGGAGCGGGACAACATTTCCATCGAACACGCCGTCGGCTTCGAGCTGACCCGCAAATGCCTCGGCGAACGGCGGCGCGTCACGGCCTTTGTCGCGGTCAACGACATGGTGGCCTACGGCGTGCTCGACGCTATCCGGGCCGAAGGCCGCCGGGTTCCCGAAGACTACAGCGTGTGCGGGTTCGACAACATCTTCCCCTCGCAGTTCCTCCCCGTGGGCCTGACCACGGTGGAGCACTACATCGCGGACAAGGGACGCAACGCTTTTGAAATACTTCACGCAAAAATGTCCGGCGAGTCGTCCGGCCGCAACATCACCCGCGTCGAATTCAAACACCACCTGATTGTCCGGGACTCGACCGCAGCCCCGCGCGGAGGGGGGAAATAGGGCCCAGACCCTGCCCCTGATGCGGCCACGGCCCTGTACGGGGAGGGGAAAACACCATAAAGAAAAAACAAGAAACCACCCACATAGCGGGTGGTTTCTTGTTTCGGCCGCCTCGCGCCCTCAACAGGCTGAAGCCCATAAAACAAAGCGGTTATCTCATAAGATAACCGCTTCCCATCCCTGCACACCGCAATATCCTCCCCCATCCCCCATCGGGACGGACTCCCTGCGTGCCGCCTCCCCACCAGCCGAAAGCCTTGGAATCGGGGGAGGGGAACCTTTCTCCAGAAAAGTTCCCCTCCCCCGGCTCTCCGTTCCCCCTCACCCATTCATCGGGCACAACTCCCCATCACGGCCCATGACAAGCTCATGGACGGGGATGCCGCACTCCCCGGCGGCTTCACGGCAAACCGCCGCAATGCCCCGGCAACAGGGGACTTCCATACGCAGGGCCGTCACCGAGGCCGGGCGCGCCTCCGTAAACAGCGCAACGAGACGGGCGCGCATTTCCTGATTGTCCTCAAACTTCGGACAGGCGATCAGCACGACCTTTCCAGACGCGATCTCATGGAAACGGGCGGACGCGGGGGCCGAACAGTCGGCGGCAAGCAGGATGTCCGCATCCTTGAGGAACGGGGCGGACGGCGGCACGAGCCGCAGCTTGACGGGCCATGTCTGCCTTCTTTCGCCGACCGGCCCCGCCGCCTCGTTTCCCTGCGGCTTCCGGGGGGCGAATTCCTGCACGGTGGTCCCGGAGCACCCGCAGCCGAGCGTCCCATGCGGCTCCTGCTTGCCGAGCGGCTGGAAAAGCTGCTGCCTGCGCGCCTCCTTCTGCCTCGCGACGTGGCGCATGGCTGCCTCCTCATCGAAGGGCGCGGCTTCCCGGCGCACGATGGCCAGCGCGTTCTGCGGGCACCCGGAAAGGCACGCGCCGAGCCCGTCGCAATAGCTGTCCGAAACCACCGCAGCCTTGCCGTCGATGATCGCAATGGCGCCCTCGGCGCAATCCAGCACGCACTGTCCGCAGCCGTTGCAGCGATCCCTGTCTATTTCAATGATGTTCCTATATTCCTTCATGGCGGATCCCTCCGGGTTTTTCTTTCCGTATGCCCATCCCTACACCCTACGGGAGCCCGGCGCCGTGATCAAGATCACGATTTTCCCCTTTGCCGCAAAACCGCTTGAAGAAGCGGATACTACGGCAAAAAAGCAAGGGGCTGTCATGGCATGTGGTTGTTTGCTCCCCTCAGTATGGTGAAAATACAGGCTTTTCCTCCAGTTTTCCGGCGATGGGCTTTATGCTTGGGGCATTTTATTGGTTGTTCCGTTGGGCTTTTGAGAACGGCTGTGGCCTAGACCGTGTCGTTATTCTATATATAATTATTGGAAATTATTTAAAATAATCTTTTTTGTGACTTAAAAGACAGTTCAATCATTTCAATAGATCATATCTAACTGACGACACGACCTAGAAAATGGCTGATGCTTTTTTCCTTGAAGCTTCAAAGGAATAACCGGCAAAATGCCTTAATCAGGGATTCCGCCAAGGGGAAAACTGGAGAAAAGGCCGTATGTCCACCGTGCTGTGGAGATGAAACAGCCACATGCTCTGACGGCGCCTTGAGAAGCATCAACCATTTCCTATGGGCACAGCCAAAACAAAAGCCCCTCCCGGCGTGAACCGGAAAGGGGCGGGGCTGCCCTGTTTTCAGGCGGCCTATTTGATGGCCTCAAGGAAACGGGCGGTAACCTGCGTCTTGCCCTTCATCTTGTCGATCTGTTCCGGGGTAAAGTTGCCGTGGCTGATGGAGAAGTCCACGATCTCGTTGAGGGCCTTCTGGACGCTGCCGCCAGGGGCGAACATGGCAAGCTGCTCGTCAAGGGTAAATACCGGATGGCTCTGGATGTCCGCAACAGCCATTTCAGGCGTCAGATCGCGGCCAGTCCATTCCTTGTAAAAACGGACGTAGTCGGCGGCAAGCTCCTTGGCTGGCTTGGCGCGCAGGGCTTCGATGCCGCGCATATACATCTTGAGGAACGCCTGCACCTGCTCAGGGTGCTGATCCGCAAAACGGCGGTTCGCCACCAGCAGGACAAGCTGCGTGATGCCGCAGTCCTTGGAATCCGCCACGGCCTTGAACCCCTTGGCCTCCGCTTCATAGGTCAGCGGCGCCCACAAAGCCACAGCATCGCCCACACCGCCGGTAAAGGCGCTCAGGGCCGGGGTGGGCTCCATTTCCTGAAGTTTCACATCCTTTTCGCCAAGGCCGAGGATGCGCAGCCATGTATCCAGCAGGTAATGCGCGGACGTGCTTTTGGGGTACAAGATGTCGGCCTTCTGTACGGTTACGGCGGAACCGTACACATTGGGATAGGCCGGGTTCGTCCCCTTGGCCCCAAGGATGGGGCTGTCCTTGCGCACGTAAATGGCGTTGTTGGCGGATTCGTCGTTGGCGACCGCAATGATGTACAGGTAGTCGCTGAGCGGCGTGGTCAGGGCGGGAACGGCGCCGCAGCCGGCGACGGCCCAGTCGTAGGCGGCAAGGCTTTCAACGATGTTCTTGCCCGAATCAAAAGGCATCATCGCCAGATCCAGCCCGGCTTCCTTGTCCCAGCCCTGCTGCTTGGCGTACCATGCCACAAAGGTTTCGTGTTCGCCCATCCAAGCGCTCGAAAGCTTGGCGGGCGCGGCCTGTACGGCGGGCGCCGACAAAAGGGCCAGCGCCAGCACGACAAGCAGCGACTTCATCTTTCCGAGGATCATGACAAAAACTCCGCAAGGTTGACATGAAGGGGAATCCCCCCGCGCGACGGATGGGCAAATCCGCCGCACGAAGGGCCCCCGGGAGGGCTTACATGAGCAGGTTCGGCAGGAACATCACCACCTGCGGGCAGGCCGCGATAAGAATGATGAGCAGCCAGATTGTACACAAGTAGGGGAAGGCCTTCAGCGCCACTTCCTCAAGCTTCACGTCCGTGATCTTCATGGTGATGAACAGGTTCGCGCCAAAGGGAGGCGTCAGGAACCCGGTTTCGCAGCACACCACGAACAGCACGCCGAGCTGGATCGGATGGATGCCGAGGGCGTTCGTAATGGGCAGGAACACCGGCGCGAGCACCACGACCATCGCCAGCGTATCCGCCACGAAGCCGCACAGGAAGATGAAGAACGCGATGAGCAGCAGGGTGATCGTCGGGTCGGTGGAGATGGAGGCGAGGAACGCGCCCACGGTCTGGGGAATGTGGTACAGGGTGAGCAGCCGCGAGAAGGCCATCGAAACGCCGACCAGCACCGTGGCGGAACCGGCGAAGGCCGAAGTGCGGATAAGCGCCGAGGAAATGTTCTTCCACGTCAGCTTGCGGTAGACGAACAGGCCCACGAACAGCGTCCAGAGAACGCCCACTTCGGCGGCTTCGGTGGGGGTGAACACGCCGCAGTAGATGCCGCCGAGGATGATCGCCGGGGTCGCCAGCGCCCACTTGCCGTTCCAAATCGCCTTGAGCAGGCCCAAAGCGGAAAACTTTTCACCGGTGCCCTGATAGCCGCGCTTGCGGGCGATGCAGTAGGCGGTGACGCACATGGCGGTAGTCAGCACGAAACCGGGGATGAACCCGGCCATGAACAGCCCGGCGATGGACGTATTCGCCACGACGCCGTAAATGATCATCGGGTTGCTCGGCGGGATCAGGATGCCGAGCGTCCCGCCCGTGGCGGAGACGGCGGCCGCGTCGTCCTTGCGGTATCCCGCGCTGATCATGCCGGGGATCATGATGCTGCCGATGGCGGCCGTGGTGGCGGGGCCGGATCCGCTGAGCGCCGCGAAGATCATGCAGGCGAGGATGGTCACCATCGCGAGGCCGCCGCGGATGTTGCCCACCGCCTTCTTGGCGACTTCAATGATTTCGCCGGTGATCCCGGCAGGCTCCATGAGGAACCCCGCCATCACGAAGCCGATGGTGGCGATGAGCGGGAACTGGTCCATGCCGGTGTACAGGTTCTGGGGGATGAACTCCATCGGGAACGGCATCCCGATCATCGAAATGATGGACGCAAGCCCGATAACCCCGAACAGGGGCAAGCCAAGCAACATGAAAAAGAGGAATGACAAAACGAGCAGCATGGCTTAATCCCCCCTGCCTTCAAAGTGAAGCGTCTTGTTCCGAAAATCGCGGTACAGGCCCTGAAGCACGCGGAACGTCGTAACGGCCATGCTGAGCGGGATGATCAGGTAGGCGTACATCACATTGATTTCAAGAGAGGCGGAAACCTGCTTGAAACGGGTCATGTTTTCGAGCATGTTGATGCTGTAGTAAAAAACGAGCATGCAGAATGCGGCGAACGAAAGTTCGGAAACCACGTAGCAGACTTTCACCAGACGCGGGAAATGCTTTTCCAGCGTATCCATGAGCATGAGGATGCGGAGCTGCTCCTTGCGCTTCACCGCAATGGCGACGCCGAGGTACGACGCCCATACGAACAGGTAACGGCAGAGCTCTTCAACCCACGAAAACGATTTGCCGAGCAGGAACCGGGAAAACACTTCCGTCCCCAAAAGGATGATGAGCAGGGACAGCATTATTGAAACGCAAAATTCTTCAGCCCATTCGTCGAGCCAGCGCAAAACCTTCATGATACCTCCCGGAGAAATGGCGGGAAGGAAGCCCTCCCCGCCGGGGACAGCTTACTTCTTCGCCAAAGCTTCCTTCTTGGCCAAGACGATGTCGACGACAGCCTTGCCCTTGGCGGCGTCGCCATCGCCGATAACGTCATAGCACTTGGGCCACGCGGTACGGCCAAGGCGGATCCATTCCGGGAGGTCTTCAACCACGCCGAGCAGCTCCATGCCGTGCTCCACCATCAGCTTGTCGTCGGCTTCAAGCATGCCCGCGACCTTGGTGCGCTCATATTCCATAGCTTCCCTGCCGGCGCGGATCAGAGCGTTGCGCTCCTTTTCGGGCAGGCTCTGGAGCCAGCGTTCGCTGACTACGAAATTGCAGCTGTGCACGGAGTAGTTGATCTGGGTGGCGTACTTCTGCGCTTCGTAAAACTTGAGGGTCACAACATTGTTGAAACAGCCTTCCTGACCGTCCACCACGCCCTGCTGGAGCGCGTTGAAGGTTTCGGAGAAGGAGACGGCGGTGGGCTCAAGGCCGAGGGCCTTGAACGTGGATACCATCATGGCGTTTTGGGGGGTACGGATCTTGATGCCCTTGGCGTCGGCGAGCTTGCGGACCGGGTGCTTGGCGCTGGTGGTCAACTGGCGGTAGCCGATGTCGAGGATGCACAGCAGGCGGCATCCGCCTTCCTTGATGGCCCATTCGTTGTTCTGATCCCACATGGCGTCAACAAGGGCGCGGAACTCTTCCAGCGAGTCGAACAGGTACGGCATGTTCACCCAGCCGCAGGACGGGGCGAAGGGCGTATAGTTGTTTGTGGCGACGTTGCTGATGTGGATGGTTCCGAGCTGGAGGCCGCGGACGGTTTCCTGCTCGTCGCCGAGCTGCATGCTTGGGAACAACTGGAAGTCAAAGGCGTTGTCGGAATACTGCTGGGCCAGTTCAGTGAACTTGTTGTAGAACACGTTGCTGTAGTTCTGAGGGCTGGTGTCCACGGACGAAGCCACGATCACCGGAATCTTCGAGGCCGCTTTCGCCTGACCGAACGCAAGGCCGATCACAGACGCGCACAGCAGGCAGGCAACAAGCAATTTCTTCATGTCATTTCCCCTTGAAGTGACATATTCGCGGGAAAAACCCCGCTGAAACATTCCGCAAACGGCTGCGGAAACCTCCTCAACACCCCGGCGGCTCCCTTTTCCGCCGGGATCCGGGGGGCATTCCCCCCGGACGCCCCGGAAGGGGCTACTTCTTCGCCAGAGCTTCCTTCTTGGCAAGGACGATATCCATAACGGCCTTGCCCTTGGCGGCATCGCCGTCGCCGATGACGTCATAGCACTTGGGCCACGCGGTACGGCCAAGGCGGATCCATTCGGGGAGGTCTTCAACCACGCCGAGCAGTTCCATGCCGTGTTCCACCATCAGCTTGTCGTCGGCTTCAAGCATGCCCGCGACCTTGGTGCGCTCATATTCCATAGCCTCCCTGCCGGCGCGGATCAGGGCGTTGCGCTCCTTTTCGGGCAGGCTCTGGAGCCAGCGTTCGCTGGCGATGATGTTGGCGCTGTGCACGGAGTAGTTGATCTGGGTGGCGTACTTCTGCGCTTCGTAGAACTTCAGGGTCACGACGTTGTTGAAGCAGCCTTCCTGACCGTCCACCACGCCCTGCTGGAGCGCGTTGAAGGTTTCGGAGAAGGAAACGGCGGTGGGTTCGAGGCCGAGGGCCTTGAACGTGGACACCATCAGGGCGTTCTGCGGCGTGCGGATCTTGATGCCCTTGGCGTCGGCGAGCTTGCGGACAGGGTGTTTGGCGCTGGTGGTCAGTTGGCGGTAGCCGATGTCGAGGATGGACAGGATGCGGCATCCGCCTTCCTTGACGGCCCATTCGTTGTTCTGATCCCACATGGCGTCAAGCAGGGCGCGGAACTCTTCCAGCGTGTCGAACAGGTACGGCATGTTCACCCAGCCGCAGGACGGGGCGAAGGGCGCATAGTTGTTCGTGGCGAGCATGGACATCTGGAGCGTGCCGAGCTGGAGGGCGCGGACGGTTTCCTGTTCGTCGCCAAGCTGCATGCTCGGAAACAACTGGAAATCGAACGCGTTGTCTGAATACTTCTGAGCGAGCTCCACCAGCTTCTTATAGGTGACGTTCATGTAGTTCTGTTCGCTGGTGTCCACGGACGAGGCCACAATCACAGTGATCTTTGAAGCGGCCTGCGCCTGCGCCTGAGCAAGCAGCATTGCGGTACACACCAAAAAGGCGATGAGAAACCGTTTCATGCGAATAGCTCCTGTGGATAAAGTTACCCAAAATGAAAGCCAACCGAAGGGGTTCCGGCATCAGGGGCGGCCACCCCCCGCAAGGGAACGCAGCGCATCCTCAAGCACCCATGCCCCCAAAGCGAGGTGCTCAGGCGCGGTGGCCTCCTGCGGGCAATGGCTCAGCCCCTTGATGCTCGGAACAAACAAAAGCCCGACCGGCACGCGGCCCCCAAGGCTGGCGGCGTCATGGGCGGGCCCGCTCTTGAGCAAGAGCGGTTGGACACCCCGCCTTTCGGCCGCCTGCCGGAACACCTCGCCCACTTCGGAGGACGTGCGCACGCCCCCGCTGGCGGAAAGCCGGACAAGCTCCAGATCAAGCCCTCTGGATTCGGCGACGGAACGCACGAGCGATTCGATGCGCTTCCAGCCCTCTTCCAGGACGGGCACGTCAACATGGCGTATGTCAATGGTGAACGTCACCGATTCGGGAACGACGATCCCCACATTGGGGGAACAGGCCAATTCACCGATGGTACAGGAAAAATCTTCCGGCAGCCCGCCCTCCTTCCAGAGCCGCTCCATGCGGAAGGCCAGCTCCGCGAATCCGGCGGCGGGGTCGCGGCGGCCCTGCATGGGGCTGGCGGCATGATCGGAGCGGCCCTTGTACACGATGCGGTGCAGGCGCATCC
The DNA here is from genome assembly GCF_059728385.1 of Bilophila sp. T19-St14. Classification (NCBI taxonomy): domain Bacteria; kingdom Pseudomonadati; phylum Thermodesulfobacteriota; class Desulfovibrionia; order Desulfovibrionales; family Desulfovibrionaceae; genus Bilophila; species Bilophila sp. T19-St14. The sequence continues at coordinate 458,332 of NZ_BAAGFT010000002.1, forward strand.
CAGAAATGGCGGTAACGATGCCGAGCCCGCGCCCGGCGTCTTCCAGCACCGCGTTCTGTTCGATGTGGACTTCAAGGAAAGCTTTAACATTCGCGGGATCGATCTGCTGGCCGGGCAGGGCATCCGGGTCGAGCCCGAACGCCCGCAGCTTATCGTAGGCGGAACCCTCGGCATTGCTCAGGCGTTTCAGGCCCTCCACATCGATCTGCCCCACGATGCCCTTGCTGCCGAGGCATGTGGAACCGAAATTCGATCCCTCTTCCTCCGCGAAGGCGATGAATTCAATGGCGCGTTCCGGCCTGTACCCTTCATCATGGAAGGAACGCAGCGCCTCCAGCGCGGCGACCACGCCGTATGTCCCGTCATAGCGCCCGCCGTTGCGCACGGTGTCGAGGTGGGAGCCGGTGAGTACGGCGGGAGCGCCTGTCGTGCCTTCAAGCCGGGCGTGCAGGTTCCCCATGCCGTCGGCCCACGGTTCCAGCCCGATGGCCCTCAGCTCGCGCTCAAGCACGCGGCGGGCACGGCCGTCCGCTTCCGACCATGAGAACCGCGTCACCCCGTTTCCGGGCGTCGCGTTGCATGTGGACAGTTCTTCAAGCGTATCGAAAAGGCGCTGTGCCTGCATGGAAAACCTCCTCCACCGCCTCCGGCGATGGCTCTCCGTGTTCCCTGACATCCGTGGGGCCGCCCGACGCATGGCATGCCCGAACCCCTTCAGCCTTGGGGAAATGCCCCGCACTTCCAACCCGCCCGTATTACAAAAACTACCGCCGCGTTTCAGCGGAGCCTTACGCCGCCGTTTCCGTCAATGCGCCGACGGAACGGGGCCTTCGTATGCCCTCCCCGCCCAATGCCTGCGGGCGGAACCAACCCCCATCTGTGCCAAGGGAGGGGGCTTCCTTTGAAACGCCCTCCCCCGGCCTTTTCCGCTATGCTTCGTACACCACGCGCCCGCCGCAGATGGTCTTTAAGACCTTGATGTCCCTGATGCCGGACGGATCGATGGCTTCAATATCGCTGTCGAGCAGGACGAAATCGGCGAACCGGCCCGGCTCGATGCGCCCGCGGTCGTGTTCCCCGCCGCAGCAAAGGGAAGCGTAGGTCGTGTAGGCTTCCAACGCCTGACGCGGGGTGATGCGCTGATCGGCCCCGAACAGGACACCGCCGTCGCTGATGCGGTTTACCGCCGCGTGCATGCTGCCGAGGGCCGTCACCGGAAGGACGGGCGTATCCACATGCAGCGAGAAGGGCATGCCCAAACGGACGCAGGAACCGGCGGGATCCATGCGCGCGGTGCGTTCGGGGCCAAGGAACGTGGCGGCGTGCCGATCCCCCCAGACTTCGATATGCCGGGCGAACAGGCTGGGGATGATCCCGCAGGCCTTCATGCGCTCAAGCTGCGAGTCGGAAACGAGCTGCGCATGGATGAGCATGTGGCGCAGATCCGTACGAGGGCACCGCTCCACGGCCTTTTCAAAAGCTCGGATGACCGATTCTGAGGCGGCGTCGCCGTTGGTGTGCACGGCGACCTGAAAGCCGAGGCAGTGATACTTGATGATGGTTTCGTCGATCTCTTCCTGCGGCCACAGCAGCGAGCCCTTGTAGCCGGGGCGGGTATGGTAGTCCTCAAGCAGCGCGCCGGTGAACCCCTGAATGGAGCCGTCGGTAAAGTATTTGACGCCGCCGATCTTTATGTGGTCGTTGCCGATGCCCCACACGCCGAGGGGGATGAGCTTGTCCATCTCGGAAGGCAAAAGCTGCAAATAGGCGCGGGCGTTGAGCCGCCCTTCGCGGGCAAGCTCCATGTAAGGCCGGAGGAACACTTCGGCTTCGCCGTTGATCCCAAGCCCGCCATCCTGAAAGGTGGTGAACCCTTCCTTATTGTACTCGGCGATGGCGCGGGCGAGGCTTTCGCGAACCTGCTCTTCCGTGGGGACGGGCAAACGGCCCGATGCCTCGATGATGGCGTTTTCCAACAGCAGGCCGGTGGGCACGCCGTTCCCGTCAAGGACGACCTCGCCGCCGGGGATCTTCGTATCGGCAGTGATGCCAAGGCGTTCGAGGCCGATGCTGTTCACATATCCCATATGCACCGAAATATGGACAACCATCACGGGCCGGTCGGCGCAGACGGCATCGAGATCATGGCGGTTCATGTGGCGGTTGTCGGAAATGCCCGAATCGTCGTACCCATAACCGATCACCCATTCGTCGTCGCTTGCGGCGGCCTTCTCGCGCAGGGCCTGCTGCACGGCGGCGATGGAACCGAGCGAAGCGCCGCAGTACACCTGATTGAGGCAGCGGCTGAACGAGGACATATGGCTGTGGGTATCGATGAAGCCGGGATAGAGAGTCCCGCCGCCGAGATCCACGACATCATATTCACCCGCTTTGGCGTATCCGAGGACTTCCTCACGGCTCCCGACGCACTCGATGCGCCCGCCCGCAATGCAGACGGCTTCGGCTTTGGGAGCCTTTTCGGACATGGTGACGATATCAGCCCCGACATAGACGGTCTTTTTGCTTACCAACATGGGCTTGCTCCTTTGATGGTTCGTGCGTCGTATGGGGGCGTTCGGAACGCAATGGCGAAAAAATTCCCGGAAAAAAACACACAGCCCAACTGTCCATTTTGCGCTATTGTGTTTTTTAGAACGAAAGTCTTTCTTAAAAAAGACCGCACAGGAGTATCTTTATAATCCTAAAGAAATAAATCCATTATGCAGTCAGGTGAAAAACTTTTCGTTCTTTCTAAGAAAGGTACGGTATGATATTCCCGTTTACTTGCGAAGGATGGACAAAAGATAACGCCAAATGGACATTTTTTGTTCCGAAACGGAACAAGGTATAAACAGCTAACAATTGCATATCGTTATTTTATCCGCTCCCCAGCCTCCCCATTGCTGTCTGCCGCGCCCGGATCCGGCACGTTGCGCACAGGGAATCCATTCTGATACAGGCAAAAGTATGGCAACGTCAGTTCCGTGACTTCATAAGGCGGGCATCCACAGCGCCGCAGCAGCAATCCCACAGGCATGGAATGGCTATGCTTGGATGGGATGTTTTCATGAAGGAACGAAACGGCATTTTCAGATGGATGCCCCACCTCCGTGGACGGCGCGGGGCATCAGGGAACAGTTTTTCCGTATCAGAAGCCAATACCGCCCGATACGGCTCAGGGGGCATTATGGCGCTGCGACAGCATTACTGGAATCCTCGGACGAACGAAGCCTGTTTCGTTGATGAGACACAACTCATTTACGCCTTTAATGAAAGGCAGGATGCCGGGACATGGAGCGACCTGCATGTCCACCCCGACTGGGGGGAGCTGCTGTTTGTCGCCACGGGCAGCATCGTCCTCTGCTCGGAAACGGGAAACTTCCTTGGACAGGGGTACCGCGCCACATGGGTCCCGCCGGGCGTCCAGCATGAATGGTACCTGCCCGAAGCCTCATGGAACCGCTCGCTTTTCTTCCACGCTTCCCTGTTCAAGGATTCCCCCCGCTTTCGGAAGTGCCACGGTTTGGAAATGTCCCCGCTGCTGCGGGAGCTTCTTTTTGCGGTGGACGACCTCAAGCCGGACTTCACGACGGAGGAAGGGAAACGGTTCGCGCTGGTGCTTATGGATCGCCTCAAAGCCAGCAAGGAAGTGGGCGGGCCCCTGCTCATGCCTTCCGAACACCGCCTGGTGGAGCTGTGCGCGGCGGCCTTGGCCGCACCCGACGCGCCGATATGCATAGCCGATTGGAGCAGGCATCTCGGCATGTCGGAAAAAACCCTCTCCCGCCTCTTCATCCGGCAAACCGGGCAGACATTCGGGCGCTGGCTGCAAATCATGCGCCTCCAACACGCCATGAACGAAATCGAACAGGGGCAAAGCGTCACCGCCGTCGCCCTGAACTGCGGCTACAATTCCGTCTCCGCCTTCATCTCGGCTTTCAAGAAGCATTTCGGCAGCACCCCCGGCGCCGTTGCCAAACGCCGCCATGATATTGACAAAGCCGAGGAATGAAACATCCCAAGGCTACGGCGGAACCAGCCCCCGCGCCTTCCGCCGCCCGGCAGCACCCGCTTTTCCGCCTCTTCCTTCAAAAAAAGCCCGCAAGACGTTTTCGCCGTGCGGGCTTTTTTCAGGCTATGCCGTGCCATTTCCAATGGCCGTGCCCATAGGAAATGGTTACTTTCTTAAAGTCCCAAAGGGATAACCAATAAAATGCCTCGGCCATGAAGCCCTCCGATAAGAAAACCGGATAAAAAGCCGCATGGTTATCATGTGTGGAGATGAAACAGCCACATCCTGTGGCAGGGCCTTTCTAATAAATTTTGGTTGTCAAAAAGAACATTTTTTTCCGTTTGCTTCTTTTCCTGCAATAATGATAGACAAGATTCACGGCAAAAGGGTTCCCTCTACAAACTTTTGCACTGATTTTCTACTGTGTGTTTCCTTTTTCTGAAACCTGTAACGATAAAGGAGTCCACCATGTCCATATTTCCGATTATGATCATTGCTGGTGCTTTCATGCTTATCTCCGTTGTCGTCGGTATCTATGGCGTAAGGAAGTACAACTAGCAGGTTTTTCCATATGGAAATCAGGAAAAGCCCTGAACACTTGATGTGTCAGGGCTTTTCCTTGTTCTTTTCCTCAAATCTCTCTTTACCGTTTCATAGCCTGTTATCATCCATTGGCATACGGTTCCCACAACACGGCACCTTTTCTTATGGCTGTATCATAAAAAATGGCTGATACCCTATTTCTTGAAATCCCAAAGAAATAACCAATAAAAGGCCCCAAGCATGGAGCCCATCGCCGGAAAAACGAAAAAAATGGGGAAAACATCTGTATTGTCACCATACTGTGAAGATAAAACAATATGGCAGAGCCTTTCTTATCAACCACATCCGACAGGCCCATTTCCTCGCTCACACCAAGGCTGCCGCAACCTCCCACAGTCCACCAACTCGGCAGCACTCATTTCCCTCGCTCCCACCGAGGCCATACCTAAAACACAACCGCCGCCGTACCCCAGACACGCAAAAAACATTCGGGGTATACACTATACATTACTATACTTAAAATCATACTTGCACTCAGCATAATGTGTCAAAATGTGGCGAAATAGAACACAAATATATGTCTAGAAAGCCCTCCCGGATCACCACCGAGAGGGCTTTTTCTATCCCTCAATCAACCACCCTGCAAAATCCCCGAACCGGAACACCTCCACGGCGTCGAGCATCAACTCACACCTCACTGAGTAAGCTGCAACTGCTTCGGCCCCGGCTTGACCTCGCGCTTAGCCTGCTTGTTCATAGCCCTGCCCTCCCTATAGTCCAAGTAGTCGGGTTTGGCCCCGGCCAGCAGTTCCCTGCTCATCACAATCTGGATACGCTGAAATCGCTTCCCGTTGGAATATTCCTAGTGCCCGGCGGCGAGAGCGTCCGCCCGCATCTTCTTACTGGGGTCCTCCAGCGTGAACAGGAAGGCCATTTGCATATTGTCCTTACTGGTGTTGAGCAACCCTGCCAGTTCGCGGATATGGTTCGCCGGGATTTTTCCGCTCTTCACAGACACGGCGATCTTGAAGGGCTTCTTCACGTTCGGGCCGTCATAGGCCCAGATGAAGCCGCCGAACCCGCCGTCCGCCCCCTTCTTTTTGTCCTGCGGGCAAGGCGTCAATAAGCGACAAGGCCCAATATTGGAATTGGTACCGTCCCTCAAGGCGGGAAGAAACCCGTATGACTATTGCTCCCGCACCGTGACGGTGATGCCGTCAACATCAAAGGCCGCCACCTGATTCCATGCGATGGGGATGTTCTCTTCGGCGAGAGAGCCTTGCTCCGTGCCGATCTCGCAAAGGATAATCTCATGCCCCGCTATGGAGTTGATCGGCGTATAGAGCCGAGTCCTGATGACATCCTCGCCCGGCGGGAACCCTTCCGTGTTGCTCGTGTCTCCGTATTGGGCATAGGCGACGATGGCTTCCTTGATGAGCCGGATGCCGTTGTCCGGGAACTCCGATCTGTTGGTGATCTCGACGATGACGTTGACGTACACGGGAACAGGCGTGGGACGGCTGAATGAGATCGGGTAACCTACGCCCTGCTGGTCATATTTCGTGATCGATATTCTCCCGTGCCCGATGACGCCGACGGGGAACCGCAGGAACAGGGCGTCGGTGATCGCATCCGGGTCGCCCCCTTCTGCAACGACGGCTACTTCTTTGAACGGTATGCCGCGATCATCGACCGGGTATGTCGTGGCATTCTGGTAGGCCCGGCAGTAGGTCACGCCCTCGACGGCCAGAACGGACGCATAAATGGCGTCGATCTGGCGGTAGCTGGTGAGCTGCGTAGACCGCTGCTGACGCTTGCGCAGTTCCTCATCCGTCTCCTGCGCCGTCCCGACCGATTCCGTAGCCGTGTTGCCGGCGTTGAACCAGCCCGCAACCGGGGTCTGGATGGTATTGACCGTACCCGGTTCAGGATCGAATGCGCCGTACTCGGTGCAACCCCCGCGCGCCGTCACATGGGATGTCCGCTGCCCGTCCTCCGCCGCGGGAAAGATGACGTTTTCCTGAATGGCGTAGGCCGTTTCCCCGGAAGCGGCGGCAATCAGGGCACCTGACGGAACCAATACGCCCGGCGTCCCCGTAAGATCAAACGTGAGAATCGTCCTCGTGCCCGCCTTGCGCGTGATGGCGTTGAGCTGCACCGTGCCGCTCTGCCCCGCCCCCGTGTTCTTCTGCGGGTCAAACTGGACGCTGGCTTCATAGGCCGCTTCCCATGCCGCCTCAAGTGCGGAGGCGAACACGCCGACAATCTGTTGGAGGATGGCGTCGTCAGCCGCATTCTGAAAGGGATATTCCCCTGTAGCCGGATCGACGATGAGCGCAATGGAGGCGTTCATATCGTTTTGGATATCCGCCAAACGCTTGGGGATGAACCCGGCAAGGGTCATGCCATATGAGGACGGCGCCATATCACTACCTCCAGAGCGCACCGTTCAAAAGCGAAGAATCCAGTTTGCCGTCCTTCAAGGCTGACGCGTTGGCGGCTCTGGATAAAACAATCGCCTGAGTGGAACTCGTCATCGCTCCTTCCGAAACCGCCACAACCGAGAACGGCCACCGGGCCGACTTGAGAACGAGGTATGCCGTGTTGCTGTCTGGATCAAAAACGATATCGTTTGCAGCGTAAGTCGTACCCGAAACAACTGCACCCTTGACCGAATAGAAAAGCCCGGAATCGCCCTTGTCCCCTTTTGGCCCCTGCTGTCCCGTAGATCCGGTATCCCCTTTATCGCCTTTCGCTCCGGTTTTTCCGGTATTCCCCCTCGGAATCACAAAATCGAACACGGCGTCATCATCCGTTTCGCTGTTGGTGACGGAAGCCTGTGTTCCGGGTTCGCCAGTGGTGACGGTGCCGATGGAAACCTGTGCCGCCTTCCCCTGTATGCCCTGCTCACCGCGAACGCCTTGAGGGATTACAAAATCAAGAACCGCTGCGCTCTCCGTCCCGCTGTTCGTGACTTTAGCATTGGAACTGGCCTCACCTGTCTGAACTTCGCCGACGGCGACCGTCGCTATAACCCCATCAATACCGGGTATCCCCTGTTCTCCTTGTTCACCCTGTATTCCTTGCTCACCGCGAGGGATGGTGAACCACAGGACAGCGTCCTTATCCGTTCCTGTGTTCTGAACAGCGGCTTCGGTTCCCGGTGCTCCCGTCGTCACCTTTCCAACGGAAAGCGTCGCGGCTGCGCCGTCTTTTCCCGGTTTTCCTTCCGGGCCGACAAACGCCCCGTTTTCCAGCTTCTCCTGCAATGATTCGCCGTCAGAGAACAGTATATTCTGAGCCATCAGCTTCGTGAGATCGGACATGGCCATCCCCGGCGCCGTGAATACGGACTCATGGACAGTCACGGTTTGCTCGACCAGTTTCCCCGAATTGAGCAACACCTGCATATAGATGGAGTATTCGCGCTGCCCTGCGGCAAACAAGCTGTTGAGCTTGAGAACTCTGGAGACGCCTTCCGTTTCCAGAATTCGCTTGCGGATCAACAGATCCACAGTGCCCTTGTCACGCAGCGTCGCGCCGAGGATTCCCTTGCCGTCCTGATACCACGGCAAGCCCGAAGCGGTATTCAGGAACCATTCCCCACGCTCCCGGAACAGGCGCGTGCGGATGCGCTGGATGACTTCATCGTCACCCGTCGCAATGCCGCCCGTCAGGTCGCCGTTTTTGAACTCCAAGTCCCAAGCCATCGCTTTCTCCTGCTCCCCATGAACGTACGGGGGAACGCCCGGCGCGTTCACCCTGAACAAGTTCCTGTGCGCAGGAATTATATTTGTTAATTTATATAAAATTATCTATATGCCTCTTTTGGAGGCATACGTATGTACAAAAAGATTCTATTGTCCCTGATAACCGTGCTGGCTGTGGTGTCCGGGGCGCAGGCCGCCGGCAACGAGTGGAACGAGTCGTTCAATAAAGCCAAGAAGATGCTGGAACGACAGGTCTATTATGATCACCGGGTTACGCTTTACTGTGGGGCAGTGTTCGACGAAAAGAAAAACGTCACCCTTCCAGAGGGCTTCACCGCCGCAAAGCACATCAAGCGGGCGAAAAAAATCGAATGGGAACATGTCGTCCCCGCCGAGAACTTCGGGCGCGCGTTCGCGGAGTGGCGCGATGGGAACGCCCAGTGCGTGGACAACAAAGGGAAGCCTTTCAAGGGCCGTAAGTGCGCGGAAAAGGCAAATAGGGAATACCGGCTCATGCAGGCGGACATGTACAACCTTTACCCCGCTATCGGCGCGGTCAACGCCGCCCGCTCAAACTACAATTACCAGATGCTCCCCGACGAAAAGCCGGACTTCGGGAGCTGCGGGATGAAGATTGCCGACCGGAAAGCCGAGCCGCCCGTACGCGCACGAGGCCAGATTGCCCGTACCTATAAATATATGGCCGCTGCCTACGGGCCGCGATACCAGATGAGCCGCCAGCAGACGCAGCTTATGGACGCATGGGACAAAATGTATCCGGTTGATGCGTGGGAATGCACGCGGGCCAGACGGATCAAAGCGTTACAGGGCAATGGAAACCCGTTTGTAGAGCTGGCATGCCAAAATGCCGGACTGTGGTAGAAAGCGCATATACACCCTGCCCATCTTGAGGCCTTTTCATTTTACAGGGCCGCCCGTCGTCCCGGCGCCAGTCTGCACGCCTTCGTGCGTATGGGCGCCGAGCACCACGCCGTCCTTGTCGGTGAACGTCCCGTTCGTGGAACGGCAGTCACCCGAAAAGGTGTTCCCCGTACCGCTCAAGTCCATGTTCCGGCTCCTGACGGTACACTGCGCGTCGGTCTGCATGGCGATGCCGGACGGAGCCGTGGTTTCGAGCTTCCCGCCGCTCATCTTCATGACCGCCGTTCCGTCCGTCATCGTAATGCCGTCCGGGCCGAGGCTGATGTAGCTTTTGCGCTCTTTGTCCCGCAGCTCGATGGCTTCCGTGCTGTAGTCGGCGATCTCCACGGCGTCGGACGACAGGCCGGGAATGAAGATGGCGTCCGTGAGGCTGTGGCCGCGCGGCTGTATCAGCGTCGGATCGCCGTAAAAAGGCGGCGCGGACACGTCCCCGGCCTGCAAAAAGTTGTCGAGCCCGCGATCCGGGATGACGAGCAGCCCGGTGTCCCCCGGCTGGATGGGGACGGTCAGCAGAAAGCCCGCCGTCTGCGCGAACGGCAGCACGACGGGCACCCCGGAAAGCTGCGGAAGGCTCCGGTAGCTGACTTCCTCGCCCAGCGTGATTTTCATCTGGGTAGTGGGCTGCACGGTGACGCGGACGGGCGGCCCCGGCTGGAAAGCGAGCACCTTGGCGGGCATGGCGACGTGCAGGCCGTCCATCATGCGCCGCATCTGAAGGCGCAGGTTCTCTGATTCGGACGTAACGGAGTAGTCTGCCATCACTTTTTCCCCGGCGGGAACCGGAAGGACTCAATGTCCATCGTCCACGCCTCGCTGTAGGCGTCGATGTTGATACTCATGGTGTGGATGCGGTACATGCCGCTCAGACGGGTGTTGAGCGTGCTGTTGACCTTGATGGAGTGCCCGGCGCTGATGCCGGGAACGTAGAGGGCCTTGATCTTCACCCCGGACTGGATCTGCATCGGCCCGGTCAGCGTCGGCGCAATGCTGATCAGGCCGCCGTTCTCGCCGTTCAGTTCGACGTAGCTGCCGAGCATGAAACGATCCCCGATGGCCGTCACCTCGCCGTCCTGCACGCTCCACGAAAAGCCGTGTTCCTCTCCGAGCCGGGTCAGCCCGTCTTTCGTCGCGCCCGCGTAGCTCCACCCGCGCGGCCCGATGTTCCCGGCGACGCCCTGAAAGTTCCCGTCCTGCACCGTCAGCCCCGGCAGATCGGACGCCAGCTTCTGCGCCGCGACGCTCACGGGCGTGCCCGCGCCGAAGGTCACGGAGCTCACGCCGCGCACGAGCGAGCCGTACCCCGGCAGGGCCACCAGCTTGGTCACGATGTCCGGCCCGTTCCGTTCCGAGCTTGAGGACATGATCGAGCCCTGAAAGACTTTGCGCAGGTCGGTGTTGTCCCACCCCGCCTCGACCGTGATCTTGGTGAGGCTCCCCTTGATGGCGTTCCGGGTGTCGCGGGAGAGGTTATAGATGGAAATCTGCGACGGCTGCGGCATCCCCATGAGCGTCTTCTGGAACGTGCCCGTCACCCGCAGGCCCTCAAGCGTCCCGTCGCTCTTGAACTGCACAATCTCGCCTCTGCTCTTGCCCCGCCACTCTTCGAGCGGGCCGAGCGTGACGACGATGCGCCGCAGGAACGGACGGTTCGGCGTGAGGCTTTTCTTTTCTGCGGCCATCATTCCCCCGCAAGCCGGATCGCTTCGCCGAGCGTTTCCATCGGATCGCCGAGCGTGAATGGGGATTCCTCCCCTTCCGGGAACCACAGGACGTTGAGCGTATCGCCGGGGGCCTCCTCGTCGCCGGGCCTGCCCCGCGAGAGCGTCACCACGATGTTCTCGCCGTTGAAGGCGTCGCCATAGCCCGCAAGACAGTTCGGGCTCCCCGGAACCAGCTTCACCCCGGACGCCAGCATAGAGCCGCCAGCGTCGGAAATGTCGAGCAGCCACGCGGATTCCTGCCCGCGCACATAGTAGGAGCGGAAAAAATAGGTGCTGGAGCCGAGCACCACGGAAAACGTGCGCTCGCCGTCCGATGTGAGAGGAAGAAGGTATGCCATGGGGGAAGGATAGACGGGAATCTGCGTCTGCCTCACCCTGAACATGTTCCAAAACAAAGCCCCGGCTGCTGAATGAGGCCGGAGCTTTTGACAATCCAAACCGCCTACACGGCGGATAACCCATCGCTACTTACTTGTACCGATGCAAGCCTTCTACCGCCTTCGCGGCGGATATACCCTCTTTAACAAGAGTAAGAGAAGACCCTCTAAACCGCCTTCGCGGCGGATGATTGGGGAACCTTTTATGCTTGTAATGCTTGAATCTTCTAAGCCGCCTACACGGCGGATAACGCCGCAAGAGGGATTGTCAGCAAGCAAGAACTGGAGTTCGCGGTATTCATCGTCAGGAAGAAGTTACAAGACGAGTAAATACAGGCGCTTCGATAAATTCCATAGCGTTACTGTACGTCATTGGCGTATGAAGTCAACATTTTTGCTCATGGCTCTCAGAAGGTTTCCTTTCAAAGGTTTCCTTCACGTCTACCCCAAGCGCGTCCGCGATGCGGGTAAGCGTTGAGAGGCGGCACTCTGAGATGCCGTCGTCCTGCCGGGCTTTGAACAGTGCTTGCCGGGAAACGCCGGATAAATCAGCCAGCTTTTGAGTGGTAATTTTTTTTTCTTTAATTAACCTATTAATATGACTTATAAACATTTAATCACCCGCGTTGTTTTTTGAAGCAATACTTGATTTTCTATGTAAAGTATCGTACACGTAAATCAACGAAAGGGCAATACCTAAAAACAGCCCGCCAAGGTGCTGTCAACACCAAGACGGGCCTAACCATCAACCTACTTCAAGGAGAGCAGACTTATGGTTTTATCTAATATCACCGATCTTCGATCTTCCGTCAATCATTCTATTTCACTGCCGTCTTATCTTAGTTCATTTTATAAAAACATTCCTGTCATGACTACTGAGATGTTGGCGCAGGCGTATGACGTTACTCCTAAGCAGATACGTCAAAATTATGCCAACAACCGGGAACGCTTCACTGAAGGGAAACACTTTTTTTCTATATCAGGTCAAGATCTCAAGGATTTTCGTTTGCGAGTCGAAAATTTCGACTCACAAATCTCATCCAAGGTTCGTGTGCTGATACTCTGGACAAAGCGCGGTGCGGCACGTCACGCAAAGATGCTGAACTCGGATCGGGCGTGGGATGTGTTCGAGCTTCTGGAAGAGACGTTCTTTGCAGTTAAACCCGACCGAAAGCCTCTTGAAAAACGGAAGGAGAAGAAGGCGCTCCCTCCGGCTCAACGGAACCTACCCGCCCCGGCTCCCGATATGGACGAAACGCCGTTCTTGAAGTTTGTTGAAGAAATCCAGTCCGCACATGAAGAGGTACGCAATATTCTCCAACCGTTGATGTCGAACTCCTTTAACCTTTGCCTCGAATTAGGGCTGGAGTTGGGAAGGCGTTCGGGCATGAGGAGCGGCTCCATCAAGGGAATGGATCCGACAAGGAACCTCACGGATCTCCTCCAGCACGCCATATTCTCTGATCTCCGGCAGGCTCTTATCTACCCGGAAAGGCACCTCGCGGATTATGCGAACCCCGGCTACGCGCTGCTCGGAATCGTGCGGCAGTTGAACGCACGGTAGGGGGCGGATATGCTCACCACCCTCGACGCAGCCAAGGGAATGCAGCGCAAGCACTCCAAGCCCATGCGGGACATAGACCGGGCCAGGTCAATCCTCCCGCCGGACTTCGCGGAAACAGCCTTCACCCCGGACGCGCAAATCAGCCCCGCCGGGAAGCGGCAACGGTTCTTCCACCTTACCCGCAACGCCTTGCCCTTCCTCTTCATGGGACAGGCTGCGAAACATAAAATTTTGCGGCTGACGGACGCCATCAAGGCATTGTAACGAAACAGCCCCCAACCGTGAGGAAGGGGGCTTTTTTTATATCTTGCCCCGGAGCTTCTAGGCTTCATAAAAAAGTTGTCCGGGAAAACCTTTTGGAATAAAGTGGTTGTAAAGCAGCCCTAAAAACGAAGGGTTTGATAGGGATGTTGATGCAACACGCTGAAAAAAAGAAAAGATTATCAAACATCTCTAGGGTTATCCGCCGTGTGGGCGGTTTAGAAGCCCACAAGGGGGCTGTGGCTCTCGGAGAGAACGTTATCCGCCGTGTGGGCGGTTTAGAAGTCCGGCACTATCAGCATGTCAGCCTGCGTGAGGTTATCCGCCGTGTAGGCGGGTCTTCCCCACACGCGTGGGGTGTTTCTACTGCATCGACGCCTTGCGCTATGCACTGGAGTCTTCTCCACACACGTAGGGTGTACAACAAAGCCCCCTTCCTCACGGTTGGTGGCTCTCTCTTTTCTGTTCCCGGTAGCTCACATCGGGCCGATCAGTTTCATGATGAGCGCACCGATGCTGCCTGCCGCCGCAGCCACGCCAGCAAGTACGGACAGTCCCCCGGCGCGTTTGTTCTCCGCCGCTTCAAGTGCCGAAATACGGACATCCTGCCCGGCGATGCGTTTGCCGTGATCCTTGAGCTGCGTAATCACGATGTCGTCAAGGCGCTGGTTGGTGCCCGCGACTTCGGCCTTGAGCCCGGAAAGTTCGGCTTTCACTTCCCCGATTTCACGGACAAGCTGCACATCGTCGCTCATTGCGCCTCCTCAACGCTCTTAATCCACAGGAGCAGGTTCCCGGCCTCGCCTGCGGGCAGGTGCACCCATTCGCCGGGCTCGGTGAACGTCTCGCCCCGGTAGGTGTAGAACCACTCACCCGTCACGACGGCCCCCGGCGTCAAGGGGGCCGGGCTTGTCACGGCGGTCGGTTCCGCCCATCGAGCGCACCCACTCGCCGCCGGCGTCATCACAAACAGCAGCGCGATCAGCCTCGCGGCGTTCGCCGTACCGTTGGCGAAGCCACAGCTCGAGGAGCTCGACGAGAGAGGTGAGGAACTCAAGGACGGCCCGCACATCACTTCCCCGTCACGGCCCTGACTTCGGCCCGCACGGTTTCGGACTTGCCGTCCGCCACGGCGCCCTTGTTCTGCCCGAAATGCGCGGCAAGGGCGTGCGTCCAGCGGTAGAAGACGGCATAGGCCCCGGTCGTCCCTTTGGGCACGGGAAGCCAGATGGTCGCGACGGCAGCCACACCGCACAGGGACATGAGCACGGCGACGGCGGTAACGATCCACGAGGCTTCGGGGTACTGCGCTGCAAGGCTTGCCAGTGTCGAAAAAAGAAAATCAATCACGGTCTGTTCCATCAGTATTTGCCTCCCTGCTGGTAGAACGCCACGTCGCGCGGCTTGTCCGGGTCGTTGTCCACATGAATCCACGTCGGGGCCAGCTCGATGCGCCGGAACCCAGCTTCAAGCAACGCTTGAAGGATCGCGAAACGGGAATGGGAATCCACACAGCGGATGTCCACGGCGTAACCTCGCGTATGAGCGGAGGTGGGCACGCCGCCGACGGCCTTGTTGTGCCTGGCACAGCGGTAGGCGGAAGAAAGGGGGAACGGGATGCCCGCCAAATCGCGGGCCTCATCAAGCATCTGGAGCAGGTCGGCGTCCATCTTCTCCATGCCCGCGCCGCACCCGCACTTGCAGCGGAACTCGACCGGGGAGAAATGGCGCAAGGGAAGAACAGCCATAAAAAAATCCTCCTGCGTCCACTGTGCCACGGTGGGGCGTGAGGAGGCACCCTGAACTGGTTCCGGTGGATTCCGGGCACAAAAAAAGACAGGATGCAGAAACATCCCGTCCCCAGAGTGCATAATTATGCAATTCAGCCTTCGAGAACAGCGATCAAACGCCCCGATACCTCATCATCCATAAACTCGTCAGGCACCATGCCAATGCGCTCGAACCCTCTTGCTGCAATATCCAGCGCCCGCAACTGTGAGAGCAGCAAGACGCCCCTAACCGGAAGCCCCTCAGGGAGGGCAATCTCATCCGGCCTTCCTTTCTTCTTGGAAGTAATAGGAAGCACCCAGACAATTCCACCCATACGATCGTTAAATGTACTGGCGGATACGACTATGGCGGGACGCCGTTTTTGCTGTTCATGCCCTCTGGTGGGATCAAAATCCACCCAGATCAGCTCTCCTTTCTGTACGCTCATTGGCCAGCCTTCCCCATAAATTCGGCTTCAAGGCGTTCCCCGCCCACATCAGCCCCCCAATCAACCTCAGGATGCTCCTGAGCCGACTGAAAACTATCCAGCACCTCTTCCAGGGCATACCGCTTGACCTTGCGGACTTTTCTCAGGGTAATGACACCATTCACCAGTTCGATGTTGACGGAGTCCCCTTCCCTGAGGTTGCTCTCTTCAAGCACGCCCTTCGGGATTCTCAATGCAAGGCTGTTGCCCCACTTGGAAACAGTAGCGGTGTTCATGGCTATCCTCCTCTTATGGATATACGGTATATCCATATACATAGATAGTCAATCTCATCACCACAGCCTGAGCTGCACCTGCGGCTTGGGCTGTTCCTTTACCTGCCGGGCGAGGATGCGCACATAGCGTTCCGTTACGCCGAGTTCGAGGGCGATACGTCCCGGCGACTTCCCGGTTTCCAACATGCGGACGATCCTGTCCTTGAACGGCTCGCCCTTGCGCCTGTTCGGAAGCGTCACCCGGAGTCCCCCGAAGGCTGCGCAGAGCCTTTCCATGCGCTCCGGCCCGATGACGGCGGAAAGCGGGGAACCCGCAACGGGCTTGCGGGGAATGTACGTGGATACCCCACCCATGGCCCTACGCCGTGGCGCTCCATGAGCAGGGCCAGCATCCCGGCCTTGGAAAGCCGACGCCCCGGCACCGAATCGCTGCACGCGAACCCGGCTAGGTACGGCAGGAGGCCCCGCACGTCGAGCAAACGGCGGGTTACGTCCTCCGGCTTGTTGGTAGCCACAAACAGCCGGCAGCCCCGTCCCGACAGCCGCTCGAACAGCGGCGGTATGCCGGGGAAGGCCGGGCTTTCCTCAAAGGGGCAGGCGCGGTAGCGCGCCCGATAGATGCGGACGATGCGCCCCAGATCCGCAGGGGCCAGATCCGGGCAGATCCCGCGGATGATGTCTTCCAGCAGCGGCCCAATGCGCCCTTTGTCCAGTTCGGGCACGGCGAGCCCTTCCTCCCGCAGCACGCCGCCGAGCAGCCGCAAGATATCGGGGGCGCTGTCCACCAGCGTCCCATCCAAGTCAAAAAACCAGTCGGCGTAGCGTTCCGCTCCACATCCCGTCATGGGGCCTCCTGTGTGTTGCGGTGGGCGGCAAAACCGCCTCGGCAGAATAGACGCAGCACATTCGGAAGCGGGGAGGCAAGCGCAGGCACCAGCCAGCATATGGCCTTGCTTCTTATGTATCCCGTTGGCGGTTGTCAATCGCCGTCCGGCGGAAGGGAGGCTGAGGGGGCACCTCCGGCGGCGAAGGGCACAAACGCATTGGGGAAGGGAGGAAAACTGCCGCTGAAGAGGCCCCCCTTCCCTAAATTGCCAGTACGGAACTCTCTGCTTTCCAAAGCGTCTTGCGCTTACCGCCCCTGAAAAACACTGTCTGGAGCGGCATGGCTTCAAAACCGAGCGTCCGAAACGCCACTTGAAAAACATAGGTGCGCCATAGGAAACGGTTGATGCCTTATTTCTTGAAATTCCAAAGAATAAAACGCCCCAATCATGGGTTCATCAGCGAAAAAACTTGATACAAAATCTATATTTTCAATATATTACAAAAATAGGCTCTGTCATGGCACATGGTTGTTTTGTCTCGGCAATATGCTGAAAAATATATGCTTTTTCTCCAATTTTCCGCTGGCGGGCTCCATGACTGGGGGATTTTATTGGTTATCCATTTGGAATTTCAAGAGATAAAGCATCAACCGTTTTCTATGACACAGCCCAAAAATAAAGCAACCACATGCTATGACAGAGCCAAAACATTACCCACAAAAAAAGCCTCTCCGCCATAGACGGAAAGGCTGTTAAGGATGCGATGCAGAGGCTTACTTCTTGGGCCGCTGGGTATAATGCAGGCCCATAGACATGGACAGATCCCGATAAAAATCAAACTCGGACTGGAGGAAGGCATCGGCCTCGCTTGGGGGCAGCCAAGCGAGAATCTCGTAATTCTCCTCGGCGGACTTCTTCATGGCCGGGCTGTCCAACGCCTGCTCGGAAGCCTTGGCGAGCTTTTCCACAATGGCGTCCGGGGTATCCTTGTTCACCACGAGGACACGCCAGCTCGTCTGGGAGAAATCATAGCCGAGCTCGCGCAGGGTCGGCACATCGGGCAGCATGGCGAGGCGTTCCAGCGCAAACGTCGCCAAAGGAAAAAACATCGACCGTTTTCTATGATGCAGCCAAACAGCATTCCTTTTATTTGCCGCTTGACAATTTTTCAGAGCCATGTTTCATGGTACGCTTGAATAAAACAATCTTTTATATCATTTCAACAGGTTGAAGTATCATGATCGGACCGATTGCAGACAGTTGCGCCCTTTTCATCGGCGGGCTTGCCGGAACCCTCTTCTCCGGGTTCATCCCGAAGCGCGTCAAGGAAACCCTTCCCCTCATCTTCGGCGTGATCACGCTGTGCATGGGCTCCACCCTCGTCAACAAGGCTTCCTCGCTCCCCGTCGTGGTCATGGCCCTCATCGTGGGTTCCGTCATCGGCGAGCTCGTCTTTGCCGAGTCTTTTCTCGCCAAGTGCATCAGGGCGCTGTTCCGTCTCGCGAAAAGCAAGCACTGCGGGAATGAGGCGTACATCGTGAACATCATCACCCTTGTTTCCGCCTTTTGCTTCGGCAGCATGGGCATCTTCGGCGCGATAAACGAAGGCATCACCGGATCCACGGATATCCTCCTCACCAAGGCCGTTCTCGATCTGTTCAGCGGCATTGTTTTCGGGACGCTTTTCGGCCTGTCGGTCAGCCTCATCGCCATACCCCAGTTCGCCATCCTCGCCCTGCTCTATGCTTCCGCCGCCTCCCTCGCCCCGTATATGACGCCGGGCATGCTCGGTGATTTTACCGCCTGCGGCGGCGTCATCTTCGTCGCCACGGGGCTGCGCATGTGCGGCATCAAAATCTTTCCCGTGATCAACATGCTGCCGTCCATGCTCATCATCATGCCGCTCTCCGCGCTGTGGGCGCGGTATGCCGTGTAGCAGCCGCACAGATCCCCATACCGCTCCATTTGCCCTCCAACGGATGGGAGGTCTGGCAATCCCCCGATTGCCTGCGCAGCCATTGCGGGATCACGCATGGACACGCGCAGGTAATAGTGGCGCACAGGCTTCTTCCTTGTTGGGGGCCGGACGTGGCTATGGGCATGGGATACATGGCCTGAAGGTTATCCCCGGTACGGTAAGCGGCCTCGTGCTCTATGCGCATGGCCTGAAGGCGGGGATTGCCCCACCGCACGGGTCATAGGGTGCATTGCCGGTTGCCGAGTATGGAGGGCTCAGGATCACGGCATCGACACGCGCATAGGTACATAGCCATGCCATCGGATAACATCAATTTGACAAAAGTAACACCTTGCCCTATACACAGGCATCGCGGCACGCTTAGGGAACCGATGCGGACGGCGGCGGGGACGCTTTCTCCGTTTTTCCTTTTCATATCAGGACGTAATCCGTTTATGGGCATGAAGGGAATCCGTCCGCACCCAGCGTGCGCTTGATGCGGGAAGCCTCTCATTGACACCGCCGGCGGTGCCCGATATATCTCGTATTACATTTTTTATACACGTAACACTCAAATCTCTATCTAAGAAAACAATGTGTTACGAAACAGGTTCGGCACAGTCCGAAGGATTGCGCTCCAAGGAAGGCAGACCATGAACGGCAGGCAGATGATGGCTTCTCTCGCACGGAAAACGCTGGTGTTCATCGCCATGATGTTTCTGTTGTCGCTGATCGTTTTCTACGTATCCCGCCTGACCCCCGGTGATCCGCTCCAATCCTTCTACGGCGACGCCATGCAGTCCATGACGACCGCCGAACTGGACGCCGCGCGGGAACGGCTGGGGCTGGACGGCCCCATCTGGGGGCAATACGCCAAATGGATCGGCAACGTCATGCAGGGGGATTTCGGCATCTCCCTGAAATACAAGCGCCCCGTCCTCGACGTCGTTTCCCCGCTCATCGGCAATACGCTCATGCTCGGCGGCATCGCCTACGCGCTGGTCTTTCTGCTCGCCATCGCGCTGGCCCTTTTCTGCGCCCGGTTCGAGGACACCTTCATGGATCGGTTCGTCTGCCGCATCGGTACGGTGGCCTTCTATGTGCCCGCCTTCTGGATGGGCGTGGTGCTGGTGCTCGTTTTCAGCGTCAACCTCAAGCTCCTGCCGAGCAGCGGGGCCTACGGGATCGGGAAATCCGGCGACGTGGCCGACCGCCTGCGCCACCTCGTCCTGCCGCTCATCGTCATGGTGGCGAGCCACCTGTGGTATTACGCCTATATGATCCGCAACAAGCTGCTGGATGAAGTCCGCCGCGACTACGTGCTGCTGGCACGGGCCAAGGGGCTTGGGAAGACGCGGGTTCTGCTGAGCCACTGCCTGCGGAACGTGCTCCCCACCATCGTCAGCATCATGGCCATATCCATCCCCCACGTCCTGAGCGGCACCTATGTGGCGGAATCCGTATTCAACTATCCGGGCATCGGCCTGCTTGCCGTATCCAGCGCCAAATACCACGACTACAACCTGCTGATGCTCATGGTGCTGATCACCGGGGCCATGGTCATGCTGAGCAGCCTCGTCGCGCAGGCCGTCAACGAAGTCATCGATCCGCGCATGAAATCTTCCGACGGGGTCGTGTGCTGATGGACGCCCCTTCCAACGACGCCTTCACCATCGTCGGGGCCGGGTACAGGACGCACAGGCCCGCCGTACGGAAAAAAGGCTTTTGGGAACGGCTGAAAGGCAAGCCCGTCCTCTCCGTTGCCGTCTTTTCCGTGATCGCCCTCGGCTGCCTTTTTTCCGGCCTGATCATCAACCATGATCCCGCCGAATTCTTCCTCATGAACGTCAACGAGGCCCCCAATGCCGAATTCTGGTTCGGCACGGACTCCCTTGGGCGGGACATCTACTCGATCATCTGGTACGGCGGCAGGGCCTCCATCTCCATCGGGCTCATGAGCGCGGCGGTCATTACCCTTATCGGGGTCTTCTACGGCTGCCTGTCCGGGGCCGCTTCCGGCGTCGTGGACGGCGCCATGATGCGGGCCGTGGAACTCCTGCAAAGCGTCCCGGTTCTCCTGTCCCTGCTGCTGATCCTTTCCCTCATGGGCAAGCAGAACGAGCTCACCATTGCGCTCGTCATCGGCGTCACCGGCTGGTTCCCCCTGTCCCGCATCGTCAGGAGCGAAGTCCGGCAGATCCGCAACAGCGAGTACATCCTCGCCTCGCGCTGCATGGGGGCCGGTTTCCCTTTCATCATGCGCAGGCACCTCATCCCGAACTTCGTGTCGGCGATCATGTTCGTGGTCATCTCCAGCATCAGCACCAGCATGGCGATGGAAGCAACCCTGAGCTTCCTCGGCCTCGGCCTGCCCACCGACGTGCTCTCGTGGGGCAGCATGCTCGCGCTGGCCGACCGCGCCCTTCTCCTCAACTCGTGGTGGGTCATCCTCATCCCCGGCGTCTTCCTTGTGGTTACGCTGCTGAGCATCACCAGCATCGGCCATTACTTCCGAAAAAGAAGCAACCAAGGGCCAAGCAACCTGTAACCGCAGGTCGCCTTTTTAATAGGTAACGTACGACAATCCGAAAAGGAGCATCCCGTGAAGAGGAACGGACTGACCGCTTTGGTCTTAAAAACGGCCCGCTGGGGCCTCATGAGCCTGGCGCTCTGCCTTGCCTGGGCGCCCGCCTACGCCGCCGACGAAATGGCGAACACCCTTGTCTACGCCGGGGAAAACGAGGACACCATCAACCCCCTGCTCAACAACCATCAGGAACTGCCCACAATCATCTTTTCCGGCCTGATGAAGTACGACGCCAAAGGCCAGCCGGTTCCCGAACTCGCCGAGAGCTTCACCTATGACAAGGGGACGCATACCTATACCTTCAAGCTGCGCGACGGCGTGAAGTGGCACGACGGCAAGCCCCTTACCGTGGATGACATCCTGTTCACCTACGGCGCGCTGACCAAGGACAAGACGCTGGCCTCATCCATCACCAGCAACTACGAGGACATCAAATCGATCAGCGCGCCAGACGCCCATACCGTGGCCTTCACCTTGTCCAAGCCCAACGCCGCCATGCTGGACAACTTCACCATCGGCATCCTGCCCAAGCACCTGTTCGCGGGCAAAGACATCAACACCGCCCCCGCCAACCAGCACCCCGTGGGCACCGGGCGCTACAAGTTCGTGGAGTGGGACACCGCCGGCGGCATGATCATCCTTGAAAAGAACAAGGACTATTACGGCAAGGTGCCGAACATCGACCGGCTCGTCTACAAGACCGTCGCCGTCGAAAGCACCAAGGCCCTCATGCTTCAGTCCGGGGAAGCGGATCTCGCGTGGCTGAACGCCAAGTATGCGGACACGTTCCGGGGCAAGGACGGCTACAAGAATATCGACTTCGCCACCGCCGACTACCGCTCCGCCGCCATGGATTTCCACACCGACTTCTGGAAGCGGAACGGCGACTCCATCGGCGTGCTGAACTACGCCCTGAACAAGGAAGCCATCGCCAAAAGCGTGCTGAACGGACAAGGGTTCCCCGCGTTCAGCCCCATCCAGATGAACGCCTACGGCGGCAACAAGGCTGCGGACATCTACCCCTACGATCTCAAAAAGTTCGCCGCCGAAATGGAAAAGCTCGGCTGGAAGAAGGGCAAGGACGGCATCTACGAGCGCAACGGGCAGAAGTTCTCGTTCACGATTCAGGTCCGGGACTATGAGGAAGAGCGCGTGGACATCGCCAAGGTCATCGCCAACGAGCTGAAGAAAGCCGGTGTCGACATGCAGATCGTCCTCGTCACCAAGTTTGACTGGAAGGCCGGGTATAACGGGTTCCTCGCCGGGTTCGCCGCCGAATTCGACCCGGACGGCGTCTACAAGGACTTCGTCACCGGGGCCAGCGACAACACGATGGCCTATTCCAACCCCAAGGTCGACGAGCTGCTGAAAAAGGGCCGCGCCACCGAAGATCCGGCCCAGCGCAAGGCCATCTACGCCCAGTTTGAGGAAGCCTATGCCGAACGCCCCGGACACCTGCTGTTCGCGTACCTGAACGGCAACTACGTCAGCATCGCCGGGCTGGAAGGGCTTGATGCCACGCGCGTTCTCGGCCACCATGCCGTGGGCGTCATGTGGAACATCGAAGACTGGACGCTGAACCGTTGACCGTACGCGGCAGGGCCGTCCGGGACATCCGGGCGGCCCCGGCCGCCTTTTCAGGGCACCGACTTTGCAGAGCACCGGGGAAGACATGGATACCGTATTGGAGCTGGAAAACGTTTCCGTTCACTTCGACACGCCCGACGGAACCGTTCAGGCCGTCCGGGACGTTTCGCTGTCCCTCAAAAGCGGCGAAACGCTCGCCATCGTGGGCGAATCAGGATGCGGCAAGTCCGTCTTGTGCAAATCGGTCATGAAGCTCCTGCCCGGCAATGCCCGGATCAGCGGCAAAATGCTCATCGACGGCAAAGACATTGCCCCCTATACCGAAAAGCAGATGCGGACGCTGCGCGGCTCCCTGTTTTCCATGCTGTTCCAAGACCCCATGACCACCCTGAACCCCACGATCCCCATCGGGAAACAGATCACGGAAGCCGTGCTGAAGCACCGCAGGATGAGCCGGGAAGACGCGCAAAAGCTGGCCGTGGACATGCTCCACCGCGTGGGCATCGACGATCCGGCCCAACGGATGCTCCTCCAGCCGCACTATTTTTCCGGGGGGATGCGCCAGCGGTGCGTGCTGGCCATCGCGCTGGCCCTGAACCCGCGCATCCTCTTCGCCGACGAGCCCACTACGGCGCTTGATGTGACCGTGCAGGCGCAGATGCTCGACCTGCTGCGCGACATCCAGCGCAAGACCGGCATCGGCATCGTGCTGGTTTCGCACGATCTGGGCGTGGTCGCCCGCGTCGCGGATCGGGTCGCCGTGATGTACGCCGGGAAGATCGTCGAGATCGGAACCGCCGAGGAAATTTTTTACGACCCGCGCCACCCGTACACATGGGGGCTGTTGGGGGCCCTTCCCTCCCAGGCCGTGGAAAACGGGGAACTTAAGGGGATTCCGGGCATGCCGCCGACGCTCCTTGATCCGCCTCCGGGGGACGCCTTCGCCGAACGCAACCGGTACGCCATGAAAATCGACTACGAACGGATGCCCCCGATGTTCCGCGTTTCCGAAACCCACAGCGCCGCAACATGGCTTTTGGATGAAAGGGCGCCCGCGGTCACGCCTCCCGTCACCATCAAACGCCGTGGTATGATCCATTGAAAAATCCGGTTCTTTTATCCGTCAGGAATTACAAGCAGCATTTCCCCATCAACAAGTCCCTGACGGTGCGCGCCGTCAACGGGATTTCCTTCGACCTGCGCAGGGGGGAAATCTTCGGGCTGGTCGGGGAATCCGGCTGCGGCAAATCGACGGTGGCGCGCGCCATCATGGGCATTTATACCCCGACGGAAGGCGAGATTTACTTCAAGGGCTTCCTGATCTCGGAAAAGCGCTCCTACCGGGAGCACAAGAAAGATATCCAGCGCAACATGCAGGTCATCTTTCAAGACTCCGCGGCGGCCCTGAACCCTCGCATGAAGGTCGCCGACATCATTGCGGAACCCTTGGTCATCAATCGCCTGTATCCAGATAAGGGCCGGATGCGGGCCGAAGTGGACAAGCTGCTTACGCTTGTCGGGCTGGACACCAGCTACGGCAACAAGTTCCCCGCCGAGATCTCCGGCGGGCAGCGCCAGCGCGTCGCCATCGCCCGCAGCATAGCCGTCAACCCCGAACTGATCGTTGCCGACGAGCCCGTCGCGTCGCTCGACGTTTCCATACAGGCGCAGATCGTCTCCCTCTTCCAGCACTTGCAGCGGCAGCACGGCTTCACGTTCCTGTTCATCGCGCACGACCTGTCGATGGTCCGTTACCTCTGCGACCGCGTGGGCGTCATGTACGAGGGCAAGCTGGTGGAGCTCGCCCCGGCGAAAGAACTTTTTGGGAACCCCCTGCATCCCTATACCCGTGCGCTGCTTTCCGCCATCCCCGTGCCTGACCCTGTTTACGAACGCTCAAAAACGATCATTCCCTACACGCATGAAACGGCGGATCTGAGCGGGGCATGGCGTGAAGTCCTGCCGGAACATTTCCTGCTCACCCGGAACGGGTAAAGCCCATCGCGGACGGATTTTTCCCCCCACCCAGAACGGCAAAGCCGCATCACACAAATATATCACACAAATATTTGGTATTCTGCCCCCGGAACGGGTAAGGCCCATCATGGGAGGATTCCCTCCCCGAAGCGAGTAACGCAATATCACGCAACTATTGGTTATCCAGCCCACCCGGATGAAGTAAGGCCGCAAATACCGGATAATTGAACATCCTGCCCAGCCGAAATAGGTAAGACCCATTGCGGACGGATTTTTCCCCCCACCCGGAGCGGCAAAGCCGTATCACACAAATATTTGGTATTCTGCCCCCGGAAGGGGGTAAGGCTCATATGGGAGGATTCCCTCCCCGAAACGAGTAACGCAACATCATGCAACTATTGGTTATCCTGCCAACCCGGATGAAGTAAGGCCGCAAATACCGGATGTTTGAACATCCTGCCCAGCCGAAACGGATAAGGCCCATCGCGGACGGATTTTTCCACCAACCCGAAGCGGGCAAAGCCGCATCACGTAACTATTTGGTATTCTGCCCCCGGAAGGGGGTAAGACCCATCATGGAAGGATTCCCTCCCCGAAGCGAGTAACGCAATATCACGCAAATATTGGTATATCCAGCCCACCCGGATGAAGTAAGGCCGCAAATACCGGATGATTGAACATCCTGCCCAGCCGAAACGGGTAAGGCCCATCGCGGACGGATT
Organism: Bilophila sp. T19-St14; assembly: GCF_059728385.1. Classification (NCBI taxonomy): domain Bacteria; kingdom Pseudomonadati; phylum Thermodesulfobacteriota; class Desulfovibrionia; order Desulfovibrionales; family Desulfovibrionaceae; genus Bilophila; species Bilophila sp. T19-St14. The sequence continues at coordinate 483,612 of NZ_BAAGFT010000002.1, forward strand.
TTTCCACCCACCCGGAGCGGCAAAGCCGTATACTGGAGGATTTGGCATTCCATCCCCCGCTCCTTCAGGCAGCATTTTCTTACGGACGGCGGCCGTTTCATGAAAAAACAAGGCCCTGTCATGGCGTGCGGCTATTTTATGTTTGTATTATATTGAAAATACAGATTTTTTATTGAATTTTCCGCCGGCAGACTTCATGACTGAAGCATGTTATTGGTTATGCCTTTGGAACTTCAAGAAAGCATCAACCCTTTCCTATGGCACAGCCAAAAAACAAAAAGGATAGACACATGACCAAGGAATTGAACTGCTGCGGATTGGCCTGCCCCGAACCCGTCATTCGTTGCCGCAGGCTGCTGGAAGAAGAAAAGCCCGCCTCGCTGCGCGTGCTTGTGGACAATACGGCGGCTTCGGAGAATGTGGGCCGTTTTCTTGGCAGGAGCGGCTATTCCGTGGACGTGCGGCAAGAGGGGGCCTCCCTGTGGGCCGTTTCCGCCACGGCATGCGGATGCCGCGTCACCGAGCCGGAACCCGCCGCCGCATCCCTCACGCCCGGCAAGACGCTGGTGCTCATCACCACCGAAACCTTCGGGCGCGGGGATGATGAACTTGGCGAAAAACTGATGGGGAACTTCCTGTCCACCCTGACCGAGCTGGGTGAAAGCCTGTGGCGCGTCATCCTGCTGAACGGCGGCGTGAAGCTTGCCGCCGCCCCCGGCAAATCGCTGGACAGCCTGAAGGCCCTTGAAAGCGCGGGGACGGACATCCTCGTCTGCGGAACCTGCCTTGATTTCTACGGCCTCCTTGAGGCGAAGCAGGTCGGGCAGACCACCAATATGCTGGATGTCGTGACCAGCCTCGCGCTGGCCGACAAGGTCATCCGCCCGTAACCCCTTTCCTTTTGCCGGGAACGGCTTCAAGCCCCGTTTCCGGCGAAAACGGCTCGGCACTCCAAGGCTCCCCCTCCCATCACAAACCGGGAGGGGGGCATATCCCCGATACCCGACTGCCGCACAGACGCCCATCGGTTCCGACAGCAGCCTACTCCAAGATGGCCTGGATCGGGGCCATATTCGGCTTTCTTGGGTTTCCGCTGATGGGGCTGTCCTCGAAAAGACGATGCCACCCAATAATACGGCCCGCTAAGGATATGTCATGCGGTACCTTCTCTTGAGCCTGATTGCAGCCTGCCTTTGCAGTCAGGCGAATGCCCAAAGTGCCGTTGACAGCCAATGTACGGCAAAGGGTATAAAGCTCTACGGCAAAGTCCAAGTCGTGGATGCCCTTGCCGACATTACTGTACAACGGGTTTCCGCGCTTGCGGATCTCAAAGTCAAGGCAGTGGACGCCTTCCCCTACAACTGCGGAGAATGGGAATGGGTGGACAGCTTACCGGATTTTACCGTTCAATTCGTGGATGCGCTTCCCGATATTACCATTGAATTTGTAGATGCTTTTCCGGGGCGCCCATAATTTCCCGTACGCAGCCCGTTGCCGCAGCCCGCTCTGCCCCGGCTGGGCAGCTTCCCTTGTCTGCCGGAGGGGATGCGTACCCGGCGTTCCATGATGACGATGACGCCGATGCCGCCTTCGTTGGCCGAAGCGGATGGGATGCCCACCCAGCACTCCATCAGCATGCCTCCAACAGCAAAAGCCTCTGAACGGATGGGGAGATGTCCCAGTGTCCCCTGATACCGAGGCCAAGGGCGGACATACGTATATGGGCATGGTAAGGAACAGTTCTGAAAGGCTGTGCCATAAAAAATGGTTGATGCTTTTTTCCTTGAAGTTGCAAAGAAATAACCAACAAAATTCCTTTGTTATGGATTCCGCCAAGGGGAAATTGGAGAAAAAGGCTGCATTTCCACCGTGCTGTGGAGATAAGACAACCACATGCTATGACAGATCCTTTCCTTAAAGTTCCAAAGGAACAGCCAGCAAAATGCCTTAGCCATAGATTCCGACAACGGAAAAGCTAGATAAAAAAGCCGTATTTTCACCGTACTGTAGAGATAAACCACATCCTATGACAGAGCCTATTGCGTAACGACACCAATCAGTCCTTGGTATAGGGGCTTCCCCAAAAACAACTATCCGGTCATTTGTTGTTTCCCATAAAAAAAGACGGGGCACTTACCCCGTCTTCGTCCCCCTGAAGGAACGTCTCTCCCCGCCGTCCGTTCATGCGGACGACATGGCGGGGGAGGATGCCTTTCCCCAAACATCCTCCCCGGCGCCATACATAACCCTATTTCTTGCGGCTGCGCAACCAACGCTCGGCGGCAAGCGCGGCGACGGTGCCGTCGCTGACCGCCGTGGTGATCTGGCGGAACGGCTTTCGGTTGATGTCCCCCGCGCCGAATACGCCGGGAATATTGGTGGACATATCCTCACCCGCAAGGATGTAGCCCTTGTCATCAAGGGCGATCGCATCCTTGAACCACTCGTTGTTCGGGGACTGGCCGAGGAAGACGAAAATCCCGTCCACGGGCAGCGCGGTGCGTTCGCCGGTCTGCACGTTTTCGAGGATGGCGGCGGACAGCCTGCCGTCCGTGACTTCCACATCCACGACCTTGGTCGTCTTGAAGCCCTTCACGCGGGGATCGCCGAGCAGGGCGTCCTGCGTGGCCTCCGCCGCGAAGAAGCGATCCATGACTTCCACCACGGTCAGCTCGGCGACGCCGAGATTCAGGAGGTACAAGCCCTCGTCGAAGGCGCTGTTCCCGCCGCCGACCACGAGCACGCGCTTGCCCTTGTACGGGGCGCCGTCGCAGATCGCGCAGAAGTGCATCTGATCGCATTCGGTGGGCACGTCCAGCGCAATGGGCTTGCGGCCCGTCGCCAGAATGATCGCCGGGGCCTTGTAAACGATGCCGTCCCCATGCACGGCTTTCTCGTCTTCGCCAAGCTCAAGGCCGGTGACTTCAAACACTTCCTCGACTTCCACGCCCATGTGATCCACGTGTTCGCGCATCTTTTCCATGAGTTCCATGCCGTGGATCTCAGGGTAGGAGGGAAAATTCTCCACCGTATACGTCGAATTCACCAGCCCGCCCGTCACATTCGTTTCGAGGAGCACCACATCGAGGTTTGCGCGTTTCGCGTAGATCGCCGCCGTCATCCCGGCAGGCCCTCCGCCCAGTACGATGATGTCACAAGTACGTTCTTCCATTGCAAGCTCCTGATGGAAACTCCTGATTTGCCGGGTGAAGGGCCCCTTACAAAAGCCTCCTTTCCCGGCCCCCACCTCAAAACGTTTCGGCTGGTGGGAAGATGACGCCGCGGCTTTCCCGCATGGGAACCGCCGCCTTTTCCGAGACAAACGACGCGACGACCGGCCCCGCCTTTGCCCGTGCCTTGCCGCCGAAGGGGGTTCGGCTCACGCAATCATTGGCAAAAACAGAAAGCTGTGCCCTAGAAAATGGTTGATGCTTTTTTCTTGAAGTTCCAAATGATTAACCGAGAAAATGCCCTAGCCCTGTATTCCGCCGAGAGAAAAACCGGAGAAAAAGGCCGTATTTTCACCGCACTGTGGAGATGAAGCGACCTCATACTATGACAGAGCCAAACAGAAAAGCATTGAAGCCTTCATCGTGACGGATGCAGGATAAGGGAAAAAGACAATGTGGAAGGAAGGGGGAACGCGCATCAGCGCACCGTTCTCGAAAAAAACACCCCCTTCCCCCATTCGGCAACTTAGGCCTTCTCGAAGAACGCGGCCATTTCGCGGGGGTTCATGAGGCCGACCTTGGAAGCCTTGACCTCACCGCCCTTGATGACGAAAACCGTCGGCGGGCGTTCGGCGCCGAGCGCGGCGGCAGCGGCGGCGTTTTCTTCAATATCGATGCCGTACAGCGCGATGCCGGGTTTGGCGGCCCCGAACTTCTCAAGCACCTTCTCCATGTTCTTGCAATGCGGGCACAGCTTCTTGAAGAACAGCAGCACGCCCTTTTCCGTCGCGGCAAGGCGATCCTTGTAGTCGGCTTCGGTGATGATCTCGATCATAATGTCACTCCAATGGGTTTCATGCGGTTCTCGCGTCACGAAAGGGGATTCCCCTCCGTGCCGCCTCCCTTCCTCGAAAAGGTGTGGGAAGGCGGTATATCCAAGGAGGGGGGAACCATGCGGGTACTCTCCGGAAGTCCCCTCCCCCCGGTTGTCCTATTTTCCCCCCTCGCTCGGATTGCACAGCTCCGCAAGGGCTTCGCGGTCGAGGATCTCAAGGGAACACCGGGTAAAGTGCCCCAGAACGCCCCGATCGCGCAGGATTCGGATAATGCGGCATACCGTGCTCCGATGCAAGCCGAGCACGAGGGCCAGCTCGGACTGCGACACGCCGGGATTGACCACGCGGGTCCGGCGCTCCTCGGCCAGCCGGTGCAGATACCGGCATACCTGCGTCTGCGGGTCCAGCTCGACGCTTTCGGTTATCTGGCTGTAAAAGGCCCCGGCCTTGGCTCCAAGCGAGTGGACCAGATTGCTCATCAGCGCCGGATAGTGCCGCACAAATTCGGCGTCGTCCAGCAGAGTCCGGGGGAAATTATAGACTTCACAGGGTTCCAGCGCCACCAATGATGCAGGATGCAAAGGGGAAACATGCAGCAGCACGACTTCGCGGAAGAGGCACCCCGACTCGATGTAGAGCACAATACGCTCCTTGCCCGTTTCGGAAAGGTTCAGGAGCCGCACCCTGCCCTTCTCCAAAAACGAGAAGGTGGAGGTTTCGGGATCGTCTTCCCACTGGTAGGACTTGCCCACCATCTGGCGCTGGCCCAGATGCAGGACCGAACGCCAAGGGCTGTTGAGATCCCGGATACGGAATACCGGGCCTTCCTGCCTGCAAAAGCCGAACCGGTTCATGTTCGCTCCTTTTCCCCTCCCTACAGGCTCATCATGGGCCAGATGAAGGCGGCGACGAAGGCCACGATCAGACTGGCCAAAACCATGCGCACCGTCATGATGCCTATCAGGTAACGGACGCGGACGTATCCTGTCGCAAACATGATCAGGGCCGGGGCCAGCTCATACGGCAGGAAGAACTGGTCAAGCCCGTACAGGAAGCTGTAGAGGATGGGCTTGATCCCAAGGTTCAGCGAATTGGCGATTTCGGCCATGGGCACGCTCAGGGACGTGGCCGCCGCAACGGGCGTCAACACGAGGTTGGCGACGACGCCCACCCAATAGGCGAACATGGATGAACCGGCGTTGCTGTCGATCTGCTGGAGGTAGGGCACCAGCTTCGCGGCCAGCCATGCGGGGATGCCGAGGTTCCCCGCCACGATGCCGATGGCCATGCAGCCCGCGATAAAAAACAGGATGGGGAACTGCACCTTCTTGAGATCGCCGGCTTCCATCAGGCTGAAGACGGGGGTGAACCCAAGCAGGACTATGCTGCAGAAGGCAAAGTAGCCGGGGATGCCGTGCCACGGCTCGCTGATGAAGGCCGCCAGCGCGAGCAGGGCCAGAACGAGGGTCTTCTTCTCATCGCGGCCCATCTTGCCGAGGGCGACGAGTTCGGCTTCGGCGCAGGCGCGGCAGCGGGAAATGTGCTCGCCGAGCTCACGCCCGCCGAAAAGGTGCAGGATGGTATAGGCCAGCAGTGCGTGCCCGATCTGGTAAGGCAGGTTTTCGCTGTAGAAGCCCAGCCATGTGAACGGGACGCCCATGTCCTTGACCATGAGCAGGCCGATGATGCCCGTATTATTGGGCAGGTAGGCCGCCGAAGAAATGGTCGCGCCGAAGAAGGCGGCAAGGACGATGGTGGTCGCGGAACGGGAAGTCACGGACAGGTTGAGGCTCTGGCACATGCCGGTGGCGATGGCCATGAACAGGATGTCGACCGTGATGACGTCGGGGATGATCGCGCTGACGAGGAATCCGGCAAGCAGGAACGCGATGTACATGCGGATGGGGGTAGTCCCCACGCGGCTGATGGTGAACAGGGCGATGCGGTTGGCGAGGCGCGTCTTTTCCATGAGCACGCCGATGAGCATGCCGCACATGCACAGCCACGGGATGGGGGTGGTCCAGCCGACGAAAGCCACATCCGGGGCCGCGATGCCCGTCAGGATGTAGTACATCAGGAGCAGGACGGCGGTGACGAAGTTCGGCAGCAGGTCAAAGGCGAACATGCCGATCGCCATGATCGTCCCGAACCAGTAGAGGTTCACTTTCGGCGTGCTCGGGTCATAAAAGCACCAAGCCACAAAGAGGCCGCCGAGCAGGCTCGTCAGCCAGCCTATCCACTTTCCGGACAGCTTGTTGGTCGCAACGGCAGTTGTCATATGCGCTCCACGCAGGGTGTGGAAAAAAAGATTGAATCACCGGAGGGAAAAGGCGCAACGCCCAAACGTCCGCAACGCATCCTGGCCTTCGGCTCCCGACTTCCCCGGCCGGGAAAGAAGGGCTGTCTCGCTTCAACTGGAGGAATCGGGAAAAGCCTTATCCCGCTGATGTCCGCAACAACATCGCATAACCCGCGTTTCGGCTCCCGAAAAAGAGAAGGGGAAGCGGGCCTTGCCGAAGCCCTGGGGGAACCCGCCGCGGCCCGGCGGAACGCCTTCCGCCCTCCCCGCCAATCAAAAGCCTTGGGGGGGAGGTTAGGGAAGGGCGCGGCCTTTCTCCAAAAAGGTTCGCCCTTTCCCCCATTTTTCCCATCTTCCCTTGCCTCAGCTCGTGCGGATTTCTCCGATGACGAGCTTGAGCTGCTGGAGCATCTCGCGGGCCTTGTCGGGGTTCTGCTCCGCGATGTTGTTGAGCTGGAAGGGGTCGGCCCTGCGGTCGTACAATTCGTCATGATCGGGCACCTGCACCTTCGCGCCAGCCGTGCAGGTCCACATTTCTTCCTTCATTTCGGTGCCGGAACCGGCGATGCAGTCCACGCTGTCCTTCACGTCCTCGCTCACCAGCCAGTGCACGTAGGAGTAGTCCTCGGTGATGAGTGACCACGACATGCCGTAGTACCCGGCGATGGCGCAGTCGCGCACGGTGTCGGTCTCGCCGCGCATCACGGGCAGGAGGCTGATGCCCTGCATTTCCGAGGTGTCGTAGGTCGGGAAGCCGAAATCGCTCGCCTTCTGCGGCGTGCCGAGCTCTCCGAGCGCGTCCATGATGGTCGCGGTCACGTCCACGTTCTGCACGAAACTCTTGATGCGCCTTCCGCCTTCGATGCCGGGGACGTGCATGATCAACGGCACATGCACGAGCTCCTCATAAGGCCACGGGCGGCACTTGCGCATGATGCCGTGGCCGTGCTCGCCCTCGCCCATCGGCTGGCCGTGGTCGGACATCAGCACGATGAGGGTTTCGTCCCAAAGCCCCTGAGCGCGGATGGAGTCGAGCAGTTCGCCCACCCACTTGTCCACCTGCGTGATCTTCTCCATGTACAAGGCGCGGATGTGCTCGCATTCGCGCTCCGTAATGCGGCCTTTGACGGGCGTCCATGGCGCGAGCACCAGCGGGTTGCCGACGTATTCGGGATCATAGGGGCAGGGTTCGCCCTTCCATACGGATTCCGGGTCCCAAGGCTCATGCGGATCGAAGGAATCCACCCACAGCAGGAAGGGGCGGGTCTTGTCGCGGCGGTTGGACAGCCAGTTTTGGGCATCCGTCATGACGCGGGAAATATAGCTGTCTTCGGGCTTGCGGAACTGCTGCTGGCGCAGGAAGCAGCCGATTTCGTCAAGGAGCTGCGTGCTGTCTTCATCGATGATTTCCCCCTTTTCGTTGAAAACCATCGTGGGGGAGGTATAGTCTTCCGGCTTCAGCGCGGGATCCAGCGGCACATCGGCAAAGCTGGTATGGTCAAGCTCCTGGCCGGGGTTGAAGCTCACGAAGTCAAAACCGCGCGAATAGCCGTATTTGGGCAGGCGCATGGGCGGGGTGTCGTAGACGAGGGCCGTCTGCATGTTCTTGCCCCACATGATGTCGGCGACGGTGGTGTCGTCAGGGGCAAGAGGCTGCCAGCCGCCGTAAGGCAGCGTGAAGCGGCCCGTCATCAGGGCGCGGCGCACGGGCACGGTGGGCAGGCCTTCGCTGTAGGCGTTTTCAAAGAGGAAGCCCTGACGGGCGAGGCGATCGATATTGGGGGTCTTCACAACCTTGTTGCCGTAGCAGCCGAGATAGTTGAACTGCAGCGTGTCGAGCATGATCAGCACGACGTTCTTGATCTTGCGGTCTTCTTTCATGGCGGTTCCTTCCGTAGAGAGGGTTGGAGGGTCGCTGCGCGACCTTGTTCTTGCGTTCACAATACGGATTCCAAGGACATTTTCTGTCTCACAAAAGACACTTTTCACCTTTTCCGTTTTTTTCACGGAAACCACGGAGGAAGCGAAAAGCCGGAATAACGTTGATTATAAGGTATAATGCATTACGTCTATTAGCTTTTTTATGATAAAAGAAAGGAACGCCACGATTGGGCGAAAATCCTTGAGGCTCAAGGAATTTGGTTGGAATGGGGGCATCCGGAGGGGATCTTTTCTTCACATGGGAAAAGGATGAAGCAATTTACTGAGATACTGGTACGGCATTCAGGAGCGGGGAACGAAAAGGGCGGCCCTGCCCCAGCAGGAACCACCCCTTCCGACCGGACGCATTGCCCAGCCCGCCCCATACGCGGAAGCCCTCCCCCTTGCTTTGCCCGGCGGAAAAGCCGTTTCCATCGTGCCGCCCCCCAAAAAGAACCCGGAACCCCGTACAGAGAACGCGTATCCATAGGGCAAGCGCCGTCCTCGGCGAGCAAGCGGGCAGCCTTTCCGAGCCTGGACGGGGACAGGGGCTGCGGGCGTTTTAACGCGCCGGGGTTACCCACGATTGAAGCTCATTTTGGCGTTGTTGGGCTTTACGATGCAGCCAATGTCACTGGTGCGGCATACAAGGGGGCACGAACTGGAGAAGACGGCGGTTTTGGCAGCCTTGGTGGACGCGGAATGCCCTTTTTAGCGCAGCAGGTTGTTCTCCAGTCTATGCGAGATCCACCACAGTCATACCGCCGGGCATTGATGTTCCAACGGCGCTCCATCTTGGCTTGCACGCATGTTTTTTGATCCCGGCTCCCGCCTTTCCGAAATTGGGGCAGGGAGTGGTGAGAGCCCGGAAACCGGCAGAGCGAAGACATCCAAGCGCACTGCCAGCGATCCCGCGCATGACATTCGGGCCAACTACGGCGGGGGTGATGCTGAGGGGGAAAGGTGATGCAAATGGAGACGTTCCTGCATCGTACTGGGGCGGGACGGAAACGCGATCGGTCAACAGAGATCTACCCACAGCCTTATGTCTCGGCAAATCTATATGGCTTTTGCCGATGCCCCTCGCCTCTCCGAGGGGCGGCCCCGCTGTTCCCCGCCCGAAGGGACATCCCCAACTGGCCGCTGTGCGATTCCGACGGCCACAGCGCTGTCCCCCGCCCAAAGGGACATTACCCTCCGCAACGGGAACGGTTTTGGAATAATTTCTGATACAAAAAAACAACTCCGCTTGATGGATGCCACCCGTAAGTGTATCCTCTGTTGCCGGATGCCGTATCGGATTTTCCAGCCTTTGATACGGTGCGGGCGGATTTTCCTGTAGATATGGAAGGAGCCGGTTTTCTTGCCGCTTTGATACGGCGCATGGCGGATATTCCCGGCAGAGGGTTCCAGCATTGCCGGACGATGAAAAGCCTTGATGAATCCTTCCCCGGCATGTGGGGCATCCTTGGCGGCCTTGACGCTGCTGATCCCGGCTTGAAGCTCTCCGGCATGCGGGGCACCTCCCCGCCTGCGGAGCCCGCTTCTTCAAAGAGTTTGGGCGGTCATTTGTGGGCTGGCATCCCCCCTGCCCGCGGAGCCCGCTTCCGCCCTGTCGAGCAGCGGCGGCACGATCCGGGGCATCCACCCGCCTACGGAGCGCCGCGCCCGGCGGTGCATGCTTTGCCCTCGGATGGCGTCGCCGCCGCACACCTGCGGAACACCGCGCCCGGCGATCTTCCCCGGTATGCGGGGCATCCCATGCTGCAAAAGCCGCTTGCCGCCGGCTGCGTATTCAGGGTATCCCGTGCGTCCGCTGGGTATGTTTGTTACTGTAGTTGAGGGAATAGAAAATCGTGGGGTATCCCGTGCGTCCGCTGGACATGCTGGCCTTGTGGCGGATCTTCCCCGACATACGGGGGTATCTGCTGGCGACCGGCGGATCGCTCCTTGAGATTATAAACCTGCCGCTGTAGTTTTTAGTATCTGCTAGCGACCGGTGGATCGCTCACCGCCACGAGATATTCCCCGGCATACGTTGGTGGGTATCCCTATGAAATAGATGATGATACGCCGAATTTTCAGAACTTTCCCTGCATACGGGGGTATCCTACAGATGAGTGCTCGTTTAGTTTGAATGGGATATTATCCCCTGCATACGGGGGGATCCGGCACATCTGGGGGGCTTCCGCACACGTAGGATCTTCCCCGGCATGCGGGGGTATCCTGTGCTTGAAGGGACGCGTATTTTTACCAAAGGCTGTGTTATAGAAGGCTGTGTTTAAGTTTGTGGTTGATACAAGATTCCAACTGGAAAGGAAGAGCTCTTTGGAGATTATCTGGAGGTCTCGCAACAATTCTTCAAAACTGGATTTCATATAATGAACAAAAAATGAGAGAGGCCCACATCACCAGACATGAAACGAGCTTTTATCTATTCATGATTTTCATTGAAAAAATCAGCAACCGTAAACTTAAACACAGCCTTATAGAAAATGGTTGATGATTTTTTCCTTGAAGCTCCAAAGGGATAACCGGCAAAATGCCTTGGCCGTGGATCCCGCCAAGGGGAACACAGAAAAAGAGGCTGTATTTTTCACCGCACTGTGGAGATGGAGCAACTACATGCTCTAACAGAGCCTTACCCAAAAATCTTCTCCGGCATGCGGGGCATCCCGGATTATGCAATAATATCTTTTCATCTCTAAGATATTTTCCGACATGCGGGGGCATCCCTATTCTGGCGGGAATTTGCGCCGCCGATCCAATATGTCCCGACATGCGGGGCATCCCCCGGAATGTCTCCACACCCTATTCAAGAGAACAGTCGAATGAACAGGCTCCAAGAATTCCTCGACAACCCGCACATAATCACCGGAACCGCCACCGTTGCCGCGGATCCGCAGCTCAGCCTGCTCGCGGCGAACAAGGCTTTCCGCACGCTTGCCGGGGAAGCCGCCGAGCCCTGCCGCCAGCAGGGCAGCGCCCTCCTCCCTTGGCTCGAACCGTCTTCCGCCGCGCGCCTCATCGGGCTGCTCGCCGGACACCCTCCCCTTTTCGACTGGGAAGGGGAGATCGTCCGCAAGGGCACCCCCATCCGCATCCGCCTCTCCGCCACGCGCGTGGAGGGCGTACTCCACAAAGGCCAATACCCCATCTATCTCTGTACCTTTACCGATCTCGCCCGTGTGGAGGAGATGCTGCGCAGCGCCGAATATGAGCGCCGCAAATACGCCCTCATCGCCGACATTTCCGAAGATCTGCCCTTTGAATACGATTTCGGGACGGACACCATCACCTACACCCAAAAGTACCATAAGGTCTTTGGGCACGAACCCGTTATCCACCGTTTCCGCGAGCGGCTGGGCAAAGGCGAGCCCATCGATCCCGTGAGCGAAGGGTTCCGGGGGCCATTCCTCGCCCTCGACGCCGAAAAAGCCCCCACCGGGGCCGCACCCGAACGGTTCCTGCCTACACGCTCAGGCAGCAAGCACTGGTTCGCCCTCTACAGCACCAACATCAAGGACGCCCTCGGCAAGCCCATCAAATCCGTGGGCGCGCTGCGCGACATCGACCGCCAGAAGCGCGAACAGCTCAGGCTCCTTGACAAGAGCCGCACCGACTCCATGACCGGGCTGTACAACAAGGCCACCACCGAAGAGGAGATCCGCATCGCCCTGCGCGACGCACGGCCCGGCAGTTTCGGCGTGCTGTTCATGATCGACATCGACAACTTCAAGGACGTCAACGACAGCATGGGGCACCTCGCCGGGGACTCCATCATCATCGAGATCGCCCGCCAGCTCCGGCGCACCTTCCGCCAAGACGACATCATCGGGCGCGTGGGCGGCGACGAGTTCCACGTCTATATGCGCGACGTTTCCGAAACCGCGGGCATCCGCACACGCGCGCGATCCCTCTGTTCCTCCATCCGAACCCTGTTCAAAAACAGCAACGTCAGCAACGCCATCTCCGTCAGCGTGGGCATCGCCGTAACCGAACGCCCCATTGCCTATGAGGATCTGTTCCGGCAGGCCGACGTCGCCCTGTACCACGCCAAAGGGAACGGCAAAAACCGTTACGAATTCTTCGGGCAGTCCTCCGGCGGGGACGCCGGCGGCGTCCAGACATCCCCGCCCCTCGCCGCCAACGCCGTCCGCAACAACATCATGGTGGACATCATCGACATCCTCTTCAGCATGTACGACATGCACGAAGGGATCGACAACGCGCTGCATTTCATCGGAAACACCTTGCGCGTGGACAAGATCCTCATCTTTAAATATTCGCCCGATGGGAAGTCCGCCAGCATCGCGCACGAATGGTGCTCCGATCCGAAATGGCGCAGCGGGGAACGGTTCCAAAACGTCCCCGTCGAAGCCGTCAAGCTGCCCCAAACACGGGACTTCAGCGGCATCTATTATTGCAGCGATTTTTCGGAAATCCTCTCGGAAGGGAAAACGTTCATCCTCGACGGCGCCATCTCCTCGCTCCTCCAATGCGACATCGTGTGCGACGGGCGCGTGATCGGCCATATCGGTTTCGAGGAGCGCGGCAACCGCCGCATATGGACGCAGCAGGAAGTGGACGCCCTCATCCTCATGTCCAAAATCATCGGGGAGTACATCCGCCAGCGCCGTTCCGCCAGCCTTTTGCGCGAAAGCTACGAATCCACCCGCAACATCCTCGACAGCCTGCACAATACGGCGGTCTACGTCATCGACGCCAGCCACCGCATCGTCTATTTCAACGATACGGTCGCCCGCGCGTACCCCAATGCCAGGATCGGGGCAACCTGCTTTGAGGTGTTTTGGGGCAGATCCGACATCTGCCCCCTCTGCCCCGTGGCGAAACGCGGCGGCGGGGAAGCCTTCACCACCCTGCATGAACACCCGCCCTTCAAGGGCGTCTGCGAGGTTTCCGTTTCCGGGCTCCTCTGGGAAAACAGGGAGCCGGCACACGTCGTGCTCATTTCCGAACGCCTTCTGACGACCGAGGAGCGGGAGGCCAAGGCCAAGCGCGACTCCTTCGCCCGCGCCCTCTGCGCAGGCTACCATCATGTCGTGGATGTGGATCTCGGCACCGGGCATTTCGAGCTTCTGGCCAACCGCAGCGGCTTCGCCGCCGACGCTTCGGGCGATTACGCCGACCACTTCGGACGGTTCGCAGGCCATGTCCTCCCGCAGCATCGTGACGCCTTCCGCGAATGCTTTTCCCTCGAAGGGCTGCGGGCGGCCTTCGCGGAGGATGCGGACGGCAGGAGCGCCTACCTCGAATACCTGTCTGACGAGGACACCGGCCCCCGCTGGCGCTCCCGCATCGCCTTCGCCTATACGCAGGACGACGGCTCGCGCCACGCCCTCCAGTGCATCCGGGACATCGACGATCTGAAGGCCGCCGAATTCACCCGCAGGCAGGAAGAGGAAAACCTTCAGGTAGCCCTCCAGAACAGCTACGCCAAGATCTACCGTATGGATCTCGCCGCCAACCAACTGGCCTGCCTGTTCTGCAATACCAAGCTGCTCGCGCCCATTGATGTCAGCGGCGAATTCGACAAGGACATCATCACGGTCATGGAAACCCGCGTCCACCCGCAGGATCGGGCCCTTTTCCTGAATTTCTTCACTGCCGAAAGCATCCTCAGGAAACTTGACGCCGGAGACGAGCCTTCCGCCGAATACCGCAAGCTCGGCCTTGACGGGGCCTACCATTGGATGCTGGCGCTCATCGTGCCCCTGCCGGCCGGCAAACGCGGCGAGGCCGTCCTCCTCGTGCGCGACGTCACCGAAAGCAAGAAGCGGCAGGACAACTATCTCCTTGCCCTGCAAAACAATTATTCCGAAATCTTCTCCCTCGACATCACGAACCGCTCGGTCACCCCGCTGTTCTACAACAGCGGGCAGGCGGCCGCCATCAAGGGGGAGGCCAACTATTCCTCGTTTGTCCACCAGCGCGCCGTTGACCGCGTAGCCCCCGACTCCCTCGAAAGCGTGCTCGATTTCTACGAGCGCCGCCTCTTTGAGGAACTGGAGCGCGGCGGCCACCCGGAGTGCGAATACCGCAAGCGTTTAACGGAAACCGGCCCTTACCGCTGGATTTCCGCCTCGGCGCAGCCCGTCCCCGGCAACGAGGGGCATGCCCTCATCCTGCTGCGCGACGTCACCAAGAAGAAGGAAGAGGAAAACAACTACCTCCTCGCCCTGCAAAGCAGCTATACGGAAATCTTCCGCCTCGATCTTGAGGCCGGGCTCATCGCTCCCCTCTATTACAACAGCGAACAGGTCACCATCCCGCCGACCCTGATGCCCATTGAGGAGTTCGTCCTCGATCGCGGCAAGAACCGCGTCCACCCTGAGAGCCTCGAAAGCGTCCGTGCCTTTTACGACGTGCCGAACATCACAGCCCGGCTCGACGCTGGCGAGGCCCCGCAGCTCGAATACCGCAAGCGGCAGGACGCCGGGAAGCCCTACCGCTGGGTCAGCGCCGCCATCCGCGCCATCCCCGGATCGTGCCGCCATGCCCTGCTCCTGCTGAGCGACATCACCGAGCAGCTCAACGAGGAGGCCGAATTCTACAAGGCCCTCCAGCACAGCTATTCCGAGATCTACGAGGTCATGCTCGATACGGATTCCATGCGCATCGTACACCGTGACGCGGGTTCCACGCTGGCGAAACCCGAATTGACCCATTCGTATTCGCGCGACACCCTCGCCATCGCCAGCCGGCATATCCATCCCGATGACCGGGGCTCCTTCCTCGACCTCTTCTCACCGGAAAACGTCAGCAAGAAGGTGGCCGCCGATCCCCGGCTGTCCACCGAATACCGTGCCCTCGCCGCCGACGGAACCTATCACTGGATCTCGATACTGGTGCTGCCCATGCCCGGCTCGTCAGGGCGCCTGCTCATCCTCTGGCAGGACATCAACGAGCGCAAAAAGATGGAGGAGACCGCCGCCCGGCTCGAACGCCGCCAAAGCGCCGTGTTCCGCCAGTCCGGGGACTGCATCATCGAGATCAACCTGCGCACGTGGCAGTTCCAGCGCAGCGTCTCCGCACCGAGCCTGCCCGCGGAACCGCATTCCGGCGACTACCGTGCATTCCACGCCGAAGCGATCGCGATGATCCACCCCGCCGACCGCGAGCGCATCAACCGCACCGCCACGCCCGAAGCCCTGTTCGAGGCCTGCCGCGCGCATTCCCGCACCCTCGTCGCCCAGTACCGCGTGCTTCTCGGCAAAGGGAAAGAGCTGTGGCTTGAAAACCGTGTGTTCTTCCTTGAAGAAGGCGACGACATGACCGCCTTTTTCATCATCCGGGACATCACGGATCAGAAGCGCGCCGAAGAGGAGCGCGCCATTGAGGAAGAGCGTTACAACATCGCCCTGCGCAACACCTACACCGAAATCTACGAAATCGACCTCAACGCCGATACGCCCCACCTCGTCTACGCCGCCGACACGCCGATGATCCCGGTGGATCGGGACGAGGGCGGCAACATCCACACCATAGCCGCCACCCTCATCCACCCTGAGGATCGGGAACGCTTCCTCAACGCCTTTATCGGGAGCAACATCCGCAAGGAATTCAACGAAGGCCGCATGGAAGTCCCCGCCGAATACCGCCGCCTTGGACGCGACGGCAAATGGTATTGGGTCGCCGCCTTCATCGTCCCCCTGTGCGGGCACGACCCCTGCCGCACCGACAAGGGGATGCTCCTCGTGCGCGACATCTCCGAACAGCGCGAGGAGGAACAGCGCCGCCGCATCAGCGAGCAGTACGACCACGCCTTGCGCAACATCTATGACGAGCTGTACGAGCTGAACATCACGCAGGACAGCTACCGCATCGTGTACCATGTGGAGGGCAAGTATGTGACCCCGCCTGAGCGGGGCCGCCTCAGCGAGTCCATCGATCTCGTATCGCGCAACATGATCTTCCCCGAAGACCGCGCCCGTTTCCTTGAGTTCTTCGATCTTGATGCGCTGCGGCAGAACTTCGCGGCGGGGCGGGAATACCTTATCGGCGAATTCCGCAAGCTCTGGCACGACCGTGAGTACCACTGGGCGTCGATCACCATATTCCCCGTGGCCCAGCCCGACGGCGGCGACGAGATCTATCTCGCCTTCATCATGGACATCGGGGACAAGAAGCAGGCCGAGGAAATCGCCCAGCAAAACATCCTCCTTGAGCGCCAGCGCCTCGACGACGAGCGCTACCGGACCATCGTGGAGCAGACGGACACCCTCGTCTTCGAGTGGAACCTCGAAACCGGCGCCCACTACATTTCGCCGGAAATAGCCGCCCGTTTCGCCGGAAACTATGATCAGCGCGATCTGATGCACATCTGGCGGGATGACCTTGTGATCCATCCTGACGACCTGCCGTTGCTCGCCGCCTTCCTCAAGGACTCGCGGGCTCAGCGCTATACCGAGATGACCGCCCGCTTCCGCAAGCGCGACGGCGTATACATCTGGTGCAAGGCGGCCCTCACCTGCCTGCGCGACGGCAACGGCACCCCAAAGCGCTATATCGGCACGCTCAACGACGTGGACAGCGCAACCCGTTCCGTGCTCGCGCTCAAGTACCGGGCCGAGTTCGATCTCCTGACCGACATCTACAACATGCATACCTTCTACTCGCAGGCGGCACAGGCCGTGCATGCCTATCCCGAACGCCGCTACAGCATCGTCCGCATGGACATAGACCGTTTCAAGGTCATCAACGACCTGTACGGCCTCAAGGAGGGCGACAAGATCCTCATCACCATTGCGGATTTCCTGCGGGAAAAGATGGCGGGGACGCACAGCGTCTATGGGCGGCTGGGCGGGGACGTATTCTGCCTGTGCGTGGACTATCCCCGTGAGCGGATCCTCGCCCTCATCAGGGAATTGACGGACAGGCTCGCCGACTATCCCCTGCCGTACAAGGTCGTGCCTTCGTTCGGCATCTGCGAGGTCGACAATGCCGACACGCCCATCAACGTGCTCTGCGACTGGGCCAACCTCGCCCTCAAGACGATCAAGGGCAATTACCTGAACAGCTACGCCTTTTACGACGGCAAGCTGCGCGAGAAGATCCTTGAGGAAAAGAAGATCGAAAACCAGATGCACGACGCCCTCGTACAAGGGCAATTCGTGCTCTACCTTCAGCCCAAGGTTCACATCCCGACCTCGCGCATCATCGGCTCGGAAGGGCTGGTACGGTGGATACACCCCACTGAGGGGCTGATGCCGCCCGACCGCTTCATCCCTTTGTTCGAGAAGAACGGCTTCATCAACCGGCTGGACGAGTACATCTGGGAGCAGGCCTGCATCACCTTGCGCCGCTGGATTGACCGCGGCCTCACGCCCACGCCCATTTCCGTAAATATGTCGCGCATGCATATCCACGATCCGCGCCTGCGTGAAAAGCTGCTTGACCTGATGCGGCGCTACGGGCTGCCGCCGCACCTCCTCGAATTGGAGCTCACCGAAAGCGCGTTCCTTGAAAACGAAAGCGGGCTGTTCGAGTCCATGAAGGCCCTGCAGGCCTTCGGGTTCCAGTTCTCAATGGACGATTTCGGATCGGGCTACTCGTCCCTGAACATGCTCAAGAGCATGCCCGTGGACTTTATCAAGATCGACCGTGGGTTCCTCAACGAGGTCGTCACGACCGAACGCGGCAAGACGGTCATCCGGTTCAGCATTTCCCTCGCCCGCGAAATGAACATCAAGGTCATTGCCGAAGGCGTGGAAACCGAGGAACAGGCCGCTTTCCTGCTTCAGGCCGGATGCTCCTACGCGCAGGGCTATTTCTATTCGCGCCCCCTGCCCATCCCACAGTTCGAGGCATTGGCCTTTGGGACGGAACGGCCTTTCCCCGTCGCCCCAAGCATCAAAGCCATCGCCGAAACGCTGGACCAAAGCAGCAAATGATGGAGGGCCTCCTGCGGGGACAAGCGCCCGGAGGAGGCCCCCATACCGGAGATACCCGCTTTTGCGCGGAGATATTTGCTTCTGCAGTGAAAGCTACATTTCAACTAGCTGAAATTCAAAATGGATTTTTCATAAAATCACCGAAAAGGCGAATGCCTCCCACAGCGCGGCACTATCAGAGAGAGTGTGTACCGCATGTCCCTGTTGCCACAGCAATAGGCTCCCATTTTAGCCTATTGCTTGCACGAACAGTGTCAGCATATTGAAAGTCTCTTCAGACCCCACGCCCACGCCTTCACTGCGGACACCATACTCTCTGCGCCCATCTGTATAATAATCATTAACTATTGCATATACAGTATCGTCATCAGGGTGGCATCAAAATATCTCCCGCTTCATCTCAGGGGAAAAGCAGAGGCGAACACCGTCATGATATACGGTTTCTCTACGCAGGGTGGCAGAGATGCTTGCTCAGTACGACAAATGCAGGAACCGGATGTCCCTTACCGATGACGCACCTCAGGCTCATGGAAGCACTGAGGGAGGGGTACGCCACGGCGGAAATAGTGACGCTTCCCATCATAACGCCGGACACTTCTTTCACATAAGGTTATGTTGGTATAGCTGGTGAGGAAGGTACATTCGCATGTACTGAGGTACACCATACCGCGCAGGCAGGAGGCGATGAGGACACCGGACAAAATCACGGCGAATAGGGCCAGTACATCGAAAACCGTGCTAACATAGATAATAGCGCTGAGGCTGGGGGATATCACTGACACCGATACCACCTCTGCGTTCCTTAACTCTTATTTTCTTTGTAATAAGTTGACAAGCAATGCTATTCGTCCCTTCCATTCCGCGGGGAGGCCATGTTCAGCAAATATACGGCCATATCACTGGGTCCCATACGCTCCCCATCCATATATGGGGCATGGAGCATATGCGTCCCCGGCAGAACGGAAACGCACTGGGCAGGACAGCCGCACACAGCTACCCGGATATCGGCCCCGGCCTCATTGTCCGTGAGCACGATGCTCTCATCAAAGGCACGCATGGCGGACAGCACCCCCCTGAACCACGCCACACGATCGTATCCAGAGCGGCACCCCCCGCAGTACTTCACATGGAGGGAAGGCATGGCCCGTCAGCCCCTTTCCACCAGCATGGCTATCCCCTGCCCGCCGCCGATACATAGCGTTGCCAACCCCCTGCTCTGCCCCTTCCGCTTCAGCGTATGCAAAAGCGTAACGAGGATACGCGCACCGGAGGCACCGATAGGATGCCCAAGGGCAATGGCACCACCGTTGACGTTCACGTTATCAAGGCTGAAGCCCAGCTCGCGGCCCACGGCGAGGAACTGGGCGGCAAAGGCTTCGTTGGCTTCGATCTGATCGAGATCGGCCACCGTCCAGCCAACCTTTTCCAAAACCTTGCGGGTGGCGGGGATGGGGCCAAGGCCCATCACGTCGGGCTCCACACCGGCACTGGCCCAACCCACGATACGGGCAAGAGGGGAAAGGCCACGTTCAGCGGCCAGTTCGGCATCCATGAGCACGAGAGCCGCCGCGCCGTCATTCACGCCGGAAGCGTTGCCTGCCGTCACCACGCCGTCCTTCTTGAAGGCGGGGCGCAACTTGCCGAGCACTTCCATGGTAGTGTCGGGACGAGGGAACTCATCGCGAGCGAAATCGAAGGACTTTTTCTTCTGCTCCACGTGTACGGGCACGATCTCTTCATCAAATACGCCCGTTTCCAGCGCGGCTGCGGCCCTCTGTTGGGAAAGCACGGCATGGGCGTCCAGTTCTTCGCGGGAAAGATGGTATCGGGCCGCCACGTTCTCAGCGGTGATACCCATGTGATAGTCATTGAAAGCGTCCCAGAGGCCGTCCCTGATCATTTCGTCTACAAGCTTAACATCGCCCATGCGGCTCCCCCAGCGTGCGGAGGGGATGACATAGGAAGCCAGAGACATGTTCTCCATACCGCCAGCCACCACACAGCGGGCCTCACCGGCACGGATGGCCAGCGCAGCTTCCGCCACGGCCTTGAGGCCGGAACCGCAGACCTTGTTCACCGTCCATGCCGGGATCTCCACAGGGATACCGGCCTTGACGGCAGCCTGACGTGCGGGATTCTGGCCTAAACCCGCTTGAAGGACATTGCCCATGATGACTTCTTCCACCATGCCGGCATCCACGCCACCCCGGGAAAGGGCTGCGCGGATGACCACGGCCCCCAGTTCAACGGCAGGGACAGAGGCAAGCGAACCGCCGAAGCTTCCAAGTGCTGTACGGGCTGCGCTTACGATGACCACTTCACACATAATGACTCCTGTCCGGCACAGTGCCGGCTCTCCAAGGGCTTTCGCCCGATGATGCTGCGCTCTTTGCGAGCGATATGCTCCCGACGGCTTAGTAGCGGAAGAACCCTTCACCGCTCTTGCGGCCCAGCCTGCCTGCACGAACCAGCTTACGGAGCAAGGGGGCGGGACGATACTTGCTCTCACCCAGCTCGTCGCGGAGCAACTCCATGATGGCAAGGCACACGTCGAGGCCGATGAGGTCGGCCAGAGCCAGCGGGCCCATGGGATGATTGGCTCCGAGCTTCATGGCGGTATCGATGTCTTCAGCGGAGGCTACGCCTTCCTGCAACATGAAGACAGCTTCGTTGAGCATGGGGATAAGGATGCGGTTAACCACGAAACCGGGGTATTCATTCACGGTGACCGCCGTTTTGCCCAGCCTTTCGGAAAGCGCCTTAGCGGCTTCGTAGGTCTCGTCTGAAGTGGCGGCACCGCGGATGATCTCGATAAGGGCCATGCGGGGCACGGGATTGAAGAAATGCAGGCCCACCACCTTGTCGGGGCAGCTCACAGCGGAAGCCACGGCAGTGATGCTCAGGCTGGACGTATTGGTCGCAAGGATACAGTCAGGGGAAACGATACCGCTCAGCTTCGAAAAAATGGAACGCTTGACGTCCAGATTCTCCACGGCAGCCTCGATGACTACGTCGACATTGGCGGCATCCTGCATGTCCAACGTGCCGATGATGCGTGGGAGGGCCGTATCACGGTCTCCGGCGGCCATCTTGCCCCGCTCCACAAGATTGTCCCACGCTTCGGCGATCCCCTTCAGACCTTTGTCAACGAATTCCTGCTTTATATCATAGAGATACACGGTGAAGCCGTGCAGGGCGGCTACCTGAGCGATACCGCCGCCCATAGTCCCTGCACCTATCACAAAAAGGGTCTTCATAACCATCTCCTTTTCGGCGTAACGCCGCTCTTGAACTATCCCGTTTCCATCACCCAAGGATGCCGGATGCGATGATCATACGCTGGACTTCGCTCGTTCCCTCATAGATTTGGGTAATCTTGGCATCACGGTACAAACGCTCCGCAACAGATCCATGCAGATAACCGCTGCCGCCGCATATCTGCACGGCTTCCGAAGCGCACCATACGGCCGCCTCCGATGCCACGAGCTTGGCCGCCGAAGCTTCCGCGCGAAACATTTTCCCCCCGTCACACAGACGGGCCGCATACAGGGTGAGCTGACGGGCGGCTTCCACCTTCGCCCACATGTCCGCAGCCTTCCAGCGCAGCCCTTGGAAGTGCTCCAGGGTGCGGCCGAACTGGCGGCGTTCCTTGAGCCGCGCACACACCTCGTCAAACGCGGCATCCGCTATGCCCACCGCCTGTGCGGCGATGCCCAGCCGCCCGCCGTCCAGCGTTTCCGCAGCGATGCGGAAACCATCACCGGGCCTGCCAATGAGGCGATCGGCAGGGATACAAAGGTTACGGAAAAAGAGTTCACAAGTCTGAGCACCACGGATGCCCATCTTGCGCTGAGGGGCGGATATGAGCAGCCCGGCATCGTTACTGCACACAGCGAAGGCACTCAGACCTTCCGTACCCTGCCCGCCGGTACGGGCAAAGAGGATGTAGATATCGGCCCTGCCGGCATTGGTGATGAATATCTTGTGGCCGTTGATGATGTAGAAGCCGCCGTCCAGCTCCGCCGTGGTTGCGATGCCCCCCACATCCGACCCTGCTTCGGGCTCCGTGAGCGCAAAGGCCCCCAGCTTGTCGCCGCGGAGCATGGGACGAAGGAAGCTTTCCTTCTGCATGGGCGAGCCGAAAGCATGGAGCGGATGGCAGGCAAGTCCCACATGCGTCGCATAGGTGACGCCAACGGAAGGGCAGGCCTTGGAAAGGCGTTCCACACAGCGGACATACGATTCATAACTGGAACCGCGCCCTCCCAACTCAGGAGGATAAGGAAGCCCCATGAATCCGGCATCGGCCAAGGCTTGGACAGACTCCCCGCAGAAAAGGCTCTCTTCATCACAGCGCGCGGCCATAGGCCTCACGGTCTTCGTAATGATCTCATCAAGGCGTTGCCAGAACGCTGCTTCCATTCTGTTCATCCTCCAAGAGTTGCGTAGCGGAACCCGATCAGCGGCGGCGATTGACGAAGGCGTCCATCCTATCCTTCTGATCCTTTGTCGAGAAACAGAGGCCGAACGCCTGCGCTTCGTACGAAAGGCCGGATTCGAGGCCAGATTCAAGGCCATGCCGTATGCAGCGTTTAGTCTGCTGGACGGCACAGCGAGCCTGACGGGCGATGCCTTCCGCCAGCGCGGAAACTTCCGCGGCAAGGGCATCGTGGGGGACGATCTTGTCGACAAGGCCGATGCGCAGGGCCTCTGGGGCATCGATCATGCTACCCGAAAAGAGCAACAGGGAAGCCGCCCCCCTACCCACCAAACGGGGCAAACGCTGGGTGCCGCCGAACCCGGCCGTGATGCCGAGGCCGACTTCAGGCTGGCCGAAGCGGGCCTTTTCGGATGCAATGCGGATATCGCAGGCAAGGGCCAGTTCACAGCCGCCTCCAAGGGCAAAGCCCGAAATCATGGCGATGACGGGCTGGCGCAGGGCCTCTATCTTAGCGAATACCTTCTGTCCAAACGCACCGAAGGCCATACCGGATTCCGCTTCCATGAACTGCATCTCTGCGATGTCCGCTCCGGCGGCAAGGGCCCTCTCTCCGGCCCCCTTGACGACGAGGACGCGGATCTCAGCATCCCCGTCGATCATGGCAAGGGCATCGTCAAGCTCCTTCAGCACGGCACTGTTCAGTGCGTTCAGCCGATCAGGGCGGTTCAGCGTGAGGTAAGCCACACCGTCCTTTTTCTCAAAAAGGATGTTCTCGTACATAACCCCTTCCCTCTCTTCAGGCAGTAACGCCAAGGCCCCAAAAGCCACGGCAGGTATCTCAAATCAGAACAGGCCGTCGGGATCGATACCACACAGGCGGCGTGCAAGTGCCTTCTTCGCTTCCATATTGGCCTGACGGCCGATCATGATACGTTGGGCCTGCGGCGAACCTGCTCCGTGCATGGATTCAGTGAGGTAGCCCACCGCCACGGAACCGATGGTCATGGCCTCAATGAGACGAAGAATACGCTGGCGGTCTTCCACGGAATATTGGGCGTCGCCCACCATGAGCTTGCGGCACCATTCGCCCACTTCTTCGGACGTGAAATCGGCATCGGAAGGCATGGTCACCATGAGCCCTCCGGCGATGTCCTGCGCGAGGCGGGCGATCTCGTAAGGCAGACGGGTGACGTTCTGCTTGCACACGTTGGCAAGGAGCATGTCGATCTGATAGTTTCCGGCCCGCGTAGGGGCGCCTTCGCAGGAACAGGCGATGCCGCAGGAGAACAGCGTCTCGTTCAGGTGGATCATCTCGATGATCTTATCCTTAATATGGGACGCCTTGGCACAGCCGTTGCATTCAGCTGCCGTTTGGGAAGCGCCGATGAGTACGTCGCCGTTTCCGACCTTGCAGCCGCCGTAGGACTGGCGGTGATAACCGGCGAAGCGCTCCACCAACATGCCGGTAAAGTCGATCTCGCCCAGCATGTACACGTTCTTGTAGGGAACGAAGGTATCTTCAAAAATAATGATGACTTCCTGACCGCCGTAATTCGCGTTGCCCACGTCCACCTTGCTGGCTTCCAGCTTGCGGGTGTCACTGGCCTGACGGCCATAGATGTAAAGGATGCTGGGGTCATCGGCGGGGACAGAGAAGGCCACGGCATAGTCCCGGTCTTCCGCGCGCATGGTCTGCGTGGGCATAACGAGAATCTGATGGGAGTTGAGGGCACCGGTCTGGTGCATCTTGGCACCGCGCACCACAATGCCGTCCTCACGGCGTTCCACCACGCGCAGGAACAGATCGGGATCCGTCTGGGCGTGGGGGGCGAGGCCCCGGTTGCCCTTGGGATCGGTCATGGCACCGTCCACGGTCCAGTCCTTTTCCTGCCATTCTTTGATGAACTCCACGAAACGCCGATGATATCCGGTACCGTAGCGGGCATCGATCTCATAGGTAGTGCTGAACACGGCGTTGAGGGCATCCATGCCCACGCAGCGCTGGAAACAGGCACCGGTCATGCTCCCGCAAAGCCGCTGCATTTTCACCTTATTCACCAGATCAGCCGTAGACTGGTGCAGATGGCAGAACCGATTCACGGGTTTGCCGGTGAAGCTGGAGGCAGTCACCATCAACTCGCGGTACTCAGGCATCTCGGCCAGCTTGTAGGTCATGGCGCAACAGTTGATGGAAGGGCGGATCAAAGGGTGCCCAACACAATCCTCGATCTTCTCGCCAAATGCATAAACTCTGCGGGGGCGCAGATCACGGAGGGACTGGATGTACTCCTCGGCGGTCATCATAACGCATATCCTGATGGTCTTTGCGACCGCTTTCGGAACAGCGGCGGCAGGTCTGTAAAAACGGGCTCCCGCGAAAGGAGCCCGCGTACGCTCAGTCAGCTCTTATGGCAGAAGCTCCAGCCTCCGTCGGACTGGCACATGGGCATAAGTTCCATATCGCACACGTCCATGTGGGCGGGCAGGTTTACAGACCACCACACGGCTTCGGCAATGTTTTCAGGGGTCAAGGGATCCAAGTTTTCGTAAGCGGCTTCCGAAGTCTTCAGGTCACCCTTAAAACGCACGGCCAGAAATTCAGTGTGCAGATGGCCGGGCTTGATGTTGGTCACGCGGACGGGAGTACCCAGAAGGTCGCAACGGAGCATCCTGCTGAAGTGGTTCACGAAAGCCTTAGTGGCACCGTACACGTTGCCGCACTTGAAGGCGCGGTTGCCAGCGACGGAGCCGATATTGACGATGTGACCGGTACCGCGTTCGATCATGCCGGGCAGAACGGAGCGGGTGCAGTACAGCAGCCCGTTGATATTGGTGGCGATCATTTCGTCCCAGTCGTCCATGCTACCCTCCTGAGCGGGATTCTGGCCGATGGAACTGCCGGCGTTGTTCAGCAGAACGTCGATATTCTTGAACCCTTCGGGAAGATTAGCGAACATTTCCACCACAACATCACGCTTGGCGACATCGAAACAGAGGGGGAGGAAGTCTCCGCCCAGTTCAGCGGCGAGTTCGTCGAGGCGGGGCTGACGGCGACCGGTACCAATGACCTTCCAGCCTTCCTTGATGAAGCGGCGGGCGGTTTCGCGGCCAACACCGGAGGTAACACCAGTGATGAAGATGATTTTCTTGGACATGTCTGACTCCTCAGAAAGGTTAAAAGTGAGTATGCTGCAACATTGAGGAGGGGGCCCGGAAGCCGCTCCGGGCGGCAGCGGCTTCCGGGGATGGAGGAAGGGGGATTGCTTACAGCATCTTGAAGGTCGCGGTGAAGTTTTCTTCACCGTACTTTTCAGCGGTGGCTGCAAACACTTCGCGGGCGCGGGACATCATGGGCACACGCTGTCCGAGGGATTCGCACATCTCAATGCCGAGGCGCACGTCCTTGAAGGCAAGATTCACAGTAAACACCGGATGCTCGAAGTCTTCGTCGAAGGTGCCGGAAGCGGTGTTCTTGAACTGGAAGGAGAAGGCGCCGGAGTTGGAGATCTGTTCGATGAACTGTTCCTTGGGGATGTTGGTAAGCTTGGCAAGCTTGATGCTTTCGGAACAGACGGCGTTGATGCTCATGCCCATGAGGTTCTGAATGAGCTTCAGAGCACAGCCAGCCTTCACATCGCCGATGTAGGCGGGCTTGCCCATCTTCTTGAGCAGGCATTCTTCATACTTGTCGTAGGTGGCCTTGTCGCCGCCGCCGAACAGGGGGCAGGTGCCGTCTGCGGCAAAGGCGGGCCCCTTGCCCATGGGGATGACGAGGTACTTCTTGCCGAGCTTGGCGGCTTCGGCTTCGAGCATCACCACCGTTTCGATGTCCAAGGTGGACAAGTCGAAATGCACGCCGCCTTCGGGAAGGTTTTCAAACACGCCGTCGGGCCCGAGCAAAACACCCTTGGCGTCTTTAGGCATGGGCACGCAGGTGATGCTCACTTCAACTTGGGCGGCCAATTCCTTTACAGAGGCGGCGGGAGAGGCACCCATGTCCACGAACTTTTGGACGTTGGCGGGATTAATGTCATACACCACCACGTCGATGCCGTTCTTAACAATGTTAGAGCAGATGCCTGCCCCCATCTTGCCAAGACCGATAAAACCAACTTTCATGACAAACTCCTAATCAATTACATGGTTCCGCAGAAGTCGCGTCGTCACTTTTCTGCATCCACAAGAAGACGATACACAGAGATGTAGTCTTCCTCTCCGTAGCCGGCTTCCGATGCGGCCTTGTAGCGATCCCTGAGCATGGTGAAGGCGGGGCAGGAAACTCCCGCCTCTTCCGCCATCTCCACGCCGAACTTCATATCTTTCCAGGCGTTGTTGAGTGTACCGCGCATGGGCAGGAAGGCTTCATTGAACACCTTATGCCCCGAGTTCTGCATCTGGTAGGACCACGCACCAGTGGACTTTGCCCCATTGAGGAAGACCTCTTCGGAGAGGCCCATCCTCTTCGCGAGGAACACGCCTTCGGTAAGGATGACGTTGTTGGAAAGCCCGATGAGGTTGGTGATGAGCTTGAAGGCGCAGGCCGCCTTCACGTCGCCGAGGTAGAACACCTCCCCTATCTCGGAGAGGAACGCCTTATCCCGCTCATACACATCTCTGGAGCCGCCGAAGAACAAGGGAGACTCCCCTGCCTCGGCCGCTTCGGGCCCTTTGCCCATAGGCATGTACACGTAACGGACGCCGTGCCTCTCGGCTTCCGCCTCCAGAGCAAGGACGGACTCGATGTCCCACGTGCCCATATCGTAGAAGGCCATCCCCTTCCCCATACAGGAGAACACACCGTTTTCGCCTCCCGCCACGGCCTTGAGCGCAGCCACGGAAGACAGGCAGCTGAGCACCACACGGGCACCGAGGGCCGCTTCCTGAGGCGTGGCAAAGGCTTCCGCACCCCAGCCAGCAACCTTGGCCGCCTTTTCAGGGCTACGGTTCCATACCTGCAGGGCATATCCCTTGTTCAGCAGGTTGCGGCACACGCCGCTCCCCATGCTTCCAAGCCCCAGAAAACAAACCTTCATGGCATCCTCTGGCTTACAAAGTTCTCAAAAGACGGCTGGCAGCCGTTTCGATCTCACCCAGCATGTCGGAGCTGGTCATGGCACCCCAGCATACGTCCGCCAGCTTGTCCTGCACGATATCGGTGGCCTGATCGAGGGTGAGCCCCTGATTGATGACGCCGGACACGTCGACGTCGATATTGTCGCGCATAGACTTCACGGTCATGGGATTGCCGGAAATCTTGATGACCGGGGCCACGGGGTGGCCGATGCAGTTGCCCTTGCCGGTAGAGAAGATGACGGCGTGGCAACCGCCAGACACGATGGCGGTGAGGTTCTCCACGCCGGGGGCAGGAGCGTCCATGATGACGAAGCCCTTCTTGGTAGGACGTTCGCCCTCTTCGAGGACTTCGACCAGGGGCTTGGTGCCTCCCTTCTTGATGGAGCCGAGGGCCTTTTCCTCAATGGTGGTCAGGCCGCCGGCAATGTTGTCGGGAGCGGGATTGGCACCCATGATGTCGAGATTATGCTCAGCGGCATAGTCGAGGGTGCGCTGGATGATGCGCTTCACCTTGGCGGCCACTTCAGGAGTGACGGCACGGCGGCCAAGGATCTCTTCGCCGCCCAATAGTTCCAGCGTTTCCGACATGATGACGGTACCGCCGGCGTCGATGACACGGTCAGCCAGACGGCCGGTCACGGGATTGGAAACGATGCCGGAAGAACCATCGGAACCGCCGCATTCCACGCCGAGGACGAACTCGCTCCAAGGCATGGGTTCAGGGCGCAGGCGGCCTGCATCGTGAAGCATCTGAATGGCAGCCTGGGCGGCGCGGTACGCCACTTCCACGGTGCCGCCCTGATCTTCGATGGAGAAACCCACCACGGGCTTGCCGCCCTTCGCGATCTCGCCGGTGATGTATTCGGCGGTCTGATCTTCCAAAGCCACGACGATGACGCCGTACACGTTGGGATGCAGAGCGGTATTGATGGAGAGGAGATTGTGCAGGGCAAGGTCTTCGTTCATTTCACCACGGCCGAACCCGGGGCAGAACGGCACGCAACCCTTCACCAGAGAGCATATGCGCCGCACCGTAGGATTGGCGTTGTCCATCGTAGCGATGACGGCGATATGGTTGCGGATGCCGAAACGACCATCGGGACGCCTGTAACCCATGATTTCTGGCAACATAACAGCGTTCCTTATCCTTTTACAGTGTGGCGACCACTGATGACGTTATGCACATGAACATGTTCACCGGGGGCGATATCGGCGGTCGCTATACCCACCGGCTCTCCATATTTAACGATCTGACTTCCCTTGGGGATAGCCTTGATGGCGACCTTATGAGCAAAGGGGAGCTCATCTTTGGCGCAGACCGCCTTGCCTCCTACAGTAAATTCGCTTCCCACAGCCAAAGAAGGGGCCATGACAATGGCGATGTTATCTTTAGCATCCATCATAATAACGTGTTCCATTAGGCAACCTTTTCGTTGAGTGTATAGAGGGCGGATCGGTTTTTTGATTTCTCTTTTCCGACACCTTGTGCAAAAGGTTTGCCAAAATCCCATTTCTGCCGAAAAGCCTTCAATCTGGCCTCACCAATCCTCTGGAAAAGCCGCGAGTCTCACTGATTGCCCCGCCCAAAATCCTGCGTGCGGTACTTTTCATTTCAGTTTAAGATGATTTCATTTTGAACTATTTCATTTTGAAATAATAAAAGAAACTGCATTCCAAAAGACTTCTCACGGCACCTCAAAATTTACTATTTAATCTTTTCTTTTTCAAAAAAGTTTCTGTATATATAATATCAGATAGTTCCATTGTTTTTTGATCCAGGATCTGTCATAATAATCAGTTGAGATTCCATCTCATGGAATTTCATAGGAATACTACAAAATCACCCTTTACCGAAGGGTGGGATCAATAAAAATATTCCATAATTGAAATCACATAAAAACGTATCAATATTATTTTATTGCAAAATATTTATTCTTTATGGTTCATTGCATCTTTTTAAACTATGAGTTGGTGACTCAACATCGATATGAACATGTTACTTGTTATCGTGTTCTAAAATCATATTGATTCTCAATACAAAAAATCCATTTTAGGTACAAAAAAACATATTGTGCAACCTTAAAACCTACAGCCGGCAAACAGCTTTTTGCCTCTATCGTTTTTGATATTTTCAATTTTGAATATTTCATTTTAAAATTACAAACCATTTCTCCGCCCAGCGCCCTTCCCAAGCGCATAACAGAACCACTTCAAAAGCCCTGCCTTCTTGCGGCCATACTTCGGGCCTGTGCCCGTTGACACAGAATTTGCAAGAAGAAAACACAAATGGTGTTCCGACTGTTGAACCAGACATTCCCTCGTCACGAACATACGAACTCTGGAGGTTGTCATGCAGCGAGTTGAAAGAAGCGTTTTTGGTGAACTCAATGGTAAACCGATCCACCTGTTCCGCTTGGCCAACGCCAACGGTATGGTGGCCGAGCTCCTTGAATTCGGCGGCCGCATTAAGGCCCTGTGCATCCCCGACGGCAAGGGCGGAACGGACAACATGAGCGTGGGGTACGACACCTTCGAGCCCTACCATGCTCGCTTCAATCCTTGGCTCGGCGCCCTCCTCGGCCGCACAGCCAGCCGCATCACCGGCGCACAGTTTCAGATCGACGGCAAGGCCTACAATCTGTCCGCCAGCGGCCCCGCCGGCAGCAGCATGCACGGCGGATTCGTAGGCTTCGACAGCCGCGTGTGGGCTGGCGAAGCCGACAGCGACGCCACCGGCGCCACGCTGAAGCTCACGTATCTCTCTCCCGATGGTGAAGAAGGCTATCCCGGCAACGCTTCCGTGACCGTCACCTACCGCCTCGACGACGACAACCGCTTCCACATGAACTGGGAAGCCACCACCGATGCCCCCACCATCATCGACATGTCCTCTCACGTGTATCTGAACCTCAACGGCTTCAAGAACCGTGACATCATGAACGAATACCTAAAGGTCAACGCCTCATATTATCTGGAAAAAGATGCCACAGGCACCCCCACCGGCAACTTCATCCCCGTGGAAGGATCCGTGTTCGACCTGCGCACCCCCAAGCTGATGGAAGAACTCTCTCAGGGTGCGGTGTACAATCCCATCATGGCTCTGGACGGCGAAGGCGGCACCCTGCGCGAAGTGGCCGAAGTGAGCATCCCGGAACTGGGCCGCTCCTACACCCTGCATACCACGGCCCGCGCCCTGCAGGTGTACAACGCCTATAACATGGCCTCGTTCTACACTTCCCGCGGGCTGGAGTCCCCCTTCGCCCCGGCCCCCGGCCTTGCCATCGAACCGCAGAACTATCCCAACGCCATCAACATCCCCTCTATGCCGTCACCCATTCTTCGCCCTGGGGAAAGGTACAGCGCACAGCAGTTCTTTGCCTTCAAGTGGTAACCAGTTAGTATGATTAAGGATGGGAGCTTTGGAAAGCTTCCATCCTTTCATGCCGTTGCCGGTCATCAACGCAGCACTATCCTGCTAGGAGGCTCTTATGGCTACCCCACATATCCTCGATCTCAGCCAGCCCATCACCCCGGCGTCGCCTGCCCCTTGTGATCCGCCTGTGGAATTCCGCACGGTGGCCAGCCACAGCCCCGATTCCCCCTACCAGATGATGTGGTTCGGCATGACCGATCACACGGGCACGCACATCGATGCGCCTCTGCATTTCTTCCCCGGCGGAAAGCCTATCGATGAAGCAGATCTCTCTGCCCTGTATTCCATGCCCGGCGTCTTCCTCGACTTCACCGCCGCATCCTGCTTCCACAAGATCGATGCTGGCGACGTGGAACGCGAGCTGAAGAAATACGATTCCATCCCGAGAAACGCCTTCATCATGATCCATACGGGCACGGGTTGGTATTCCAACACGCAGGAATATTTCAATTCTCCCTTCATCACTCCTGCCGCGGCGGAACGTATCATCCGGCTCAGCCCGGTGGCTGTGGGCGTCAACGGACCCACCGTGGACGACCGCAGGGGAGAAGGACGCCCGATCCACTGCGCCTTTCTTTCCCATGGCGTGCATATCATCGAAGGCATCGTGCATTCCGAACTTCTGGCAGGAAAACGATTCCACTGTACGGCTCTGCCCTTGAAGCTCGCCGGCTTCACGGGTTCCCCGATACGCCTCGTGGCGGTTCTGGAAGGACCTGCCTGATCTGGTTTCGAATGGCCCTGCGGATGCCCATATACGGAAGACTGAATAAAAAAGCCCTCATGACAGAGGGCATACCAACAGGAGGTTCCATGAAGCCAGATTCCCTTTTCCGCAAAGCAATCAACGCCATCGAAGTCTGGGTCAGCGTCTTCGCCATGTTGCTCCTGATCCTCGTCATCTCCATTCAGGTATTCTGCCGCTATGTGCTTCATGACTCCCTCGACTGGACGGAAGAACTGGCCCGTTACCTCATCATCTGGAGCGTGCTTTTCGGATGCAGTTTCGCCATGCGCACCGACTCACACCTTGAGCTTTCCATCCTTTCCAACTTTTCCGGCCCCCGCATGAAGGCGTACATCAAGTGCTTCTCCTGCATCGTATGCCTCGTGTTCAGCGCCATCATGGTCTATGCCAGCATGGAGTCCGTCATCAACATCCACTGGAGCGAACAGCTCACCCCCGCCATGCATCTGCCAGCCTGGATTATCTGGATGGCCATGCCTGTAGGCTTCGGCCTCATGGGTATCCAAGCCATCCTGCGCTGTGCCGATGAGATATCGAAGAACGTCTAACATAGAATAATAAAAGGAAATAGCATGGATCCTGTTCTTCTTACCACATTCGGCACCCTCATTATCCTGCTCATCTTCACCGTGCCCATCGGCGTTTCCATCGGCACCGCTGTCTTCATGGGCATGATGGTGGGCGGCCTTCCCCCCGTGTTCCTCGCGCAAAAAATGTACAGTGCGCTGGACTCCTTCCCCCTGCTGGCCGTCCCCCTCTTCATCATAGCTGGCGACATTATGCAGAAAGGCACCATCGCCAACTCCCTACTGGCCGTTTCCCACTGTCTGGTCGGCCACATCAAGGGGGGCATGGCCCACATCTCCATCCTCACCAGCCTCTTCTATGGGGCCCTGAGCGGCTCCGCCGCCGCTACGGTAGCCGCCGTGGGCGGCATCATGATCCCCGCTATGGAGAAGGAAGGTTATCCCAAGGAGTTCGCCACAGCCGTGAACTCCACCTCCGGCTGTCTCGGCATCATGATCCCACCCAGCATCCCGCTCATCCTTTTCGGCTCCACCGCCGGCGTTTCCATCAGCGACCTCTTCGTGGCCACCATCGTTCCCGGTATCCTCATAGGATGTGCCCTCATGCTGGTAAGCTACGTCATCTGCGTACGCAGGAAATACGGCAAGACCGTAGCCCGTGCCAAATTCGCGGAAATGTTCAAAGCCCTGTACGAAGCCAAGTGGGCCATCATGGTGCCCGTCATCGTTCTTGGCGGCATCTACGGCGGCATCACCACCCCCACCGAAGCCGGTGCCATCGCCGTGGTTTACGCCCTGTTCGTGGAAGTGTTCATCACCCGTTCCATGACAAGGAGGCTGTTCCTCGAGATCATCAAGAGCTCCGTACGCATTAACGCCTCTATTTTCCTTGTGGTGGCCTCCGCCACGGCACTCGGTCAGATCATGATGTACTACAACCTTTCCGCCGCCGTGCTCGATACCATCATGAGCATCTCCACGAGCAAGGTCGTCATCATGACGCTCATCCTCATCGTGCTGCTCATTCTGGGCACCTTCCTCGAAGCGGCTGCCATCATCATGATCGTGACTCCGCTTCTGCTGCCCGTTGTCAATGCCATTGGCGTGGATCCCGTACACTTCGGCATCATCATGCTCACCAGTTTCGCCGTAGGGGGACAGACTCCTCCCGTGGGCATGACGCTCTTCGTGGGTGCCTCCATCGCCAAGATCAGCATCGAACGCCTCAGTATCGCGAGCATCCCCTACATTCTCACGCTCGTGGTCATGCTGTTCACCATCGCTTTTGTCCCACAGATCTCGCTCTGCCTCATCTAATCCTTAACGTTGGGAAGCCATTCTCACAAACTGCTAGGAGGATCTCTATGAAACTGTTTAAGGCCATGCTCTGTTCCGTCGCCGCTCTGAGCCTTCTGCTCCCTGCCGCCCACGCACAGGCTGCCCCCACTGTGGTGAAGATCGCCCTCACCCAGCCTACTGGCCACCCCACCACCGACCTCATCCGCGGCCAGTTCAAAAAGACCATTGAAGAAAAGACCAATGGCCGCTTCCGTATCGACGTGTTCGACAACTACTCCTTCGGCAACTTTGAAGCCGTAGTACAGGGCCTGCAGTTCGGCATGCTGCAGTTTGCTCAGGAAT
Source organism: Bilophila sp. T19-St14 (assembly GCF_059728385.1). NCBI lineage: Bacteria > Pseudomonadati > Thermodesulfobacteriota > Desulfovibrionia > Desulfovibrionales > Desulfovibrionaceae > Bilophila > Bilophila sp. T19-St14. The sequence goes on from NZ_BAAGFT010000002.1 coordinate 517,614, forward strand.
CTCCTTCCAACTTGTCCATCTACGATCCCAAACTGCTGATCTTTGACCTTCCCTACCTTATGCCCGACTACGATGCCGTCAATATTCTGCTCGATGGCAAGGTTGGCAAGGAACTGAGCTGTTCCCTCGAAAAGATCGGCATCAAAGGCATGGGCTGGATCGCCCTCGGCACCCGTTTCTACTGGATGAACAAGCCATTCCACACTATGGCTGAAGCCAAGTCCATGAAAATCCGTGCCACCGCTTCCAAAGTTCATATCAGTATGACCAAGGCCTTCGGCATGAATCCCACCCCCATGGCCTGGAGCGAAACATTTACTGCCCTTCAGCAGGGCACCGTGGACGGCGTGGACGTTGACATCCACTCCGCCATTGCCGCCAACCTGCACGAAGTCGCCCCCCATCTTGTGCTTTCCGGCCACTTCTATACCCCCCATCTGTTCATGGCTTCCGCCAAATTCATGGATTCTCTGTCTCCTGAAGACCGTAAGATTTTTGAAGAAGCATTCGCTGAAGTCCAGAAGATCCAGCGTAGTGCCATCCACAGCGGGGAACAAAAGCTCATCGAAAAGCTGCGTGCTCAGGGCGTGGACGTAATCGAGTTCTCCCCCGAAGCCCGCGCTGAATTCATGAGCGCCGGCAAAGCCATCTGGAAGGACTTCGATAAGCAGGTTCCCCCGTCCCTCATCCAGCAGGTTCTCGACGACTACAAGGCCGCTGGTAAGAACTACTAAACCATATAAAAGCTATCCGGCGAGGAGAAGCTCCGTTAGGGAGCTTCTCCTCCTTTGTCGTTTCTGCTTAGGCAGTTGAAAAGTTAGCGTGTTCAGGTATCCTGTATATATCCATTCACCAACTGCTCCCGCATCTCCGCCGAGTGTCCCTATGCCTAAGCATCCCTTCATCTGCGCCATCGTTTCCGACAACAGCGCGGCAGAACAGATAGAGCTCTGCCGGCACTCCATATCCTCGCCTGTCCGAATCATCACTACGGAATCCAGCAAATGCATAGTAGCCACGAAACGGGTCATCGAGGAAGGTGCCGCCGTCATCGTCAGCCGCGGCAGCGTGTGGAGCACGATAAAAAAGGCTTTTCCCCTCGTACCCACGCTACAAACCCCCATAACATGCTGTGATGCCATTGAATTTCTTACCAAGGCGAAGCAGTACGACACGAACATCGGCGTGGTTTCCTTTCCTTCCCACATCTCTAAGATGGCTACGGTGGCCCCACACATTGGGGTGAGCCTCACCGTCCATAGGGTTAACAATCCCGACGACATCGAAAAAGGCTGTTACGAGATGAAAGATAAGGGGATGAAGGTGCTCGTTGGCGGCGGCCACGCTGTGCAGTGGGCACAGAAACTGGGACTGCATGGCGTACTGCATACGGTTTCCGCGGACGGCGTGATACAGGTGCTGAACGAAGCCGACCGCATACTCAACGCCATCATCAGCGAACGTTCCAAAGACGCCCGCGTGCGTACCATGCTCAACGCCCTGAAAGACGGAGCCATCTCGCTGAACGAACAGGGCAAGGTACTGGAATACAATCTGCCTGCCCAAAAGATGTTTGCCAACGGCGAATCCACTATGAAAAGCATCTGCGCCTTTTTGCAGGATACGGGCATCATCGAGGCGGTACAGCAACAGCTCACGTGGTCGGGAGAAAGCAAGAAGTACGAAAAAAAGCAGTATCTCTGCAATATCATTCCAGCCTACAGCAACGATATCTACTGCGGAGCCAGCGTGATCATCCAGGATGCCAGCCATATCCAGAGCCTCGAACACAAAATGCGCCGGGAACTGCACGCCAAGGGGCATGTGGCGCGCTATACCCTCAAGGACGTGGTAGGGCATTCCGCGGAGATGCGCAGCCTTGTGGAACACGCGGAGCTTTACGCCAACAGCCCTTCTTCCATCTTCATCTACGGGGAATCCGGAACCGGCAAGGAGATCTTCGCGCAGGGCATACATATGGCAAGCCCGTTCAGGAACGGCCCCTTCGTGGGCATCAACTGTACGGCCCTGCCTGAATCCCTTCTGGAAAGCGAGCTTTTCGGCTATGCCGAAGGTGCCTTCACCGGCGCGAAAAAAGGCGGCAAAGTGGGCCTTTTCGAAATGGCGCACAACGGCACCCTCTTCCTCGACGAAATCGGCGAGATCCCCACCTCGGTGCAGGCCAAGCTTCTGCGCGTGCTCGAGGAAAAAATCGTCATGCGCATCGGTCAGGAACGCTATATCCCCATCAACGTGCGCATCGTGTGCGCTACGAACAAGGATCTTGCGGAATTGGTGCGATGCGGCAAGTTCAGGGAAGACCTTTTCTACCGCCTGAACGTGCTCCGGCTCAACCTCCCTCCCTTGCGGAAACACCCGGAAGACATCGAGGAACTCGTCGACAGCTTCCTCAGCTGGCTGCCCCAGTCGCTCTCTCTCCCCCGGCCCCTGATCAGCCCCGAGGCTCTGGCCGTGCTGAAGCGCTATCATTTCCCGGGCAATATCAGGGAACTGCGCAACGTCATAGAAAGGCTGGTGGTGATCGCAAAGGGCAGGGAAATACGGGAAAGCGACATCTCGCGCGTGCTCCTGATGAACGAGGCCCCGTGCGGGAACAGCCACAAGAAGGCCGTGACCGTGCCCCCGTCGCCTTCCGCACCTGCCAATGCGAACAGACGAACCAAGCAGAGTATGCTTCGTGCCCAGATAAACAGCACCATCCTTCAGGTACTGGAGGAAACACAGGGCAACAAGGCGGAAACAGCCCGGCGTCTGGGCATCTCCCCCGCCACGTTATGGAGAAGGCTGAAGGAGATCGCCGCACAAGAGAAGAAATAAGACGGGGCACGTCCTCAAAATTGCGGTTTTGGCATGTTATTCGCATCCAGTCTGTATTATTTCTTCAGATTGGGAGGCTTTTTCATGAGTAACCGCAGGACACAGACCATGGACGGCAACACCGCTGCCGCCTATATCTCCTATCCTTTCACGGAAGTTGCTGCCATTTTTCCCATCACCCCCTCTTCTCCCATGGCGGAACTCACAGATGCGTGGGCGGCTCAGGGCAAGAAAAACCTTTTCGGAGCCCCTGTGCGCGTGGTCGAGATGCAGTCCGAAGGCGGCGCGGCAGGAGCTCTGCACGGCTCCCTGCAAGGCGGCGCTCTCACCACCACCTACACGGCCTCGCAGGGGCTCCTGCTGATGATCCCCAACATGTACAAGATAGCCGGTGAACTCCTGCCCGCAGTCTTCCATGTGAGCGCGCGCTCCCTCGCCTCCAACTCCCTGAGCATCTTCGGCGACCATCAGGACGTGATGGCCACCCGCCAGACCGGCTTCGCCATGCTGGCCTCCAGCTCCGTGCAGGACGTCATGAACCTCGGTGCCGTGGCCCACCTTTCCGCCATTGAGGCGCGCCTGCCCTTCATCCACTTCTTCGACGGGTTCCGTACCTCCCACGAAATCCAGAAGATCGAGCTCCTTGAGCAGGAAGAACTTGCCGACATGCTCGACTGGGAAGCCGTGGAAGCTTTCCGCCACCGCGCCCTGAACCCCGACCATCCTCAGCTGCGCGGCATGACCCACAACCCCGACGTGTTCTTCCAGCTGCGTGAAGCGGTGAACCCCTTCGTGGACGCCCTGCCCGCCATCGTCCGGAAGTACATGGACAAAATCAACGCCATCACCGGCAAGGGCTACGACTTCTTCAACTATTACGGCCATCCCGAAGCGGAACGCCTCATCATCGTCATGGGCTCCGGTGCCTCCGTGGTGGAAGAAACCATCGACGAGCTCATGCGCCGCGGCGAGAAGGTCGGTATGGTCAACGTGCGCCTGTACCGCCCCTTCCTGCCGGAAAAGCTACTGGAAGCCGTCCCCGCCTCCGTAAAGCGCATCGCCGTGCTCGACCGCACCAAGGAGCCCGGCGCCTGCGACCCCCTGTGCCTCGACGTGCGCAACGCCTATGCCTCCAAAGCCGATGCCCCCGCGATATATGCCGGTCGTTACGGTCTCGCCTCCAAGGACTTCACCCCCGCTCAGGTCCTTGCTGTCTTCGATAATCTGGCCGCCGGACACCCCCGCGACAACTTCACCGTGGGCATCATCGACGACGTGACCCACACATCCCTCGAAGTGAAAGACTTCCACGTGGTGGCCGAAGGCCAGACCGCCTGCAAGTTCTGGGGCTTCGGTTCCGACGGTACCGTTGGCGCGAACAAGCTGGCCGTGAAGATCATCGGCGACCATACCGACATGTATTCTCAGGCCTATTTCGCCTACGACTCCCGCAAGTCCGGCGGCGTCACCATATCGCACCTGCGTTTCGGCAGCCAGCCCATCCGCTCTTCCTATCTCATCGACTATGCCGACTTCATCGCCTGCCACAACCAGTCCTATGTGGACAAGTACGACCTTCTGCGGGGCATCAAGGAAGGCGGCGTCTTCCTGCTGAACTGCATGTGGAAGGACGGGGATCTGGAAAAGCATCTGCCGGCTTCCCTGCGCCGCACCATCGCCCGCAAGAAGATCCGCTTCTACACGCTCAACGCCGTGGATATCGCCATGAACCTCGGCCTCGGCGGACGCATCAACATGCTCATGCAGGCCGCCTTCTTCAAGCTGGCCGGCATCATCCCTCTCGATGACGCCGTCGCCTACCTGAACGAAGCCATCGTCAAGACCTACGGCAGGAAGGGCCATAGCGTCGTCGACATGAACCAGGAAGCCGTGCGTCAGGGCATCGCCATGCTGCACGAAGTGGCCGTGCCCGCTGCATGGGCCGACGCCGCGGAAGACGCCCCCGCCTCCTGTGACGAACGCCCCGACTTTGTCCGCAACATCGTGGACGTGATGAACCGTCAGGAAGGCGACGAGCTGCCCGTGAGCGCCTTCCTCGGTTATGAAGACGGCACGTGGCCTGTAGGCATCACGGCCTTTGAAAAGCGCGGTGCCGCCATCATGGTACCCGTGTGGGATGCCGAAAAGTGCATCCAGTGCAACAAGTGCGCCTTCGCCTGCCCTCATGCCGCCATTCGCCCGCGCCTGCTCAGTGCCGAAGAAGCCGTCGCCGCGCCAGCTTCCATCGAGCATCGTCCCTGCCGTATCCAGAAGGGCTTTGAGTTCCACATGGCCATTTCCGTCCTTGACTGCACCGGCTGCGGAGTGTGCGTGGGCCAGTGTCCGGCCAAGGAAAAGGCCCTGACCATGACCAAACTGGAGAACGTGATGCCCGAGGGCGCCCGGAAGTGGGACTACGCTGAAAAGAACATCACCTACAAGAAGCCCGCTCAGGGTAAGCTCAACGTGGCCAACAGCCAGTATCTGCGCCCGCTCAACGAATTCTCCGGAGCTTGCGCCGGCTGCGGCGAAACGCCCTATGCCAAGCTCGTCACCCAACTCTTCGGCGACCGCATGATGCTCTCCAACTCCGCCGGCTGTTCCACGGTGTGGGCCGCCGGTGCCCCCTCCGTGTCCTACACCACCGACGAGAACGGCCACGGCCCGGCGTGGGGCTTCTCGCTCTTTGAAGACAACGCCGAATACGGCTTCGGCATGTTCCTCGGGGTTGCACAGATCCGCGCCACCCTCGCCTTGAAGATGAAGGCTCTGTTGGAGGGCAACGACATCAGCGCCGCTCTCCGTTCCGCTATGGAAAGATGGCTGAGAGACAAGGACCTCGGCGAAGGCACCCGCGAAAGGGCCGCCGCCCTCACAGCCGCCCTCGACGAAGCTCTGGCGGAAAAGGATAACGCCGAGCTCAAGGCCCTCCGCGAGAAGAGCGACTTTTTCGTCAAGCGTTCGCACTGGATCTTCGGCGGCGACGGCTGGGCCTACGATATCGGCTACGGCGGGCTCGACCACGTGCTGGCCAGCGGCGAGGACATCAACGTCCTCGTCTTCGACACCGAGGTCTATTCCAACACCGGCGGCCAGTCTTCCAAGGCCACGCCTACCGGTGCGGTGGCGCAGTTCGCCGCCAACGGCAAGATGAACCGCAAGAAGGATCTGGGCCTCATGGCCATGAGCTACGGCAACGTGTACGTGGCGCAGATCGCCATGGGCGCCAGTCAGGAACAGACCCTCAAGGCCATCTCCGAAGCGGAAGCCTATCCCGGCCCTTCCCTCATCATCGCCTACTCCCCATGCCTGAACCACGGCATCAAGGGCGGCCTCGGCAACAGCCAGATGCAGGCCAAGCGTGCTGTGGAAGCCGGCTACTGGTCGCTGTACCATTATGATCCCCGCCGTATCGGACAGGGCGAGAATCCGTTCGTGCTTGATTCCAAGGAGCCTTCCAACGACTTCAAGGAATTCCTGCTGTCCGAAGTGCGCTATTCCTCCCTCAAGCGCCAGTTCCCTGAACGTGCGGAGATGCTGTACGAAAAGGCCGAAGCAGATGCTAAAGCCCGCCGCAGCAACTACACGCGTCTCGCCAACAAGTAAGCAGGACGCATAATATCAGGAAGACGCTGGAGGAATTTCTCCGGCGTCTTTTTTCGCGCCAATCCGGTCGAGGGCTCTTTGCGAATACTCATCTAGATGCTGGAGATCATTTCAAAACGTTTTTGAGCAGGATCGTGATATAATCCAACTGAATAAAAGATGCATCATGCAGAACCGTTCAAAAGGAGTCGCCAAACGACGAAAGTTGTTCAGCTAAGCGAAAAACCGTTCCACCTTCCAGCGATTCATAGACAGATCGCCCTGAAAAGACCTTGGCCACCTCCCTTCTTTGGGCTTTTTTTCGTTCAGGGATACTGTGCTGTATGCCCACATGGACAGAGATACTGACGACACAAGTGGCTGTCCCCCTTGCCTGCTGTAAGCCCCACGGACGTCAGCCACAAACAACCTGTCTGGATGCTTCCCACAACCGCGACAGCGCGAGAACATCGTGGCATCGCCCGTCGGAAAGCGTTCCGCCAGCGGCAACGCGCGTTACTCGGTGACCCCATTCAAGGAGCCGAAACGAATCTCCCGCCGGAGGCATACGCGGCCTTCCGGCGCTGCACCGCCGCCCTTGATCCGCACGCCATTGCTGACGCCTGCCGAAACCTGCTTGAAAAAGCATGTGCCTCCATCCGCCCCTTCATGGCCGTTACCGTGTGGGCGGCATCCGCCAGCCGTTTGAACCCCCTAGCCCCATCTTGCCGGGCTCCAGACCCAAGCCTGACGCCCTGCCGCCGGATATGGTTACATTTTTGTGAAACATACCGGCCCATCTTTCGCCCAAGCCCTTACCCCCGAAAAATTGATTGACAACCCAAACAGCTCGCGCGTATCTAACGCGGAGATGCAGGAGCTATCCATGATCCTTTCCGCCACGCTGCGCACCCTCTTTTCCGCCGATGCCGAAGGGCATTTCGGTTTTTATTACTTTATGCGGAAAAGCGGCTCGCTCCGCGCCTGACGGTATGGATCAAGCGCAGAAGCGAAGGCCGCGGGCAAACAGTCCGCGGCTTTTTTATTACAAGAATGGAAACCGCCTCCCTCCCCAAAGGGAAAGGGCTTAGGCGGCAGAGGCGGAACGTGCCGGAGGGAGTGAAGGGGGCGGGGGACATCTCCCGCAGGACGGCACAAAAGCCGGAAAACGGATTCGCGGAATTGGACAACAGCGGAACGCCCCGGCCAACCGCCGGGGCACAGCACAGACGAAGGGGAAACATGAACGGCAGCGATGCAAGGGAACAGGCCGTCAACGCGGCTCACGTGCACGCCGTGGAGCAAGCCGCGGCACAGGCACTGGTAGAGGAAAAAGAGAGCGAATCACGCTTCCGGCACTACAGCAGCGGCCCGTGGGCGGCGGCCATCTCCATGCTGGCGGTGGCCTTCTCGCTGTTCCAAATATACGCGTCCACGTTTTCGGCCTTCGACGCCATGACCCTGCGCTCGTGGCACATCATTTTCCTGCTGGTGCTCTCCTTCCTCATGTATCCGGCATGGAAGGGCGAGCGCCGCAACCGTACCCGCCCCACCCCATTCGATGCCCTGTGTATTGCGGCGGGGCTGTTCTCATTCGGCTACCTCATCGTCAATTATACGGAAATCACCCTGCGCGGCGGCTACTTCCTGCCCGCCGACTACCTCGTGGCCTCAGTCGGCGTGCTCATCTGCTTTGAAATGGCCCGGCGCGTGGTCGGCAACCTTGCGGCGCTGGCGGGCGTGTTTTTCCTCTACAACTTCGTCGGGGAATGGATTCCCGGCGCATTCGGGCATACGGGATTTTCATGGGATCGCGTCGTCGAGCACATGTTCTGGGGCAGCCAAGGGCTCCTCGGCGTGGGCGTGGGCGTATCCGCCACCTATATTTTCCTGTTCGTGCTCTTCGGGGCATTCCTGAAATACAGCGGGTTCAGCGATTTCATCAATGATCTCGCGCTGACCCTCGTGGGCCGCACGGCCGGCGGGCCCGCCAAGGTTTCCGTGGTCGCCAGCGCGCTCATGGGCATGATCAACGGCAGCGCCCTCGCCAACGTCGCTACCACCGGAGCGATCACCATCCCGCTCATGAAAAAGACCGGGTACAAGCCCGAATTTGCCGCAGCCGTCGAAGCGGTCGCCTCCACCGGGGGGCAGTTCGCACCACCCATCATGGGCGCTGTTGGCTTCATCATGGCCGAATTCCTCGGCGTCCCCTACACCAAGGTCATGCTTGCGGCGGCCATCCCTGCCTTCCTCTATTACCTTACGCTGCTCATGGCGGTGCATTTCGAGGCGCGCAAGCTCGGACTCAAAGGGCTCTCCCCGGAACACATCCCGGCGGCCGGCAAAGTCCTGCGCGAGCGCGGGCACCTGTTCATCCCGCTGATCGTGCTGCTCTGGCTGATGTTTGACGGCTACACCCCCCTGTTCGCGGCGGCGGCCTCCATCTTCGCCACCGTCGGGGCCACATGGCTGCCTTCCCTCATCGGATTGCTGCGGACGAAAACCGCCCGCACCGCCGCTTTCATCCTGCTGCTTGCCGCCCTCGGAGGCCTGGCCCTCTCTGGGTTCCTCAGCCTTGGCGCGGCAATCCTCACGGCCCTGTGCGCGCTCGCTTCCGCGTGGTGTTCGGATCGGTACCGCATGACCCCCCGCTTGGTGATCCAGGCGCTCGACGAAGGCGCACGCGGCGCGGTGGGCGTGGGCGCGGCCTGCGTGATCATCGGCGTCATCATCGGCACGGTGTCCCTCACAGGGCTCGGCCTGACCTTTGGATATGAAGTGCTCAAATACGTGGGCGAAGGCCAGCTCTACCTCGGCGGCCTGTTCGTCATGATCATGAGCACCATCCTCGGCATGGGCGTGCCCGGCGTGGCGGCCTATGTCATCGTAGCGGCGGTGGCTGTCCCGGTGCTCACGGGAGTGGGGGTGATGCCGATGGCGGCGCATATGTTCTGCCTGTTCTACGCCTGCCTTTCCAACATCACGCCGCCGGTCGCCATGTCGTCCTACGTGGCGGCGGGCATTGCGCATTCGGATCAGACCCGTACGTCCCTCATTGCTGTAAAGCTGGGCCTGACGGGGTTCATCCTGCCCTTCTTTTTCCTGAACAACCCCCTCCTGCTGTACAGCTCGGCCAACCCGGCCCTGGCGACGCTGTGGGCGTTCGCCACGGCCTGCCTAGGCGTGAGCGCGCTGGCCGCCGGGCTGCAAGGCTGGCTGTTCGGGCCCTGTAATTACGTCATGCGCGGCCTGCTGCTTGTGGCGGCCTTTCTCGCCATCGATCCCGGCCTCAAGACCGATCTCGCCGCGTTCGCCCTGTGCGCCGTGGCAGGTGTGTGGAGTTGGAAGGCGAGAGGGAAGGGGTAGGGATTAGCGGGAATTGGAGGGGGAAGGAGGCCCTTTCTTGGAGAAAGGGCCTCCTTCCCCCTCCAAACCTCCCCCATCCTCCCCAAAGACTTTCGACTGGTGGGGAGGCAACACGGAGGAAGTCCCTGTCGCCTCATGGGGAAGCCGGAACGGAAAACCTGCCGGATGAAGGTATCGGCGGGGACGGAAAAATGAGGGAAAGAGCCCGGCGGCGCGGAACCCTTCATGTGGAGAGGAGCCGAATCTTTGCGGATATTTCGGCAACGAATGCAGCATGTAAAAGACTGGTGGAGAGGCGGCACGGAGGAAGTCCCTGTCGCTTCATGGGGAAGCCGGAACGGAAAGTCTGCCGGATGAAGGTATCGGCGGGGACGAAAAAATGAGGGAAAAAGCCCGGCGGTGCGGAACCCTTCATGTGGAGAGGAGCCGGGACCTTACGAATATTCCGGTAACGAATGCAGCATGTAAAACATTAGTGGGGAGGCGGCACGGAGGAAGTCCCTGTCGCTTCATGGGAAAGCCGGAACGGAAAGCCTGCCGGATGAAGGTATCGGTGGGGACGGGAAAATGAGGGAAAAAGCCCGACGGCGCGGAACCCTTCATGTGGAGAGGAGCCGGGGCGCTGCGGATATTCCGGCAACGAATGCAACATATAAAACGAGGAGAACGTCATGAAAACATGGTCCATGCTTTTGGCTGCGGCGGCGTGCGCGTGCATACTGGCCTCGCCCCTTCAGGCTGCGGAACGGAAAAAGGTCAACATCAGCTTTCCCACGGCGGCGACGACCGGGGCATTATATCCCCTCGGCGCGGGTATCGCCAATTTGTGGAATACCAAGCTCGGCTATGTGAATGCGCGGGTGCAGGCCTCCAACGGCGGCATTCAGAACCTCAACCTGCTCAAAGCCGGGAACGCGCAGGTTTCGTTCGCCGTATCGAGCATTACCTACGAGGCGCTCAACGGCGAGCGCGGGTTCAAAGGCCGTGCCTATAAGGATGTCCGCGTGCTGGCGGGGCTGTACTACAACCCGAACCAGGTCGTAGCCCGCGCCGACAGCGGCGTAGCTTCGCTGGCGGACTTCAAGGGCAAAAGTTTCGCGCCGGGGGCGGCGGGCGGTACGACCGAAGTGGAATCCCGCATCCACTTCACCGAAGCGGGGCTCAAGTATCCTGACGAGATCAAAGCCCATTTCGTGGGCTTCACCGAATCCATCGACCTGATGCGCAACAAACAGCTTGACGGCGTATGGATCATGGCCGGGATGCCCACCGCCGCCGTCACGGAAATGTGCTCCACCGCCGACGGCAAGCTCGTGGGCATGGACGACGAACTGATCGCCAAGGTACAGTCGAAGTATCCTTGGTACTCCAAATTCACCATCCCGGCGGGCACCTATGACGGACAGGCCGAACCCGTCCAGACCACGGCCGTCAAAATGCTCCTCCTCACCGATGCCTCCATGCCCGACGATGTGGTGTATGATCTTGCCAAAACCTTCTGGGAAAACCTTGATTCTCTCGGTAAGGCCCACGCCGTCATAAAAACCGTCACCAAGGAAATGGCCGTCAGCGATCTTTCCGGCATCCCCCTCCATCCCGGCGCTGAAAAGTACTACCGCGAAATCGGGCTGCTGAAGTAAAAGGCTGTCATAGACCCGTCCGCGCGGGTTTTCCCCTGATGATTCCCGACGCGCCGACTCCCGCAAGGCCATAGACCCGTCCACGCAGGTTTTCCCCGGCGAAGACCGCGCTGCGGGGAATGGAATCGAAACGGTAATGCGGCGTGGGGAAAAATCCAGAGGACCCCGCGCTAGGGGGAATGAAAAAACATTCCGGCACGCTGAAAATGGTTGATGCTTTTCCCTTGAAGTCCCAAAGGAATAACCAGAAGGCTGTGTTCAATTTTACGGTTGATGATTTTTTCAATGAAAATCAATAGATAAAAGCTCGTTCCACGTCTGGTGATGTGGGCCTCTCTCATTTTTTGTTCATTACATGAAATCCAGTTTTGAAGAATTGTTGCGAGACCTCCAAATAATTTCCAAAGAACTCTTCCTTTCCAGTTGGAATCTTGTATCAGCCACAAACTTAAACACAGCCAACCAGAATAACCAGCCAAATGCTTTAGCTAAGAATTCCGCCAAGGGGAAAACTGGATGAAGAGGCCGTATTTTCATCATGTTGTGAAGATGAAACAACCACGCCATGACAGAGCCAAGTAAAAAACATCCGCATGTTCCGGGAGCTGCCTTCCGTATCCGCGCCATCCCTGTTCTTCGCATACCAACACGAAATGGGGCCTCCAAACGGATAACGAACAAAAGCAACTGCCCAAGACACAAAAAACAGGGAAAGGAAAGCCCCGCCGTGCTCCCGGCACGAACGGAAATGTGGCGATAGAAAGGGAAACCTTTCCCAAAGGCTCTGTTATAGCATGTGGTTGTTTCATCTCCACAGTGCGGTGAAAAATGGAGCTTTTTTCCAGTTTTCCCCTTGGCGGGATCCACGGCTAAGGCATTTTGCCGGTTATCCCTTTGGAGTTTCAAGGAAAAAAGCATCAACCGTTTTCTATAACACTGCCTTCCCCAAAATCAAAACCACCCGCATAGCGGGTGTTTTCTTGTTTCGGATACTTCGTATCCACAACAGGCTGAAGCCCACAAACCAAGAGAGGCCGCCCGATCCAAGGGATCGGGCGGCCTCTCTTGCTGACCTTCAAAACGGCTTTCCTCATATCCCTCATTCCTCATATCCCCCAATGGTGCGCCAAACCCAAATGTCCCACCCTGCCCCAATACGGGAAAGCAAGGGAAAAACACCATGAGGGATTCAATAAAGAGGAAAAGTTTAGAGGGATGAGGGGAGGGGGTTCGGGGGAGGGGGGAAGGGAACCTTTTTAAAGGTTCCCTTCCCCCCTCCCCCGTTTCCGGGTTTCCCGTCCCGTTCCGTTACGCTCCGCGTGCGGCAAGCTCACGCTTGAGGGCGCGGGCGAGCTGATCGGGGCAGGACGTGGGCTTGCTGCCGCACCGGATGCCTTCAAGCCGGGAAATGACGGCTTCGGCGGGAAGCCCTTCAACAAGGCGGGAGACGGCTTCAAGGTTGCCGGGACAGCCGCCCGCGAAACGGACGCCGGTCACGCGGCCGTCATCGGTAATATCATACTGGAGCGCGCTCGAACACACGCCCATAAGAGGAGCAATAGCCATGAAAACAAATCCTTATCATCAGAATGTGACCAGAAAGCGGGAACCGCGGGCCCCGCAGTCCCAAACGGAAAGCCCCGCAGCAAAAGCCCAGAAAACGCCGGGGCAAGACCTCGCTGCGGAAAAGGCTGGGGCGTGCTAATCATCACGCCCATCGTCGCAGCGCCCATCCCGGAAACGGGAATCCCCCGGCATACGCGACGAATCGGAATCCTGTCCGATCCCCCCGCCGTCCCAGCGGAATCCGTATTGCCGCGGCTGCACGATGCGCCCAAACGAATGCCCGACACTGTCCACGGACTTGACCAGGTCGTCAAGGTTCTCCAGCGCTTCCGAAGCATCTTCCAGCGGTTCGGCGGCGTGGGCCGGGTACGCGCACAGGACGCCGAGGACGGCCAGAGCGGGAAACCATTTTACAAACACGGTAAACTCCTTGTTCGGTTGCATGGCACAGAGAGCGCCGGGCAACAGTATACCCCAAAACGGGCAGAGGGAAAACAGGGCTGAACAAAATATTCTTCACCAACAAGGACAGTATGATAGAAATGAACGGCATATGAATGAAGCCGAAGCGGAAACGGAGGTGGGGCACATGCTGGAACCGTGGGCATAAGGCTGGATACGTATGGATGAAAGCCGGGAAACCGTCCCGGCGGAAAACAGGCACAATGCGCGGGTGACGGTGCGGAAAGAAGGCAGCATTGCGTAACACGCCAAGATTGATAAAGGAACATGAAAAACGCACCGGATAGCACTCTTGACCCAAAATCGATTTTGCGTGAACACGGAATGGACGTCCTTACGCATGACATGACACGAGGTACGCTATGGCCCATCATTATTCCAATTCCCTGTATGACCGCCTTGCGGATCGGCTGAACCAGTTCCCGCAGGGCGCGCCGCTTTCCGACAGCCTCTTCGCCATTCTGAAAATCCTCTTTTCCGAAAAGGAAGCCGGGCTGGTGGCGCAGTTGCCCATCAAACCCTTCACCGTAGACCGCGCCGCCGCTATCTGGAAGCTCGACAAGGCCACCGCCCAGAATATGCTGGAAGACCTCGCGGGGCGGGCCATGCTGCTCGACATGGAGCAAAACGGCCGGCAGATGTTCTGTCTGCCCCCGCCGATGGCCGGGTTCTTTGAATTTTCCATGATGCGCGTGCGCGGCGACGTCAACCAGAAGGCGCTGGCGGAACTGTATTACCAATATCTCAACGTCGAAGAGGATTTCGTCAAGGCGCTGTTCGTCGAGAACGGAACCCCGCTTGGGCGCATCTTCGTACAGGAAGCCGCGCTCCCGCAGGACGGCAAGCTGGAAGTCCTCGACTATGAGCGCGCTTCGCACATCATCAAGACAGCCTCGCACATCGGCATCAGCATGTGCTACTGCCGCCATAAAATGCAGCACCTTGGGCGGGCGTGCGACGCCCCGATGGATATCTGCATGACATTCAACACCTCGGCCCGATCGCTCATCAAATACGGCCACGCCCGGCAGGTGGACGCCGCCGAATGCCTTGATCTGCTCGCCGTGGCGCAGGGGCACAACCTCGTCCAGTTTGGCGAAAACACCCGTGAAGGCGTGAACTTCATCTGCAACTGCTGCGGGTGCTGCTGTGAGGCGTTGCTGGCGGTCAAGCGCTTCGCCATCGCCCGAACCATCCATTCCAACTTCATCGCCCGCGCCGGGAACGGCTGCCGGGGGTGCGGCAAGTGTGAAAAAATCTGTCCGGTCAATGCCATCCATATGGAAGACGGCCCGGCGGGCAAACGCTTCGCTTTCGTCGATCCCGATCGCTGCATCGGGTGCGGCGTGTGCGTGCGTTCCTGTGCCTTCGGCCAGCTTATGCTCGAAGCCCGGCCCGAACGCGCCATTACCCCCCTCAATACCGTAAACCGCGTGGTCGCCATGGCCGCCGAACGGGGGATGATCAAGGAACTTCTCGAAGACAACGACGCGATGGGCAACCATCGGATCATGGCGGCGGTCATCGGGGCGATCATGAAGCTTCCCGGCGCACCAAGGGCGCTCGCCGTGGCGCAGCTCAAATCCCGCTATCTGGAAAACCTCATCGGCAGGATGGGATAGCGGAACATCCAAAAGGCCGGCGGGCGGCGTTTTGCCCCCGCCGGCTTTTTTGCCTGATCAGGCAAGGCGATGGGGCAGCCTGCCCCATCGGGCGGAAGCCGCCCGTTCCCCACGGGGTGCGGCTTTTCCGGCAATCCCGATACACTTTGTTACATTCCGCTGCATTCGGCACATCCTTATGAAACACTTTACGGGTAGTTTCGCTTTCACAGGGCAACGAGCCCTAAAGGAGCAACTACCATGTTGAAGCATACTTCTTTGATCGTCGCCGGGGCCCTCGTCCTCGGAATGGGAATTTCCACCGTTTCCTTCGCTGAAATGCCCTCCCTGGACAGCCAATCCTACACGCGGCCCGGCTCCATCATCAATACCAGCAGCGATACCGACAAACTCGCGCCCGATCCGCAGACCGGGAAACGGCCCGGCATCCTCGACTGGGAAGGCATGGGGGCCGACGTATCGAAGCATCCCGACAAGCCCGGACACGATCCCATGAACTGCGGCATCTGCCGATAGCCCTTTCCGGCGGGGAAAGCCGCCCGCCGGGAAAGCCCCGCATCCCTTCGGCCGTAACGGGCCTCCCCAAGGGGGGACGCGGGGCGCCCGTTTTCGGGAAGCCGCCGCGTTCCCGGTTCCGCCCAAAGGGAACCTTTTCTTTTACCAGCAAATGGAGCATGCTCGGATCGCCCCGGACGAGGCCATCCGGCGACAGGGCCGCCGTTGGCGGGCCGGAAGGCCCGGCGGGATGGGAGGTGATCCGTGCCAGAACAAACACGCCTTCTCGTCGTTGACGACGATGCCGACATCCGCGAGCTGCTCTCCGCCTACCTTGCCCGTTACGACATGGCCGTCGAAACCGCGGCGGACGGCGCGGGGCTTTTCGAGAAGCTCGATCATGCCCGCTTCGATCTCATTATCCTCGACATCATGCTGCCCGGAGAAGACGGCCTCAGCCTGTGCCGCCGCCTTCGGGGGGCGTCGTCGATCCCGGTCATTTTCCTGACGGCGCTGGACAGCTCCACGGATCGGGTCGTCGGGCTTGAGCTCGGCGCGGACGACTATGTGGTCAAACCGTTCGATCCCCGCGAACTGCTCGCCCGCATCCGAACCGTCCTCCGCCGTGCTTCCGACAAAGGGCAGGCCCCGGCGCAGTCCGACATACGCCGTTTCGCCGGATGGACCCTCAACGTCCGTTCCCGCGAACTCTCGCAGGGCGACGAGCGGATTGCCCTCAGCGACGCGATGTACCGGCTGTTGCTCGTGTTCCTTGACGAGCCGTTCGCCGTATTGAGCCGCGAATACCTGCTGCGGCAGACGCAGGGACGCGACGCCGACGTATTCGATCGCAGCGTCGACATACAGGTGAGCCGCCTGCGCGGGGTGCTCAAGGACACGGGCACGTCCAAAATCATCAAGACGGTACGCGGCGGCGGGTATATGCTTTCCGTTGATGTGGAGCACGGCGCATGAACCTTGACCGCCTGCTTCCGAAGACTTCCTTCGGACGCTTCTTCCTGATCAACGTAATCAGCCTTGCCCTGTTTTGGCTGCTTATCCAGCCCATAGCCAACTACTGGCGCAATCAGGCCCTGCTCCGCATAGTGGCTTCAAACGAAAGCCGCCTCTTCCTTACCCATATCCGCCTGCTGGACAAACTGCCTGCGGTTGCCGAGCGCAACGGGCTGTTCAATCCGAATGACGACGTATTCTCGATCCGGGTCTCGTATTTGCCGCCGGACGTGCCGCAGGACGGCTCGAAGTTCTCGCGGAGCCTGCGGAAGCGCCTTGAACAGGCGTTCAAGCAGGAAAACATCCGGTACACGGATCTCCTGACCCGGATCGTGGTGTCGCATGCACCGATCACCGCCATGAGCAGTGAAGAGAAATACGGCGATCTCGAAATGTTTTTGACGCACCGCTATGCACAGGCCGAAATCGCCCTGCGCAGGCCCGACGGGATCTGGATTTACGCCAAGCACCAGACAGAACTCATGCCGCGGAACCGGCTGTGGCTGAATACGGCGGCGCTGGCGATGGAATTCCTGCTGGTCATGGGCGGGGTGGCCTTGGCGCTGAACTGGCTGCTGCGGCCCTTGCGCAAGCTGGTGGCGGCAACAGACCGTTTCGGCAGGACGCAGAAGATCTCGCCGCTGCGGACGGATTCCGGGCCTGTGGAAGTACGCGAGGCCGCTTCCGCATTCAACAGGATGTTTTCGAGCATTCAACGATCATTCGAGGAACGGG
This sequence comes from Bilophila sp. T19-St14, assembly GCF_059728385.1. Classification (NCBI taxonomy): domain Bacteria; kingdom Pseudomonadati; phylum Thermodesulfobacteriota; class Desulfovibrionia; order Desulfovibrionales; family Desulfovibrionaceae; genus Bilophila; species Bilophila sp. T19-St14. The sequence continues at coordinate 534,940 of NZ_BAAGFT010000002.1, forward strand.
AACGCTTCCTGACGTCGTTTTCGCACGATCTGCGTACCCCGCTGACCCGGCTGCGGCTGCGGCTCGAACAGGTGGCGCAGGACGATCTGCGGGAAAAGCTGTGCGCCGACGTGGACGATTTGACCGATACGCTGAACCGCACGGTTACGTTTTTGCGGAGCGCGCGGAGCATTGAAGACATCCGGCAGCCGATTGCGGTGATGCCGCTGTTGGAAGCCCTGGTAGAAGACAGACAGGGCATCGGGGAGCGGGTAACGCTGCGCGGGAACACGGCCGCCGTGCTCCAAAGCTGGAGCCGTTTGCGGAGCGCCTTTGAAAATGTCGTGGACAACGCGCTGCGCTATGGGGACTGCGCCGACATTGAGATCCATCACGAAAGGGACTCCGAAGGCCGGGAGTGGCTGTATATCGATTTCCTGGACAACGGGCCGGGCATCCCCGAAGAAAAGCTTGAGTTCGTATTGGAACCCTACGTGCGTCTGGAGACGTCGCGCAACCGGAAAACAGGCGGGCATGGGCTTGGGCTGTCCATCGTGCGCAATCTCGTGGAGGCGAGCGGAGGCAAGGTGCTGCTCATGAACCGCCCGGAAGGGGGGCTTCTGGTCAGGATGCTGTTCCCGCTCTGACCCTGCCAATCCGCCCGAAAAGGAATGTGGAGCAAGGGCAGGCCCGCGCGCCCGCCTTCCGGCCCTTCCGTTTTCCCTCCCAACGGAGTGGAATGGGTTCGGGATTCCTGAGCGTTTGCCGCGGGCAATCAGGTTTAATACGGTGCCCCTGCCTGCCGCTCCTTTTCCATGCCGCCTACAGCCGCATCAGGACAGGCGCCGGCTCCTTTCTTTTTGGCTCCGCCATAGCATATGGTTGCTTTATCTCCACAATATGCTGAAAATATACTTTTTCTCCAGTTTTTCCGGCGATAGATTCCACGATTGGGGCATATGATTGGACGTATCAGGAATACGCCGCACGCCTGCCGATGGACACCGTGCCTAGGGCATTTTATCAGTTATTCCTTTGTGATTTCAGGAAATAAAGCATCAAGCGTCCTCTATGGCACAGCCTTCTTCTTTGAAACGTATGACCTTCCGGGAACAGCGCCATCGCCCCGGCTGGGCCGTCTGGGTGTCCCTAACCCCGCAAGGTCACGCCCCCACAGCATCAAGGCTATGGGAACACGGAACCCAGCGATTTCTTGACCGCCGGGGCCACAGGCGGGAGCGGCTATAGCCAGCCTCGCCCATCAAAAAAACGGCGAAGAGATCGAATCTGCTTGGTCACGCCTTTTCCATGCCCCTGTCATGGCATGTGGTTTTTATCTCCACGGGATGGAAAATACTGACGTTTTCTCCAGTTTTTCCGTCGAAGGGCTCCATGATTGGGACATATTATTGAACACATCAGGAATAGGCCGCACGCCTGCCGATGGACGCCGTGCCTAGGGCATTTTAGCAGTTATTCCTTTGTGATTTCAGGAAATAAAGCATCAAGCGTCCTCTACGGTACAGCCTTTTTCCATACGCCGTGAGCGATGTCCCTGCTGCAACCATACGGAAGACGGCCATGATCTGGCCGTCCGTTTCTCCGGGGAACCTTCCCCCGTAAGGGGATGGAAACGGATAAGCTCAACCACGTCGGCTCAGTGGCCTTCCCACGCAGGGGGATGGAAAACGGGGAGTTTCCGTTGTCCGCCAGCACCAAGAGCGGAGTTCCGCTGAAGAAACTCCGCAGTCCATAAGGTGCGGTTGAAAAACAAACGGCCCAACCCGCCGCCATCTTGTGAGGGGCACCGTCCACGCCCCGCTTTAGGGCGGGATCAGGGGCGGAGCCGGGCCAGTTCCTCGCGCAAGCGTCCGTTTTCCTGCAGCAGCCTGCGGTTTTCAGCATAGAGCTGGCGGTTTTCAGCGGAAAGCTCCCGGCGCTCGGCGCGTTCCTCATCCAAGTCCTTCAACAACAGTGGGCACTGGCGGCAGTCGCATCCTGAAGAGAGCTCTTTATGCCGTTCGCGCATCGCGCCGCGCCCGAACAGCAGCCAGCCGGGAGATATATCAAAAACGGAGCATACGTTGATGATAAACTCCAAATCTGGCATATTGGTGCCGCGTTCGTACCTCCCAAGCGTGGTGAGCGGCGTCCGCAGACGTGTGGCGAATTCGCTCTGTGTCATGGCGCCCCGTACGGCCTTCAGCCGTTCCTGCAATGATTCCATAGGCAACGTGCATCCAAAGCCCGCAGCCCCTTTGCTTTCCTCCGGCAGGGCGCAATCGGATCGTCGTTGCCGGATCCGGCCGGAAAATTCCATTTTTGATTGACAATAATTCAAAAATGGTTAATAAAGGGCGTGGGCGGTTGAGAAATGATGTGACCACAGAACTCTACCGAACCCCTACCAAATGATCAACGTACATCCCCAAGGAGTGCGGCCGAACCTGACCTCTCCCTCCTTCGCCTCAACAATGCCCCGAAGACGCCTGTCCCCCTCACCGGACAGGCGTGACGTGCCGCGCTCAATGCGTACCGCCAATACATGAATATAACATACAATCTATTCTGTATTTGCTCTTTAGAGCGGAGCATGTTAATTCCTGTCTGTCGTGAAGAGATGCACCTGTTAAGGACGTTCAATGGCAAGGCAAGCTCAGAATCAACCGACTTGCGCCTCCCCTTCGGATGAGGCTTCTAAGGCCGCAGCCGCTTCCCAAGTGCGGGTTCCGGCCCGGCAGCGAGCCGCATCTTCTCTTAATCTCCATAAGGTTATTGGAGATACCTCAGCCGAAATCGTCTGGGAACAGGCCTGTGCTCCGGGTGCCGATTGTATTTTTTCCGGTGATTCCCGTTTTGCCTGCGCCAACCGATGCCTCCCGGCTGAAGAAGCCTACGAAACGATCCACCCTGACGATCGGCCTTTATTCCGTTCCGACATTGATTCGCTCCATTCCGGAGGGCAGGATACCTTTTCACGCCGGATCCGCAGCCTTGGCTGTGACGGGAGCTGGATTCCCGTGGATGCCTACGCCCGCAGCCTACGCGACGGCAGCGGGACGCCCCTGTATCTCATCGGCGGCTTTAGGGACGCCTCCAACCTCCCGCCCGCCTCTTCTCCGGGCATCCTCCCCCGCGACCCCGCCGTATCCGACATCATTTGGGAACGTTCCGTATCCGGGGGCGGCTTCGCCGTTTCCGATGGCGTGGAGCGTTTCCTCGGCCACCCGCGCCATCACTTCAGGAGTGCGGAGGATCTCATCTGCCTGTTTCACCCCAGCGACCTCGCCATCGTCCATGAACATATGGAAGCCATAGGCAAGCTGGCTGGCTGCGACTGCCTTTCCGTACGGATACGCCATAACGACGGCACATGGCGGCAGGCCGAGGCCCGCATGACCGTCTTGCGCGGCCGGGCCGGCGAAGACAGGATCATCTGCGCGCTTAAGGACGTCACCCCCAAGCCCGCACGGGATCTCCCGCCGCTCCAGCCCGCACAGATTTCGTCCTTGACAGGGTTGTACACGCTCGAAGCCGGGCAAGCCATTATTGAAAAAAACCTTCTCACCGGCCTCAACTTACAGGCCCTCATTCTCGTGGATTTCCGCAACCTCAGCGAAATCGAACAGCGCCACGGCAGCCGCTGGAAAAACCTTTTCCTTCAGCACGCGGGGGCCATCCTCCGCAGCCTCGCCCGCGAGAACGATGTGCCCATCCACTGCCGCGCCGGTTCGTTTATCCTGTTTGCCGATCAATACGAGTCCCTCCGCGAAGTGACCGACCTTACCCGCAGCCTTCAGCGGGCGCTTGGCGCCGCCTGCGCTTTCGACGGGGAGCCCGATTCCGTGGAATTTTCCATCGGCATCGCCGTCGCGCCGTACGACGCCCTCACGTTTTCCGGCCTCATTGACCGCGCTGCTCAGGCATGCAGCCAGCGTTCAGGGGTGAACTTCTATGACAAGCAGGCCGCCGACCGTTTTCGGATCGACGCCGAATTCATTGAAGAGGAGCGCCGCCGCGAAAAAGAGCAGATACGCAAAGCCCTCCAGACCATCATGGATAACGTGGACGCCTACCTCTTCGTCGTCCACCCGCTCCGCCATGAGGTGCTGTTCGCCAACCGCCAGATCCGCAGCATCCGGCCTGAATGCATACCCGGTTCATCCTGCTACCGTTCCTTTTTCCGTTTCGACAAGCCCTGCATCGACTGCGCCATCCTCAAAGGGCAGGACTGCCTCATCGAAAAGGACGGCCAACAGATTTATCTCCAGCTTCGCCATAAAAAAATCCGTTGGCTCAACGATGAGATGGTCTACCTCGTCAGCGGCATCGACATCACCGAGCGCATGCTCCACGCCCGCAGGCTTGAGCACATGGCTTACCACGATTCCCTGCTCGACATCCCCAACCGGCAGGCCGCGCTCAGGAACCTCCAGCACATGCTGCGCGAGGGCAAGCACTGTGCCGTCGTCTTGTTCGACATCAGCGATTTCAAGCTGTTCAACGAAACCTTCGGCCACGCCAAAGGCGATCTCCTGCTCAAGGACGTGAGCCTGTCCATTGCCCGTTTTGTGCCTGAAGGCAGCCTCTACCGTTCCGGTGGGGACGATTTCCTTGTCCTGCTTCCCGGCGCTGACGGCCCGCAGGCCGAACGCCTTGCCCAGTCCGTCAGGGCCTCTTTCATACGCGTGCTCACCATTGAGGATCTTGAGTACACCTGCAACATCGACGCCGGGATCAGCGTTTCGCCGCAAGACGGCACCAATCCGAGCACCCTCATCACCCACGCCGAGCTCGCCCTTGCCGAAGCCCGCAAGGAAGGCCGCGGCATCTACCAGTTCAACAAGGAACTCGATCAGCGCCTCTCCCGCAAGAAGCTGCTCCAAATCCTCATCCGATCCGCGCTGGCGAACGGCGATTTTGAGGTGCATTTCCAGCCGGTTTTCGAGATCAGCACGGGCCTGTTCCGCAAAGCCGAGGCTTTGCTGCGCCTGCGGGACGCTGCGGGCAATTTTATTTCCCCCTCCGAATTCATCCCTGTGGCCGAAGAGACCGGCCTCATCGTGGATGTCGGCTACCTTGTGCTCGACACCGTCTGCCGCCAGCTTCTCAATATGGCAAGTGTTGCGGGGCTCCCTTTCCAAGTCGCCGTAAACATTTCCGCCATCCAGCTTCTCCAGACCAATTTCGTCAGCAGGGTTGTGGAAATCATCCAGTATCACGGCATCAACCCACAACAGCTTGAGTTTGAAATCACCGAGAGCGTGCTCATCAATTCCTTTGAGCAGGTGAAGAGCGTCATGCAGCAACTGCGGGATAAAGGCATCCGCTTTGCGCTTGATGACTTCGGCACGGGCTACTCCAGCCTGAGCTATCTGACCCATCTCCCCATCAGTACCCTCAAGCTCGACCGTTCGTTCATCAAGAACCTCGAAACGTCCGAAAGCAACCGGCAGGTATGCAAGGCCGTCATCGACATTGCCCGCCACTTCAACATGGCGATCGTCGCTGAAGGTGTTGAAAACCAAGAACAGTCGAAAATCATTTCAGAAATTGGGGCAACAAGCATACAGGGCTTCTATTATGCCCGGCCCTTGCCCGGCGGCCAGCTTGTCCCGTGGCTTTCCGAGCACGAGGATCACGGCATCCCCGCGCCAACCGGAGAGAGAGAGAGAGAGAGAGAGAGAGAGAGAGAGAGAGAGAGAGAGAGAGAGAGAGAGAACTCTGGACCCGGCCGAAACTGAATGGCCTGCGCTCCTGCCCCTCCGGGGGAAACGGTGAGGAGGGCGGGCCTTTTCATCTGGACGAGAAAAGGCATGTGATGCTGCATACTTCTCAGGCAGATCAAATTTTTTCCGTTATGGAGGATGGCACCGCATCTTATCTGGTTCTTGAGTGAGCCCCTGATTTCAAGGGGCCGATGCCGCCCCACCGGAAAATCCGCGTACCCCCTATTGGGGGTAATGCCGTACATGGTTCTGCGGAACCGCCCCGGATCGATCACCTTGCCGATTTTCACGTTTATCAGGAAGTACGGCGAGGTTATGCCCCTGCCCAATCCTGTCCCTCTGCAAATCATGCCTAGCCCGATTCCCTTCCTCCATTTTCCCTTCCTCCATTCCCGAATGGAGGGAACAGCGGGAACGGCATCAGCCCGGACGCGAATCTGAGAGGAAAAGCCGCCTGCATTTCCTGTACTCAATCCGCCGACCCGCCGGGCCCTTTGCCAGGCGGGAACGCCCGGCCCTGTTTTCCCCCGTTTCCAGCTTCCGCGAAAACGCCTTCCCCCCTTCCTTTACAGCGGGGGCACTCTCCAGACATGCAGCTTTCCCCACCGGATGCGAATGAAAAAAGTCTTTTATCTTCATGGGCAAGAGAGGGTTCTGGACGCCGCAAAAATGGATCGGGGCACGTTCCGCTTTCCGGGCTGAACCAATTTCCTTTCCCGGATGCCGCTCTAGGCCGTACCGTCAATTAGATATAATATATTGAAATTATTAAAATATTTTCAGATTACAAAAATATTGTTTCAATAATTTCAAATAGTTATATATTAAACAACAACACGGCCTGACAAGATGATGACATGCGGCAACAGGCGTGCTACGCAGGGCGAGAACTTCAGGAGGGATGGGTCGTATGTCCGGGTTCGGCGTTTTTCTGGCTATAGCGACGGCCTTTTCATGGGCCCTTGGGTGCGTCGTCCATACGACGGCCTCAAGGGTGGTGGGGATACCGGCGGTCATGCTCATCCGGCAGCCGCTGGCAAGCGTGGTGCTCGGCATCTTTTGCCTGATTACGGGCGACTTGTGGCTTCCGTCGCTGCATTTGTTTTGGCTGGCGGCGGCCTCCGGGGTGTTCGGGATCATCATAGGCGACGCCTGCCAATACGCGGGCGCGCTGACCATCGGCCTGCGCCCGGCGCAGGTATGCCAATCGCTGTCCTCGTGCTTCACCGCCCTCTTCGGTTCCATCTATCTGAACGAATATATAGGGCTGCAAGGCTGGCTCGGAATGTTCGTGGCGACATGCGGGGTGATCCTCGTGATCCTCTCCGAACAGCGGGACGCCCATAATCCCCCGGTATCCAACAGGCAGCGCAACAAAGGGGTCATCATTTCGCTCCTTGCCGCCGTCTTCGTCGCGCTCGGCATCGTTTTTTCCAAGCAGGCCCTCCAGGAGGGCATCGGCGCGCTGCCGCTGGCTTTCTACCGCAACGCGATTTCCACAGTGGGCATCTGGACGGTCGGGCTTGCCTTCGGGGCCATCCGTCCGGCGTTCGGGAACCTCAAGGCCAACCCCGGCATCCTCAAGCTCTTCCCGCTCGGCTGCCTTTTCGGCCCCGCCGGGGGCATCTGGCTTTCGTGCGTCGCCCTCGACTACCTCCCCGCCGCCGTCGCCGCGATGCTCATCGGGCTTCAGCCCATCGCCCTGCTCATCATCACCGGGATCATGGAGCGCCGCATCCCCGCCCACAATTCCATCATCGGCTCCATCATAGCCTGCACCGGGGCGGCGATCCTGCTGCTCCGATAACGGGAAAAAACGCCCCATCAGGCGGATTCCGTTAACACGGCCCCACAAGGTGCCCCGCTCCAAGAGCGCGGCACCTTTTTTCGCGCACGGCGCCAGCCCGTTGATGCCTTCCAGCGGCATTGCCGCCCCAAAACGTGTTCCCTCCACATAGCTCATGAGAATCATTCAAGTAATCATGGGAGTTCGCCCAAAACGAGCTATTCCTAAAAGAAAAGGGCTCCCTGTCCCTCCACCATTGCTTGAAGCCTTGCCGTGATCCTTTTGCATTCAGGATGCCGTATGCCGAACAACGTATTCTCTACTGCATTGGCCTGTAATCCCTCCCCATTCCACAGCCGTTCCTCCCGAACACGATCCCACGGGCTCAAAACGGGCATAGCCCAATCGCTCATCGTGACGCTATGCCTGATCGGGGCGCCGGGGTGCTCCACATGGAGCGTGGGGCCTGATTTCGAGCGGCCCGATATGCAAAACATGCCGGAAAAATGGGATGCGGGCGACCCGCAGCCCCCTCTCGCCGGGAATGTTTCCCTGGATGCATGGTGGCAGAGCTTCAATGACCCCGCCCTGAACCAGCTTGTGGCGCGGGCGCGCCTCTCCAGCCCCACCATCGAGGCGGCCCTGCTGAAAATCGTACAGTACCGCGCGCAATATGCCGTTGCCATAGGCAGTTTCTTTCCGCAGACGCAGGAGCTTACCGGAACATACAGCTCCGAACACCCCAGCCGCCGCTCCGCCGATGCGCCCCAACCGGGCGAACCCTCACAGCCCGGTACCATCCAGCAACTGAATCTGGGCTTTCAGGCGACGTGGGAAATCGACATCTGGGGCAAGTACCGGCGCAACGCCGAAGCCGCCAAGGCCGCCCTCCAAGGTGCCCATGCGGGCTATGAACTCGCGCTCGTAACGCTCAGCGCCGATGTCGCCCAACAGTATTTCAGCTATCGCATGACGGAAAAACAACTGGAAATCGCAAAACGCAACAGCTTGGCGCAGAAGGAATCCGTACGCCTGACCGAAGCCATGTTCCGCTTGGGAGCCTCAAGCGGGCGGGACTACGATCAAGCCGTCGCCATGCAGAAGAATACGGAAGCCGACATCCCGCAGTTGGAAGCGCAGTTGATCGCCAGCCGCAATGCCCTGTGCGTGCTGCTCGGCATCCCCCCCGGCCCCGTACCGGAACTGGCCCCGGACTGGATGCCGCAGCCGCCTCAAACGGCTCCCGGAACAGCGCGGGCGTCTTCCGGGCCCATAGCGGGGAAAACGCTTCCTCAAGGGGCAATGCCATACGCGGCGGAACGCACCGCCCAGCCCTTTATCCCTCTGGACATAGCCATAGGCGTCCCGGCGGATCTCCTGCGCCGGAGGCCCGATGTACGGCAGGCGGAACAGGAGGCGGCGGCCCAGTGCGCGCGCATAGGCATCAACAAGGCGGCGCTGTTCCCTTCGTTTTCCATCAGCGGCTTTCTGGGTTTTCAAGGAAGCGACGTCGGGGCCTTCACGCTGGGAGACACCTTCTCACACAACGCCTTCACCGCAAGCGCCTCGCCGTCCCTGGTGCTGCCCTTCCTCAACTACGGACGGCTGTACAATGCCGTGCGCGCGCAGGACGCCGTTTTCCAGCAAAGCCTCGTCACCTACAAACAAACGGTGCTGCGGGCATTGCAGGAAGCCGAGGACGCCATGAGCTCCTTCATCCGTTCCCGCCAGCGCCTGACCCTGCTCCAGCAGGCCGCAGAAGCCGCCGGGCGCTCCACCAAGCTGGCGCTTGAGCAGTACAACGCGGGCAGCACCGATTTTACCACGGTCGTCTCGGCCCAGACCACGCAATACCAGCAAGAAAACAGCGTTGCGGCGGCAGCGGGAAACACGGCGCTGCAAGCCGTGGCCCTGTTCCGGGCCCTAGGCGGCGGCTGGCAGCCCCAGCCCCTGCCGTTGCCCAAGGCCACCGTCGACGCGATGAAAAAGCGTACCGACTGGGGCGGCATGCTGCGCGATATGGAAAGCGCCCCCGTTGCCGGACAGTCCGAGATCCCACAAGCCGAAACGCACAGAGGTTACTGATATGCACAGCTGCGACTCCCAAACAGCCCTTCGCCAAAACCCCGCCCGCGTGCCTGCGTCCCTCCTGCCCGGACTGCCGGGGCTCGCTGTGGCCCTCTGCCTTGTTCTGTCCGGCTGCAACGACACGCCGCATAAGGCAGAAACGGATGAACCTCTGCCCGTGGCCGCCGTCAAACCGGAACGGCGGGATGTGCCTTTGCTGGTGGAAAGCACGGGGATGACGCAGGCCGTGCGCACTGCGGACATTGTGGCCCGTGTGGAAGGCACGCTCCAAAAAATAGCCTATGCGGACGGTGCGCTCGTGCAGGAAGGGGACACCCTGTTCGTCATTGATCCCACGATGTACAAGGCCAAACGGCAGCAGGCCGAGGCCACGCTGGCGGCGCAGAAGGCGGTACGGAACAGGGCGGCGGTCGAATACGCCCGCAACCGGAAGCTCTACGCGGAACGGGCGGCCTCACAGTCCACGGTGGTCAGCTGGCGCGAACAGTTGAGCAATGCCGAAGCGCAGGTCGCCGCCGCGCAAGCCGCCCTGACCCAAGCGGGTATCGAATTGGGGTATACGGTCATCAAGGCCCCGTTCACCGGGCGCGTGTCGCGCCATAAAGTGGACGTCGGCAACGTCATCAGCCCGCAGACCGGAACGCTTGCCTCCATCGTTTCCCAGGATCCCGTCTATGCCAGTTTTACGGCCCCGGCGGACAGCATCCTGCCGCTTCTGAACAGCTTCGACGATGCCAAATCCATCCCCTTGGAACTGGCCGTCGGCGATGGGCCTTATTCCATCAAGGGGAAGCTCGACTACATTTCCCCGCAAGTGGACGCCTCTTCCGGGACGCTCGCCCTGCGCGGCGTTTTTCCCAATACGGACGGCAAGCTGCTTCCGGGCCTTTTCGTACGGGTTCAGGTCCCCACGGATCGTAAGAACGAAATGCTGGTGATCCCCCGGCAGGCCGTGCTGGAAAATCAGGGGAAATCCTTCGTATACGTCATCGGGCAGGACAGCCGGGCCCGCATGGTCCCCGTGGCGACCGGGCCCGCCGTGGGCAGTGACCGTATTGCCGTCATCAGCGGGATTACCCCGGAATCGTTGGTTATCTATGACGGCATGGCCCATATCCGGCAGGGCATGGCCGTCACCAACACCGCGCAGTGACGCCCGCCGCACGCTGTCGGCCCCTCCCCCGCAGTATGAGGAATGTCCTATGTTTACACGCCTGTTCGTCCAAAATCCCATTTTTACCAACGTCATTGCCATCATTGCGGTCATTCTGGGCATCGTGTCGCTGACGCGCCTTCCCATAGCGCTGTATCCCGACATCACCCCGCCGACGATCGCCGTTTCCGCCAGCTATCCCGGCGCGGACGCGGAAACCGTGGCCAAGACCGTCGGCGCGCCCATAGAGCTGCAAGTCAACGGCGTGGAAAACATGATCTACATGTCCTCCACCAGCGCCGATGACGGCACCTATTCCCTCACCGTCACCTTCGCGCTGGGGACCGATGTCAATATCGCCATGGTATTGCTGCAAAACCTGGTCAACAACGCGCTCCCGCTTCTGCCGGAGGTCGTACAGCAGCAGGGGGTCACGGTCACCAAACACTCCCCCTCCATCCTGCAGGTCATAGCCCTCGATTCCCCCGGCGGCTCCTACGACAACCTTTTTCTGGCCAACTACGCGAACCTGCAAATCGAAAACGTCCTTTCCCGCGTGAAGGGGGTCGGGCAGGTGCAGGCTTTCGGGGCCGGGTTCTACGCCATGCGGATCTGGCTGGATCTCGACAAGCTCAACTACCTTGGCGTGAGCGTGGACGAGGTCAATCAGGCCATCAGCCAGCAAAACGTCCAGGTAGCCGCGGGCAACGTCGGCGGCAGGCCCAATTCCGACAAGCAGGCCATGCAGTTGACGGTGCTCATGCAGGGGCAGTTGGACACGCCCACGGCATTCGGCGACATCATCGTCAAGACGCTGCCCGGCAACCAGATAATCCGGCTGCGCGACGTGGGCGAAATCGAAATGGGGGCACAGTCCTACGGGGCGCAGTCCCAGATCCGCGGGGACAACGCGGCGCTCATCGCCATCTACCAGCTTCCCGACGCCAACGCCCTTGAAACCGCCGCCAACATCCGCAGCGCCATGGAAAAGCTGTCCAAGGATTTCCCGCCCGACATGCGCTGGACCATGCCGTTCGACACGTCGCACTTCGTTTCCATCGCCGTGACGCAAGTATATCTGACCTTTGTAAAGTCCATCGTACTGGTCATGCTGGTCGTGCTGGTCTTCCTCCAGAACTTCCGGGCGGCGGTCGGCCCGGCGGTGGTCATTCCCGTGACCCTCATGGGGGCGTTCGTTTTCCTGAACATCGCCGGTTTTTCGGTGAACATGATATCGCTTTTCGCGCTCGTGCTGGCGATAGGGCTCATCGTGGACGACTCGATCATCGTTGTGGAAGCCACCATGTCCCATCTGGAGCGGGGGCTTACGCCGCAGGAGGCCGCCCTCGCTGGCATGAGGGATCTGTTCCTCTCCATCGTGGCGGTGATGTTCGTCTTTGCCAGCGTATTCCTCCCGGCGGCCACGCTCCCCGGCATCACCGGGCAGCTCTATAGCCAGTTCGCGCTGGTCATAGGCGGCGCGGCACTCCTCAGCGCCGTTTTCGCCATCTCGCTCACGCCCACGGAATGCTCCCTGCTGCTCCGCCAGCAGAAAGCCGTGCGCCCGGCCTCGTTCGACGCCCCGCAGGGCGAGCGGCCCGATTTTGCGGAAGACAAGGCCGACGTGACGACGGGCAATGTCTTTTGCCGGGTCTTCAACCGCGGGTACAACGCCCTGCACGGCTTTGCCATGCGCATTGTGGGGATCACCCTGCGTTCGCCCGCCATCTCCCTGCTGACGTACGGCGTCCTCGCCGCCTTTGCCGTCTGGGGGCTGACAACCCTGCCTCAGGGCTTCCTGCCCGAAGAGGATCAGGGGTATGTCCTTGTGAGCGCGCAGCTGCCCGACGCCGCGGCCAGCCCGCGCACTTCGGGATTGGCAGGCCGTATGGATGAGGTGTTCGCCAACACGCCCGGCGTGGAAACATGGGTCACCATCAGCGGTTTTTCCATGCTGGAAGGCGCGGCCCTGCCCAATGCTGTGACGGCCTTCGTGATCTTTGAAAGCTGGGCGAAACGCGGCACCAAACTCAACCAGTACGCCATCATGGACGAACTCTACCGGGGATTCGGCCAAATCCCCGAAGGCGAATTCATGGTCATCCCGCCACCGCCCATCATGGGCATCGGCAATGCCGGGGGCTTCGACATGATGATCGAAGACCGGGCCAGCCGCGGGCCTCAGGCGCTGGAGGCGGCGGTACGGGCCTACGAGGAGGCCGCGGCGAAAGATCCGCGCCTTGAGCATGTCATGTCCCTGTATTCCGCCTCGACGCCCAAGCTCTACCTGAACGTGAACCGCACGCAGGCCATGACGGAAGGCATTGCCCTGCCGCAGCTTTTCACGGCCATACAAACGGCGTTCGGAGGCCAGTACATCAATACCTTCAGCAAATACAACCAGAACTATCAGGTGCGCGTGCAGGCCGCCGAACGCTACCGCAGCACGGCGGACAACCTTTTGTCCCTGCGCGTGCCCAACGGCAAGGGCGAGGAAGTGCCGCTGGCGGGTTTCGCTTCCGTCCAGCAGGTCAGCGGGCCGAGCATCGTGACGCGCTACAACCTCTACTCTTCCGCATCCATGCAGGGCAGCGCCGCCCCCGGCGTCAGCACGGGCGCCGGTATGGAGGCTATGGAAGAAATCGCCGGGCGGGTACTGCCCCAAGGTTTCGGCTACGAGTGGACGGGGATGAGCTTTCAGGAAGAGAAAAGCCACGGGCAGGCCGCCATTGCCGTCGGTCTGGCGATCCTGCTGGTCTACCTGATCCTCGCCGCGCTGTATGCCAACTGGATATTGCCCCTCGGCGTGCTGCTGGTCATCCCGCTGGCGCTGTTCGGCACCGTGGCCGCCATCATGCTGCGCGGCATGGACAACAATATCTATGTGCAGATCGGGATGCTGCTGCTCATCGCCATGTCCAGCAAAAACGCGCTGATTCTGGTCTTGTACGCGCGCCGCTACGGGGAACAGGGGATGCCCCCCATGCAGGCGGCGCACAAGGCCGCGAGCGTCAGGTTCCGGCCCATCCTCATGTCCTCGCTGGCCTATGCCGTGGGCGCCCTGCCCATGCTCTGGGCAACGGGCGCGGGCGCGATCAACCAGCAATATCTGGGTACTGCCGTCTTCGGCGGCATGGTGGCGACGGCGCTGCTCACCGTGCTGTACGCCCCGTTTTTCTATACGGTGTTCATGGGGCTTTCCAGCAAACTGGGCGGCAAACGGACGCCCGAACCGAAGCAAGCCTGAAGCGGGGCCTCACCCGGAGGCTCCCCCGGCCCCCGGCAAGGGCGCTTTCCCTGTGCTCCGCAAGGTACGAGCGGCGCTCCGGAAGGGAAATGCCCACCCTGCTTGAACGCGAAGGTAAGCCGTCCGGCAAGCCGCGCGCCGACAGGGGAAGCGCCCTTGACCTGATCCCCGATTCCTTTGACCGCGAGGCCGCCAACGGAACCGCCTGAAGCATGGCGCTGAATGGGCCGCCGGGAAAAGAGTTTTTGTAATAAAAGAATACGTTTCACAAATACATGGAGGGGGAACCAAAGCCCCATCAAGGGAAAAAGAAAAAGGCTGTGTCATAGAAAAAGGTTGATGCCTTTTTCTATGACGTTCCAAGGGAATAACCAATAAAATGTCTCAGCCATAAAGTCCGCCAAGGGGAAAACTGGAGAAAAGGCTGTATTTTCACTTTGCTGTGGAGATGAAACAACCACAGACTATGACGGAGCCAAGAAAAAAAGCTGTATCATAGAAAACGGTTGATGCTTTTTTCTTTGGCTGTGCCATAAGAAACGGTTGATGCTTTCTTTCTTGAAATTCCAAAGGAATAACCAATAAGATGCTTCAATTATGGAGTCCGGTAGCGGAAAAATTGGAGAAAAAGTCTCTATTTTCAGCATACTGCTGAAATAAAGCAACCACGTGCTATGACAGAGCCTTTTCTTTGAAGTTCCAAAGGGATAATCAACAAAATGTGTTAGCTATGGATTCCGTCAATGGGAAAACCAGATAAAAGGCCGTATTCTCAGCGTGCTGCGGGGATGAAACAACCACAGACTATGACGGATCCCCCAAAAGAAGCAGTACGAATGCCCTTCCCCTCTTTGTGAGCCTCCCCTTCTCTTCTCCCTATTTCCATATTTCCGGCTCTTCCACGCGGGAGAGGTTCCTCCCATTCTGCCTTCCCTATCAGCCGGAAGCTCCGGGAAAGGGGGCGGAAACCAAGACCGTGCCGCAGGGAACGATTGCTGCTTTCTTGCCATTCCAATAACGGGCCGGTAAAACGCTCGGCCGGGCGTCCTCCAACGGGGAAATTGGGGAAAAAGTCCTGTCCGCACTTTGCGTTGGAGATGAAACGGCCACATTCCATGACAGGACCAAACCAAAGAAGGGAAACCCCTCTCCAGAAAGGTTTCCCTCCATCCAGGCCGTGCCGTCATTTTACATATGACTATTTGAAATTATTCAAAATAATATTTTGCGGCTTGAAAAATAGTGAAATAATTTCAATAGATCATATCTCATTGACGACACGACCCAGGAACCCCGCGCCGTTCCTTGCCGAAAATTATTGCTTCGCGTCGTAGACGAACGCGATGATCGCTCCGGGGTTCTTCATATCGCTGGTGGGCTTGCCGTCGCTGCCAAGAACGTTGCCGCGCACGTCGGTAGCCACATAAATGGTCTTCCCGTCGGGCGAGACGAGCACCGAACGGTAGCGGTTGGGCGTATGGAAGTACTTGGTCACGTCGCCCTGCGCGGTTTTGCCGTCGGCATTGAGGGGCACGCGATACAGTGCGCCGTTCTTGAGGCTAGTCACGAGAAGGGAGTTGCCCCAGCCGGGGATCGGGCCGTTCGCCGGGTAGTAGGCGACGCTCGACGGCGCGATGGTCGGCCAGCACAGGTAGGCCATGTCGCCGCAATGCCCGTCGCGGAAGTTGTACGAATTCGGCACGGTATAGAACGTCTTGATGGGTTCGCGGAAATCCTCGGCCTTCCACTCGGTTTCCTTCTGCTGCGGGACGCCGGCGGGGATATCGGTCGGGAAGTAGCTCTTCGCCAGCTTTTCGCAGTCGGGGGCCGCCGACCAGTTGCCGTATACGTAGCCCTGATCATCCCGGAACCCGGCGACATGCGGCCAGCCGTAGTTGCCGCCCGCCACGAGGAAATTGATCTCATCGTCAGACGAAGGGCCGTGCTCGACCTCAAAGAGCAGATCCCCCACAAAGACAAGCCCCTGCGGGTTACGATGCCCGTAGGTGTACACATGGCTCCTGACGCCGTTGATGACCGGGTTGTCGTCCGGGATGCCGCCGTCGGGATTGAGGCGCAGCACCTTGCCCGCATAGGCGGAATGATCGCCCGCGTCGAGTTCGGCCTTGGTGGGGATACGCTGGGCGTCGATGGGCTTGCAGACGTTCGCGCCCTGATTGTGCCCCTGCTCCCCGATGGAGTAATAGAGCTTGCCGTCGGGCCCGAAGCGCAGGCGGCCGCCGTTGTGGTCATCCCCGGCGGGCATGTTGCTCAGGATTACTTTGGGATCGGCAATCTTCCGGGTCTGCGGATCATAGTGGAACCGGACGATGCGGGCGTGTTCCCTGCCGCCGTCCATATATGTATGCGCGACATAGACGTTGTTCTTGCTGCCGTTTTTGCCGAGATCGGAATCAAGGGCGATGCCGAGCACGCCTTCATGCTGCGGCCCGGCCTTCACGCCCGGAATGCTGCCGACGAGCTTTTTCTCGCCCGTTTTGGGATCCACGCTGGTGATGCGGCTCCCTTCGCGCTCGGAAACCCAAATATGGTTGTCCGGCCCCCAGACCATATCCCACGGGGCGGCAAGGCCTTCGGCGATAACGACCCCTTCAAACGGTTCCGCCGTGGGCACCGCCTTTGCCTTTTGCGGCGCTGCGGCCCAAGAAGCCGGAGCGCTCAGAAGCAGCAGCGCCATCGCGCCTGCCATGACTCGGAAATGGTGCATCCTGTACCTCCTGATGTTTCTCTGCATATCGGAACGCGAGCTTCGCCGCCGCGCGGTTTCCGGCATTGTCAAAAGCGGGAAGGCGGTTTCCCGTTCGGCAAAGGCGGGGGAAACGCCTCCCCCGAAGCGGGTTCCTTTCAGGCTGGCATTGCCTTCCAAACCTGAAGCGCCCCCATCCTGCGGGAACGCGTGAGGAGGGCTTTGGGTAAGGCGCGGGCAGATGCTGAAGGACGCCCACGCCTTTCAACGGCGGAACAGCCGCAGAATGTTACCCATGACGGATGAACGTCCCCTCTTCCAGCTCCATAAACGCCTCGCGCACTTCCTCATCGGTATTCATGACGATGGGGCCTCCCCAAGCCACGGGTTCGTGCAGGGGCTTGCCGGAAACGATGACCATACGGGCGCCTTCGGGCCCGGCATGGAGGCGGATATTGCCCCCTTCCGAGAAGAGGACGGCACGGCGGGCGGGCTGGAGCACACCTTCCGGCTCATAGGCGCACGAACCTTCCATGAGATACGAGAACACGGTATTGCCGGGGATGGTTTCCATCTCCCACGCAGCTCCGGGCCCCATCTCCACATCAAGGAACTGCACGTCCACGTATTCGCCTTGTACCGCACCGCCGATAGTGCCGTATTTTCCGGTGACGACGCGGATCGTCACCCCTTTCTCCTCAATGACGGGGATGTCGTCGGGGGTGATGTCGCGGTATTTGGGATGAACCATCTTTTTGTCGCGCGGCAGGTTGATCCAGAGCTGGAGCCCAAGCATCCGGGGGGATGGCTGGGGCATTTCCTGATGCAGGATGCCCCCGCCCGCCGTCATCCATTGACAGCAGCCGTCTTGAATCCTCCCGCTGTTGCCGAGACTGTCCTTGTGGTCGATTTCGCCTTTCACCAGATATGTAAACGTCTCAATCCCGCGATGCGGATGCAGCGGAAAACCGCGCACGTAATCCGCGGGATTCAGCGAGTCGAACGCATCCAACATGAGGAACGGGTCGAAGTCCCGGATCGTCCCTGAGCCAAGCACGCGAACCAGATGCACCCCGGCCCCGTCCATCGCCTGACGGCCCGTTACGATCTTTTTGACCATACGGTATGACATGACTGTCTCCTTTTTTCCCATACTATCCTTCACACGGTATGGTGCGTCAACGAAATAAACATTATTTTTAATATGATAGGATTATAAAGGAGTTCCCAACGGCTATGGGGCGTCCCGGTTGTACACCCCAAAACACGCATTGCCCGGCAGCGACATACCGATCCCGTACACAATAAGAGAGCGCCCCCACTTTGAAAAAGTGAAAACGCTCCCTCATGTTCCGTACTAAAAGAGATCGTCAGTCCAATCTAGGCCGTGCCGTCAATTAAATATAATTTATTGAAATTATTTAACTGTTTTTTTAATTTCAAAATACTATTTTAATAATTTCAAATAGTTATATGTTAAATGACGACACGGCCCAGCCGTCAATATCCGAACCAAAAACTTCCAGCCCAATGATACGGGGAAATACGGCGGCGCGTCTTCCCAATGCCTTTCTGGGGGAAGGGAACGGCCTACATGAACCGAAGGCAAAGGCCCTACCGCAGGATATGGTTGTTTCATCTCCAAGGTATGGTGAAAATACGGCCTTTTTCTCCAGCTTCCCATTGGTGGACGGCTGGGGCATGTTATCGGCTATCCCTTCGGAACTTCACGAAAGCGCCAACCATTCCCTATGGCGCAGACAAGGCAAAAAGAAAGGGCGTCCCCGAGGGCTCGCAAACGCGGGGACGCCCTGCCCGGCGTCCGGGGGGTCGGACGCCGAACGCTTATGCCTGCCCGGACGAACCGAGTACGGCGCAAATCTTATGACGAACCATCTCGCGCACGGCTTCGCGGCCCGCAGCCAGATAGGCGCGGGGATCGAAGGTTTCCGGGTGCTCCGTAAGGAGGGTTCGGATGGCGGCGGTGACGGCCAGCCGCAGATCCGTATCAATGTTGATCTTGCAGATGGCGGAAGCGGCGGCGCGGCGAAGCAGATCTTCAGGCACGCCGGAAGCCCCCGCGACGTTCCCGCCGTGCGCGTTGACGGCGGCCACGGCCTCCTGCGGCACGCTCGACGCGCCGTGCAGCACCAGCGGCACGCCCGGCAGACGGGCGGCAATGGCGTCAAGGCGCTCGAAATCAAGCCGCGCCTCCCCCGAAAACTTGCAGGGGCCGTGGCTCGTCCCGATGGCAACGGCAAGCGAATCGCATCCGGTACGGGCTACAAATGTTTCGGCCTCTTCGGGATCGGTATAAACGGATTCGCGGGACGAAACGGCTTCCTCGACCCCGGCGAGCCGTCCGAGCTCGGCTTCAACCCAGACCCCCCTGTCGTGGGCGTACTCCACGACGCGGCGGGTGACGGCCACATTCTCCTCAAAAGGCAGGTGTGAACCGTCGATCATGACCGAAGTGAACCCGTCGTCGATGCAGGCCTTGCAGATGTCGAAACCGGCCCCATGATCCAGATGCAGCACAAAAGGCACATCGGTTTCTTCCGAAGCGGCTTCGGCCATCTTACGGAGATAGCCCCGCCCGGCGTACTGGCGCGCCCCGTTGGAGACTTGCAGGATCACCGGGGAACGCTCGTCCCCGGCGGCCTGCAAAATGCCCTGCACGGTTTCCATATTGTTGATGTTGAACGCGCCTACGGCGAAACCGCCTGCAAGGGCTTTCGCAAACATGTCACGAGGTCCGGTAAGAGGCATCTGACCTATCCTTTGTTCAAAAGGTTCCGCATCGCTTCAAAAAACATGCGCCGCTCCATGCCAAACGGGGCCCAGGCCCCGCCCGGAGGCACCATAATCCCGCAGGGCAACAGGCCATACTGCAAAACCGTAGCCCGGCGGGTATTCCCCCGAAGGCGTTGCACTCAAAAAAACGTTCAGAAAAGAGGCCGCATGTTTCCGAAACGCCGCGATACGTTACAGCCAAAACTGGCAACAGCCTTTACAGAAAAGCCTGACGGACATACTCGGCGTCGCGCCTGAGCGCATACAGGGGATCCGGGCCGAAAACCGGCTCCATATAACGGTTTTCGAGGAACAGCGCCCCATCATACCCTTCCCGTTTCAACGCCGCGAGCAATTCTCCCACGCGGCAAGACCCTTCACCGAGAGGCCTGACGCCGGGTTCGCCGTACATGCCGTCCTTGAGATGCACGCCGCAGCACGCGGCGAGGAGTTCCGGCAAGGCCTCAAACACGTCTTCCCGCCCACGCAGGACAAAATGGGAGAGGTCGAGGCAGGAACAAAGGTTATCGTAGCCGACGATATTCAAAAGGGATTTCATCGCCGTGGCGTCAAGCAGGTTCTCCGTGGCGACGGCAACCCCACGGTGTTTAGCCAGTGCGCAGGCCAGCCGCAGGCAACGGGCCGTTTCACGCAGATCGTCCTTGCTGCGGATAGCCGAAGCCTTGAAGCTCGGCAGCACGATCTGCGGAATCCCCATATCGGCGGCACAGTCCACGGCGGCGGCAATGGCCTTTTCCGCCGCCGCCCGCCGCCCGCTTCCGGGCTCGGCGGTCATGCCGTGCTCCAAGACATCCAGCACAGCCACGGCGGAAAGCCGGATGCCGTACAGCCCCGCCTCTTCCTTCCATTGCCGCCGCACATCCGGCGACGACAGCGGAAAACCCTCCCCGGCTGGCCCAAGAGCAAGCTGGAGGGCATCAATCCCCGTTTCCTTCAGGGCCTTGCAGCATGACGGAGATTGCAGCAGAGGATGCACCCAATTACAGACACCAAGCAATACGGACATATACATTCCTTTCAAAAATCTTGGGAAGGGGCAAAGGCCGGGAAAGGGGAAAGCCTCCTCAGGAGAGGTTCCCCCCTCCACAGCCAATTGCCTCTAACCCCTTCCCATAACGACGCGGATGTAATCCTTTACGGAGTCCTCAATGGACCATTCGGGCGCGTAACCCAGCTCCTTTCGGATAGCGGAATCGTCGAACGAGCACGCATACGGCGAGGTGTTCGCGCTGTGTTCCGCATAGGTGACTTTGGTTTCCGGGCAAAGGCGGTTGGTCAGTTCCGCGACTTCCCGAAGCGTGTGGACGCTGCCGCAGACGGTATAGAAACGCTGCGCGGGCTTTTCGGCGTTCCAGACCAGCAGCATGGCCTTGATTGTGTCATGAATGTAGATCCAGTCGCCCCGCTCGTCCGGGTTGTCGACGTGTACTTCGCCGCCTCTGGCGATGGAGTCCACAAGCCCCGTCGTATACTGCGTGGTCAGGCCGTTGGTGCGGTTGGGGCCCCAGACCCATGTGGGGCGGATGCCCCGGCTGTCGATGCCGTGATTGTCGGCATACCAGCGCAGCAGGTGTTCCCCGGCCAGCTTGGTCTGCCCGTAAATGGTGGCGGGCTCCTTGGGCGCGTCTTCCGGCACGGGCTCAACGGAAGCCGGGCTGTACAGGGAGATGGAGCTCATGAAGAAGAACCGCTTCACCCCGCAGGCCACCGCCGCATCAAGCAGCACCTGCGTGGAACGGAAGTTGACCTGAAACGCCAGCGGCGGATTCCGTTCGCACACGCCCGCCATGAGCGCGCCGAGATGGAAGATCCCCTCGATGCCGTTGGCCGCCACCGCCCTGTACAGGTCGAGATCCGAAGCGCTGTCGCCCTGCACGTAGGTGATCGAACCCATGATGTCCTGCAACAGATGAGGAACCGGCACACGGTCGAAAACGACGACCTCGTCGCCCTGCCGCAGCAGGGCGCGGACAAGATGGGAACCGATGAAGCCCGCGCCGCCCGTTACGAGAATACGCATGAAACCTCCCCTGGGATGTCCCCACGGCTAAAAGAAGCGAGGGTGCTGCCACTGAACGGTTTTTGCCTTAGGCCCTGTCATAGAATGTGGTTGTTCCATCCCCACAGCATGGTGAAAGGAGAGCTTTTTCTCTCATTTCCCCGTCGATGGCTTTATGGTTGGGGGATTTTATTGGTTATTCCCTTAGGCCGTGTCGCCATTTGAAATATAACCATTTGAAATTATTAAAAATAATTAAATACTTCCAATGAATTACATCTAATTGACGACACGATCTAGAATTGAGAGGAATAACATCAACCATTTCCTATGGCACAGCCTTGCCTTATGCCCCATGCAAAGGGAATGTGCTTTTGGGGAAGAACCATTTGGAAGCCGGCACCCTCAAAAAAGCATTCGGGATACGTCCGAGCACAGCCGCCCGAAACGCGCCGCGTGCCCGGAAAACACGGACGGCACGTTCCGCGGCGTGCCCGCCCTGCGGAACCGCCCGCAGGCCCTATGCCTTCCAGTTTTTCGCCACGGCCTTCCATGCTACGGCGTGATCCTTCGCGCCGTAGCCCTGAACCGAAACCATCCGGTGCACATAATCCACCGCCGCGCCCAGAATGAGCGGCGCGCCGTACTCCTTTGCCATGTCGAGGCACAACCTGTTGTCCTTGATGAGCATGTCCACGGTAAAGGTGGGCTCGTCATACCGCCCCTCGGCGATGCGGGCACCGATTTCCTTGTAGGCGTTGCTGAGCACGCGGGCGTTGGCGGCGACCGCCACGTCGATGAGCGTCTTCTGGGACAGCCCCATGTGCTCGGCGAGCGCCATAGTCTCGGCGGCGCAGGCGTTGATCGCGCCGAGCATCATATTATTGAGCAGCTTCAGCTTGTTGCCGTGCCCAAGCGGGCCGATGTGGAACAGTTTTTCTTCCGATCCGCTGAGCACGAGGAGCACATCCCTGATCTTGGCGAGGGCCTCATCCGAGCCGCCGAGCGCAAAAGCCCAACTTCCAACCCCGGACGGGCTGCCCATGACCGGGGCGTCCACAAAATCAATGCCTTTGGGGGCCAGCGCCTCGCCCATACGGATGTTCACGCCCGGATCGACCGTGCTCATGTTGACGACCACGGTGCCCTCAGGGGCCCCGGACGCGATCCCGCCCTCGCCGAGCACGACCTTTTCCGTATCGGCGGGGCCGGGGACGAACATCAGGATGACCCCAGCCTTGCCCGCCAGTTCCGCCGGAGAACCGCACATGCTCACCCCGGCCTCGGAAGCGCGCTTGACGGCGGGTGGATACGGATCGTACCCGGCTACGGAGGCCCCGCTTTCCATCAATTTTTTCGCGCAATTGCTTCCCATAACCCCCAGTCCGACAATGCCTACGGTATCCATATGCAATCCTTGCTTGAGTCCGAAAAAAGGTATGACTTCAGCCCCCCGCCGAACGGGCGGGGAAACGGTGAAACCAATGAAACGGGATGGTTCCGGCGGAACGCCGGGGGCGGCTACTTTCTGGCGACGGCCTTGCGGGCCGCCTTGGCGATGTCCGCAGCGGTGATGCCGAACACGCCCATCAGATAGGGCGCCTTGCCCACCTGACCGAAATGATCCTTGACGCCGACGCGTTCCAGCGGCGTGGGCCGCTGTTCCGCCAGCACTTCCGCAACGGCGCTGCCGAGGCCGCCGATGACGCTGTGGTTTTCCGCCGTAACCAGCGCGCCGGTTTCGGAGGCCGCCTTGATGACGGCTTCGGCGTCGATGGGCTTGACGGTGTGGATGTTGAGCACGCGGGCGGATACGCCTTCCTGAGCCAGCGTTTCGGCGGCCTGCAAAGCGTTGGCGACGCAGACGCCGGACGCGATCAGGGTCACGTCGGAACCCTCGCGCAGGAGATCGGCCTTACCGAGATCAAACTCGTAGCCATCGTCAAAGACGTTTTCGGCCTGACGGCGGAAAAGCCGGATGTACACCGGGCCCTTGTGCTCGACGATGGCGGGCAGGGCCTTGCGGAGCTGCACCGAGTCCGTGGGCTCGAACACGGTCATGCCCGGCAGGGTGCGCATGATGCCCATGTCTTCAAGCGCCATGTGCGTACCGCCGTTGAGTTCCGCGCCGACGCCCGGATCGGAACCCACGATTTTGACGTTCAGTCCGGCGTAGCAAACCGAGATGGCGATCTGATCGAAGCAGCGGCGGGAGGCGAACGTGGCGAAAGAATGCACGAAGGGGATCTTGCCGCAGGCGGACAGCCCGGCGGCCACGCCGACCATATTGGCCTCGGCGATGCCCACGTTGAAGGAGCGGTCGGGGTAGGCCGCCTTGAACGGCTTCATGCCGTGCGCGCCGGTCAGATCCGCCTCGACGTCCACGATGCGGGGATCCTCCTTGGCAAGC
The DNA here is from genome assembly GCF_059728385.1 of Bilophila sp. T19-St14. NCBI lineage: Bacteria > Pseudomonadati > Thermodesulfobacteriota > Desulfovibrionia > Desulfovibrionales > Desulfovibrionaceae > Bilophila > Bilophila sp. T19-St14. Next base: position 558,852 of record NZ_BAAGFT010000002.1, read on the forward strand.
GCGATCATCGTATCGCAATAGACCTTACGCATTTCCTGAGATTCAAGCATGACGGCATTCCTCGTTCCTTATTGGAGTTCCTGCAAAGCGGCGGCGACGTCTTCGGGCGACAGGGGCATGTTGTGCGAACTGAGCTTGCCTTCCGCGACCGAAAGCCCTTTGCCCTTGACCGTGGCCATGATGATGGCGGTGGGGCGCTTCTTGATGGTGCGGGCATGGGTCAGCGCGGCTTCGAGCTCCGAGAAGTTGTGCCCGTCGATGCACAGGGTCGCCCAGCCGAACGCCTCCCAGCGCTTGTCGAGCGGGCGCACGGCGTTGATCGCGTCGGTATAGCCGTCGATCTGCATCCCGTTGTCGTCCACCAGCACGACAAGGTTGTCGAGCTCCTGGCTCCCGGCATACATGGCCGCTTCCCAGATCTGCCCTTCCTGCTGCTCTCCGTCGCCGACGATGCAGTAGACGCGGTAATCCTTGCGCTCCATACGCGCCGCCAGCGCCATGCCCACCGCCGCCGAAAGCCCCTGCCCAAGCGAGCCCGCGGTCATGTCGATGCCCGTGGTCAGCTTCATGTCGCAATGGCTCGGCAGCCTCGTGCCGGGCTGGTTCAGGGTGAGGAGGACTTCCTTATCAAAATACCCCTTCATGGCCAGCAGGGTATACAGCGCGGGTCCGGCATGGCCCTTGGAGAGCACGATGCGGTCACGGTCGGGCCAGCCCGGCTCTTCGGGGCGCACGCGCATTTCTTCATAATAAAGGTAGACCAGCGCTTCGATGAGGGACAGGGAGCCGCCCACATGCCCGACGCCGATCTGGCCGATCATTTTGGTGAGCAACTGCCTCGCTTCCTTGCTCAGCTCGGTGAGCTGCCGCAATTTCCGCTCGTTCATGGTTCAGCCTCGACTTCCTTACAGATGTTGTTCCGGTTCGGGGGACGTGCCCATCACGTCCCCCTGCCCGGTCGTTTCCAAAACCGACTGCCACAGGTCGGAACGCACGCTCATGGTGCGGCGCTTGCGCGTTACCAGCTCCAGCGGCAGATGGACGAACTTGTCCATAATGTTGGCTACGACCATGCCCGTCTTCCCGCTCATGGCCGCGTGCACGGCATGTTGGCCCAAAAAGCCGCAGTACAGCCTGTCGTTGGCGTTGGCGGGGACGGACCGGATCATGTAGCTCGGATCGATATATTTGAGATAGTAAGGTATCTTTTTGGCTGAAAAGTATTCGGCGATCTTCCCGCGCAGGAACCCGGTGATGTCGCCGAGGGCCTTGTTGCCCGAAGCGTCGCAGCGGGTTTCGTGCTCGGAAAGCAGATCCTGCCCCGCCCCTTCCGCCACGGCGAGCACGGCGTGAGAGTGCTCGGCAAGGCATTTTTCCAGAGCCGGGAACAAGCCCCGTTCCCCGTAAAGGCTAAAGGGGACTTCAGGGACAAGCACAAAATTGACCTCACGCATGGAAAGGGAGGCGTTGGCGGCGATGAAGCCCGACTCGCGCCCCATCAGCTTGACGATGCCGATGCCGTTGAAGACGCTGGCGGCCTCGATGTGGGCGCAGCGGATGGCGTCGGCGGCCTTGTCCACCGCCGTTTCAAAGCCGAAGGAATGGGGAATGAAATTGATGTCGTTGTCGATGGTTTTCGGAATCCCGACAATGGAGATGTGCTTGCCGCGCCGGGCGACCTCCTGCTGGATGGACGCCGCAGCCTTCATCGTCCCGTCGCCGCCGATGATGAACAGCGCGCTGATGTTCAGGCGCTCAAGGGCGGTGGCGATTTCGGATGAAGACTGCGGCCCTCTGGACGTGCCGAGGATAGTCCCGCCGAACTCGTGGATGCCTTCCACGCTGTGCGGCGTCAGTTCACGCACATCATACTGATAGGAAGGGATGAACCCCTGCAGCCCGTAACGGATGCCCAGGACTGACGGGACGTGGTAGGCGTTGTACGCCGTCATCACGATGGCCCTGATGACGTCGTTGATGCCCGGGCACAGCCCGCCGCAGGTCACGATGGCGCACTTCGTCTTGCTCGGATCGAAGTAGATCCGGTTGCGGGGCCCCGCCAGCTCAAAGGACATGGGGCACGGCGCGGCGCCTTCTTCCAGCAGTTCCTCATCCACGTTGAAGACAACGCGCCGCTCGCCGCCCGTCGCCATGTTGGACGACAACGGGGAGTCGATTTCCGGCGTTCCGAGGCATTGGATGCGGATCTCTTGAGCCGAGACGGGCGCAGCTTCACAGGTGTCCATGCGGGTTCCTTCCTTTTATTTTTCTTTGACCCTGCCGCAGGTCCTGCGCACGATAAGTTCCGTGTCGAGCAGGTACTGCACTTTGAGCGGGGTTTGCGACTCTATGGCCGAAATCATGATATTCGCCGCCATCTGGCCCATTTCGTAGCAGGGCGTCTTGATGCTCGTCAGCGGCGGGTTGAAGTAGGCGGCGATGTCGATGTCGTCAAAGCCGCAAACGGAAATGTCCTCCGGGACGCTCAGCCCCGCTTCGGTGATGGCGCGCATGGCACCGATGGCCAGATAGTCGTTCACGCACAGCACCGCCGTCGGGGGATCCTGCAATTTCAAAAACGCCCGCATGGACTCCTTGCCGAGCAGGTAGGAAGGCGGCTGCGAGCGGATGAGTTCCGGGTCAAAGGGGATGCCGTTGTCGGCAAGCACCTTCTTGTAGCCTTCCATACGGTCGATGGTGCGGCGCGCGCAGGTCATGGGGCCGACCAGAAAACCGATGCGCTTATGTCCGAGATCAATGAGGTATTTGACGCTCGTATAGATGGATCGCGCGTTGTCGATGCCGATATAGTTCACGCTTTCGTCCGGCACTTCCCACAGGATGATGCAGGGGATGCCCGCCGCCTCCAGCGTTTTCATGTAATCCACATTGCTCATGTCCAGCCCGACGAGGATGAGCCCGCCGATGCGCTGCTCGTGGAAGCGCCGCATGGCGAGGCGCTCCTCCTCCGGCGAGAACTGCGACAGGGCCACCTTGCACGAGTAGTTCCGCTCCGAGCACGTTTTCTGGATCGCCATCAGGTTCACGCCGAACGCCGCATACGTCGGCGAAGGCAGGAGGATGCCGATGGTGTCCGAGCGCCTCTTGGAAAGGGAGCCCGCCGTCGCGTTGTAGACGTAGTTGAGCGCTTCCGCGGCGGCCCTGACCTTGCTGACCGTTTCCGCGGGCGTTTTGTCCGGCTCGCGGAGGGCGCGGGATACGGTCGAAAGCGAGACGTTCGCCTTGATGGCGACGTCCTTTATGGTCGCCCGGGTGTTATTGAAACCGTTTTCATTCATTTTATTGTTTTTTTTCAATGTATTATCCATTTATTTTGTACTTCAATAAGTACGTTTTCAATCTAGCCGCCCATAAAACCGCTGTCAAGCCTCTTTGCAACGTTTTTTTTGCGTTCACCCCCCTTGGTTCCGAAAAAAGCCGGTTTTTGCAGCTTCCGCCACCCCATGCAGCGGAAAAGAATGTGCCCAAAGTAAAAACAAATTATATGTGTAGATGTTAGATAAACATCTACATTTCAAGCACCCACCCGGCGGCAGGCCGCCATGAAGACGCAAACCTCTTCACAGAGTTGCGGGGAGTGTCTGAAAGGGCAAAAACTATCTTTTTTAATAGGCTGTATTTTATAAAAAATATGTATCTTACGCCGCTGAGGATACAAAAAAAAGCATCCCATCTCTTGACAAGATATTTTTTTGACGCATAGAATGAAAACGTATTCATTCTAATATAAATTATAACATATAATATATTGAATATTCATATTTTTTTGCAAAAGAACGGATTCAAAATCCATTCATAAGCCTCATAAACATAAGGAAATCCACCTATTAGGCCTCATGCCCGCGGCCTTGGAGCATGTACGGCATCCCGAAAGGCCGCAGGCCTAACCAGATAACCCCAAGGAGAAGGGCGTTATGCAACTGTCCAACACATGGAAGGCAACGGTAGGATTGATGATCGGGGCGATCTTGTGCCTGCCCGCGCAAGCGGCGGCCGAAAAGAAAATCATCATGCGCTACAGCCACAGTTCGGCGGCCATGGTGGAGGAGCCGCATCACACGGCGGCTCTGGACTTCAAGAAATACGTTGAAGAGAAAACCAAGGGCAGGGTGGAAGTGCAGATCTACCCCGCCAGCCAGCTCGGCGGCGAGGAACGCGCCTTTCAGGACGTGCAGCAGGGCGTCATCCAGATAGCATCCCTGGCTTCCAATAATGCCGCCGTGTTCGCCCCTTCCCTCTATGTCATCGATCTCCCCTATCTGTTCAGGACCAACCAGGAAGGCTGGGACATTCTCGACAAGTATTGGGACGAGCTCAACGCCAAGGCCATCAAGGAAAGCGGCAACCGCATCATCGGCTGGCTCGACCTCGGCTACCGCCACGTCTGCAACAGCAAGCATCCCATCCGCACCATCGAAGACCTCAAGGGCCTCAAAATCCGCGTGCCCAACAACCCGGTCATGATCAACACGTTCCGCGCATGGGGCTGTGAGCCGACCCCCCTCGCGTGGGACGAAACATTCAACGCCCTCCAGCAGAAGGTCGTCGACGGCCAGGAAAACTCCTACGTGGTCTTTGCGTCCAACAAGTTTGAAGAAGTGCAGAAGTACATGACCGAGCTGCGCTACAAGCTCCAGATCATCGTCATGGTCGTCAACGACGCATGGCTCAAGAAGCAGCCCGCCGATGTCCAGCAGGCCATCCTCGAAGGCGGACGCCTCGCCACCAAGCACAACCGCGAAATGATCATCGCCATGGAAAACCGCCTGAAGCCCGCCATGAAGAAGGCCGGCGTCGAAATCCTCGACAAGCCCGAAGACGAAAACATTTGGGAAGAAAAGGCGATGGCCCTGTGGCCCGATCTCTACCCCAAAATCGGCAACCTCGATCTCCTCGACAAGATGATGGCGGACATGAACCGCAAGCGCCCGTAGCAGTAAAATCATGAAAACGTTTTTTACCATTGATTAAGGTCGATTATCTTTATTTCTACGTTCTTTTGATTCGACATGCAAGTGAAAAGGCACGCCTTTTCATGAATGCGGAGTGCGCATTCTTTGGAAAAGCGCGACTATGGCAATGGATTTCAGACTGTTCACCCACAAACGAGGAGGTCTTCATGAACATCCGGCAAAGCTTCAACCGGGCCCTTTTAGGGGCGGTTTGCGGAGCGCTGCTTCTGGTTTCCCCTGCCAGTGCGGCCGAGAAAAAAATCGTCATGCGCTACAGCCACAGCTCCAGCGCGATGGTCAAGGAACCGCATCACGCGGCGGCCCTCGACTTCAAGAACTATGTGGAAAAGGCCACCAACGGGAAGGTGGACGTCCAGATTTACCCCGGCAGCCAGCTTGGCGGCGAGGAGCGGAGTTTTCAGGACATCCAGCAGGGGGTCATTCAGATCGCGTCCCTCGCGGTCAACAACGTGACGGTGTTCAGCCCCTCAATGGGCGTGTTCGATTTGCCGTACATGTTCACCAACTATGAAGATTGCTACAAGCTCATCGACCAGAACTGGGACGAGATCAACAAGCGCATGATCGACGAGAGCGGCAACATGGCCGTGGGCTGGCTCGTGCAGGGCTTCCGCGTGCTGAGCAACAGCAAGCACCCCATCCGTACGGTTGAAGACCTCAAGGGCCTCAAGATCCGCGTGCCCAACAACCCGATCATGATCGCCACCTTCCGCGCGTGGGGCGGCGAGCCCGCGCCCATGGCGTGGGACGAGACGTTCAACGCCCTCCAGCAGAAGGTCGTCGACGGCCAGGAAAACCCCTACCCCGTGTTCGCTTCCAACAAGTTCGAGGAAGTGCAGAAGTACATCACCGAAATCCACTACAAGGTGTGGATCGGCCCCATCGTGGTGAACGCCGCGTGGCTCAAGAGGCAGCCTGAGGACGTCCAGAAGGCCATCCTTGAAGGCGGCCGCCTTGCCACCGAAAACAACCGCAAGATGATTGCCGAAATGGAAACCGAACTCGTCAAGGCGCTCAAGGATAAGGGCGTCGAAATCCTCGACAAGCCGGAAGACGAATCCGTATGGCAGGAAAAGGCCATGAACGTATGGCCGCAGTTCTATGACAAGATCGGCGATATTTCCTTGCTCGACACCATGATGAAGTCCCTCGGACGTACTCGTCCGCAATAACGCCTGCCGAGCCCGGAGGGGAATCCTCCCTCCGGGCCGCTAACCTCAACCGGCGAGGAGTGAGCCATGCGCGAGCAGTTGGCGTCCATTTGGAGAGATCTTGAAGAGTATATCTGTTGTACGCTGCTCGGCGTCATCATGACGCTTCTCATGATGCAGGTGTGCTATAGATACTTCGGCGGCAAGTCCATTGCCTGGTCTGAAGAGGTCAGCCGCTTCCTGTTCCTGTATCTTGTCTATTTCGCGGCGAGCCTCGCCGCCTCAAAGAACCTGCATATCCGCGTGACCGCGCAGCTCAAGCTCCTGCCGAAGCTTGGCCAGATGCTCCTGCTCCTTGCGACGGACATCATCTGGCTGATCTTCTGCATCATCGTGGTGGACGTCGGGACGGACTTCATCATCAGCATGAGCGACCGCCCGATGGTTTCCGGGGCGCTGATGCTTGACATGCGCTACGTCTACGCGGCGGTGCCCATCGCCTTCACCTTGCAGGCCGTCCGCCTCGTCGAGCGTTGGTGGCGTATCTTTACCAAACGTGATCCCTTAGTCGTCCCCAGCGAGGAGGTGTTCTGATGTCCCTTGAAATCCTCATCTGGGTTGCTCTGGCTGTCCTGCTCATCATGGGCACGCCCATTTTCGTCTCCCTCGGCATGGCCTCCATCACTGTGCTGCTTCTGAGCGACATCCCGCTTTCGCTCGTCATGATCGACCTTATCAAGGTTTCGGACATGTTCCCCCTGCTGGCGGTGGTGGGCTTCGTCTTCGCCGGGGCGCTCATGGAGCGCGGCGGCATGGCGGCCCAGATTGTTGAGGTCGCTTCCATGCTCGTCGGGCATATACGCGGCGGGCTCGGCATCGTGACCATCCTCGGCTGCATGTTCTTCGCCTCCATGATCGGTTCCGGCCCCGGTACCGTAGCCGCCATGGGCAGCATCATGATCCCCTCCATGATCAAGCGCGGCTACTCGCCCGAATACGCCGCCGGCGTTTCGGCCACCGGCGGCACGCTCGGCATCCTCATCCCGCCGAGCAACCCCATGCTCGTCTACGGCATCATCGCCAACGTCTCGATCTCCGCGCTGTTCACCGCCGGATTCGTACCCGGCGCGCTGGTCGGCACCTGCCTCATGCTCACGGCCTATATGATCGCACGCCGCCACGGTTACAGGGGAACGATGCATTCCTACACGATGGCCGAATTCGGACGCGCGCTCCTGAAGAACATCTGGTCTCTCATGGCTCCCGTGGTCATCCTCGGCGGCATTTACGCGGGCATATGCACGCCCGTGGAAGCCTCGGTCGTCGCGGTGTGGTACGCCCTTTTCGTCGGCTTCTTCATCACCAAGAAGCTTTCCCTGAAGGAAGTGTTCAACGCCATGAAGCTGGCGAACATCTCCACCGGGACGATCCTCATCGTCGTAGGCGTGTCCACCATTTTCGGGCGGTTCCTGACCATGTACCAGATCCCGCAGCAGCTCGCCGCCCAGATGATGCTGTACACCACCAACCCCATCCTGATCCTGCTGCTCATCGCCGCACTGCTGTTCTTCCTCGGCATGTTCATGGAGACCCTCGCCACCATCGTCGTGCTCGCGCCGGTCTTCCTGCCGATCATCAAGTCCGTGGGCATCGACCCCGTATTCTTTGGGGTATTCTGGGTCGTTACCAACGAGATCGCCCTGTTGACCCCGCCGCTCGGCGTCAACCTGTTCATCGCCATGAACCTGTCCAACCTTCCGTTGGAACGGGTGGCAAAGGGGGCCATCCCTTATATTTTCTTGCTTATTCTTGTTGTTTTCTTCCTTATCCTCTTCCCCGACGTCGTAACGTTCCTCCCGAAGGCGCTCGGCATGTATTGATGGGGCATTTTCCCAGACTTCGGCGAGGGGCCCTGCCCCTCGAACCCCGGCAGAGGCGCTGCCTCTGCACTCCGCAAGGGAGCAGCGCTCCCTTGACCCGGCATAAGCGTTTCCTCTCGCGGCAATGCCGCGAGAGGAAACGCCCCAGGCCCAACGAGTTCTCTTTTTGGTGGGAATCAGGGACGGTAACAGCGTGGGTAACGGTAAGGACGGCAACCCATCCATGATGGATGGCGTCGATCCCGATCTTATCGTAGGCAATTCCACTCTGGAATTACCCAGCCCCAAAAACAAAAATCTCCTCTCCACCTGCCGGGGGCTTCCTCCTCCCCCACTCCCCAAGCGGCGGCCGTTCCCCCCAAGGATAGCCGCCGCTCCCTTTCCGCAACGCCGCCTTCCTGAAAAACAATCCTTATTAACAATCCTTATTGAGGGTAAGATTGAAACGAAAGGCCATGTCGCAATAAACGATTGATGCTTTCTTAAAATTCCAAAGCAATTGATGCTTTCTTAGACCGGCAAAATGCTTCCTCCACAAAGCCACGAGATAAAAAGTGGCTGTGTCCTAGTCGTCAATATAGATATAATATATTGAAACCATTTAACTATTTTTCAAGCCAAATCATAAAAATATTTTAATAATTTCAAATAATTACATTAAAATAGCAACACAACCTAATTATTCTTTTGGAATTTCAAGAAGTAAAGCATCAGCCCTTTTCTATGGTACGGCCTTCAATAAATGAAGATCGTTATCACATCATATAGGGGCAGACTCCGGCACATGAATTGCGTTATACTGCATAGTAAGCGGGTGTCTTGACGGCAACGCCGCCAAGACAGCCGCGCCGCCGGGTCAAGGGGCGGCTCGCCCCTTGCGGGGTTCCGAGGGGCAGGGCCCCTCGGCGGGGCCCGTAGGCCCCGCAAAATCGCCTGCCTCGCCTCCCCACATTCCCCCACATGGGCGTCAAAAAATGTCACTCAACAAAAGCCTATAACGACAGGAGGCTTCATGAAACAGCTCAAGCTGGATGCCGATTCCTCCCACACAGGAAAACTTGAGGGCATGAACGCGCCGTGGAGCCGCCTGCTCCATCTCGCAACGCGCTACACCTACCCGAAACGCTACCCTCTCGTACTGGCGGGCGACGCCATGTTCGATTTCTACTACCTCGCCAAGGGCCGCCTCCGAATCATGCACGGCACGGAGAACGGACGCGAACGGGCTATGGTCTATGTCGGCAGCGGGAACGTGTTCAACGAGGCTACGGCGCTGGCAGGGTTCGACGATCCCGACTGCCGCTTCTACTGTATGGAAGACGTGGAACTGTACCGCTTCCCCGGCACGCTACTCCATGATCCCCGCTTCGTCGCCGAATACCCGGAACTCATCATCAACCTGATGGTCTCCATGAGCACCAAGGTGCTCGTGATGCACGCCAACCTCTCCGAAACGGGCGGCGGCACGGCGGTAAAACAGGTCAGCCTCTTTTTGTGCGGACTTTCACGCCTGCACGGGGACAAGCTCGACTTCAACCCTCAGATGACGCAGGAAGAATTGGCGATTTTCCTTGGGATACACAGGGCTACGCTCGTCAGGGCACTGCGGTCGCTGCGCGAATGCGGCGCACTCCTCCAGCTCACCAAGAACCGCCTCCGCATCGGAGACCTTGCGCTCCTGCAAAAAATAGCCGGGGAATAAGCCCGGAATCCATACAGAAAAACCATATAATCCACACTATTTCGTCCTGTTTCCTCTTTTTTTCCGCTTTTTTTCACAAATGGCGCATCTGCGCCATTTTCTTGAGAGCGGCTGTGTGAAGGTTCGCACAATGGGAAGTGAGCCGGAGGGCGGATGCGCGCCCGCCCGTCCCCTCACCCTTCACATAGCCGTTCCCTGTGACGCGGGGAACGCCAAGGAGACAGGACGTGATCAACGTTATCGATCAAGACAAATGCATCGGATGCGGAACCTGCTTCAAGTCGTGCAGCCTCGACGTCTTCCGCCTCGACACCGACCAGCGCAAGGTTTCGCCCTGCATGGCGGCGTGCCCGGCAGGTACCGACATTCGCGGCTACAATGCCCTCGTACAGCAGGGCAAGCTTGAAGAAGCCGCCAAGAAACTCCGCCAGACCAACCCCTTTCCCGGCATCACGGGGCGCATCTGCTTCCACCCCTGCGAAAAGGAATGCGCGCGCAATGCCGTGGACGGCGCGGTGAACATCAACGCCGTCGAGCAGTTCCTCGGCGATCTCGGTTTGCCCGAAGAACAGCCCGCCATCCGGCATACCGCCAAGGTTGCCGTGGTGGGTTCCGGCCCCGCCGGGCTTTCCTGTGCCTGTTTTATGGCCCGTATGGGCTATCCCGTCACCGTTTTCGAGGCCGCACCGCACCCCGGCGGCATGCTCCGCTACGGCATCCCGGCCTACCGCCTGCCCGACGCCGTGGTCGAGGCGCATGTGGCCCGGCTTGAAGCCCTCGGCGTCAGCTTCCGCTGCAACACCCGCATCGGCAAGGGAGGCGACCTGACCCTCGGCGACTTGCGCCGCCGCGGTTACAAGGCTTTCCTCCTTGCCCCCGGAACCAGCCTCAGCCGCAAACTCGCCATTGAAGGCGCCGAATTGCCCGGCGTGCTGTGGGGCGTGGAGTTCCTCCGCGCCGTGCGCAGCGATCACGCCCCGGCATTTTCGGGCCACGTCGTGGTCGTGGGCGGCGGCGACGTCGCCGTTGACGCGGCCATTTCCGCCAAGCGCCTCGGCGCGGCTTCCGTGAGCATGGTTTCCCTTGAATCGGAAAGCGAACTGCCCGCCTATCCGCACAACATCGCCGACGCCCGCGAAGAAGGCATTGATTTCCAGTGCGGCTGGGGCCCGGTGCGCGTCGAAGGCACGGGCGCCGTTTCCGGCCTCACCGTCAAAGCCTGCCTTTCCGTCAAGGACGCTTCCGGCGCGTTCCGCCCGTCCTTTGACGAAACGCAGACCCGCACCATCCCCGCCGATGCCGTGATCTTCGCCATCGGGCAGGCCGCCGATCTCGATCCCTTTGCGGAGGACGTGGCCATCACGCCCCGCCGCACCATCGAAACCGCCGCCGTCACCTTTGAAACCTCCCGCCCCGACGTATTCGCGGCGGGCGACGCGTCCAGCGGCCCGGCCTCGGCCATCCAAGCCATCGCCGGAGGCCGCGAGGCGGCCTACTCGATGGACCGTTACCTGCGCGGAGGCCAGATCCTCGCCAACCGCGCCGCCGTCCGCGAAACCGTGGACAAGGACAGGCTCCCCGGCGAAGGGGTGCTCCTCTCCCCGCGCAACGAGCGCGCCGTGACCGACGCCCCCGGCTTTGAAGAACGGCGGCAGGGGCTGGATCTCCACGCCGTGCTGGCGGAAGGCATGCGCTGCATGACCTGCGGGGCCAAGGCCCGCATCGCCTACAACGACGACTGCATGACCTGCTTCACCTGCGAGCTCCGCTGCCCGGCGGAAGCCATCAACGTGCATCCTTTCAAGGAACCGCTCCCGCGTACCCTTGAAATCCATTGCGAGGACTAGCCATGAGCGCGAAACCTTTTGTTTTCGATACGGACGTGCTGATCATCGGCGGCGGCTTTTCGGGTTCGTGGGCCGCATTGACGGCCCGGCAACATGTGGAGAACGTGCTCATCGTCGACAAGGGCCCCCGCGACTGGGGCGGCCTCGGCGGGATGTCCGGCGGCGACATGATCGTCAAACAGCCGGAGTTCGCCGCCGAGGATCTGGTCGAAGAGCTGGTCTATTACTACGACGGGCTGTGCGAGCAGGACGTGCTTGAGGAAATCCTCAACCAGTCCTACGAACGCTTCAAAGATTACGAGAAGATGGGCCACAAGTTCGCCCGCGACGATTCCGGCAGGCTCATGAGCATCCCCCAGCGCGGGCTCGAACTCATGCGCTACTACTTCTACCACCCCTACGGCAAGGGCGGCGCGCACACCACCCAGATCCTCAATGCCGAGCTCCAGCGCCTCAACGTCCAGCGCATCGGGCGCGTCGAGATCACCGATCTCATCAAGGACGGCGACGCCGTTTCCGGGGCCGTGGGCTTCCACGCCCAGAGCGGCACGCCCTGCCTGTTCCGGGCCAAGGCCGTCATCCTCGCCGCCCACAACGGCGGCTGGAAGGGCTCGTACCTGCTGAACACCTGTGCGGGCGAGGGCGCGGCGCTGGCCTACGGCGCGGGCGCTTCCCTGCGCAACATGGAGTTCATCGAGAACTGGAACGTGCCCAAGCTGTTCGCGTGGGAAGGCCAGACCGGGATGCTCCCCTACGGCGCGCGCTTCCTCAACGGCGAGGGCGAGGACTTCATGCGCCGCTATTCCCCCAAGCTCGGAGCCAAGGCCGACCCGCACTACAACGTGCGCGGCATGGCCTTTGAAGTCCGGGCCGGACGCGGGCCGATCTACTTCGACACCAGCACCATGAGCCCTGAGGGGGTCGAGATCATGACCCCCACCGGCGGCTGGATGAAGCTCAACGACACCAAGCTGAAAGAACTCGGCATCGACTTCTTCAAGAGCAAAACCGAATGGATGCCGCAGGTGCTCACCTCATTCGGCGGCACCGTGGCCGACAAGGACGGCTGGAGCGGCATTCCGGGCCTGTTCGTGGCCGGACGCGCCCGCAGCGTCACCCCCGGCGTCTACATGGGCGGCTGGGATACCTGCAAGACCACCACGACCGGCTACATCGCCGGGAACAGCGCGGGGCAATACGTTTCCGGGCTTACCTCCGCGCCGCGGTTCGACGACGCCCACGCCTCAGACACGCTCGACGCCACCCTGTCCCTGCTCGGCAAGCCCGGCGTCTATCCCAAGGACGTCGTGCGGCTCATGCAGGAGCTCATGGCCCCGATGGACGTGTGCATCCTCAAGACCGGCAAGGGCCTGACCCGCTCGCTGGAACGCCTTGAAGACGCCAAGCAAAACATCCTGCCGTATATGACCGCCCCTGAGCCGCACTATCTGGTCAAGCTCGTGGAAGCGCGCTCCATGGCGCTGATCACCGAAATGTACCTGAAGGCGTCGCTCATGCGCAAGGAATCGCGCAGCGGCCATTACCGCGAGGACTTCCCCGAACGCCACGGCGATCCGGCGTGGATCGTCATCCGCAGCGGGCGCGACGGCATGGATCTGCGCACCGACCCCGTTCCTCTGGATCGTTATCCGGTGAAGCCGCACCGCTACTATATGGACAACTTCGCCTTCCCCAAAACATCGGCCCTCTAAGGCAGCGTCCGCCGCGCCGGAATCCCCTATCCCGGCGCGGCTCCCCGACATCTGAACCCGCCTTCCGCAGGAGTCCCCATGAACCGTGTCCTGACATTAAAGTGGTTCGCCGTGCTCGGCATCGCCAGCCTGTTCTACCTGCTGGCTCCCCGTGATGTTTCGCCTCAGATGCCCCTCTATCTTGCGATGACCTCCGCAGCGGTCATCATCTGGACCTTCGATCTCTTGCCCGCCGTGGCCGTCGCCGCCGCGCTGACCTTCCTCTACCTGCTGACCAACATGGCCCCGCCCGAAGTCGTCCTTGGGCCGTGGACCACCGTGCTCATCTGGACCACCTTCGGCGCGGCCATCTTCGGAGAAGCCATGGAAAAGACCGGGCTCGCCAAGCGCGTGGCCCTGCGCTGCATGCTCCTCACGGGCGGCACGTTCACCGGGATGCTCATCGGCTTCGCCATCGGCGGCATCATCCTCGGCCTCCTGCTGGCCTCCGGGTTCGCCCGCACGGTCATCTTCTGCGCCATCGCCGTGGGCATCATCAGGGCGCTGGAAATCGATCCCAAGTCCCGCCTGTCCTCCGTCATCATCATCGCCTGCTTCTTCGCGGCGGCGGCCCCGACCATGCAGTTCCTGCACACCTCGGAGTCCTTCATCTGGTCGTTCCAGGTGCTTATGAAGGCCATCGGCGGCAATGTGGACTGGTGGGAATACCTGGACCACGTCTGTTTCATCAACACCATCTACGTCGCACTGTCCTTCCTGACCATCTATTTCATGCGCGGCAAGGTGGATCTCCCCGAAGGCGCAAAGCTCAAGCTCATCCTTGAAGAGCGCCTCGCCGAAATGGGCCCCATGTCGGTTTCCGAAAAGCGCCTCCTCATCCTCGCCATCCTCAGCATCCTCGGCTTTATGGTCGAGCCGTGGACCGGCGTGAACGCCGTATACGTCCTCTGCCTCGTGGCCCTGTTCTGCTACATGCCCGGCATGAAGATCATGGAGCCTTCCTCCTTCAACAACCTGAACATCGTGTTCCTCGTCTTCGTGGCGGGCTGTATGGCCATCGGGTTCGTGGCGGGCGAAGTCGGAGCCAACAAGTGGGCCGTCTCGTCCATCATCCCGTTCCTCAAGGAACTGCCTCCCACCCTCGGCGTGCTCTGTTCCTACCTCGCGGGCGTGCTCACCAACCTGCTCCTGACCCCCTTCGCGGCGACCGTGGCCTTCACCCCGGCGTTCGGCGAACTCGGCATCCAGATGGGCATCAACCCCCTGCCCCTGTTCTACGCCTTCGAGTACGGGCTCGATCAGTACTTCTTCCCCTATGAAGGCGTCATGTTCCTCTACATCTTCACCACGGGCTGCGTGACCCTCAAGCACGTCATCCCCACAATGATCGCCCGCTGCATCGTCGCCGGGGCGTTCATCGTGGCCATCGCCATCCCCTACTGGAAGTTCATCGGCATCATGTAGCCCCGGCGCGGCCCGCTCCCGCGCCTCTCCTCCCGCCCACGGATGCCCCGCATCCTGACACAAAAGGCATTGCCGCACCCCGTCCTGATGGCGGGATGCGGCGGTGCCTTTCCGCGATCCCCGCCTCCTTGACACGCCGCCCAGCCGTGCCCACATTCAGACAAAACGCGGGACAGAGGAGGCCGCCATGAGCGACAAGGACATTATCGATATGAAAGAGGAAAACGGCCAGTGGTCGGCTTACGTTTCCGATTTTTCCCCCGAAAAGCTCTGGGGAAAAATCAAAGGGCACGCAAAGAAAGTCGGCTGTGAGGGCATACGCAGCGCCCTGCGCCTGTTCTACGCGCTGGACAATCCGTCCATGCCGCTCAAGACGAAAATGGTGATCTACGGCGCGCTCGGCTATTTCATCTCGCCCATCGACGTGATCCCCGACTTCATCCCGGTCGTGGGCTTCACCGACGACATCGGCGTGCTCGCGGCGGCGGTGGTCATGGCCGCTTCCTATATAGACGCCGAGGCCAAGGCCAAAGCCGACGCCAAGCTTGCCGGCTGGTTCGGGGAAGGAGCCTGCTGAAACACGCAGCCCGGCCCGTTTGCCCGGCTTCTCCAGAAGAATGCTTTTAGAGAAAATCAACCTGACAGGATAATTAACCATGCACATGGAAAAGAAAACTCTTTTTGAACAGGTTCGATTTCCGAAACTGGATTTGAAAAATCGTTTCGTGCGTTCCGGCTTATGGATGAAAGCGGCGGACGAGAAAGGACATATAACGCCCGATTTGATTGACACATATAAGGCTCTCGCAGATGGTGGGGTTGGTCTTATCATCACCGAGTACACATATATTGATGCCAACGACCAACCCAATCCCCGCATGATTGGAATGTATGACGATTCTTTTATCTCCGAATGGAAAGAGATTATTGACTATGCACATTTCAAGAATGTCAAGATAGCCTGCCAGATTGCGATGGGGGGTTCACAAAGTGGCTTTGAGGCATCTCGGCACCGACGAATGATAGCTCCCTCTGCGGTTTTAAACCGCGTGACGGGTATCATGCCGCAAGAGATGACAGAGGCGGATTTTAAGCACGTAATCAACTGCCATGCAAAGGCTGCCTTACGAGTAAAACAAGCCGGATTCGATGCGGTACAAATCCATGCAGCGCATGGATATTTGTTGAGTCAATTCTTAACGCCTTATTATAACCGACGTAAAGACAAATATGGCGGCACATTACACAACCGTGCCCGCCTCATTTATGAAGTCGTCGCCGCTGTGCGTGCGGCTGTCGGCAAAGATTTCCCCGTGATGATAAAATTGAATTTTGACGATTTCATGTCCGAAGGCGAGGGGCTGACTTTTCCCGAATCCCTTGCCATGTTCGAGCGTCTGGATGCACTCGGCGTTGATTTTATCGAACCAAGCGGAACGAACCTCTCATCGGGTAACGGCATTACCCAATCGTTTCCAAACATAGCCCGATCCATTGAGAAGCAGTCCTATTTTAAAGAGCAGGTTTCCGAAATTGCACGACATATCACGACACCGCTTATTTTGGTAGGCGGAAACCGCAATATAGAAGTCATGGACGACTTGCTGAACAACAAAAATATCCCCTTGTTTTCGTTGGCACGCACCCTGCTTGCAGAACCCAATTTAATTAACAAGTGGAAAACTGACCTTGCTTATGTACCTAAATGTATCGCTTGCAATAAGTGTGGGGAAACTACACCTCATTCTTGCATATTGAACAGAAAAAACAATTGAATGTGCTCGATAAATGATTTTGTTTTGCTAACTTATATAGTTAACTCACAGTACAATATAGAGCCTTTGTCAAAAAAATCGGAAGCTCTATTAATCACTATATGGTAAAAAAGCAACTATACATGATTATTATTCAGATAGTTTGTTTACCTTTGAAACTAAAAGGATATTTGACAGCATAGCACCGCAAACCGCTGCAATTGGCACGGTTGCTAACTCGTTGCCACTACTTCTCAAATAGTTCGCTAAAAGTTTATTCCTCAATCGGTTAAGTCAAACCGATGAAAATCTAAAATACACTCGCTCAGGCATTGAACAGCATAAATGAATTGAACAACACAAATAAACGGTTCTTATGCCTCCACAGCGCCCGCCTGCTTCCCGCAGCCGGAAGAACCTTTTCAATGTGAAAAAACTCTGGGCGCGCCCTGACGAAACGCATACAACATGCGCCCACGTCAGGAGTTACGAATAAGCCCCGCGCACGGCGTCCACAACGGCATCCGTCAGGCGCCGCAGGTCTTCAGGCTCAATGCAGTACGGCGGCATGAGGTAGACGTTCCGGTTGAACGGACGCACCCACACGCCGCGCTCAACGAAAAAGTCCTGCAAAACAGCCATGTTCACGGGCTTGTCCACTTCCACGACGCCGATTGCGCCGAGCGTCCGCACGTCGCGGACGCCCCGGAATTCCCGACACGGCGAAAGCCCTTCCTCAAGGCCCCGGCGGATGCCTTCCACGCGTTCGGCCCACGGCGAGGCGTTCAGAAGGTCGAGGCTGGCGCATCCCACGGCACAGGCCAGCGGGTTGCCCATGAAGGTGGGGCCGTGCATGAACACGCCGCCGCCCTGCTCCGGCCCGGCCTCTTCAATGCCCCGCGCTACGGCTTCGCTGGCGACGGTCGCCGCCAGCGTCATGGTGCCGCCGGTGAGCGCCTTGCCGAGGCAGAGGATATCCGGCTTGAGGCCCGCCCATTCCGAAGCGAACATCTTGCCGGTGCGCCCGAACCCGGTGGCGATTTCATCAACGATCAGCAAGAGTTCGTGCTCATCGCACAGCTTCCGCAGCCCGCGCAGGTAGTCGGGGTGATAGAACCACATCCCGCCCGCGCCCTGCACGATGGGCTCAAGGATGACCGCCGCCAGCCCGTCCGCGTGGCGCTCGATGGCGTCGCGCATGGGCCGGAGGCTGTCGGGATCGAACGGGCTGTCGAAACGGCAGCTTGGGCGCTCGACGAACAGGTGTTTCGGCAGGATGCCGGTAAACAGGGTGTGCATGCCGTTTACGGGATCGCAGACGGACATGGCCCCCTGCGTGTCGCCGTGGTAGCCGCCCTTGGGGGTAAGGAAGCGGGTTTTGCCCGGCCTGCCCTTCGAGGCCCAGTACTGGACCGCCATCTTGAGCGCGACTTCGACCGAGACCGAACCCGAATCGGCATAAAAAATATGCTTCAAGTTGCCGGGCAGCAGCGGCAGGAGCCGTTTCCCCAGTTCCACGGCGGGCTCATGGGTCAGGCCGCCGAACATGACATGGGCCATTTTCGCGGACTGCCGCCGCACGGCGTCCATGAGGACAGGGTGCCCGTAGCCGTGGATGGCGCACCACCACGAGGACATGCCGTCCACCAGCTCCCTCCCGTCGCGCAGTCTGATGCGCACGCCCGACGCGCCCACCGCCTCCCGCACCGGGAGCGGGTTCAGCGCCGACGTATACGGGTGCCACAGGTGTTCCCGGTCGAAGGCGAGGAGCGATGAAGGGGAAAGGGGAGGTGAAGGGATGTGGGGGGAGAGGGAAACCCTTCTGGAGAAGGGTTGTCCCTCTCCCCCCACGCCCCCCTCTCCCTTCCCAAGACTTTCGACTGGTGGGAAGGCCACGCAAGAGCTTTCCCGGTTGGGACAGGAAGATGCAGGAGGGGTTTGCCCGCATCCATAAGAAGAAGGCTCGGCGCTGTCCGTCGTAGTGGGTGCCGCCCCGGTTTGCCCGCACGCATGGGAAAAAGACGAGGAAAGAGAGGTTTGCACGTATGCGCGGGAAGAAGAGGGTAAAGGGATGCGGGGGGAGAGGGAAACCCTTCTGGAGAAGGGTTGTCCCTCTTCCCCCACGCTCCCCTCTCCCATCCCAAGACTTTCGGCTGGTGGGGAGGCCACGCAAGAGCTTTCCCGGTTAGGGCAGGAAGATGCAGGGGAGATTTGTCCGCATCCATAAGAAGGATCGGCGCTGTCCGCCGTAGTGGGTGCCGCCCCGGTTTGCCCGCACGCATGGGAAAAAGCCGGGGAAAGGGTGGGCTGCACGTATGCGCGGGAAAAAAATGGAGAAGGGGTGGATTGTCCGTGTTCAAGGGAGGAAGACGGGGAGGTTCCGTATGATGCGTCATTGCCGGGGCGTTTCCCATTGGAAAGGCAATCCGCGAACAACGGGCGCAGGGCTTCCACGGCGGGCTCGACAAGGGCGGCGAGCCTAGGCCATACGTCTTCGGCATTGTTTGCGAATCCGGGTTGGTAGGGGATTTCCGCGAGCACGGGGACGCCGCGTTCCCGGCCCATGCGGGCGAGGGTTTCGGCATTGTCGCGCAGCAGCCTGCGTTCGTTCCCGACATCAGGATCGGGGCCGGAACCCGGATCGCATACCGTTTCCGGGAGCGGGCGGTTGAGGATCATCCCACACACGCGCAGACCGTGCGATTGCAGTACGTCGAGCGAAAGCAGGGCATGGTTGATGCAGCCGAGCTTGTTCCCCACAACGAGCAGGATCGGAAAATCGATCTCCCGCATGAAGTCGAGCATGGTTTCGCGGTCATTCAGCGGCACGTAAATCCCGCCCGCGCCTTCAATCAGCAAAAACGCCCCGTCCGGCGCCTTCCGCTCCAGCTTGCCCCGCAGCCCGGAAACCGTGAGCGGACGCCCCGCAAGCCGTGCCGCCAAATGCGGCGAGCACGCGGGTTCGTAGGTTTCCAGCACGATCCCGCCGCCTCCCGCCACCTCGTAACAGGCCACATCGGGAGCGACGAGGGCGGAAGAACGCGAAGAAGAAGAAGAAGAAGAAGAAGAAGAAGAAGAAGGCCCTTCCAACGAAGCGCCCACGCCTCCCATGCCTGCGTTCCCCCCGCCCTTCCCACGCTCAGGAATGGAATCACCTTCGCAGCCGCAGGCACAGCCTTCCTGTCCCGTCCGTACGGAATCACCTTTCACGCCGCAACCACAGGCACAGCCTCCCTGCCGTACCTGCAAGGCCCCCCCGCCCGCCGGGAAAGCCCCGATCAAAGCGCGCTCACCCGCGCCATGCGGCATGGAATCCCCACCTGCCGGAAAAGCCCCCTCATGGGGTGCGGCCTCCCCACCAGCCGAAAGTCTTGGGAGGGAGGTGGGGGGTACGGGGGGAGGAGGGCAACCTTTCTCCAGAAAGGTTCCCTCCTCCCCCCGCTTCTCTTCTCCCCCCCGCATGACGCACCCCGTCTGCACGGGCTTTACGGCGGCGGCGGGCACCCCGGCGAGCATCAGGGCGCGCAGAAGCGCGGCGGTAACGGTGGTCTTCCCCGCGTCGGTATCCGTCCCGGTGATGAAAAGCCCCCTCATGACCGCACCTCCCGAAGCCCCAATACCTCATACATCTCGGCATCGTCACAGAAGGCGCAGCCCTTGGTGGTCAGGTAATTGCCGGTCATCACGCCGTTGGCTCCGGCGGCGAAAACCCACGACTGCCACTGGCCGAACGTCTTGGAACGCCCGCCGCAGATGAGCACGTCCCGTTCCGGGTGCAGAAGCCGCATGAGCGCCACTACCCGCAGCGCCTCGGAAGGCGGCAGGAGGGGGGAATCCCCCAGCGGCGTGCCGGGGATGGGATTCAGAAAATTGAGCGGCAGGGAGTCCACGCCGAGATCGGCCAAGGTCTGGGAAAGCTCAATGCGCTGTTCCCACGTCTCGCCAAGGCCGAAGATGCCGCAGCTGCACACCCGGAACCCGGCGGCACGGGCCACGCGCACGGTTTCCAGATCCTGCCCGTAATCGTGGGTGGTACAGATCGAAGGGAAATGGCTCGCGGAAGTTT
The DNA here is from genome assembly GCF_059728385.1 of Bilophila sp. T19-St14. NCBI lineage: Bacteria > Pseudomonadati > Thermodesulfobacteriota > Desulfovibrionia > Desulfovibrionales > Desulfovibrionaceae > Bilophila > Bilophila sp. T19-St14. The sequence continues at coordinate 579,422 of NZ_BAAGFT010000002.1, forward strand.
CAAGGTTATGATGATAGGACGTAAAACCCGCCTCGCGCAGCCGGGCGGCCCGCTCAGGCGTCAGCAGGCCGAGCGAGGCGCACAGGCCGATCTTCACTTCCCTGCCGATGCGCAGCGCCGATTCGCACAGCGCATCGAAATCGCGGTCGCTCGGAGCCGTACCGCTGGTCACGATGCCGAAGCGGTCGACATTGTTGGCGGCGAGTTCCTCGGCGCGGCGCAGCAGCGTATCCGTGTCATAAAGTGGATACACGGGCGAATCCGTTTGATGATGCGCGGACTGGGCGCAGAAGGCGCAGTTTTCGGGGCAACGCCCGGACTTGGCGTTGATGATCCCGCAGGTGAACGCGGCGGCGGGCTTGCGGGCGGCGCGGGCCAGCCCCGCCACGGACAGGATGTCCAGCGTCGCGGATTCGGGAAGGCGGGCAAGCTCCAGCGCCTCGGAAGGCGACAGAAGCGGATCGGCGCCGGACGTGATGCGTTCGGCGATGCGGGCAAGCAAAGCATACATGGAAAAAACGTCCTTACAAAAAGTGATACGGCCTTCGCTGTAAGCGGATAAGGAAACCCGGAAGGGAACCGGGGCGAAATTGGCAGGCTCGGCCCGCTCGGATGCCGAATCGGATGCCGAAAGGGTTTTCCTGAAAACCGGGCCCTCTCCAGATCTGGATTTCGGGGGAGAGCACGCCGAGGCCTTCGCCGTAAAAGGCCGCCTGAAATGCCCCCATGAATGCCGAACGGCGGATAACGGTGCCTAACCGTTGAACGGATACGGCATTTCCCGGCTCTGCGCAACTCCGGTGCGCCTCCCGGAAACAGGCCGGGTTCCGGCAAAACGACTGGGGAAACGTCCCCCTTCACAGGCGGCGGCTTTCGGGGTACTGTGCCCCCATGTCACATTTCCTTTATATATCGGACGTATTTTGTCCCTGGTGTTATGGTTTTGCCCCGGTTATGCGGCGGATTGCCTCCGAACATCCCGGCTGTCCCGTGCGTGTCCTGAGCGGCGATCTGGTGGAAAACCCGACCACCACCGGCGAAATGATGAAAAACCACCCGACCATGCGGGAATTTTTCGTCCGGCTCGCCAAAACCACGGGGCAGGCTGTCGGAGAGGATTTCCTGCGCCGCCTTGAACCGGGGCATGATGATCTCCGCATGTTTTCCCCGGATATGGCCGTGCCGCTGGCGGCGCTGAAAAAACTGGCACCGGGACGCGAGCTCGAACAGATGGAGGCATTTCAGGCGGCCTTTTACGGCGAAGGCCTCGACGTGCTCTCCCCCGAAATCCAGATGCAAAGAGCGGGCGTGGACAGCGACGCCTTCATGCAGGCGCTGCAAGACCCCGGAGTGCAGGACGCCGCAGAAGCCGAACGGGAGGAGGCGCTCGATATACTGGGCGACTTTGTGGTGTATCCCACGCTCTTCCTTGAAACGGACGACGGCGAGCGCCATGTGCTGGCGCGCGGCTACGCCGACTATGCCGTTGTAGCCGCCAAACTTGCCTCCGTACTCGACGGAGGGGCGGACACCCCGGAGACGCGCCCCGCCAACGCATGCGGCCTCGACGGGCATTGCGATATTTCAGCGTAAAAGGGAAAGGCCGATAGGAAGTTATAAAAGGCTCTGTCATAGCACATGGTTGTTTTGTCTCGGCAATATGCTGAAAAGTATATGCTTTTTATCCAATTTCCCGCTGGCGGGCTCCATGACTAGGGGATTTTATTGGTTATCCCTTTGGAATTTCAAGAGATCAAGCATCAGCCGTTTTCTATGACACAGCCTTATAAAAAGGCTGCGCCACAGAAAATGGCTGATGGTTTATTCCTTGGAGTTCCAGAGGGACAGCCGCTGAAAGGCTCCAGCCATGAAATCCCCCGGCGGAAAAGCGGAAAACTGGAGAAAAGGGTTGCAGCTTCACCATGCTGTGAAGATTAACCATATCCTGATGAGGGCGCCTTATCCCCCGGCCCCGCAAGACTCCGCCTGCGGGGGAGGCCGTGCGTCAGGAGCCCCTTTCAGGCACGCGGGGCATCCCCTCTCCTTATCTGACAGGGAAACCTTTTCCCGCTGTCCCAATCCAAGCCCAAGAACCCGCCCGAAACATTTGTCTGGGCGGGTTTCCATTTGGCTTTGTTATAGTTTGTGGTTGTTTTATCTTCACAGTGCGGTGAAAATACAGCCTTTTTATCCGGTTTTCCCCTTGGCGGGAGCCACGGCTAAGGCATTTTTCCAGCTATCCATTTGGAATTTCAAGAAAAAAGCATCAACCGTTTTCTATAATACAGCCTTCCATTTTCTGGTTATCCCAAAACCGGCAAAAAGGATTCGCCGGAGCCGAAAGCCTTGGAAAAGAAAAGCGCGGGTGCCGGATGTGCGGGGGTTGGCTTGTGATTCCGGGGAAGTGCCAGCCGGGATGAGCGGACGCCAGACGCGCGTTTTTGGGGAGGGGAAGCCTTCTGTAGACCCCTTCGATGCTGCATTGCCATCAATGCCCCCTAAAGTTCGGGATGCCCGTTTGTGGGGCGCGGAAAGCCTCAGGTACGGACAGGACAAAATAACATCCTGATATTCCTCACGCCTCCCAGCCCCCTTGAAGCCACCGGGCAGGTAGGTTAGAAGGGGGCTTCACAAAGCAGGCCGGGACAGCGGCGCAGGCGCGCCCTGCTCTCCCGGAAAAGCGTGGCGGAAGCCGCCGGCCCTGCCGAAGACCCAAAACCGCCGGGCCCAGTGCCCCGCCGTAACCACCGCAACCGTTTCAGGTGCCCGAATCTTTCGGGATAATTGGGAAGTTCGTAAAAACGACGCTGACACCGCAACCGTGAGAGGGGATGAACCCGCAACAGCCACTGTGGACGCCGTTCATGGGAAGGCGCGGGCAAAGGAGATCCTCAAGCCGGGAAACCAGCCTGAAAGCCATATGGTACGGACGCCGCCGCGCGTTCCGTCCGATCCACGATGATTGGATCAAGGAGTTGCCATGAAAAAATGTTTCGTCATGGTTCTGCTGTGCTGCCTGCTGGCCGCCGGAACCGCCTTTGCCAAGACGGGCACCCTGCTCGTCGCCTTCGGAACTTCGATGGACAGCGCAAGGCCCGCAATCGACGACATTGAAAAGGCCTACAAAAAAGCCGCCGGGAAAGAACCCGTGCTTCTGGCCTTCACCTCTGACATCATCCGCAATAAGCTGGCGAAGGAAGGCAAACCCGTCCTTTCCGTCAACGCCGCGATGAACAAGCTCGCCGCGCAGGGCGTGACCGATCTCAAGATCCAGTCCCTGCACATCGCCCCCGCCGAAGAATATAACCAGCTCGAACGCATGGTCGTCAAAAACATCACCAAGAATCCCGGCGTATTCAAGACCGTCAAGGTAGGCTATCCCCTCCTCGTCTCTGAAAAGGATCTCGACGACGTCATCAAGGTGGTGCTCGCTTCCCTGCCCAAGGATCGCAAGCCCGGCGACGCCGTGGTGCTCATGGGCCACGGCAACGACCGCGGCCCCGGCGACTTGACCCTCGCCGCCGCTGCCGCCGCCTTCCACAAGGCCGATCCCCATGTTTGGCTCGCCACGGTCGAAGGCGCCAACAGCTTCGACAACGTCCTGCCCGAACTCAAGGCTTCCGGCGCCAAGCGCGTCTGGCTCCAGCCCTTCATGATCGTTGCGGGCGACCACGCCAACAATGACCTCGCCGGGCCGGAAGAAGATTCTTGGGCCTCCCGCATCAAGGCCGCAGGCATGACCCCCATGCCCAACCTCAAGGGCCTTGGCCAGCTCAAGGGCATTCAGGACATCTTCCTCAGCCACACCCAGAATGCCGTTGTCGATCTCGCCAACACGAAGAAGGCGGATTAAGCGAGGACGGAATAGCGAAAGAATCGGAGGGGGAAGGGGAACCCTTCTGGAGAAGGGCTCCCCCTTCCCCCCTCCGAGCCTCCCCCTTTCCCCTCCCAAGACTCTCGGCCTTATCGAGTCCCTTTTCGCGGTTTTTCCTGTGAACCCGAAAAACGGCCTATGGTACGGCATCGCCCTCTGCCCCTGATCCTTCAAAGGCAACGACAAAAAACCACCATTTTGCAAAAAACAAAACAGCGTCCCCCTCCTCCATGACGAAAACCTTTGAAGAAGGAGGAGGAAGCCTTTCCTTCCTCTGAAAACACCAACCCGCTATAAGGATTTCACATGAAACCGGGAAAACTGTACGGCGTGGGCATCGGCCCCGGCGACCCTCGGTACCTGACCCTCCGGGCGGCGGACGTCCTGCGCTCGGTGGACGTAATCTTTACCGTCATCTCCCAAAACGCATCGAGCAGCGTTTCCCGGTCCGTGGTCGAATCCCTCGAACCGCGCGGAGAAATCCATCTCCAGACATTCAGCATGTCGCGTGACAAGGCCGTACGCGCCGCGCAGGTGCAGGCCAACGCCGACGCCATCATTGCGGAACTGAAAGCGGGCCGGGACTGTGCCTTCGCCACGCTCGGCGACGCCATGACCTACAGCACTTTCGGCTATGTTCTGGAAATCATACGTGAAACCATCCCCGGTGTGGAATGGGAGATCGTCCCCGGCATCACCTCCTTCGCCACCCTGACGGCGAAAGCCGGAACGGTGCTTGTGGAAAACGGCGAACAGCTCAGGGTCATCCCCTCCTTTAAGCCGGAAATGGCCGAAACGCTGGATTTCCCCAAAGGCTCCACCACGATTCTCCTCAAGACCTACCGCAGCCGCAAGGCGTTGGTGGAACGCCTCCGGCGCGAGGAAAACGTGGAAATCCTGTACGGCGAACATCTGGCAATGGAAGGGCAGGCCCTCCTGACCGATCTGGACGCCATTGCCGACCGCCCGGAAGAATATCTGTCGCTCATCATGGTCAAAAAGCAATGAAACGCGGACGCCGTCCCCTTCCCCCTCCGTGGAGGCGTCCGAGCCGCGTCCTGTGGTTCGTTCTGGCCGTCATCGGGGCCTGCTGGCTCACGCTGCACATGCCGGAATCCCGCATGGCGCGCCACAAAGCGGAGCCCGCAGGCATCGACGCCCCCACAAGCCGGACGCACCGGCCCGCTCCCGCCAGCGAAACGATGGAAGCGGACGCGGGCGAAGCAAGCCTTGCGGTCCCCTCCGTCCCTCCGGCGGACGGCGCGGACGCCCCGGCCCCCCGCATGAAGCGGCACACGCCCCCCACCCCGGCGAGAAAAATCTTCGCCAAGATGAAAACCTTCGGGCGGCTGTTCGCCATCGTGGGCATCGCGGCCTTCCTCGGAGGGCTGATGGAGGCGCGGCGCTGGCATATGGCGCTGGCGCGGGTTATGGGCAAACTGGCGCGGATGGCCCGGCTTCCCGAAATCGTGGGCCTTGCGATGCCGACCGCGCTCTGCTCCAACGCGGCGGCCAACAGCATACTGGTCAGCAGCCATGCCGAAGGGCATATCCGCACCTCGGCGCTCATTGCGGGCGGCATGGCGAACAGCTATCTGGCCTACGTCTCGCACTCCATCCGGGTCATGTATCCGGTGCTTGGAGCCATCGGGCTTCCGGGGGCGCTCTACTTCGCGGCGCAGTTCTCCGGCGGGTTCATCGTCATTCTCGGCGTCCTGCTCTGGAACCGCTGGTATGTCTCCGGGCATGGTGATAGGCCCGTTTCCGGCTTCGCCCCTGCGGATGAAGCCCCGCTTGCGTGGCCTTCCGCCGTGGAAAAAGCCGCCGTCCGCTCGCTGACGCTGCTGTTCCGCATGGTGTGCATCACGGTTCCGCTGATGCTCTGCATCGAATGGCTGTTGAAGAACGGGGCGTTCAGTTTCTGGGAGCAGTATGTCCCTGATCAGGTGAACCGCTTTTTCCCTGCGGAACTGGTATCCGTGGTCGCCGCGCAGATGGGCGGGCTGGTGCAGTCTTCCGCGGTCGCCGCGAACCTCAGGGCCGAAGGGCTCATCGACAACGCGCAGATCCTGCTGGCCATGCTCGTCGGGAGCGCGGTGGGCAACCCCTTCCGCACCCTGCGGAGGAACCTCCCCTCGGCGCTTGGGATTTTCCCCGTGCCCGTCGCGTTTGCCATAGTGCTAGGCATGCAGCTCTCGCGCCTCGCCGTCACCCTCGTCGCCATCGCCGGGGTCATCGCGTTCATGCACTATGTGTTGTATTGAAATTGAAGTTGGAGGGGGAAGGGGAACCTTTCTGGAGAAAGGTTCCCCTTCCCCCTCCAAACCTCCCCCTTCCCCTCCCAAGACTTTCGACTGGTGGGGAGGCCGCGCGGAGGGAGTCCGTTCCGGCGTAAGGTATTGAAGAAAGCGGTTATAGAAAAAATCGTTCCAGTGAAAGATGTTGAAAAAGGGAGCTGGGGAAAAAATCCGTTCTGAGCAAAGCCTTAAAAAGGCTGTGAAAAGAATTCATTCCAGCGCGGGCTTTTAAAGAAAGGAACGGCAAAAGAAACCTGTTCCAACAAAAGGCGTTGAAGAAGGGAAATGCGAGGTTCTGCCATATATGTGTTTTTTTCATCTCCACAGTATGGCGAAAATACGGTCTTTTTCTCCAATTTTCCCGTTGGCGGCTTCAGAGGTATCCTAATGGTGCTTCCTTTGAAATTTCGAGAAAGGCTGTGCCATAGAAAACGGTTGATACGTTATTTCTTGAAATTCCAAAGGAGTAACCAATAAAATGCCTCCAATCATGGAGCCCATCAGCGAAATGGGATAAAAAAAACAGGTACTTTCAACATATTGTAGATAAAAAGCAACCAGATGCTATGACAGAGCCAAGAAAAAAGCATCAACCCACTCCTAGGTCGTGCCGTCATTTATATGTAACTATTTGAAATTATTAAAAACAATATTTTCGTGGCTTAAAAATAGTTAAACAATTTCAATATATTATATCTAATTGACGACGCGACCCAATGACACGGCCACGAAAAAAACAGCGGCTGCGCGGCAATGAACGGGGCTTATTGAAGCCAGCGGCATACGAAAAAACAAAAGGTTCTGTTATAGTATGTGGTTGTTTCAACTTCACAGCACGATGAAAAATAGAGCTTTTTCTCCAGCTTTTCCCCTTGGCGGGCTCCACGGCTAAGGCATTTTTTCGGTTATCCCTTTGGAGTTTCAAGGAAAAAAGCATCAACCATTTTCTATGACACAGCCAAACAAAACTGTTGTTGCCGGAGGCGGCATGAATATACGTTGGAATTTGAGCGGCATGGAAATCGAGCGGGAGAGCTTCCGCGTCATCGAGTCGGAATGTGATCTCCACAAGCGCATGCCCGCACCGGAATGGCGTGTGGCGCGCCGCCTGATCCACACCACGGCGGATATGTCCATCGCGGACAGGCTGGTTTTCCGGCATGACGCCATCGGCTCAGGGCTGCGGGCGCTGCGGGTCGGTGCGCCGATATTCTGCGATTCCAAGATGATCCGCGCAGGGCTTTCCATCGAACGGTTGAGGAGGCTGAACCCCGGTTACGGCCCTGAAAGCCTGCACTGCCACATCAGCGATCAGGACGTCATCGAGCGCGCCAAGCTCGAAGGCCACACCCGCGCCCTGTGCAGCGCGGAGAAGGCACGGCCCATGCTTGACGGGGCCATCGTGCTCATCGGCAACGCGCCGCTGGCACTGGCCCGCATTGCCCGGTATGCGCTTGAGGAAGGCGTGCGGCCCGCCCTTGTCGTCGGGATGCCCGTCGGATTCGTCAATGTGGTGGAGTCAAAGGAACTTCTCGCCCAATGTGACGTTCCCCAGATCGTCCTTGAAGGGCGGCGTGGCGGCAGCGCCCTTGCCGTCACCACGCTTCACGCCGTTATGGAGAGCGCGTAAGGGGAAACTTGGGGAGGGGAAGGGGAACCTTTCTGGAGAAAGGTTCCCCTTCCCCTCCCCAAACCCCTCCCTTTCCCCTCCCAAGACTTTCGGCTGGTGGGGAGGCTGCGCGAAAGGAGTTCGTTCCGGCAGGAAGCAACCACCAACAATATAAGATAATAAATAAAACGAGTTGAATAAAAAATCCGGTGTGCCACAGGAAATGGCTGATGTTTCTTTCTTGAAGTTCCAAAGGGACAACCAATAAAATGCCTATGGTGTCCCAAACGAAAAAACAGGATAAAATGACGGCATTTTCACCATATTGAAGTGAAACAACCGCATCCTATGACAGGGATAAAAATTTCAAACGTTTCTTTTCAGAAAGACGATACAGCGGACGCTTGGCCGCATCCCGTAAAACCATAGTACAGGGATTCGATAAACGCGAAAGTCTTTGGAAAAGGGGAGGTGGGGCTGTGGAAGGAAAGGAAAAATCTTTCTCCAGAAAGGGTTCCTTTCCCCTCCCAAGGCTTTCGTCTGGTGGGGAGGCTGCGCAAAAGGAGTTCGTTCCGGCAGGAAGCAGCCACCAACAAGATAAGATAATAAATAAAAATGAATTGAATGAAAAAATCCGGCTGTGCCACAGGAAATGGTTGATGTTTCTTTCTTGAAGTTCCAAAGGGACAACCAATAAAATGCCTCTGGCATCCCAAACGAAAAAACAGGATAAAATGACGGCATTTTCACCATATTGAAGTGAAACAACCGCATCCTATGACAGGGCTAAAAATTTCAAACGTGTCTTTTCAGAAAGATGATACAGCGGACGCTTGGCCGCATCCCGTAAAACCGTAGAACAGGGATTCAATAAACGCGAAAGTCTTTGGAAAAGGAGAGGTGGGGCTGTGGAAGGAAAGGAAAAATCTTTCTCCAGAAAGGGTTCCTTTCCCCTCCCAAGGCTTTCGGCTGGTGGGGAGGCTACGCGAAAGGAGTTCGTTCCGGCAGGAAGCAACCACCAACAAGATAAGATAATAAATGAAACGAGTTGAATAAAAATCCGGTGTGCCACAGAAAATGGCTGATGCTTCTTTCTTGAAGTTCCAAAGGGACAACCAATAAAATGCCTCTGGCATCCCAAACAAAAAACAGAATAAAACGATGGCATTTTCACTATACTGCGGAAATGAAACAACCACATTCTATGACAGGACTAAAAATTTCAAACACGTCTTTTCAGAAAGACGATACAGCGGACACTTGGCAACATCCCGTAAAACCGTAGAACAGGGATTCGATAAACGCGAAAGTCTTTGGAAAAGGGGAGGTGGGGCTGTGGAAGAAAAGGAAAAATCTTTCTCCAGAAAAATTTCCTTTTCCCTCCCAAGACTTTCGGCTGGTGGGGAGGCTGCGCGAAAGGAGTTCGTTCCGGCAGGAAGCAACCACCAACAAGATAAGATAATAAATGAAACGAGTTGAATAAAAATCCGGTGTGCCACAGGAACTGGTTGATATTTCTTTCTTGAAGTTTCAAAGGGACAACCAATAAAATGCCTCTGGCATCCCAAACAAAAAACAGAATAAAACGACGGCATTTTCACCATACTGCGGAAGTGAAACAACCACATTCTATGACAGGACTAAAAATTTCAAACACGTCTTTTCAGAAAGACGATACAGCGGACACTTGGCAACATCCCGTAAAACCGTAGAACAGGGATTCGATAAACGCGAAAGTCTTTGGAAAAGGAGAGGAGGGGGTCTGGGGGAGGGGAGGGAAAACCTTTCTCCAGAAAGGTTTTCCCTCCCCTCCCCCAGTTCGCACCCCCCAACCCGATCCAACGCGCCATGAAACAGACCGAACAGAAAACTTTGCGCTGGGGCTACTCCACGGGCGCATGCGCGGCGGCGGTGGCGACGGCGGCGTGGCTGCGGCTGACGCAGCCGGAAACGCCCCTGCCCACTCTCCGAATGCTGTTCCTCGATGGCGGGGAACGCATACTCCCGCTGCTTGAGCCGGATGAGGGACACATGGCGGCCATCCGCAAGGACGGCGGCGACGACCCGGACTGCACGCACGGCGCGATCCTGTTCGGGAATATGCGTAGGTGCTCGGCTTCGGACGCACGGGAAGAAGACTATACGCTGAACGTAGGCGGCGGTACGGTCATCCTGCGCGGTGCGGCGGGCGTAGGGCTGTGTACCCGCCCCGGCCTGGACTGCGAACAGGGCAAATGGGCCATCAACACCGGCCCGCGCCGGATGATTGCGGAAAACCTGCGCCGCGCCGGGCTTGACGCCGGGTGCTGGCTGCTGGAAATCGGCGTGGAGAATGGGGAAGAGTTGGCGAAACATACCCTCAACCCGCTCCTCGGCGTTGTCGGCGGGATTTCGATCCTCGGAACGACCGGGCTCGTGCGGCCCTACAGCCACGAAGCCTATATCGAAACCGTGCGGATTTGCGTAAAATCACACCATACGGCCCACGGGACGACAATGGTGTTCTGCACCGGCGGGCGCACGAAGTCCGGCGCGGAGCGGCGGCTTCCCCACCTGCCTGAGACGGCGTTTGCCTGTATCGGGGACTTTATCGCGGAGAGCCTCGCCGCGGCCTGTGAATACGGGATGCGCGAAATCGCCGTGGCCTGCATGGCGGGGAAGTTGTGCAAATATGCGGCGGGTTTTGAGAACACCCATGCCCACAAGGTCAGTCAGGACATGGACTTGCTGCGTGCCGAGGTACGGAAGCACCTGCCGGGGGAAAAGGCCCTGCACGATGCGCTGGCGCACAGCGTTTCCGTGCGGGAAGCGCTTCTGTCCATCCCCGAAGCGGATCGGCCCGGCATCCTCCGGCGCCTCGCCCGCACCGCCCTCGGACAGTTCGCCCGCCGCTGCGGGGAAGGCGTCGCGCTGCGGCTGCTTGTCTTTGATTTTGAAGGGCACTTTTTATTTGAAGAAAAACGGAGCGGGCGGAAAGAGCCGGAGGACAGCGGAACGCCTTTATCGGGACAAGGCGAGCCTCCCCATGCCTCTTCTTCCTCCGAAGCGCCCGGAACAAAAGACGGGAGGCAGGCGGAACCTCCTGAACACAGCGGAATGATTGGCCTAACCTATTTTCTGGACGGCAAAAAGGACTGAGGCATTGCCTTTCCCAAGGACGCCGAAACGCCGGGGCTGAGGCGTCGGCAACGGAATGGTTTATCCCAAAACGGTTCATTCTTTCTATAAAACGAAAAACAACAATAAGTTGATGGTCAACACCCTAAAGGATTGAAGGCTATGGGCGGCAACGGAACGGATACGGAAGCGGGACGCATTGATGTCGTATCGTGCGGCGTCGGCTTTCCCAAGGACGCCGAAACGCCGGGGCTGAGGCGTCGGCAACGGAATGGCTTATCCCAAAACGGTTCATTTTTCTGTAAAATGAAAAACAACAATAAATTGACGGTCAACACCCTAAAGGATTGAAGGCTATGGGCGGCAACGGAACGGATACGGAAGCGGGACGCATTGACGTCGTATCGTGCGGCGTCGGCTTTCCCAAGGACGCCGAAACGCTGGGGCTGATCGGAGGGGCTGACGTGGTATTTGGCTCACGGGCGCTTCTGGGAGCCTGTCCTGTGGAGGCCCGTTTGACCCGGATCATCGGCGCGAAAGCCCGTGAGGATGCGGCGGATGCCCTCGCCTTGTGCCGGGCCGGGCGGCACGTCGTGGTATTGGCTTCAGGCGATGCGCTGTACCACGGGTTCGGGGGTACGCTTTCCGGCATGGCCCGCCCCGATGACGCCATCGTGCATCATCCCGGCATTACCGCTTTTCAGGCGCTGTTTCATCGGCTCGGCTTGCCGTGGCAGGACGCCCGCCTGTTCAGCGCACATTCCGGCGAAGCCTTGCCCGCCCGCGCCATTGCCGAAGCCCCGCTTTCCGTCGCCTATGCCGGAAGCCGCTACCCCGCCCATGCCATCGCGCAGGCAGTGCTCAAGCTCCATCCCGCGTCCGCCGAACGCGCCGCCGTCATTGCCGAACGCCTCGGTTCGCCCAAGGAACGCCTCGTTTCAGGCCCACTGGCGGATCTGGCCCACACTGAATGCGGCCCCACGTCCATCCTGCTTCTGCTTCCGAACCATTGGGGCTGCGCCCCCCATAGCGTCGCCCGCTTTGCCCTTGATGCGCGACCCGCCCCCCGCGAAGACGCCCCCACAGCCCGCAGTATCCCAGCGCCGATACTCACCCTTGGGCTTCCTGAAGAAGACTATGAACGCGAAAACAACCTGATTACCGCCTCCGACGTGCGGGCGGTGATCCTGTCGCGGCTGCGGCTTCCGGCATGGGGCACGCTGTGGGACATCGGGGCCGGAAGCGGTTCCGTGGGGCTGGAAGCCGCCGGACTGCGGCCCAACCTCAACGTCGTCGGCATTGAACGCAAACCCGAACGCGGCGCAATCATTGAGCGTAACCGCGCCCGTCTGGGCGTCCCCAATTATACGCTCCACATCGGCGACGCCCTTGGGCTTATCCGCGCCTCGTCCATCGGCAGCCTGCCAAGCGGTACGCCCGGCCTTCCCCGGCTCAACACCTCCGACGCCCCACATAATGAAACTTCCGTGCGGGAGGCTGGGAACAGAGAACACCCCATGTCCGCCTACCCGTGCGGCAAAACGCCCAAGGCGTACAGCCATAGGACGAAATCCGAACCCGCCTCCCCGTGCGGTATTGCGGACAGGAAAGAATGGACGACCGCCATTTTCCCCGCCTCGTCCATCGGCAGCCTGCCAAACGGCACACCCGGCCTTCCCCGGACCACCCCCCACGACGCCACGCATAATGAAACTTCCGTGCGGGAGGTTGGGAACAGGGAACATCCTATGCCCGCCTCTCCATGCGGCGAAACGCCCAAGGCGTACAGCCATAGAGCGGAATCCGAACCCGCCTCCGCGTGCGGCATTGCGGACAGGAAAGAATGGACGGTCACCATTTCCCCAGCCTCTCCATGCGGCAACGTGCCTCCCAGCGGACAGGACGACCCCTCCCTTTCCTCCCCATACAACGGAACTCCCGCCGCGCAACCTCCCCACCAGTCGAAAGTCTTGGGAAAGAGAGGGGATGGGGGTCCGGGGGAAGGGGAGAGGACAACCCTTCTTCAGAAGGGTTTCCTCTCCCCTTCCCCCGGCATCTCCGCCCCTTCCCTCCTCCCTCCCCCCGACCGCATCTTCATCGGCGGAGGCGGGCGGGGCTTGCCGGAACTGCTGGAGGCGTGCATGGAAAGGCTGGCGCCGGGCGGCATCATGGTAGTGAGCGCGGTGACGCTCGAAAGCTTCCATACCCTGTACGCTTGGTCCCCTGAGCGAAGAACCGGCCTGTGCAGCCTCAACATCGCCCACGAGCAGCCCATTGCCGGGACAAGCCGCCACTTGAAGCAACAGAACACCATCTACCTGTTTACATTCCAGAAAGAGATAATGCCATGAACACTCCTTTCGTCGAATTCGTCGGCGCCGGGCCGGGCGCGGAAGACCTCATCACCCTGCGCGGCCTGAATGCGCTGGAACAGGCCGACCTCGTGGTGTACGCCGGGTCACTGGTCAACCCCGGACACCTCAAGCGCTGCAAGCCCGGCTGCGAATGCAGGGACAGCGCCTCCATGAACCTTGGGGAGCAGGTCGCCGCCATGAGCGAAGCCGCCCTTGCCGGAAGGCGCGTCGTCCGCCTGCACACGGGAGATCCGGCTATGTACGGCGCGATCAATGAACAAATCAGCGCCCTTGCCGAAAAAGGCGTCGCCTCGCGCATCGTCCCCGGCGTGAGCAGCGTCTTCGGCGCGGCGGCGGCCCTCGGCTGCGAGCTTACCTGCCCCGACGTAAGCCAAAGCGTCGTGCTCACCCGCACCCCCGGACGTACCCCCATGCCCAAGGGCGAGGACGCGGCGGCCTTCGCACAAACCGGGGCTACGCTGGTATTCTTCCTCAGTACCGGGAAAATCGACGGCCTGACGGCGGATCTCATGGCTGAGGGCGGCCTGCCCCCGGATACCCCGGCGGCGGTGGTTTACCGCGCGACATGGCCTGACGAGCGCATCCTCCGGGGCACGGTGTCCGACATTGCGCGCAAGGTCGAAGAGGCGGGTTTTGGGCGGCAGGCGCTCATTTTCGTGGGCCGGGCGCTGGATGCCCAAGGCGGCAGGTCACGGCTTTACGGCGCGGGCTTTTCACATGGCTACAGGAACCACCTCGCCAATGAAGCCTTTGACGGGCGCTGCGCCCTGTATGCCTTTACCGACAAGGGGGTTGTCCGCGCCAAGGAAATCGCCGCCGGGCTCGGCCTGCCCACGGCGATCCATTCCACGCGCCCCACGGATGCGCCGGACGTCATATACACGCCGGGGGAAACCTTTGACGCGGCCCTGTCCGCCAACTGGAGGCAGTTCGATGCGCATATCTTCATCAGCGCGACCGGAATAGCTGTACGCAAGATTGCCCCGCTGCTCAGGGACAAGGCCAGCGATCCCGCCGTGTTGTCCTGCTCGGAAAGCGGCAGCCACGTGGTCGGCCTCACTTCGGGGCATCTCGGCGGCGCGAACCGCCTCGCCCGGCGCGTGGCCCGCATCACCGGCGGGCAGGCCGTGGTCAGCACCGCCACGGACGTCAACGGCCTCCCCGCCTTTGACGAGGCCGCCGCCCAGGAACATGCGCGCATCCTCAATACGGACGCCATCCGCAGCCTCAACGCCGCCCTGCTCTCCGGGGAACCGATTGCCTTTTGCGGCCCCCGCACGATATTCGACCGCCATTTCGCCGGGACGGATCAGGTCGCCTATACGGACAGGCCGGAAACGATCACCGCCCGCCATGCCGTGCTCTGGGATGCCGAAGGCACGGTTCCCGAAGGCGTACGGCATCTTGACATCACAAGCAAATCCTTTGTCCTTGGCGTGGGGTGCCGCCGTGGGGTCGAGCCGTTGGAACTGCGGCTCATTGCGGAAGGCCATCTCTCCGATCTCGGCCTGCGGCACGAGCACATCGCCGCCATCGCCTCGTGCGACGTGAAGGCCGATGAGCCCGCCATCCTCGAATTGGGCGAAAAATGGCAGGTGCCTGTGGAGTTCCACTCCGCCGCCCGGCTTGACGCCGTGCCCGTGCCCACGCCTTCGGCCAAAGTCCGCGAAAAGGTCGGCACCGCTTCGGTGAGCGAGGCCGCGTGCCTGCTTTCCGCCGGGTACGGCTCAACCCCCCAGCCCAAACTGTATGCCCCGAAAGCCGCCTTTGGGGACGTCACGCTGGCGCTGGCCCGGCTGCCGCACCTCTCCGCACCCAAGGCCGCAGGCGGGCAGGTCGTGGTCGTGGGGCTTGGTTCCGGCGCTTCCGGGCAGATTACGCCTGAGGTGGACGCCGCGCTCAGGCACTGCGGCACGGTGGCGGGATACAGCCATTACGTCGATTTCATCCGTGATCGCATCGCCGGGAAAAACATCATCCAGAACGGCATGATGGGAGAGGTGGAACGGTGCCGGGCCACGCTCGAAGCCGCCGCAGCCGGGCAGGAGGTCTGTATGGTCTGCTCCGGCGATCCCGGCATCCTGGCGATGGCGGGGCTGCTGTTCGAGCTGCGGGCGCGGGAACCGGAATTCGCGGGCATCCCGATCCGTGTCCTGCCGGGCATCACGGCGGCGAACATCGCGGCGGCTTCGCTTGGGGCGCCGCTCCAGAACGGCTTTTCACTGGTGAGCCTTTCCGATCTGCTTGTCCCTTCGGATGAAGTGCGGCAAAACCTGCGGGCCGTGGCGCAGTCCGCCCTGCCGGTGGCGCTCTACAACCCCGCCGGGCGCAAACGGCGGCATCTGCTCGCGGAGGCGCTCGGCATTTTCAGGGAACATCGCGGGGATGAGGTATTGTGCGCTTATGTCCGCCATGCCGGACGGCCTCAGGAGGCCAAATGGATCGGCAGGCTCGCCGATTTCCCCGCCGACGAAGTGGATATGTCCACCCTCGTCATCATCGGCGGCCCGCGCACGGTTACGGACGCCGGGGCCATGTATGAGGCGCGGGGGTATGTCGAGAAGTATATGGAATAATGACGGGGAAGGGGAACAGCCTATGCGACACGCGACATTCCACGCCTTTTGCATCGCCGCGCCCCGTTCGGGCGAGGGCAAGACCACGGCGAGCATCGCGCTCATGCGGGCCCTTGCCAAGCGCGGCCTGCGGGTGCAGGGGTTCAAATGCGGGCCGGACTACATCGATCCGAGCTTCCATGCCCAAGCCACCGGGCGGCCCGCCTGCAACCTCGATACGTGGATGATGGGCCGCGACGGAGTCCGGGCGCTGTGGGGAAGCCGCGCGCACGATGCCGACGCCGCCGTCTGCGAGGGCGTCATGGGGCTTTTCGACAGCCGCGATCCCGGCGATCCGGCGGGCGGTACGGTCGACTGCGCCCGCGCCCTCGGCATCCCTGCCGTGCTCGTGTTCAACGGCAGGGGCATGGCGGGTTCCGCGGCTGCGCTCGTCGCCGGGTTCCGGCTTCATGCCGCCCGCATGGGCGTCCGCCTCATCGGGGCCATCGCCAACAACGTGGGAAGCCCCCGCCATGCGGACATACTGCGCGAGGCATTGGAACGCTCCAGCCTTCCGCCGCTGCTCGGCGCGCTGCCCCGGCGTGAGGAATGGCGGCTCCCCGAACGCCAGCTTGGGCTCATCCCCGCGGAAGAGGCCGGGACGACCCCCGCATGGCTCGATGCGCTGGCGGATATGGCGGAACGGCATCTCGACATTGACCGCCTTCTTGCGCTGACCACGTCGGAACGCCCGGAACCGCCCCAACTGCCCGAACCGCCTGAACAGCCCGACCCCCCGCTTGCGGCAACCCTCCGGCCCAATCGCATGGGCATCACCCCCGGAGGAGGGGCCTTTTCCCCAAAAGAGGCCCCCCGCCCCCGGCGCATGGGCATCGCCAAGGACAAGGCTTTCCGCTTCTATTACGAGGAAAACGAGCGCGTCCTGCGTGCGCGGGGATGGGAACCCGTCCCCTTTTCCCCGCTTGCGGATACGGCCTTGCCGACCGGCATTGAGGCGCTGTACCTCGGCGGGGGCTATCCCGAAGTCTTCGCCCGCGAGCTGTCCGAAAACGCCGCCATGCGGGAAAGCATCCGGGATTTCGCCGCACAAGGCGGGGAAATCTATGCGGAATGCGGCGGCTATATGTATCTTTGCGCCACGCTCGAAGCCTCCGGGGAGGACGGGGGCACACGGGGCGGGCTCCGCATCTGGCCCATGTGCGGGGTCATCGACGCCACGGCGCGCATGGGCGGGCGCATCCGTTCCCTTGGGTATCGGGAGGCCTCCATGCTCTCCGGCGCGCCCTTCGGCTTGCGGGGCGGGGTCTTCCGGGGGCACGAGTTCCATTGGTCGGACATCGAATTGCACCGCGATTACCCGCCCCTGTATGAAGTCCGTACCCGTTCCGGCATCGAAAAAGCCGGGGTCGCCTTCGGCAACGTCAGGGCCGGATACGTCCATCTCTATTGGGGAAATGAAGGACATCCCGGAATAAACGGTGAAGACCACCCTTCCCCTCTCCCCTGTTTCTCCCACACCCCTGATGGAACACACGGGGAAAGCGGGAAGCACGGGAAACCTGATACCAACCTTGCGGCGGATAGGGCGGCGAATGGAGAGGCGGCGGATTCCCCCCGGATCGGGGTTCACCGGGATTTCGGCAGCCCGGCCCTTCAAGGGGGCGCACGCCCTTCCGGCACGCTCCCCTCCGGTCAGGTCATCCTCTTAAACGGGCCGTCGAGTTCGGGGAAGACCACGCTTTCCAAGGCGCTGCAAGCGCGGCTTCATGCGGATTACGGGCTGTGCTGCATGACGCTTTCCATCGATCAGCTTCTGAGGGCGAGCACGGGGGGGCATGAATCCGTACTCACGGGGCTTGCGCAAACGGGCCTTCCGCTCATCGAGACTTTCCACGCCGGCGTCGCGGCGGCGGCAAAGGCGGGCGCGTGGGTCATCGCGGATCACGTCATCGGAGAAGATCCGGGCTGGGTCGACGATCTGCTCGGACGGCTGGCGGGCGTTCCCATCCTGTCCGTACAGGTCACTTGCGACGCCGAAGAATTGCAGCGCCGCGAGTCCCTGCGCACGGATCGCACGCCGGACTGGGGGCACGCCGAACGTCAGGCGCGCTCCATCCATGTACCGCTCCCCAACCAGATGGCTGTGGACACCACCCGCACCGATCCCGAAACCTGCGCGGCCTGCATCCTTGAGGCCCTGTTTATGGAAAGCGGCATACCGATCTGATGGCCTGAACCGGCGGCCTCGGCCCGCAACAGAGGGGAACCGTCCCGACAGCCCCAGAAAAGTACGCCTGAGGGAAACCGCCCCGGCAACCTGAGAAAGAGGAAACCATTATGAAACCCGAAGCCCACGGCGGCGACTTGCTGCGCATGGCGGCTACAGCCGGACGCGATCCGGCGTCCCTGCTGGATTTCAGCGTGAACGTGCGGCCCGAAGGCCCGCCGGAGTTCATCCGTGCCGCTCTGTTCCGGGCCATGACCACGCTCGCGGCCTACCCTTCCCCCCATGCCGAGGAAGCCATGTCCGCGGCGGCCCGGCATCATGGGATGGACGCTTCCCGTTTCGTCTTCGGGAGCGGCAGCAACGAGCTTATCCACGCGCTTGCCCGCGTGCTCCGCAAGCGCGGCGTACCTTCCGTGCGCGTGGTCGAGCCCGCATTCAGCGAATACGGCATAGCCTGCCGCCTCGCCGGGATAGAGGCCATCCCCGTATGGGGGGGCATCATCGAAACCAATCAGGGCGGCCCGGCAACAGGCGCGGAAACGGAAAAAGATGCAGCCGTGCCCACGCGGGATCTGCTCGGCGCGCTCAGCGATGCCCCTGCGGGTTCGGCGGTCTTCCTTGCCAATCCCGGCAACCCTTCGGGGCTGTTCCGTACCCCGGACGAATGCCTGCGCCTCATGTCCTCGCGATCCGATCTCCTCTGGATCATTGATGAAGCGTTTGTCGAATACGCCGGGGCGGAAACGGAGGCTTCCGTACTGCGGCGGCTTCCCCAAAACGGCCTTGTCCTGCGCTCGCTGACCAAGTTCCATGCCGTTCCGGGGGTGCGCCTCGGATATCTCGCCGCCGATGCGGGGCTGGCGCAGGCCATCCGGGACGAGCTGCCCGCGTGGAGCGTCAACGCCTTTGCGCTGGCCGCCGCACAAGCCGTCTTCGCGGACACTTCGGGGTTCGCCGCACAAACCCGCGCCGAGAATGCCGAACGCCGCGCAGATCTCGCCGCAACCCTGTCCTCCCTGCCGGGAATCGAGGTTTACCCCTCCGCCGCCAACTACGTCCTGTTCCGCTGGCCCGGCGCGCCCCGCAACCTGCTCGGCATCCTCCTCAAACGCTTCGGCATCGCCGTCCGCGACTGCTCCAACTATCACGGGCTTGAAGACGGCTCGTGGTTCCGCGCCGCCGTCCGCTTTCCCGAAGACCACCGCCGCCTTGCCGAAGCCCTCTCCGCGATCCGGGAAACGATGTACGGGGCTCCCTCCCCCCAACTCCCCGAAACCCCAGCTGCTCCCGAACGGAACAGCACGGGGCGCGGGGGGCCCTCCCCCGCATCCCCTGAAACTGCGGCTTCACCTGAATCAAACAGCAAAGTTTACAGGAGCATCCCCCCGGTTTCATCCGAACACAACAATATGTGCGGAAACAAAACCCCAGACGTGCCCCAACGCAACACGGCTTGCGGGATTTCCCCCTTCCCGCTCCTCGAAAACCTGGCTGCTCCCGAACGGAACAACACGGGGCGCGGGGGCCCTTCCTACGCATCCCCTGAATTTCCGGCTTCACCTGAATCAGACAGCAAAATTTACAGGAGCATCCCCCCGGTTTCATCCGAACACAACAATGTGTGTGGAAACAAAACCCCAGACATGCCCCGACACAACACGGCTTGCGGGATTTCCCCCTCCCCGTTCCCCGAAAACCCAGCTGCCCCCGAACGGAACAACACGGGGCGCGGGGTTCCTTCCCACGCATCCCCTGAAGCTGCGGCTTCACCCGAATCAGACAGCAAAATATACGGGAACATCCCTCCCACTTCCCCCGAATCCGACAACAAGGATTCGATAAACACAAAAGTCTTAGGAAGAGGAGGGATGGGGGCCTGGGGGAAGGGAGGAGAAAGCCCTTCTTCAGAAGGGTTTCTCCTCCTTTCCCCCAGCATACCCTACCGCCGCCCCCCCCGCCATACCCCGGCCCTCATGCTGCAAGGCACCTCCTCCAACGCGGGCAAGAGCATCCTCGCGGCGGCCTACTGCCGCATCTTCCGGCAGGACGGCTACAGCGTCGCGCCGTTCAAGGCCCAAAACATGTCGCTGAACTCAGGCGTTACGGCGACGGGCGACGAAATGGGCCGCGCCCAGATCGTGCAGGCGCAGGCCGCCTTCGTCGACCCGGACGCCCGCATGAACCCCATCCTGCTCAAGCCGCACTCGGATACGGGATCGCAGGTCGTCGTCCTCGGACAACCCATCGGGCACATGGGCGTCCTCGACTACTTCAAGAAAAAAAAGGAATTATGGAAAACCGTCACCGAAGCCTACGACAGCCTCGCCGCAGGCCATGACGTCATGGTGCTCGAAGGCGCAGGCAGCCCCGGCGAAGTCAACCTCAAGGCCCACGATGTCGTCAACATGCGCATGGCCGAACATGCGCGGGCTTCCGTGCTGCTCGTCGGGGACATCGACCGGGGCGGCGTCTACGCTTCCTTCCTCGGCACGTGGATGACCTTCACCGACGCCGAACGCCGCCTGCTCACCGGCTATATCGTCAACCGTTTCCGGGGGGACGCCTCCCTGCTTGGCCCGGCCCATGAATACATGCTCGACCATACGGGGACTCCCGTGCTCGGCACCATTCCTTATATACGCGACCTCAACATCCCCGAAGAAGACATGGCGGGCTTCTCATGGGGGCACGCCGGCTGCGGGGAAAAAAAGGAAGGGGCGCTGGACATCGCCGTGGTCATGCTGCGGCACGTATCCAACTATACCGACTTCGCGCCGCTCGCCGCCGAACCAGACGTCAGCCTGCGCCCGGTGCGCCGCGCGGAGGAGTGGGGCGACCCCGATGTGGTGATGCTTCCGGGCTCGAAAAGCGTCGTCCCCGACCTCGACGACCTGCGCCGCTCCGGGCTGGCCGAGAAGATCCTCGGACACGCGGAGCGCGGCAAATGGATCTTCGGCATCTGCGGCGGGTTGCAGATCCTGGGCCGGGCCATCCTCGACCCTTACGGCATCGAGTCCGCCGCGCCGGAAGTGCCGGGGCTTGGGCTCATGGATCTGCGCTCGACCTTCGCCGCGGATAAGACGCTTGTGCGCGTGGCCCGCGCCGAAACCCCCCTCGGTGTGCCGTCCGGCGGCTATGAAATCCATCACGGCCTCACCGAGCACGGCCCTTCGGCCCTGCCGCTGTTCCTGCGGGCCGACCGCGCCTATCCGTCCGAAGAGGCGCGCATCTGCGGCTACGTCTCCGGGCGGCGCTGGGCCACCTACCTGCACGGCGTTTTCGATGACGACGCCTTCCGCCGCGCGTGGCTCGACCATGTGCGCGCCGACGTCGGCCTTGCACCGCAGGGCCGCCGGCTGACCGCCTATGATCTGGAAAAGGCGCTGGACAGGCTCGCGGACATTGTGCGCGAACATTCAGATATGGAAACCATTTACCAAAGCATGGGATTGAAATGAACCTCGCCTTCCTCGCGCTGCTGCCCGCCGCGCTGCTGATCGACCGCCTTTTTGGGGAACTGCCTTCCCGCGTGCATCCCGTCTGCATGATGGGCGCTCTGGCCTCACGCATGGAGGCCCTGCTCCGGCGCGGCCCCAACAACGCCCTGATGTCCCTTTCCGGTGCCCTCGCCTGCCTGCTTGTCGTCCTGCCCTGCGCCGCCCTCGCGGGCGGGCTGGCGTGGGCCGCGCAAGTTTACGCCGAGCCGCGGGCGGCGTGGTTCGTGTCCGCCATCACCATCTGGATCTGCGTCGCGCCCCGGAGCCTTGACGAGCACGCCCTGCGCGTCGCCGTCCCGCTTGCCAAGGGCGACCTCGAAGGCGCACGCAAGGCCGTCTCCATGATGGTGGGCCGCAACCCCGGACGCCTCGACGCCCACGGCGTGGCCCGCGCCTGTGTGGAAAGCGTGGGCGAGAACCTCACGGACGGCGTCCTGTCCACACTGTTCTGGGCGGGCGTCGGCCTGTTCTTTTTCGGATATCCGGGGGCCGCGTGCCTTGCCGTGCTGCACCGCTCCGCCAACGTGCTTGACGCGCTCTGGGGCAAGAAAAACGAAAAGTACATCCGTTTCGGGACGTTCGCGGCACGGCTCGACGATGCCCTGAACTTCGTCCCGGCCCGGCTGTCCCTGCCTTGCATCGCGTTCGCCTCCCGCATCATCCCGAACCTGCGGCACGGGGACATCCTGCCCGTGGGCTGGAAATACCGCGCGGCCCACGAAAGCCCCAACTCAGCATGGAGCGAGGCGGCCTTTGCCGGGGCCCTCGGCCTCAAGCTCGGAGGCCCCGCCGTATATGGGGATCTGCGCGTCGACCATCCGTGGCTCGGCGACGGAACCCCCGACGCCAAGCCCGCTCACATCGTGCTGGCGGTGCGGCTCATGTGGCATTCCGTCATCGTCTTCACGCTGTTTGAAGTGTTCCTTATCGGCATGTTGAGCTTGTAAAGACCATCCGTTGGAGAAGAAGGGCCATGAACACACTGACGATCCCCCCTTTTTCGGCAAGGGCGGCGGAAGCGGCGCAACGGCGTCTGGACAACCTCGCCAAGGTTCCGGGGAGCCTCGGCAGGCTTGAGGAACTGGCGGTACGGCTCGCGGGGATCACCGGGAACGAATGCCCGGCCTTTCCCGAAAAGGCCGTAGTGCTGTTCGCGGCTGATCACGACATCGCCCTTCGGGGCGTGAGCGCCACGGGGCAGGAAGTGACGGAAATGCAGGTACGCAATTTCGTCAAGGGCGGCGGGACGATAAATGCCTTCTGCCGCAATGCCGGGGCGAGGCTTTCCGTCGTGGACGTGGGCGTGAAGGGCGACCTCCGCGATGTGGAGGGCCTTATACGGCGCAAGGTCATGCACGCGGCCCGCGACTTCAGCGAAGGCCCGGCCATGACCCGTGAAGAGGCGCTGGCCTGCATACAGGTGGGCATCGACATGGCCCGCGAGGAGGCGGCCAAGGGCGCAACCCTGCTTGCCGCCGGGGAAATGGGCATCGGCAACACCTCGCCCTCCTCGGCCATCGCCGCCGTGCTCACCGGCGCGTCGGTTGACGAGGTGACGGGCATCGGATCCGGCATCCCTTCCGGGCGCGTCCGCCATAAGGCCGACCTCATCCGGCGCGGCATCGCCGTCAACCGCCCCGATCCGCGTGATGCCGTCGACGTGCTCGCCAAGGTCGGCGGGCCGGAACTCGCGGCCATGAGCGGGCTCATGCTCGGCGGGGCGTCGCTGCGCATCCCGGTCGTGGTGGACGGCTTCATCGCCGGGGCCGCCGCAGCCGTCGCCGTGGGCATCCGGCCCGGCGTGCGGGACATGCTCATCGGCTCGCATTCGTCCGTGGAGCCGGGGCATCGGCTCATCATGGATTACCTCGGCATCCCCACCTATTTTGATTTCGGGCTCAGGCTTGGGGAAGGCACGGGCGCGGCGCTGCTCTATCCAATCATCGACGCCGCCGTCCGCATCCTTACGGAAATGAACACGTTACAAGGCATAGGCATACAATGACGCTCCGCGCCGCCCTCGGCTTCTTCACCCGCCTGCCCATCGGTTCCGCGCCGCTGCCGCCCACCTTCCGGGGCGTCGCCGTCTGGCTGCCCATGGTCGGGCTCATCATCGGCCTGCTCGTATCCCTCGCCCTCGGCCTTGCGGCGCAGATCCTGCCCGCCTCCTTGTGCGGCGTCATCGGCTGCCTTGCTTGGGTCGCGGTGACGGGTGGGCTCCATCTTGACGGCGTGGCGGACTGCGGGGACGGGCTCATCGTGGAGGCTCCCCCGGCCCGGCGTCTGGAAATCATGAAGGATTCCCGGCTCGGCACGTTCGGCGGGGCCGCGCTGTTCTTCATCCTCGCGCTCAAGGCCGCGGCCCTCGGCGCGCTGGCGGGCACGTTTCAGGCGGAAGGAAGCGGGCCGGACGCCTTCGCGCCCCTCCTGCTGTCCTGCTGCCTTGCCGGGACGCTGGCGCGGTGCATGGTTTTCGCGGCGATGCGCGTCCCCTCGGCGCGTCCGGGCGGGCTCGGCGAAGCCCTGCACGAAGGCGTGGCCCCGCGCCATGAACTGATCGCCCTTGCAGCCGGGCTCGGCCTGTGCGCCGCCAACGGGATGCGCGGGCTCTACGCCCTCGTCGCCGCCCTGCTCGCCGCATCCCTTCTGCTTTCCGCCGCAAGGAAACGGCTCGGCGGCGTCACCGGGGACGTCTTCGGGTGCCTCATCGAGCTGACGGAATGCGCCGTCCTCGTCGTGTGTTGCGTATGAAGTTGAATAAGGAAAACAGCCTGATGCCAAAATACACGCTCCCGAATCTGCGCCTTGGCGCGACCTCGTTCCTGCTGCACGCGGCCTATGTGCCCGCCGTGCGGTTTGCGGCGGAGCGGTGCGATGACGTGGCGCTTTTGCTGCTGGAAACGGGCGGGCGTGGCGAATACCTCGCCACACCCGGCGAGATCGCCGAAATCGGCAGGATCATTGCCGGAGAGGGCGCAACTTTACACGTGCATCTGCCCACGGACGCCGATTTCGATACGCGGGAAGGCGCGCGGGCGATGATCGAGAAAGTCCGCCGCGCCGCCGAACTCACCGGCCCGCTTGATCCGCACAGTTTCGTACTGCATGTGGATTTCCCCTCCCTGCATGGGACAGGGCGGGAACCTTCCGCCGAACAGCAGGAGTGGACTGCCGAGGCCTTGCGTGAAATCGCGGCGCATCTGCCCGCGCCGGAACGCCTCGCCGTGGAGAACCTTGAGTCCTACGCCCCCACGTTCTGGGATCGCTGGCTTGCGGGTACGCCGTACTCCCGCTGTCTCGACGTTGGGCATATCTGGAAGGACGGCGGCGATCCCGCCCCTGTGCTTGCGGCGTGGCTCCCACGGGTGCGCGTCATCCATCTGCATGGCCTGGAGCCACGCGGGGACGGGGCAGGTGCGGCGGGCGCGGCAAAACAGCAAGGCAGGCAAAAGGCCCCGGAAACGCCGGTGGGAAGGAACCTCCCCCGCCTGTTCGGGACTCGCCCGCGTGACCACAAATCGCTCCGGTTCATGCCGCCGGAGCTCGTGGACGAGGTGGCGCATCCCCTCTGGAAGGCCGGGTTTTCCGGCGTGCTCAACCTTGAGGTCTTTTCCGTCGAGGATTTTGCCGTTTCCCATGCCGTGCTCATGCAGTCGTGGGAGCGGTATCAGGGAAAACGATTGGGGAGGGAATAATTGGGGAGGGGAGGAAGGGACTTTCTGGAGAAAGTCCCTTCCTCCCCTCCCCAAACCCCACCCCTCCATCTTCAAAGACTTTTGACCTTATCGAATCCCTTTTCACAGGTTTTCCCAAGCATGGAAGGCAGTCATATTTTCAATGGGAATGGTTCCATAATGGATTAAAAAAACAAATGAAATATTAGACTGTATCGTAGGAAACGGTTGATGCTTTCTTGAAATCCTAAGGCTCTGTTCAAGTTTACGGTTGATAAAGAGAAGTATGCTCCTTTTACCGCCGAAGGCGCGAGCGTCAGCGAGCTTTGAAGACGTCCCCCGCCGCATGGCAATGCGGCATGGGAGGAGGTCAAGGAGCGGCCAAATGTCTCGCGAAGCGCGGTCGAGAGCGGCGAAACCGCGCGAGACGAAGCGCCGTCAGTCGCTGCTGGAGGATGCCTTTCACCGCGCTGGAAGTGCGGCCGCCTTCACGGCAGCGAATGTTCCGCTGAAACAGGGGCAGATAGATGAACGACCTCTGATTGCTGTATCAGCCGGAAACTTTAACACAGCCAATCCTAAAGGAATAACCAATAAAATAGGCTGTGTCCTAGAAAACGGTTAATGTTTTATTTTCTTGAAATTCCAAGGAAATAACCAATAAAATCCCCCAATCACAGAGCCCACCAGCGGAAAATTTGGAGAAAAAGCATATATTTTCAGTACATTACCAAAACAAAACAACCATACACTATGACAAAGCCAATATTAAAAGGCTGTGTTATAGAAAATGGTTGATGTGTTTTCCTTGAAACTCCAAAGGGATAACCAGCAAAATGCCTTAGCCGTGGATTCCGCCAAGGGGAAAACGGGATAAAAAGGCTGTATCTTCACCGTACTGTGGAGACGAAACAACCACATACTAAAAAGAGCCAAAAAATATGGCTGTGCCATAGGAAATGGCTGACGTTTTCTTGAAGTTCCAAAGGGATAACCAAGGATCCGTCATGGTATGTATTTATTTTATCTCCACAGCATGGTGAGATACAGACTTTTTCTCAAATTTTTCTGCTGGTGGACTCCATGATGGGATATTTTATTGGTTATTCCTTTAGGATTTCAAGAAAGCATCAACCGTTTCCTATGGCACAGCCAACCAATAGAATAAATCAGTTATGTAATTTACCAACGGAAAAGCTGGAAAAAAGCCGTATGTTCACTATATGTGGAAATGAAACAGCCACAGCCTATGACAGAGCCAACAACATCAGAAAAATGGATGTTCCGCATGGGGAAAGTGTTTGCGTTTGACTCGCGGCAAGCACCGATGCAACATTTTCCCGCATAAAAAAGCTCTGTCAGGGTATAGGGTATAGGGTTGTTTCATCTCCACAGTGCGGTGAAAAATACAGTCTTTTTCTCCAGTTTTCCCCTTGGCGGAATCCACGGCTAAGGCATTTTGCTGGTTATTTCTTTGGAACTTCAAGGAAAAACGCATCAGCCACTTTTATGACACAGCCTAAGTCGTGTCGTCATTGAACATATAACTATTGAACTTATTGAAAATAATCTTTTTTGCAGCTCAAAAATAGATTAATAATTTCAATAAATTATATCTAATTGACGCACGATCTAAAAAATAGCGCAGATGGGAACCCTTTTCCGAAGGGGCTTTCTATCCGCAAAGGCCAACAGTATGGATAAGCCTGATCTGACCCTTTATCTCGGCGGCACGCGGAGCGGCAAAAGCGCACGCGCGGAGGCCCGCGTTTTTGAACGTGCCGACGGCCCGGTGCTGTATGTCGCCACAGCCGAAACGCGGCCGGACGATCCTTCGATGACGGAACGCATCCGGCGGCACCGTGCCCGCCGCCCGGAAAACTGGCGAACGCTCGAATGCCCGCTGCATCTTGGGGAGCGCATTGCCGCCGCTCTCATGGAATACGGCATGGCAGGAAATGTTTCTGGATGGGGCACTGGAGAAAACGCCAGAACCGCTTCCATGCCGCCCGGACAATCCAACGGTGGAACCCCCACTCCGAGGGGGGGCCATTCAGATGGTGCCCCCAGCAGTTGGAAGACAGAGGAGCAGTATACGGCCCCAAAAACAGATAGGGCTTTCAAGAAAGCCACGTACGAGGTACAAGGCGAGGCAAAGAAGGTTCCTACCATCTTGCTGGACTGCGTGACGTTGTGGGTATCGAATATCCTGTTCAGCCTGCCTGATCCCGAAGATCTGCTTGTCTTTGAGGAGGCGGTACGCCACGAAACGGAAGCGCTGCTTGCCGTAATCCGCTCTTCCGGCTGCCGCTGGGTGGTCGTTTCCGGCGAAACCGGGCTTGGCGGCATCGAACCCACCCGGCTCGGACGTAATTATCACGATGGACTCGGCCTCGCCAACCAGCTTATCGCCGCGCAAGCCCGTGAAGCCTTCCTCGTCATTGCCGGGAGACTGCTCAGGCTGGAGGAATAAAAAAGTGCCAATGGGATAGAACTGCTCCTCTTTCCTTACTCCAAAAGGAAAAGCAGTATGCCTTTGGCCTTTCCTGCCCTCAAATAAAAAAAGCCCTGTCATGGTATGTGGTTGTTTCATCTCCACAGTGAGATGAAAATATAGCCTTTTTCTCCACTGTTCCCATCAGCGGAATCCATAACTAAGGTATTTTTCTGGTTATTCCTTTGGAACTTCAAGGAAAAATATCAACCATTTTCTATGACACAGCTATAAAAATACTCCGCCACGCTTTTCTGTTAGGAATAAAAGCGGCACCACTAGATAACACTAAAAATCTTTGAGAGAGAGAGAGAGAGAGAGAGAAAGAAAGAAAGAAAGAAAGAAAGAAAGAAAAACAGAGCTTTTTTCAGTTTTCCTGTTGGCAGGCTCTACGGCTGAGGCATTTTATTGGTTATTCCTTTGGAACTTGCATCAGCCACTTCCTATGGCACAGCCTCAGTGTAAAATGGCATCCCATCAAGCGTTGGGGCAGGGCCTTCTTTTTAAAGGGTATTTAGGCAAGCTGCGGGGATACCTTACAGCAGTCTGCCTTTTCCACTCCATTTTTGCGTTTTCTTTAATTCCCAAAAGGGAGCCAAATGGGAACAAAGAAAATCCATTCATATTTAATCGTGCGGAAAGGCCATGAAAAGACGCCTTTTCCAGTCCCTGCACCTGCCCATTTTGTTCACCGTATTGCTGCGGCAGGCTGTTGGCCCGTACACCGATGCCCACAAGATCAAAAAAAGGCGGTATCATAGAAAATGATAGATGCTTTTTTCTTTGAAGTTCCAAAAGAATAACCAGAAAAATACTTTAGTTATGGATTCCGCTGATGGGAACAGTGGAGAAAAGGGCCGTCTTTTTACCGTGCTGTGGAGATGAAACAATCACATACTATAACAGAGCCAAAGAAAAGCGTATCCCGCTCCATTGCGCCGTACAAGCGTTTCCTTTGGCGGCAAAGCCGCCAAAGGAAACGCGCCGCCGGGTCAAGGGGGCGCTGCCCCCTTGCGGAGTGCAGAGGCAGCGCCTCTGCCGGGGTTCGAGGGGCAGCGCCCCTCGGCAGGGCCTAGGGCAGGAACCCCGGCATGCTCCGGGCAGCGCCCCGGAGTAAGCAGGATTACTTGGACTCCCCGCTTTCGCGCTGGGAAGCGTAAAGGAACTTGTCGTCTATGTTCAGCACCGGAAGGAACTGCCCGGCCAGCGCGTACAGCCGATAGGCCCCGACGATCTCGTTCCCGCGTGCCGTGGCTTCCTCCGTGGCGGAATTGAAGAGCTCGTTCTCGGCGTCCAGCACATCAAGCAGGCTGCGCTGCCCAAGGTTGAACTGCGCCAGATAGGCATCCCGCGTCTGCGTATTGTAAACGACCGCTTCCTGATAATACTTTCGCTGATCGATGGCGGCCATGTAACGCGTCCATGTGTCCGCGATTTCAAGATTCAAATCATCAAAGAAGTTATAGGCGGTCTGACGCGCCTGACGGACGCGCGACTCGGCGGCTTCCGTCTCGGCCTTATCCGCACCGCTGTTGAACAGGTTCCAGCGCATGGTCGCCATGACGTCGAAACTCGACGTCCAGTTGCTCCCCCTGCCGCCGCGATCCGAATAGTTCGGCCCAACCTCAAGGTTGATCTTCGGATGGTAGGCCGACTGTGCGAGCTCCTTCTCGCCGCGTGCCGCCCGGATATCCGCAAGGTACGCCTTCAGCTTGGGGTTCCCCTCCTCAGCCGCCTTCATCACCTCGTCGGGGCCGGCAAACATCCCTTCGGGGACATACACTTCCGCAAGCGACGTGGGCACGGGCTTCCCGGTCAGCCGGATATAGGAGGCTTCGGCTTCGCGCAGTGAAGCCTCGGCGTCCGTCAGGGTGGACATGGCGCGGGAAAGGCGGCCTTCCGTCTGGGTCAGGTCAGCCGTCGTGGATGCCCCAAGGCTCAGGCGATCCCGCTGCGAAGCGAGGATCTCCTTATGCCGCGCCACATTCTCCTGTGCGAGGCGCAGGATTTCGCGCCGCCTCAGGTAGTCCACATGGGCAATGAGCCCGTCCAGGCCGAACGAGGTGGCATTGTCGAACACACGGTATTCCATCGACTCAACGGTGGCTTCCCCGGTGCGTACACGGCTGCGGGTGGCGAAGCCGTCCCACAGGGGCTGGGTCAGGGTAAGGCCCACGCCGCTCGCCGCGTACATCCCCTTATCCGAACCGTACGAGCGTGTGGTATCGTCGCTCAGGCGGCTGGCCCCGTAGCGGCCGGTCGCGTCCACGCTCGGCCCCCATCCGGCTTTCGCCCGGCGCAGTTCATAGCGGGTCACATCCAGATTTTCCTGAATGACCTTGAGCCCACGGTGGTGGGCGATGGTTTCGGCCACGGTTTCCCGGACGGAGACGGCGCCTTCCTGTACGGGCGCGGAAGCCGCGGCTGCGTTGGAGGCGGGAGCGGCCGGGGCGTTCGCCGTTCCGCCAAGGCACAGCACCGCCGTCATAAGAATCATCACAAAGGTTTTACCGTACATATGTTGTTCCTCCAGAGGGCAGCTTACCCTCCTGCGTGGCGTTCACCCACGCGCTCGCTCGGGACATCCCCCAAGCGTTTTCCTAAAAAGCCGCGCCGCGCACAGGCGGATCGGCGTTTCCCTCGACAGGCGCCCTCCCCTTTCAAAAAAGGAAAGGCTTATTGCGCCACCCTCCCATCCGCTTTCGGCAGGTCGGCGGCGACCCTGTTCCTGCCCGCTTCCTTGGCGTTATAGAGAAAGGCGTCGGACACCTGCACCGCCCGCCGTATTTCCGCACGGCATTTCCGCGTTCCGGCGCAATCGGCAGCGACGGTTCCCGTCACCCCGAGGCTGATCGTCACCCGGATCTCCTCCCCTCCTGCGAGGATCGGCTTTCCCGCGATGCTCTTGCGCAGCCGTTCCGCAACCAATACCGCCCGGATCACATCCGTATCATGCAGCATGACGAGGAATTCATCCCCGCCATACCGGCAGCAGATATCCTCACCCCTGAGGCAGCCCAGAAAGCGCCGCGCCACCGCGCGCAGCACCTCATCCCCCGCCTCATGGCCGTGCAGGTCATTGACCTTCTTGAAATGATCGATATCCGCCATGATGAAGGAAACGCTTTGCCGCCTGAGGCTTGCGCGGGCAAAGCCCTTTTCCGCCAAAACCCAAAAGCCGCGCCGGTTCGGGAGGCCCGTCAGCATGTCGGTCAGGGACAGGTTCCTGTATTTGTCGATGAGCCTTCTGTTTTCCTGCAGCGTATTGCCGATGAGCTCGAAGTACGTCCCGATGGCCCCCAAGCGGGGAAGTTCCGGCGTGTCGCCCTCCGCAAGCTCCTTGATGCCCCACTCGACCGCCTTGAGCCTGTCCATGATGTCCTTCAAATACATGGCCATGCAGCCGCAATTTTTGAAATGGACATCCAGCCCGCCGTGCGCGATGGATTGCGCGGCCCGGCGCAGTTCGTAAATCTGGAGGCAGAGCTCCCGGATTTCCTTATCCTGTTCGGGTATTTCGTCGACGATGCGGGCTGTGCATCCGCTGTCGTTCACGATCCGCGAAATGATCCCAAGGAGCTTAGGCAGAGGCAGGCTTGAGCGCATCTTTCCCCTCTGCGGGTTGTGCCTGCCGTGCGCGCCAGTGGGCATAACGCTCCATCAGGAAAGCGATATGCCTTGGCAGCAGGGTGTTTTTATTGTGTTTCCCCAAAACGGCCTTCCGTGCGTTCCGGCGTATGGGGCTCAGCCCGGCCCGTTTTTCGAGCAGCAGGGTTATGAGCATGGCCCAGTTCATCCTGCGCCCGGAGGGGTACAGGAAACCGTTCAGGCCGTCGCTGAGGACTTCGCGGACGGCCCCGGTGTCGGGCGCGAGCACAACGCACCCGCAGCTCATGGCCTCCAAGAGTTCGGAGGGCAGCATAAAGGAAATGTCTTTACAGAGATGCAGCGACGAGACGCGCAGCAGGTCGCGGTAGGCGTTTGGGGGGAGGAAGTCCAGCAGGTGGATCCGCCCCCTCATGCCGGGGGGAAACGCCGCCATGCCCTCCCGGAGGCTGTCGAGGCGGACTTCCCTGCCCGTGCTGATAAGGGCCACATGGCAGTCAGGGCGCGCCGAGAGCAGGGACGGCAGCCCGCACCAGAAACCGCCCTCCCGCAGCCGGGCGGCATCCCGCACGGAAAGGGTCACGATCTCCTGCCGTTCCTCTTCCACAACAGCACAAAAAAGGAACGCATCATGTCCCAGCCATGTACAGGAACCGGGACTGTGTTCTTTCTGCACAATAAATTCACACATGGCTTGTGGATTCTCTTAAACAGTATTTTCCAAAAAGGGACACACTTTCTACATCAATGCCGCGTCCCTTTTCCATAATATGAAGCCTTCCAAGAGAAGGTGGGCTAGGGAGTCTGCCCGCCGTATCCCTGAGCCCTATGGAAAAAACAAAACGCCCCGTGCCGAGACATGATTTCGGTACGGGGCATCCTTATGGCGATCACCGTAAGACAGATGGCTCAGAAAAATCAGAGAGAGAGAGAGAGAGAGAGAGAGAGAGAGAGAGAGAGAGAACATAAAAAAATCCTGCTATATCAATATGTTACTTATATTTTAAAAAAGACGCAACACGCCTTTCTACATACAAGTTCCAATACCAGCAGGAACAATGCAGCCAAATACCAGTATGGCTGACAGACGTCAGCTATGCATTTTCTTCACATTAAGTCAAGAGGAAAGTTTAGATGAGATATTAACTTTTGACACAATTCCTTATAACCATACTAAATTAAATATTAAAAACTTTGTTTTACATCTCTACCTATCTCCCTACCCCACAATTATTGCCAATACTCTCCAATAAGACTCGCTAGTATCTTATACCTTTTAAAAACGGTTCAAGTCCGTCCAGAAAAATTTTTTGAATCTTTCAAAGAAATGGGTAGATAGAGGGGTACCAAAGACAAAATATGAAAACTTTATGTTTTTATTTCATATAGTTACTAACATTAAAAAGTTCACATGTATAAGGCCACGAAAAATCAGGGACAAAGCACCTACGCGGGCGGACTGACCAAGGTGGTTATCGGCGCTCTGGCACTCGGCCTGGGAGAACTCCTCGGTTCCGGTTCCGCTACGCTGTTCGGAAGCGACCAGACTTCCGGCATGGGCGAATTGGGCCTGTAAGCGTGAGGCGATGAGGCATGAATATTTTCAAAAAACAAAAAGACGCCCCGGAGTCTCAGGAACAGGCTCAAAGCGTGAGGGAAGCTCATGCCTCGTCGCCCGCCCCGGATGCCGCCGCCATTGGGGGACTGAACTGGTACAGGGCGCAGTTCCGCCGGGCCATGAAACTGGCTCTCGCTCTGACCGTGGCCTTGTGCGCCAGTCTGGATGTTGCCGCCATCCTGCTCCTGCACCAGCCGAAGCCGCAATACTTCGCGACCACGCCGGACTTACGGCTTGCGCCTATGGTGCCGCTCGACCAGCCGCTGCTTACCCAGAGCGGGCTGCTGACGTGGGTGTCGGACGCCATTACCGGGGCCATGTCGCTCAACTTCCTTGAGTGGCGGGAAAAACTGGAAAGCATCAGACCTCACTTCGATGACGCGGCCTACAAGTCCTTTCTCGCTTCTCTCCAAAGCTCCGGCGTGCTGGACATGATTCGGGGCAAGCGGCTTTCCGCTTCCGCCGTGGCCACACGCACGCCGGTCATCATCGCTTCCGGTCTGGTCGGCGGCAAGGCCACATGGAAAGTCGAGTTCCCCCTGATTGTTTCCTACGAGTCCAGCCAGGGCGTGGAAAGCACGCAAAAACTCCTTGCCACAGTCCTTGTTTGCCGCGCGTCCACGGCAAAGACGCCGCGCGGCGTGGTCATTCAGCAAGTCGTACTCAAGAGGGATGCGTAATGCTTGATATACTTGTCAACGGCGTGGATCGCGGCATCCGCGCTCTCTCGGAAGCATTCGCCGGGCCGGTTCACAGTTACTGTCGTCTTGAAACCGTGGATAACGGCGTACTGGTGGCCGATGACGGGAGCCTCATCAGCCTTCTTCATCTGGAAGGTTCGCTGAAGCATGTGGGGGTAGAGGAATACACGGCCATCGTCTCCGGCCTGACGGAAAAGCTCCAGGCCACGCTTTCCAAACCGGGGCACGCCCTTCAGGTGGTCTTTGAATACGACCCGGAAAGCAGCGGGGAACGGATTGCCGAGCTTCTTGAGCCGTCGCGCCTGACGGCGCACAACCTCGGCCTGCATATCGGCCCGCTGCTGGAGGATTGGGGCCATGCGCTGCAACGCTACTGCGCCCTTGAAAAATGCTGGATTGTACTGTGGACGCGGCCTGCCGTGTTGCCTGACACCCTGCGGAAAACGGCTCTGAAGGAGCGCGACGCGGCCATGTCCAAAGTACCGACGCTCGCGGGCTGCCAGCAGATTGCCCGTGCCGTCGCCGCGCTGCATGACGCGCATAACGGTTTTCTGACTGGTGTGCTGGACGCCTTCCGGCAGGCGGATTTGCTGGCCTGGCCGCTCTCGGCGCATGAGGCCCTGCGGGACATCCGCCTGTGCATCGCGCCGGAGTTCACCAGCAGGGCATGGCAGGCGCTTGTGCCCGGCGATCCTCTGCCGCTCCGTTTGCCTGACTCCGGTACGGGCAAAAGAGAGGAATTGCATAACGTCATATACCCGGACTTCAGAACGCAGCTCTGGCCGCGCGAGGGAAACATGGTGTCGCGGAGCGCAATCCGAATAGGTGAGCGCATCTATGGGCCGCTGATTATGACGCTCATGCCGCAGACGCCCAAACCCTTCCAGGACTTTTTCCGCGTTCTGGCGCGACGGGACGAGCGTTTGCCGTACCGCATGTCCTTCCTGCTGGAAGACGGCGGCCTGAACATGGGTCTCAAGCCGTTGCTGGCAGCGATTCTGGCCTTCACAAACGCGGACAACAAACGCTTCAACAACGCCGTGGAAGCATTGCGCGCACTGGATTTGGAAGGCGTCTGCTGCGTGAAATTCCGCATCTGCCTCTGCACCTGGGCCTGTATGCGGGAAAATGAACAGGAGGCCCATCTACTGCTCAGGCGGCGTGTCGCGGAACTCTCCAAAGCCGTACAAGGTTGGGGCACTACGGATGTTTCCGAAGCTCTGGGCGACCCGCTGCTCGGCGTTACCGCGACACTGCCCGGCCTGATGCCGACCTGTCCGGCCCCGGTCACAGCCGCGCCGCTTCAGGAGGCCATCGGCATGTGGCCGTTGCGTTCGGCTTCGCCGTGGAAAGAAGGAAGTCTCCTCTTCCGCACTCAGGACGGCAAAATCATGCCGTTCGCGCCCAATTCCTCCGAACAGGCCGCGTGGATTGATCTGGGGGTAGCTCCGATGGGAGGCGGTAAATCGGTCTTCCTCAACGCCTTCAATTTTGCCTTTGTCACACAGGCCGGACTGTCCCGTCTGCCCTGGCTGTCCATCGTGGACGTGGGGCCGTCTTCCTCCGGCCTTATCACGCTCCTGAAAGAAAACCTGCCCGAAGGGAAAAAACACCTTGCCGCCTATCACCGGCTGAGGATGACGCCGGACTATGCCGTCAATCCCTTTGACACGCCGTTGGGGTGCCGCAAGCCCCTGCCCTCGCACAAGGCGTTTCTGGTCAACCTGCTGTCGCTGCTGGCCACGCCGCTGGATGTCACGGCTCCGGCGGACGGCGTGCCGGGTCTGATAGGCCGGGCCATTGACCTTGCCTACGAGGAACTCTCCGACGGCAATCATCCCCGGCTCTATCAACCCAATGTGTTGCCGGAATTGCATGACCTCATTGTCCATGAAGGCATCAGCCGCGACGCTTCCACCTCCTGGTGGGAAGTGGTCGATGGGCTTTTTGAGCGGGGGTATGTGCATGAGGCATTGCAGGCGCAGAGATACGCCGTGCCGCTGCTGGCCGATGTGGGGGCGCAGATTCGGCAGAACAAGGGCATCCAGAACACCTATGAGGAACACACCATCAACAATGTCTGGCGCTCATTACTGGACGCCATTGAAGCGTATGTCATTCTGAAGGAACCTACCCGGTTCGATTTGGGCGACGCGCAGATCGTCAGTCTCGACCTGGACGAAGTGGCTCCGCGCGGAGGAGCCACGGCGGACAGGCAGTCGGCGGTCATGTATATGCTGGCACGGCATGTTCTCGGCTCCCGGTTCTTTCTCATGCCCGCCGATGTGCAGCTTATGCCCGAATACTATCAGGACTACCATGCCGGACGCATTGAGGCCATCCGGGAAGACCCCAAAAGATTGTGCTACGAAAACTCCCATCGCAAAATTTTCACGTCTATTTTATTTTTATTATCCTGAAAAAATTGAATATATTTTTGACATGGACTTTCATGGATTTTTTAGGACATGTGGACACCCCGGATTATTCGGGGTAACAATCGGGGTAAATTATTCTTGAAACGGAGGATTACCCCATATGCCCCTGACCGACACCACCCTACGAAATGCGAAGCCGGGAGAAAAACAAATCAAGTTATTTGACGGACATGGACTATTTCTGCTGATTGCTCCCAGCGGAACGAAAGCATGGCGGCTCAAATACAGCTTTCAGGGAAAGGAAAAGCTGATTTCTCTGGGACTGTACCCGACCGTATCCCTTAAGGAAGCGCGGGAACGCGCCGCGACAGCCCGAAAGGACATTGCCAACGGCATTGACCCTTCCGAAAAGCGGAAACTTGAAAAAGCGGCCTGTCAAAACAGCTTTGAGGCCGTTGCCCTTGAATGGTACGAGCAGAACAAAGACAAATGGAGTGCAAACTATGCCACAAGCATTATACATCGAATGGAGCGCAACCTTTTCCCACAGATTGGCTCAAAGCCCGTCCATCTTGTATCCGCCCCCGAACTTCTGGCCCTTTTACGAAAAATTGAGGCAAGGGGAGCCAAAGACATACCCCATATCGTGCGCTCCATCTGCTCAAGTGTGTTCCGCTACGCCATTGCCACAGGACGGGCGGAACGCGATCCGGCGGCTGACCTCAAGGGGGCACTGGCCCCGCGCGTCAGAAGGAACCTTCCCTCGCAGACAACGCCCGAAGCCGTGGGGCATCTGATGATTGCCATCGACAACTATCCCGGCACCTTTGTTGTCAGGAGCGCCCTCCAGCTTATGGCTCTGACCTTTTGCCGGACAGGAGAACTGAGAAACGCCGAGTGGCGGGAAATCGACTTTGAGGACGGACTGTGGCGAATCCCCGCCGAACGGATGAAGATGTCGCGCGATCATCTTATCCCTCTCAGCAGGCAGTCCGTCGCCATCTTGAGGAAATTGCAGGCGTATTCAGGCAAGGATGTTTATGTCTTCCCCAACTACAAGACGGAAAAAAGGAGCATGAGCAAAAGCGCTCTGCTTGGAGCAATCCGCAGGCTTGGCTTTGAAAATGATGAGATGTGTCCGCATGGATTCAGGTCTATGGCTTCCACTATGCTCAACGAACTTGGATATAATGGAGACTGGATAGAGAGACAGCTTGCCCATGTTCCGCGCAATATCATTCGTGGAATATACAACAGGGCGGAATACCTGCCCGAACGCCGAAAGATGATGCAAGAGTGGGCCGACTTTTTAGACGAATTACGAAGAAAAACCAGAGAACAACAGTCGCTTGACTGTCCATAAGGAGTAACCATGTTCCCGGAAAACAGCAATGAACATTTTCTGCGTCTGCCGCAGGTTTTAACAATTATCCCCATCAGCAAAAGCGCGTGGTGGCAGGGTTGCAAAGACGGACGTTACCCCAAGCCCATAAAACTGGGGCCGCGCACAACCGTCTGGCGGTCAGCGGACATTTTTGCCCTTGTCAGGCGTCTTTCCGGCCAAAACGGAGCAGAGCATACAACCGAAGCACATAACTAAAATACCCCGTCCAATCCTTTTCCGCAAGGCGGCGCGACCAGGGCTTGACCCCTGTCCGCGCCGCTTTCCTTTTGCCCCACGCCATGCCCGAATTTTCAGATTGCCCTTTCCGTGCGTTACTGCGCGGCGGGGGTGTGTCTTTTCACTCCTCACGGCATGAAATTAATCTGGGTGGAGACGCATACCCAAAGCGGGGACACAGTGCCTACATGGCAATCCGTATGAAAAAATGCCCTGCCGGAAAGCGCCGGGAGTTTTTCTTTACAGGATGGTAGCTGTCTGACAACAGCTACTCTCCTGCCAAAGGCTGCGCCTCTGGACTCCGACAAGTGTTCGGCGCTTCGCTTCTCACACTTCAAAAAGGCAACGGGACAGACAATGCCAAGGAAACATCAGGTAAGAGAGACAAGCGGAAACTTCGAGTTTTTTTACGAGTGATGGGCATCTCGCCAGGCATCCGCATTTCGGGAAGCAGTAACGAAATCCCAGACACGCCCGGCCCGCAAACGGAAAACATCGACATTGACGCCATTATTCCCCATAAAGAAGAACTTCAAAATTTCCTTTTGGAAATTGAGATAAGAAAAACTGTATGTGTAATATTATAACTCATCGAAATTTTTTATTTTTTGCAATTTAAAAAAGTGACTGTCATTAATATAACGTATCAATGGTGTTGATTCTGGTATCATTTTGTGTAAAGTGGAATTCACCGACATCGGTAATTTTTTTAAAAAATCAAAATCAATTTCTATATCATGTCGTTTGGTATTTTCTGATAATACATTAACTCGTGTTATCTGAAGCAAAGAGGGAGAAAATTCTTGCGGCAATGATTTTCTTGATCGATATACACCAATAGCGTATAAAGTTTTAGGTATATCTTTTTGGATAATTTGTATTTTGTCCGTGCCTTCATAATATGAGTCAAAAGTCGCGGTGCCACTTTTTTCCCATATTTTTTGATAATTTGAATCTAATGTTATCATAATTATCATGTATGCATCCCTCTAAAATGGTCTATCTCTTTGATTTAGTAAATTATTTTTATATTAACATTTTAAATATTCCTTCAAAGTCATCATATGAGTTAAAGTAAAATGAATCCATAAATGGAAAATTTATTTTATAGTCCCCATCATTAGCCTTTCGCCATATTCCTCGCTGGATTTTATTGAATATGATATTATCAGGGTAAAACCACCCTCCCTGCTCATTATTCAATAAAACTATACCAAAATGTATACTGTTTTCCTCTAAAGCATAAATTAGCGTGTCAAGAATATTACCATTTGCTCCATAAAATTTTTTATCTGTTCTACTTACTTTAATTATTAATATAATACCATCTTTAATAAATAAACTTCCATTATATCCTTTTAATTTTTTCGGAATTGCGTGTGTTATATTTATAAATTCCATAACTTCATTCTGAATCATAAAATACTCCTTTATTTGGCGATATTAAATTATGTTAATATAGCTTTTATAAACTAACTTAACTAGACGTTTTGTCAATTTCATGCTGCTTCCTCGTAATATAAGTTTGAAGATCAACTTCATTCAATTGCTCGATATAAGCAAGCTTTTCTTCACATTCTACAAAATCTGGATCCCCAGAAGCACAA
The DNA here is from genome assembly GCF_059728385.1 of Bilophila sp. T19-St14. Classification (NCBI taxonomy): domain Bacteria; kingdom Pseudomonadati; phylum Thermodesulfobacteriota; class Desulfovibrionia; order Desulfovibrionales; family Desulfovibrionaceae; genus Bilophila; species Bilophila sp. T19-St14. The sequence continues at coordinate 618,693 of NZ_BAAGFT010000002.1, forward strand.
AGTCTTTCTCTTGCCGTTGAGACAATATCCGAGTAGTAGATATCAAGCATTTTTCCAAAAGCTTCATCTAATATACCTGCATATTCGATTTTTTGTTGTGCGCTTAGTGCATTTTTTTCAAATTCCTTCGAAATATAAGCAAGAGCACTCTGTACTATGTTATCTCTGGAGACACCACATTCTTTTGCAAGTTTTGTAAATGTTTCTTTCGCGTCTTTGCTAATGGCATAGCTCATCCTGTTTCCTTCCGTTGGATCGGAAAAAACTGGCAACATACCTTTTGAATAGGCTTGCATGGCAATTGCCGCAAGTGAATCCAAAAAATTTCGAATTGTCAGGTTAGACGTTTTGGCAAGCTGACGGAGAAAATCCTCCCATTGGGGGGAAAGTCTGAAAATCGTCTTGCCGACTATTTGTTTTTTGGCACCAAGTGTAACGAGCACTTTTTTATTGATTGTACCCGCGCATGTCGGTTTTACTGTTTGTTCTCTCATGGAACCTCCCGATGGCTAGACTATCGCCTAAATCATTGTAGAGGTCAATATTATGGTGAGGGATTTTTTTGAAATAAGGATTCTTTTTTTGACTTCATGAATGCGCTCACCGTTTTCCCTGTCTTTGGGCTTCCCGGGGTTCAAAGGGGCATGGCCCCTTGCCAGCCGTGAGGCTATACGTACGGCGTATAGACGAAACGTAGGCTGGCCCTCGGAGACAAGGCCGGACGAATAAACAGGCATCTGTGCGAAAGCATGTACGCATGATGCGGGTATCGGGAATGCGGCAGGTGTGTATCCGGCGTGTCGCTGGTGGGCATGACGACAGTGCCGGGCAAGCATCCGGCATATAAGGAGACGGTATACGGCGAATGCCTGAACGCTATGCGCAAACCGTGTAGTCAGTATCCGACGCAAGGCAAGGTCGGCATAACGCGCATGACGGCACGGACATCTGAACTCCGGGCGAGAGGCCACGCCGTATGTATCGGGGAAACTCTGTGGAGCATACGCCGAGACAGATTTGCACGTATCGTGTCCGCCGTGTCGATATGTGGGGAAACTGCGGGAGGCGGGAAACGCTTTTTTGTGCCTTTGTCTTTGTGCTTCCGACCTGCGAGTTTCCTTTGACCGAGCCCCCGCCGGAGGCTTCCTCGTCCGTCGCCCGCGAGTATATAAGGCCGTAAGCCAGGGCATGAACGTCAAGGCCCGCGAAGCGGCCCGGCAGGGCTTGGCCTTGACGGAATGCCCGCTTCCGGCACCCATGCGGGTGTGACGGACGAAGAGCCGGGGATTTCCCTCCTCTCTCCCGCGCAAGGAAATATGGCATAACGTGATGTTCCCACTATGGACATATATGATTTGCCATTTCCCATGCGGATGGGTATTCTTGGCTTAACAGCGGCGGGGAAACGCCACCAGGCAGAAGTCCGCCGTCTTCATTGGAACAGCCCTCTACCCCGTTCCCGCGCTGTTTCGTCCATCTCCTTCTTTTTCCTGATTATCCAGAGACATCTCACCCCGTCAGATGAAATCCCCGAAGTTTCGGGGTATCTGACGGGGTAAAATTTTTTTCAAAATATTTTTATTCTATTTTTTTCAGTAAGATAAATCACAAAAACGCCTGAGCTACGACGAGGCTCACCGTGTAACCAACAACGTCTCGGTGGCGGGCCAGCTTCAGGCCGACATGACCACAATGGCCCGTGAAAGCCGCAAGTGGAACCTGTCCATCGGGCTGTATACACAGTCCATTGACGACATTCCCAAAATCATCACCGACGAACTGGCTACCACGGTCGTCATCCTCGGTTCCGGCACAGAAAAAAGCATCGACAATCTCTCGGAACGCTTCGGCCTGAACGGGGCCTGCCGTCATGCGCTCTCACGGTTGGGCAAGCCCGGCAAGGCCGGTTCCAATCTCATTGCCCTGTTCAGGACAGGTTCGGGCATGTCACAGCTTGTCCTCAGTCTGACCATAGGCCCTCAATCCCTGTGGGCCTTTTCCACCACCACGGAAGACGTGGCTATCCGCAACAATCTCTATCAGCGCCTGGGGCCGTCCGAAACCCTGCGGCGGCTGGCCGCTCGTTTTCCGGGCGGTTCGGCCAAGGCCGAAGTAGAACGCCGCAGGCGCAATGTCGAAGACTAGAGCCACGCCAATGAGGAAGTCGTCAATAAATTTTTGCCCAAAAGGAGAAAGTTCCGCCAGATAGGAACAACACAACGCCCGTCCAGATGAACAGAAACACAACCGGCGTGAAGTTTGAAATTCGGGCCGCCATTCGTTCGACCGATGAGACGTAGGGAATCCCCTTTGGAACAGACTTGCCGCCGTACGGTAAGCCTTGAGGTGAGGATTCGAGCATCAGAGAGCCATCAAAAGACGTCTTATTTGTTAACTTATTTTATAGTGAAAACGGGCGTATACTGGCATTGGACGCTGGGGACGGAGAAACCTACGGTCTGCGCGTGCTCCAGACGGTCAACGGTAAAACCGGCCTTCGTGTCCAATACGTGAAAAATCATATCATCAATGGAGCGCGTACCGTTAACGTCACCTTTGATACCCTTGCGGAAGCCTTTGGGCATATGGAGGCATATAGGCAGCTCACGGTTCCGCAGGCCAAAGCCGCCGCTCAGACGGTCTCACCCTCCGGCGGCGTGCCCGGCTTTGTGATTTCAAGTCCGCGCATAAAATGAACGGCGCGAGTCACTCACTACTCAACATGTTAAAAACATATGGAGTTTTTATATCCGGCTTTATGTCTTCAAGCACAGTCTTGATACTCTGCAAGGCCGGTTCCACCGCCTCGTTTCATCTGTATACCTTGCAATGACGGTCTTCCATCCCTGACATTGATGCCTAACGGCAGGCACTCCAACTATGTGGGAATTGACGATCTACTGGGTACTGACATTTTTAAGCTGGCCTTTGTGGATGGTCGATATTCCCGCTTTTCTTTCTATCTAGAGGTGTGCAACACTTCAAAAACGTTTACAATACCGAAGGAGGTTGGTTAGTACGCTGTACAGACTTCACCGTCCCTATGGGGCGAACCGCGAGAGAGGATTGCTTATGGCTATAAGGCCGTCTAATATGACTTTTGGACAATAGGAAATATTGTATTGCTAATATCCAACTTACGCCGGAGTCAATTCAAAGATTCAATGATGAAACAGACCGATACGCTCATACGATATGGTACAGCCAACGTAATATATAAAAATGTTATTGAAACAGCGGCATGGTCAAAACGAGCCTTCTGGCTTCGCCGTTCTTGACCATGCTGCTGCTTTCGGCAATGCTCTTTTATAGGCTATGGGTATCAACGACTCCGCCGGGATTGCCGGAGAAGCCTGACCACTTGATCTTAAAGATTGCCCAAGGCTTTTTATTTATCTATTCAATAGGGGGTAGGGCAGAGACCACTCACGAGGCAATACCATGAACAACAAAGAAAAATCTATCGACGGCTTTCAGAAAAAAATGCTGGAAATCCCTATAGCTCTTTCCAGCGTGGAGCTACCGGATTTTTTCCACTTTATCGACAATGCCCGGTTTGCCATCAACTTCGTCGATAAAAATGGGGTCATTGTCTATGCCAATCAGGAGGCTCGAGAATCCCGGATCATTCCCCCTGAGTTTGTGGGACGCAGCCTTTATGACTTGAAGAAATTTGGCATAATACTGAATCCGGCGGCCATCAAGGTCATCGAATCCTGTAAGGTGAATATTGGGGAAGTCACCCAGTACAGCGGCCGTACGTTCATGTCCATCACCGTACCTGTCATCGACGACAGAAAACAGCTCGAAGGTGTCATCGCCCTGACATGTGACATCGCCGACGTCTATAACTTCATTATCGCCTCATCATCGTGGACGCGTCATATTCAGGCTCCGCAGAGCTCCACCTCGGAGATGTTTCCCGATTCCAACGTCGTCACCGCAACTTCTCCAGAAATGTTGCATATTCTGAAGATGGCGGACAAAATCGCGCAGACAAGTGCTCCGGTACTCATTCTTGGGGAATCCGGCACGGGCAAAGAAGTACTCGCCAAGCGAATCCACAGCAAAAGTAACCGCAACAAAAAAAGATTGCTCGCAATCAACTGTGGCGCCATTCCGCCAGCCCTCATGGAATCGGAACTTTTCGGCTATGAAAAGGGAGCCTTTACAGGTGCATGGCGAAACACGCCCGGCCTGTTTGAAGAGGTCGACGACGGCACACTCTTTCTTGATGAAATAGGAGATCTTGATCTCCAGCTTCAGGTCAAGCTGCTGCGCGTTCTCCAAGAAGGCAAGCTTAGACGCGTCGGTGGACGAAAAGATATCGACTGTCATGTCCGTATCATCGCGGCGACCAACAAGGACCTGCCTGTCCTCGTCAGGCAGGGGCTTTTCCGTTCCGATCTCTTCTATAGACTTAGCGTCTTTACCCTGTCCATTCCTCCACTAAGAAACCGCCGGCAGGATCTCATGGAATTTATCCCCTTCTTTCTGGAGAAATATAACAAGGCCTATGGGTTCTCCCGTTATCTGACCGGCGATGCGTGGGCCCACCTTCTCGCATATGACTGGCCTGGGAACGTGCGTGAACTCAGCAACACATTGGAAAGGCTGGTCGTTCTTGCCGAAACAAACGAGATAACCTCTGAAGATGTCACCAGGTACCTTCAGTGTGGAGTTCAGAAGCATGACCTTCACCTCCCCTTAGAGGAAACCAAGGAAATGACGCTTCCCGAAGCCACGGAAATTCTGGAAAGAAAAATGCTCACCGACGCCCGGGCAAAATATGGAACATACCGAGCTATGGCCAACCATTTGGGCATCGACTTCTCCACCATTGCAAGAAAGATGCGCAAGTATGGCATAGAATAATAACCAGTAAACGCAAATAGAATGGTTACAGCCACATCCGGCCAGACTCGCTTTTTTTGAAAAAATCCAGCGACATATATTCCTCCATATTTGTTCTACAGGGCACATGGCCTCCACAAAAAACTCCTGAAGACAACCCTGCGGCTGTCTTCTTGCAGCAACGTGCGCTTTTTTTTGCAGCCCATCGGGGAAAATGGCATTTTGCCACACATTAAAGGAGCCGTTTGTCCCCAAAAAAACAAACGATCTATTATATTATTTTTTACAATAATAACTATATGTTATCATTTTTCTTCGTCCAAGCGCTGCATGTTTTTTCTCCCATCTTCCCACAAGAATGCAGCGATGATCGGGCATGATCCCTGCTGATCCGTACTGAATTTTACGTTTTTGTTGCAATTTAACAACACTATCGTGTTGTTTTTACCACAAACAATTATACTCTTAAAAATTCTAAAAAGAATTCAACATACTATATTCATGGCATAAATATAGCATTCTTGAAGGACATCCATCAAAAAAATCCCTTCAGGAGGATACCATGAATACGTCATTGACTTCCGTCAGCTACAGCCCCCAGGAACAAGCCATTGCCACCGGCAGTTGTGTCGGAAAGAACAACCCCCCTTCGTACCATGCCCGCTTTCAGAAAATATTCAGGCGCTGCTTTGAAAATATGGTTCCCTATGTCGATGTGAACCGCGCAAAATATTTTACTGAATCCATGAAGGAAACAGAGGGGCTGCCTCTTGTTCTGCGTTATGCCCTTGCTATGAAGCATCTCGCGGAAAAGCTTCCTGTCTATATTGAGGAAGACCAACTTCTCGTTGGCCGCGTCGGTACCGACAAGGGGCGTTACGGTTTGCTGTATCCTGAAATCATAGGCGACATCATGGGTGAAGGACTGGAAGCCGCCCAAAACAACCTAAGCGCTCCCCTGCACGTCGACGTCGAAGACCTCCGCTTCGTCAAGGAAAAAATCGTGCCGTACTGGAAGGACAAGGCGTTCCATAAAAAACTCATCCAATCCATCCCCAACGAGTTCAGAAAATTCACCTATGCCACGCCTGACGGCAGCGTGCCCAGACCCTATGTCGGGGAACAGGCATCCATGAACGGCTGCCTTCAGTGGGTACCAGACTACGATAAAATCATCCGTAAGGGCGCAGCCGCCATACGCAAAGAGGCGGAAGAACGCTTGGCCCATCTGGACAGAAACAACGCAAAGGATCTGTGGGAAAAGGAATTTTTCCTCAAGGCCATGGTGACCATCTGCAACGCTCTTGTGATATGGGCGAACAGGCATGCGGAAGCCGCCCGCCGTCTGGCCGCCACGGAATCCGACCCCATCCGCCGTCTCGAACTGGAGAATATTGCGGAAAACTGCATGAGAGTACCAGAGTTTCCGGCCGAAACGTTCCATCAGGCCATGCAGTCCATGTGGTTTGTGCAAAGCATGGTCAGGCTTGAACGCTGCGTAGGCTTCATGCTCGGCAACGGCCGCATGGACCAGTACCTCTACCCTTACTACAAGGCCGACATAGAATCTGGCCGTCTGGACGACGAAAAGGTGCTGGAACTTCTGGACTGCTTGTGGCTTCAGGAGGCGCAGTTCCTCAATCTGCCCATTTCCGCGCAGTCCGCCACGCAGCATGAAGGGTACGCTCACTGGGAAGCGGCGACCGTGGGCGGACAAACCAGCGACGGCCAGGACGCGACCAACGAACTAAGCTACCTCATTCTCCGTTCCCGCAGGGAATGCCCCCTTCAGCAACCCGACCTTGCGGTCCGAATCCATGCCCGTTCGCCTGAAGCCTTCCTCTGGGCCGTGGCGGAAACGGTCAAGGTGGGACAGGGGTTCCCAAAACTGTACAACGACGAGGAAATCATCCCTCTTCATCTGGCTAAGGGAGCACCGTTGCTCGATATTATGGACTACTGCGCTTCCGGTTGCACGGAAATCCGTATGCCCAACGTGGATTCCTACACAAGCCCCTGCACACAGACCAACTGCACGGCTGCAGTGGAAACTACGCTGTTCAACGGCCGCCTGAAGAGCTATGGAGAAGATTTGTTCTCCATGGAAACAGGTGATCCCTGCACGTTCCGCACATGGGAGGAGTTTTGGGACGCATTCAAGAGGCAGATTCAGTTCATGATGCGCTATGCCCTTTTCCTCCAATATCAAATTCAGGAGCAACGTGGTCAGACTTATGCCGCGCCCATGGAAGACGCGCTTCACGACAAGGCATTCGCGTCCTGCATGGATCTGGATACGCCTCGCAACATTCCCGGTACGCTCGACTTGGGTTTTGTGGAATGCATAGGCTTCGCCACAGCAGTGGACTCTCTGGCGGCCATTAAGCAGTTTGTATTTGACGACAAGGTGTTCACCATGCGCGAACTGCTGGATGCGCTGGAATGCAACTTTGAAGGCAAGGAGCATGTCCGCCGCGTTCTTCGTTCCGGCCACTGCTACGGCAACAACGACCCTTATGCCGACAACATAGGACGTGACATCGAGGCTGCCTGCCAAGAAATTCTTTCTCAGAACTTCAAGAATACCGGCGTCCATCTCGATTTGCGCATGGTGAGCATCACGGCCAACATTCCCTTTGGGCGAATACTGGGGGCATCTCCCAATGGCCGACTCGCAGGCATGCCGGTATCCGACGGCTCCTCTGCCTCGCAAGGCATGGACGTCAACGGGCCTACTGCGGTTCTTTTGTCCAACTTCCACAGCAAGAACTGGGCTTCCACATCGCGCGCGGCGAGACTGCTCAACATCAAATTTACCCCCGGAGCTGTGGCGGGCGACGAAGGAACCCGCCGTCTCATAAGCTTCTTCCGGGCGTTCTGCGACCTCAAGCTCTGGCATGTGCAGTTCAATGTCATCAACCAGAAGACCCTGATTGACGCGCAGAAAAACCCGAAGAAATACCGCAACCTTATGGTTCGCGTGGCGGGTTACAGCGCCTACTTTGTGGAGCTCTCCACCGCGTTACAGAACGACATCATTTCCCGTAATGCGCATAACGACTTCGGAGCCGCGTGATGACCGACGAAAAGACGAGCGGAACCATCTTCAATATACAGAAGTTTTCCGTCCATGACGGCGAGGGGATACGGACGCTCGTCTTTTTCAAAGGGTGTCCCCTCCGTTGCCGCTGGTGCAGCAATCCTGAGTCCCAGAACGGCTTTCAGGAGCTTTCCTACTCCGAACAGGACTGCCTGCACTGCGGCACCTGCGAAAAAATGTGCACCAAGGGGGCCATCCGTTTCACAAATGGCTCCCCTGTGGTGGATCGGAAGATATGCCGTCCGGAATCGGCATGCCTCTGTACGCGAGCCTGCCCAGGTGGAAGTTTAGGGGTCTACGGCAAAACCGTTACCGCAGGAGAAGTCCTCCGCCGGATTCTTGAGGATCAGGTATTCTACGTGCGTTCTGGAGGAGGCATGACTCTTGGCGGAGGCGAGCCCTTGCACCAACCAGCATTCGCCCTCGCTATTCTCCGCCTGGCCAGACAAGCGAGAGTGCACACCAACATTGAAACCTGCGGCCACGTCTCCACCGAAGCCATGCTGTCCGCGGCCAGCCTCCTCGACTCCATGTTCATTGACATAAAAAGTATGAACACGGAAAAGCATAAGGTATGGACCGGCGTCGGCAACAAACACATTCTGGAAAACTTCATTCGGGTACGGGAAAGCTTTCCCTGCCTGCCCGTGACCATACGCACCCCGGTCATTCCCGGATTCAACGACAACGCCAGCGATATTGAGGAGATCGCCCGTTTCGTCAGCCGTTTCAACAACGTGCGCTATGAGCTTCTGCCCTATCATAGATATGGGGAACAAAAATACGGCATGCTCGGACGCAGTCCCGGCATGGGCGAGGCCACCCTGTCAGACGGCGCTTTTCGTGAACTCTGCGACAGAGCTAAAAAAATTCACGCATAACATCAATAATCCTCCGAAAGGGAAAACCATGTATGTGGCAGCTTTCAACGGCAGCCCAAGAAAAGGCGGCAACACCTTCATGTTGTTGCGCCGCTGTCTGAATATTTTGGAAAAGGAAGGTATGGAAACCAGACTCATTCAGGTAGGCGGAAGCAGCATTCACGGTTGCCGAGCCTGCCAGATGTGCAGAAAGAACAATCTAGAGCGTTGTGTCTTCAATGACGACACTCAATGAATGGCTGGAAGAAATGAAAAAAGCCGATGGCATTCTCCTCGGTTCCCCGACCTACTTCTGGTCCGTCACTCCAGAAATGAAAGCCCTCATCGACCGGGCTGGATTCATCGCCAGGGGCGCTCTGCGCCGCGGTGGAGCACGCTGCCTGTTCAGCGGCAAGGTCGGTGCGGCCCTTTCAGCCTATTATCGCTCTGGCTCCGTTCATAGCATTCAGACCATGCAGGCCTTTTTCCTTACCACGGGAATGATCGTGCCCGGCAGCGTGTACTGGCCTCATGCCATGGATGCCTCCAACGGTACGCTGCCCCACGGGGCAGAGCAGGACGCCGACGGTCTGCACTACGTGGATGAGCTCGGCAACGCTCTAGTCCGCCTTCTGAAAATGCTCCATAGCTAAAGCTAAAGGAAACTGCGATGACTAAAAACCTTTCCTATGCGCTTCACAGTGCCGTCGTGTTGGCCTTTATGTTTCTTTTCCAGTTCCTGCCTCCCGTAGCCCCGCTGACTCACGTCAGCATGCAGGTCATCGGCGTATTCATCGGCGTCATTTACGGGTGGGTCAATGTCGGTCTGGCATGGCCCTCGTTGCTGGGCGTGGTGGCCCTGGGCTGCACGGACTACATGCCCATGACCACCGTACTGCAAACGGCCTTCGGCTCGCAAACCCTGGTCATGATACTCTCCCTGCTGCTCCTTGCCGCCTTCGTTCAACAGGCCGATCTCACGGGAGTCATTCTCGACTGGCTGCTGGGCATGGAAAGCGCCAGAGGCAAGCCCTTTCTCCTCCTGTTCTATTTTCTGATTGCCGGGTTCCTCGCCGCGCTCCTTTCACAGAGTATCGCTGTTTTTGTCATCTTTCTCGAACTGTTCAAGGATCTCGCGAAAAAAACGGGAATAAAGCCATACTCCTCCGCCGTTCCCGCCTTTTTCGTCGGCATGGGCTTCTCCCTAGCCTTCGGCGACTCCGCTCTTCCCTTCAAGGGCAGCGGTATCGTGGCCATAGGCGCCTACCAAGCTATCACCGGCACGGAAATGAACCTGGTCCACTTCGTCCTGTTCTGCATGCCGCTAAGTGTGTTAACTATTGCCGCTTATGTGCTGTTCTGCAAATACTGCATGCGGGTTGATCTCTCTCCGCTTAAAAACTACGTCCATGTTAAGGAAAACATGTCGCTTTCATTGAGAAAGAAAGTCGCACTCATCGGCGTAATCGGTACGCTTCTCCTCCTGCTGCTGCCAGGCGTCGTTCCGCAGTCCTCCTCCCTGTACAAGATATTCGGCATGTTGGGGCTTGGCGGTCTTTCTCTGCTGTTGCTCGCCGTTTTGTTTATAGTCCGGGTAGAAGGCGAGCCGCTCATAGACGTGGGCAAAATCGCACCGTTCTTTCCTTGGAACGTGTTTTTCATTCTGGTGGTACTGTTCCCGCTCGCCAATGCAATTTCCTCCGATGTCGTCGGCCTCAACGCCATCATTTCTTCCGGCGTGTCCGCGCTGCTGAACAATATGCCTACTGCCCTCATCATGGCTACAGTTATCTTCCTCGCCGCCTACATCACCAATTTCGCCAACAACATGATCATCTGCGCACTTTTCGTGACCATTGTCTGCTTCATCCGGGACAGTCTTCCTATCCATCCCGAAATTCTGTCCTACCTTGTAGTGCTGAGTTCCAGCCTCTCCATGTTCTTTCCCGCCGCAAACCCCATCAACGCCATCATCTTCGGACAAAGGGACTATGTATCCTTCCGACAGGAATTCACGCACGGCTTTATCTGCTGCTCGTTCCTGTGCTGCGTGCTTTTGGTTTTCGGCTATGTCTGGAGCAAGGTCGTTTTCTAACCCCGTAATTTGCCTAACCCACCAATAACAAGGAACTATCATGAAAATCTTTGACTTTCGTCTGCGCCCTCCCTACAAAAGCTTTACCAGGCTGGGCATCTATTCCCCGGCGTGCAATGAAACGGCCCCTCAGAAGCATCATGGCATTCCCAGCCGCGCCGCCGGAGAAAAATCCATGGAACTGTTCTGGAAGGAACTAGCTGCGGCCGGCATCAGAAAAGGTGTGGCCATAGGCCGCCAAATACCAGACGACACAGCCTCCGTCTCCAACGACGACGTACACGCCCTTGCCGTGGAATATCCCGACAAGATCATCCCCTTCGGCAGTCTCGATGTATCCCGGGGCATAGCGGCGGCCATGGACGAGCTTGAGCGTTGCATCACGCTGGGTTTTAAGGGCATTGCCATGGAACCAGCCAACTGCATGCCTCCAAGGTATGCCGATTCCAACACGCTCTACCCCATCTATGCCCGCTGCGAAAAGGCTCGCATTCCCGTTGTGCTCACCATGAGCTTCTTCCAAGGAAATCTTGACTATTCCGATCCCACTGCCGTCCAGCGCGTGGCAAACGACTTTCCCGGACTTCAGATTGTGCTGGCCCACGGTTGCTACCCATGGATTCCCCACGTATTCAATGTCTGCTTGGTATGCCCTAACGTCTGGCTGCTCCCGGACTTGTATATGCTGAATCCAGACACCCCCGGCAACAGCATGTATGGAGAGGCCATGCGCTGGCTGGATGGAGAAAGGATATTGTTCGGTTCCGCCTACCCCTGCTACAACATGGAGCAAGCTGTCCGAGACGTAGAGCGTTTTGGCTTCTCAGAAGAACACAAGAAAAAATTTTTCCACGGCAATGCGGAAAAACTGCTAGGGGCCGATCTAGTGAACGTATAGCCCAAACAGACAAAGAAAAGCCCGCTGTGGCTTACAGGGCAGCCTGAATGCCGTGGCTCATTTTCGGCCTGATGTTGTAATAACACTGGCGGTCAATCCTTCTGACCAGCGCCAATGCCTTGCCGAATTCACAGCATTCCGCGAAGAGATATTTGCTTTCTGGGAGAAAAGCACTCTTCTGCCGACGCCACGCTTATGGTTCTGGAAATCTGGGGCACGGTACAGATGGATGCAGCCGCACAGATCTTTGTCGCCATACTCCTAATTCAGCCACTCCGTGATGGAACATATTTTACTATAACATAACCCCACTAGAATTATTGTTATCCATTTCCTTCCCCTGTAAAGGTGCACGATGTTTTGCCCCATTCAAAGGGCATAACTCTATAACCTTTTATAATAGGGGAACGGCAATATGCTGAATTACAAAACAATGACGGCAAAAGAAGCGATCCGAACAGCCAAGGAGGAAAGCGGCCTTACTGCTGAACAAATTGCTCAACGCCTTGGTGTATCAATTTCCCTCATCCGGCGTTACCTTAAAGAAGATGATAATTATTTTCCAAGTCTGAAGATGTTGCCGCGCTTATGTATTGCTCTAGGCAATTCATTACTACTGGATTGGGCAACGGCCCAAATCAAACAGGATGCGGATGAAAAGAGAGAAAAAATGCTTGTATCTCTAACAAAAATTATAAATATATTGGAAGAAACACGATTTCTTATCGTAAAACAAAAAACGCTCACCTACTGGGAGGAAGAAATCATACAGAACACCATGGATGAGGTAGATATAGAATGTTACAAAATAAGAAAGCTTTTGCCGCAGGGAAAATGCTGTTGTGGTAAAAAGAAAAAATTCTGGTGCCCGCTGTGGAAGTTATGGCAAAGCTATTTTTATAGAAATCGAACAAAATAAGGCGATGGCTTATACCTATTTTCTATCTGTGAACTTTATAAGATTTGCTTAGGTCGTGTCGTCAATTAGATATAATATCTTGAAATTTTTTAACCATTTTTAAGTCACAAAAAAATTATTTTACATAATTTCAACTTATTATATAAAATGACGACACAACCCAACAAAAAATCATTATCTAGTTTTTTTAGGCTGTGTTATAAAAAATGGTTGATGCTTTTTCCTTGAAACTCCAAAGGGATAACCGGAAAAATGCCTTAGCCGTGGATCCCGCCAAGGGGAAAACTGGAAAAAAGCTGTATTTTTCACCGCACTGTGGAGATGAAACAACCACATACTATACCAGAGCTTTTTTTAAACAAAAGACTGGAGAGCCGTTGCTTCTCCAGTCTTTATATATTTTTATTTATACCATTATAATATTCCACAAATGCAGTGCCTTGTCGATAGCTCCTTTAGGAGAAAGATCAGGGTCCGCACCGATAAACCAACATGCCGCAGTAAGGATATACTCCTCCTTTTGAGTATCTTCAAAGTGATACTGTTTAATCATTTCAGCGAGTTGACGTGCATCGCCCACAGCATCCTCAAGGGAGAGAGATGGATACCTACAGGCAATTTCGCAAGCTCCTATCATGAGTTTTTTTGAAATGTTCTCCATTTTTTCTCCTTACCTTTTAGAATAGATAAAGAGAATATCATACCATGAAGCATCATTGCCACCGTGTTTTTTATGTATATAAAAAATATCATGGCAAAGAGCCGCTTGTGAGCTATTATAAAGCCTACCCTCCCATAAATGCAATAATATAAACTAGTTAGTTATGCTATTTGAATAGCAATAGCATATATTGATAGTGATCACAAAAAATTTTGGTTCCCCTCAATGAGAGGACGGATACATACCTCATTTTTTAGATAAAACCATATGAAATATTTAATCTACTGCTATTTTCACCGATATAAAAACAGGTATTCCAGCCCATGAAGCAAGGTAACACCCCCTTGACTATTCGCCGAACCAGCTTGGGCTCCTATGCGCACTCCATTCTCAAAAACTGTGCAACCCAATCCTCGCTTTTATCCAGTTCTTCTCCCGGCACACGGCTTTCGTCCAGCAAAAATGCCGATGTTGGGGATGATAATACTTCAACCTCTCCGGCATGGGACAAAGCCGCCACTTTCTGAGGCGATTTTCATACCTTGCCCCCATTGTATACAACAATGGGAAATACCGGCGGCAATCCTTCTTTTTCACGTACATTTTCCGTCTTGACGAGATCAAGCAGAAGCAGGGTCGTATAGGACAGCGTTCTCAGGGCCATCCAGTGGTCGGGCGTGCTCTGGAACTCCAGAAGCAACGCCACATAACACCAGGAACCCTTTTACAGCCGAAACGCCAGACAATATCATCATGACGTTCCCGAAGGTCATCCGTCACATAACTATTCTATTTTCAATAATATATTAATTCAATAGATTAAATATTAAGAATAGCCCTTTCATACACTTTTTAAGGTGCTTTGAAAGGGCTATTTCTCGACATTATTGAAAACTCCCCAATTTCAAAGGTTCTCTTGTTTACGATCTTGTTGAAAATGAATTTTTCAATTTATATAATCTTGCCAATACCCCTCGAAAATCCATCATGCCACAGCTTATATCCAAATACTGATTTTGCAGATGTTATAGCTATGAAAAGTCTTCCTATGCGACAATGGCAAATCGTCATGCTGATGATCCAGAGTAAACGCCCAAAAGACATTGCCCGCATATTATCTATTCAGCGCACAACAGTTTATAGACATCAGGTGACTGTCAGAAAATTATATGGTGTGCATGGAAGTATCAAACTCATGGGGGTAATAGTTTCAGAGTTGGCTACAAGCATATCTGAATTTACGCTCACATCACGAGGAAAAGAGAGCTTTGAGCTTGCTTTGGATGGCAAAATGATTTCTGAAATATCAAAACTACTCTGCATAAGTTTCAGCGGCGTACTGCGCCACAGAGAGAAAATACTAGAAGAAAACGCTTGCCACAGTATGAATAAACTTATAGCAAAATATTATGGCCTTTTCTCCGACTCATCCTCTCTGACGACATCTTACAGGGAAAAGTGATATGCTCACGGAAAGACAGACTGTTATCGTAACAACACCGGAAGAACTGCTGCCACTCATCACTGAGGCCGCTCGTGCCGCAAAGTATAAGTAACCAATTAATATTTATGATAATTATAACAAAAATTGCTTACACCTAAAGATGTGGAAAGAGAGTTTGGCATCCACCAAAAAACTCTCGCATACTGACGGCAAAAAAGCGTCGGCCCGGTATATACAAATTTTGGCAGGCACGTCTTCTATGAACGCGCCGTTTTGGAAGAATATATTGCATCCGGGTGCATCCAAACTTCGGAATCAAAATGACGACTTTCTCAGGCTGCCAGCATGTCCCCTATAATCAAGAGCTTTTCGTTTTCCTGCCCTAGGCCGTGTCGTCAAATAGTCATATGTAATATGACGACACAACCTAGGAAAAGGTAAGCGTATCTCATCGTCATGGTGATGTTCTTGTGACGCATGAGCTTTTGCAGCCCCATAAGCATGACCTTACCGGGCTGAGCCAGCCAGGATGTGAAGGTATGTCTCATGGTATGCAGGGTGACGGCGTACAGACCATCACCGTCCTTTGGGGCCAGGTTGAGCTTTTTCTGACGGCAGTCTGGAAGCAGGCGGGCGTCTTGGTGAACACTGTTTTCTTGCGGGGCTGTTGGAAGATGGGTTCCGCAGGTTTGCGTTTGTACACCTGGAGCATCCTGACCATGTCCTCCGGCACTCGGACGAAAACCCATTTGCCTCCTTTCTGGATGACATAGAAGCCGCAGGCGTTAACATCCACGTCCTTTCCGCGCAGCTTGAAAATTTCTGTGGGCCGGAGGCCGGTTCGCAGGGAAAGTAGGGCCATGTCATGCAACTGCGGATGCCTCTTTTCGAGGTTGTCCAGAAGGGCTTTGGCTTCCCCTCCGGTCAGGAAACGCAGTCTTTCATTATTGGCTTTTACCATTTTCCAAGTACCGCCCTTGGTGGACAACAGGTTGACTCCGCTCCACATTCCGGTGGCGACAGCACGGTTTATGGCGGAACGCATGAACGAAAAGATGTTGTTCAGGGTCTACCCGGCCAGAGTTTTCCGTTTCCGCGTCTTGGTGTTGGACTTTCCTGCGGCTTTTTTGGGCTTTGTATTCCCGGTGGGTGTCTTCAGGAGCTGCGCCTTGAGGCTGGAAAGCAAATTCGGAGTCAGTTCGACAACGGGCAGAGCGTGAATTTTGTTCTTGAGGTGGGCGTTATGACTGTAGTGCCGGTCAACGTATTTCCCTTCACTTCTGCCCCATGCAAGATAGGCATCCACCAAGTCCCCGATGGTAACTTTATCCCGCTCAATGGGGTTGACGCCAGTGATATCAAATTAGGCAAGGAACTTTGCCCGCTCCTTTCTGGCAGTTAGCCGGACGGATGCCCTTGCTGTGCCTGCCGACAGTTTTCCAGTGCCCCTTACCCTCGTGGTCTGCGTATCAGAAGCAGTAGATTTTGTCATACTCTCCAGTGTGCGGATCGCTTTTGGCGAACTGACGGAAGAAGACGCTCTCGAACCTGGTCTTTATGTATTTTCTTTCATCTTCACTATTTATATTAGTATGTTAGATGATACAGCGAAAGAAGGCAAAATGCTTATCCAAAATAGATTTTCAGGATAAAAATATTTACGATAATATATTAAATTTAATAATTATTTATCTCTTTCTATTGGCAATATATGACTAAGAGAGAAACAGAGCTTTTTCACTTTTCCCGTTGGCGGGCTCCACGTCTGAGGCATTTTGTAGCTATCCGTTTGGAACTTCAAGAAGAAAAGCTTCGGCCATTTCCTGTGGCGTCCCCGTTTAAGGTATGCCAAAGGTATGCCGCTGGATAGATCCTTAAATGGTTTAAGTGGTTTGATTAAGGTTGACAGAATCGTCCAATGGTCGTATTGGTCTTACCAATTTAATAAGGAACCATCATGACCAAGACAGATCCTCTCTCCGGCCGCCCGCACCGGAGCTATCAGAAGCTCACGGAACGCCTCCGACAGTTCATGGCGGAAGGCCATTTCCGCGACGGGGACAAACTGCCCCCGGAACGCGCCCTTGCCGAGTCGTTCGGCGTTTCCCGCAGCAGCGTGCGCGAGGCCATCCGCGCCCTTGCCGCAAAGGGGCTCCTCGAAAGCAGGCAAGGGGACGGGACGTATGTCCGCGTGCCCGACATGGAGCCGCTCAAGGAGGCCATCCTTGAAGCCGTGGATTCCGAAGGCCTGATGTTCGACGAGGTGACGGAATACCGCCGCATCGTGGAGCCGGGCATTGCGGAAATCGCCGCCGTGCGCCATACCTCCGAACAGCTTGACCGCCTCAAGATCATCGCCTGCGATCAGCAGCGCCGCCTGCTCGTCGGCGAGAGCGACGGCGATCTTGACGCCAAGTTCCACCTTGCCCTCGCCGAATGCACGGGCAACAAACTGCTTATAGACACCGTCGCCCGGCTGAACCGCATCTACGCCAAGGGGCGCACCCCGGAGCTGCGGGACACGCCGTGGCGACAGTTCTCGGTTTCCTCCCACCTGCGCATCATCGACGCGCTTGAGCGGCGATCCCCGGAAGACAGCCGCAAGGCCCTCGAAGAGCATATCGATACGGTCATCCACAAACACCTTTTCGCTACCGTGAGGGACTGACATGCTGATTTCACTGGTTGTTTACTGTTTGCTCGGAGCCATCGCGGGCGTTCTGGCGGGGCTTCTCGGCGTGGGCGGGGGCATCGTCATCGTGCCCATGCTCGTCTTCGCCTTCGGCTGGCAAAACTTCCCGCCGGACGTGCTCATGCTCATGGCCCTTGGGACGTCGATGGGCAGCATCATGTTCACGTCGGTTTCCAGCTCGCTGGCCCACAGCCGCAACAAGGGCGTCCGGTGGGACGCCGTGCGGAACATCACCCCCGGCATCCTGATCGGCACGTTCTGCGGGTCGTTCCTGGCTTCCCACGTCCCGGCGCGGTTCCTCCAGCTCTTTTTCGTGGCCTTCCTCTTCTTCGTGGTCACCCAGATGCTCAGCGGCAAAAAGCCCAAGCCGTCCCGCCACCTGCCCGGCTTCGCGGGCATGAGCGCCGCGGGCGGGATCATCGGCGTGGTGTCGAGCCTCGTGGGGATCGGCGGCGGCACGCTCTCCGTGCCCTTCCTGCTCTGGAACAACCTGGACATGCGCAAGGCCATCGGCACCTCGGCGGCCATCGGCTTCCCCATCGCCCTTGCCGGGTGCTTCGGCTACATCGTGAACGGCTGGAACGCCGCGAACCTGCCGCCCTATTCCTTCGGCTACATTTACCTTCCGGGGCTGTTCGGCATCGTCATCGTCAGCATGTTCACCGCCCCGCTGGGCGCGCGCCTCGCCCAGACACTCCCGGTGCCCAAGCTCAAGAAATGCTTCGCCCTCCTGCTCATCGTCGTGGGCATCAGAATGCTGCTCAAGGCGCTGTAGACGGACGGCACCAAAAAGGCGGGGGACACCCGCCTTTTTTATGAGCGGCGCCCTTCCTTTTCCGGCCCCTCAGACGCCCGGCGTCAGGGGCCAGAGGATGAACACGGCGACCGTCCAGAAGGCGTGGGAAAGGATGCAGGGGACGAGGCTGCCGGTTTTCCAATAGAGCCAGCCCCAGAACAGCCCCGCCGTCAATGCGGCCATGACCAGCATGAAGTTCACTGAGAAAACGTGGACGCCCGCGTAAACGCACACCGCAAGGAGCCATCCAGCCTTGCCACCGAAGCGGTGCATGAACCAGCGCTGGATGAAGCCGCGCCAGAAAACCTCTTCGGCGGGGCTGGTGATGAACAGCAGCACCAGCGCCATGACGAGCGGCGAACCTTCATGGCGGATGTCGTAGATGGCCGATACCTGATGCGGCGCAAAGCGGAACAGCCAGCCGGAAAGCGTATTGCCGAGCGCGAAAACCGCATAGAGGAGCGCCGCCGAAACGAGGCCGATGAGCACGGCCCGCCCCGCCCACTCCGCCCGCTTCATGGGAACGCCCGCGAACCAAAACGAAAGCAGGGCCAGCGCCGAGGCCGCCGTGCCCATGCCGATCCAGAAATTGACCCAGTGCAGGCCGAAATTCACCCACCAGAAGAAAGCGGCCAGCGCCAGCGTGCCGCACACCTGCCCCGCCGTGGGGATGCGCGGCGTCATGCGGACAGCCCCTTGATCAGGCCCTGCGCCAGCTCAAGGCCGCGCGGCAGCAGTATCCCGGCGATGAGCAGCAGCCCGAACAGGAAATGGTGCCTCGCGGATACGCCGTCCAGCGATACAAGCTCGGCTTCGGGAAAGGGCCGGGTTCCGAGCGTCCGCAGCGTGCGCCACAGGCCCGGCGCAAGCACGAAAGGCAGCAGGCCGGACGGCGGCACGACGCCGAATGCGGCGAGGGGCAACAGGAAGCCGTATGCGCCTACGCACAGGGCCGCGTACAGGTACAAGGCTTTCCTGCGGCCCAACAGCATGGCGAGGGTCGTGATCCCGGCCTCGCGGTCGTGCGCGATGTCGCGGATGTCGTTGGCGTGCATGATGCTGGTGACGAGGCACGCAATGGGCAGGGAGGCGAGGAAGGGCCGCCAGTCGAGGGAGCCCCCCTGAATGTAGTAGGCGGGAAGCGCCATAAGCGGCCCCATGAGCAGGAACACCATCACCGGGCCGCAGGCGTGGTATTTGTAAGGCCAGAAGCCGCTGGTGTAGCCGTAGCCGCCCGCAATGCCCACAAGTCCGAAGGCGAGGATCGGCCAGCCGCAGGCGAACCCCAGCACGATGCCCACGGCAAAGGCCACGCACAAGGCGATGAGGCCGCCCCGCCGCATGGCTTCGGGGCTGATGAGGCCGAGGAGGATGGGCGATTCGCCGTGGGCGGAAGCTTCGGTATCCACGCCGCTTAGGTAGTCGCCGTAGATGTTCAGCATATTCGTGCCCGTCTGAACCGCGACGCCGCCCAGAAGCGTAAGCAGGAACAGCCCGGCATGGGCGGCATCCGAAGCCCACGCCAGAGCCGCCCCAAGCGTCAGGGGGATCACGGACGCGGTGAACGACCAAGGCCGCGTCGCCAAAAGCCACTTCTTCATGAAACTCTCCCGATGGACGATGAGCCACCCCAAAAACAGGACGGCGGGGCGGGGCTGCCCCAGCTTTTGGGGCCGCGCCATTCATTCTATCTTCTTCCTGTTATTGCAGAATGCCGCCGCAGTATACACGTTTCGCCTTGTTTTGCCACCTTTTTTGCCGTGAAGGAAAGGCTGCCGGAACCTCCCGCGCCTTTCCTCCCGCACATCCCGGCTGTCTTGGGAAAGGGGCGTTGCACCGTTCACGCCTTCCGCACAGCCCCGTTTTGGGGCCTCTCCTGGAAGGCGCGAGCTCATCGAAGGCCCACAACATCGCACAGCCCCGTTTGGGGCCTCTCCTTGGGCATCCCCGCGCGCCATCGGCCAGCTTCTGCCAGCCCTGCATACACCGTTTTGAGGCCACACAAGACATATTCCATTTTCCTTGGCCGTGCCCTAGGCCGTGTCGTTGTTTTACATGCAATTATTTGAAACTATTAAAAACAATCTTTTTATAGCTTGAAAAATAGCTAAATAATTTCAACAGATTATATCTAACTGACGACACGGCCTAGAAAACGGTTGATGCTTTTTCCTTGAAATTCCAAAGGAATAACCGGCAAAAGGCCTTGGGCATGGATTCCGCCGATGGGAAAACCGGAGAAAAAGGCTGCATGTTCACCACGCTGTAAAGATGAAACAACCACATGCCATGACAGAACCTTTTCCTTTGCTTTTCACGCCGCCGTACCGCCACGATCCACACAGGAAGACAGAGGTGTCCCCCGCCAGCCCGGCCCCTCTCTTTATAGAACCGCAGCCCGTTACAGCGGGGCCCTCTTTTTATTCGGACACGTAGCCGTCAAAGGCAGCATCCCCGGATGGGCTTACGCCCTTCCCTTATGGCGGGTTCCATGCCCGTATGCCATGTTCCGCCGGGGATGCCGTTTCCCCCGTGCGGGTTGACTCGACCGGGAAACCATGCTGAACATTTCGCAACGCCTTTCGGAGAATCCAATATGCCAATGCCCACGATGCCGTCTTTGTCCGTTGCCCGCCTGAGTTCCGTTTTCGAGGATATGGCGGGGACTGCCCTCAAAAACGCCGTAGACAGCTCCAGCAGCGTCTTCAGGACGCAGGGGATCATCGGGGACTGGACTGCCAAAAGGACATTCTGGAATGGTGTCCATTACGGCATTGAACTCACCGACGAGGGAAAAAGCATCTGTATGGATCTGCCGCTTGAGGCCATTCAAAGCGGGGGCATACGGCCGGGGGATCGCGTTGATGTCCTCGGCACCCCGGTGGTGTATCTGAAGAAATCCGTCGTCCTCTTCAAACTCCATGTCCATGCGGCCTCGGTCATTGAGGCTTCCGGGGGAGGGCGCGGCCCAGAGCCACCTCAAAATGTTGAAGGGACGATCAGCCACCTCAAGGAACTTGGCTTTAAAAGGATACCCTTCCCCAACCGGGTGACCGCCATCTCCGTGATCCATTCCAAGTCCCATGCCGCCAACGTCTTCGCCGACTTCAGGAACGAGCTTGATCTGAAAAACGTCAACGTGGAATCCCTGCCGACCTCCATGGCGGATCCGTCCGCCATAGCACGGGCGATAGATCAGGCAGGCGGCAATGTCGTCGTGCTGATACGCGGGGGTGGAGGCGACGCCGAGTTTACCACATTCCAGCACGAATACGTCGTCAAGGCCCTTGCGCGTAAAGCGGCGCACAGGATCACCGGCCTCGGCCACTCCGGCAACCTGACGTATGCGGACATCATAGCGGATTTCTGCACGACGACGCCCACCAGCGCCGGAGCCTACGTCCGGGAACAACTGATCCGTACCTACACCATGAGGCAAACGGAAAGGGAGGCCCTCGAAGAACAGGCCGCGCTCATCAAGGCACTGCGGATCGGCAAGCTGAAATGGATGTTCATCGCCCTCGCGGGGATGGCCTTGGCGGGGTATCTGGGGCTGTTCCGCTAGGTTATGTGGCACAATGGGAGGACTGCGACGGCGGCGTGCCCATGAGCTTCGGCGGAAAAGCCCAAGCTCTGGGCGGGCACCAACAGGGAGGCCCCCGAAGAACAGGCCGCGCTCATCAAGGCACTGCGGATCGGCAAACTGAAATGGATGTTCTTCGCCCTCGCGGGGATGGCCTTGGCGGGGTATCTGGGGCTGTTCCGCTAGGTTATGCGGCACGATGAGAGGGCTGCGACGGCGGCGTGCCCATGAGCTTCGGCAGAAAAGCCCAAGCTCTGGGCGGGCACCAACAGGGAGGCCCCCGAAGAACAGGCCGCGCTCATCAAGGCACTGCGGATCAGCAAGCTGAAATGGATGTTCACCGCCCTCGCGGGAATGGCCTTGGCGGGGTATCTGGGGCTCTTCCGCTAGGTTATAGGACACGACGGGAGGACTGCGACGGCGGCGTGCCCCTGAGCTTCGGCGGAAAAGCCCAAGCTCTGGGCGGGCACCAACAGGGAGGCCCCCGAAGAGCAGGCCGCGCTCATCAAGGCACTGCGGATCGGCAAGCTGAAATGGATGCTCACCGCCCTCGTGGGAATGGCTTTGGCGGGGTATCTGGGGCTCTTCCGCTAGGTTATGTGGCACGATGGGAGGGCTGCGACGGCGGCGTACCCCTGAGCTTCGGCGGAAAAGCCCAAGCTCTGGGCGGGCACCAACGTGGTACGCGACAGAGCGCCGGGGATCGGTTCCTTGCACCCTAGCTGGACGGGCAGCGTAATACGCAGCGCCGTGTCCTGCACCGGGAAGGAAGGCCCATACCTCCATCGCCGCAAAGCCTGAGGGCAACCGGAGGGATAGCATCCTCCGCCGGAGAAATGAATGCTTCACCAAACCGCTTCCAGGTCGCGCCGTCAATTAGATATAATCTATTGAAACTATTTAACCATTTTTAAGCCGCCAAAAGATTGTTCTCGATAATTTCAAATAGTTACATATAAAATGACGACACGACCTAGAGTGAACAGACGGAGAAACTCCCTGGCGGGGCCCGGCATACTTCGCCGCCACCTTGCCGCGGGGTGAGGATTGGGAAACACCCCGGAGGGGGGGATACTCTGGAAGAACAGCTCCAGATGTTCGACGCCTCATTGACCCCCCGGAGGGGAATACCCTTAGCACCGCTCAAATCATCCGCGTATGCCGCCACCCTAGCCAGTAAAGGCCGCTGCGCCCCGCCTCACTGCCGGGGTGGGCTCTCGGAGCCCCCCATTGCCGAAAAAAGGCCGCACGCACCGGCATGGCAAAAGAAAATCCCCTCTTCCCCCGGTACCGGGCGGACGGCCTAACTCCACCCTATGCGGGATTGACGCCGCCCCGGTTCCCACAAAAAACAGACGCCCCGCCATGCGCAGAGCGTCCGTTTTCGACATCGCATCGCCGGGGTTCCGCCGGGCCGTTCCCAGACCCGGCGGCTTGCTCCATCCCACAAGGGGAAGCGGAAGCCCCGGCAAACCCGATAGAGGCACCATCTCCGAACGTTGACGGAGCCTTCACTGAAAGAAAGGCGAAGGCCCCGGTTCGCCTAGAACTTGTAGCCGATGCTGAAGGTGCCCTTGAAGTTGTTTTCCTTCGCCTCGTAGCCCACGCCCCTCCACAAATCCTTATCGAGATCAAGGCGGATGTAGCCGAGCTCCACGAACAGCGAGAGGTTCTCATACAGCTTGTATTCCGTATCCAAGTTCACTTCCACGGCCTTGTCGCCCGTGGTCAGGTAGATCATGCTGTACAGGGAGTCCTGCGGGTCGGAGATCATCTTGTTCCGCACCATTTCCCTATTGTTCGTGCCCTGATAGTACACGACGCGCAGGACATGGGAGAGATCTTCCATAAACGAGATGTCCTTCACTCGGCCCATGACCGCCCATGTGCCGGAGATGCCGTAGCCCATCGTCTGGGCCGCACCGCCGTAGTTCGTGCCGTCGAAGCCGTAGGAGGTCACGTACACGTCGGGGTCGATGGAGGGCAGGCGCTCGGAACCGTTGTACGGGTTGGCGTCGTCGCCGGAGGAATACCAGAACAGCAGGCCGGGGGTGCAGGATTCCAGCTTGTATTCGGCGAGGAACGCGGCGTACCAGCCGGAACGCTTCACGTCGAAGCTCCTGCCGTCGAGCCTGCTCGTCCCCAGATCCACGCTGCCGTAGGCGGCATCAAGCGCGAAACGGAAGGGGGCGAAGGCGGTCACGTCGGCGGTGATGCCGCCGTACCATGCGCTGCCGTGATCCTTGTCGCTGGAGGCCACGATGTCCGCGAGCGCTCCCTTGCCGGCAAGGGGAAGCATGCCCTGCGTCATGGGGGAATTCAGGTCGAAGTTGCCGCCCTTGAAGCTGTCATGGCCGACAAAGGCACCCATGCCCCACGGGATCACCTTCACGCCGTCGAAGGTCAGCGGCACGGTCAGGCCGATGAAGTCCATCGCGTCGTGGGCGTCATGCTCCGCCATGTCAGGGTCGTTGTCGTTCTCGGCGCGCAGCCAGAACAGGCTCGCGGCTACGTTTTCGGTAAACTGGTTAGTGATGGTGATGCCCGCGCCGTCGGCGTCGAGGATCGGGGAGCCGATGCCGGTAAAGGTCGGCTGGACGTACGGCTGGAGGCCCATGCGAACTTTGGCGTCGGTCTGCGGGATCGCCCAGTCGACATAGCTGTAACGTACCTTGACTTCCTTGCCGTCCGTGCCGAGGGATGCGCCTTCAGCCGACTTGCCCCAGTTCTGGTGGCCGATTTCAAAGAATACCACGCCCTTCAGGGATTCCGAGGCGATCACGTCGATCTGGGTACGGATACGGCTGGCCGCCCGCATCTTGTCGTCGCCGTTGCCTTTCGCGAAGTTGCGGTCGGCGAACGACACACGGTGCTGCATCAGGCCGGACATCTTGAAGTCCGCCGCTTTCACAGCGGAAGTTGCGCCAAAAACCAAACCGGCGGCCAGCAAAAGCGTCATCAGTCTCTTCATCTTCCTCTCTCCTTTGGGGTTGAAGATACTCCGGGCGAGGGGTCCCGGCATTTCCTTTCCTCCGGGGGGTACCCCCGCATCCCTCACGTGCGGCCCGTTTCCGATGGGATCAGAACGCGGGCTTGCGGATGAGCTTCAAGAGATACATGGCGATGGGCGTCACAACGATGATGGCGGTGAAGACCCAGACGATGGGGTATCCCTCCACCGGCGCGAACGGCATGGACAGCGTGACCGGCAGGAAGGTCAGGCAAGTGAATACGTTCATGAGGCCGCCTTCCACCGCGACGGGGGTTTCATAATCCGGATCGGCGATGCGGAGCAGCAGCAGGCCCGAAGCCGCCGTCCCCGTGGCGTAGCCGAACATGATCAGGCAGCGTTCAAAGCCGAACTCAGGGGAGCGGCGGCCGAACCATACGCAAAGGATCAAGGTGATGAACGTGGCGATGATGATGGCGACGATGAAGGGCAGCAGCACTTCCTGAAGATCCTCCATTTCGATGCCGAGGAACACGGCGCAGATCATGAAGTCCACGGAGCCGCCGACCAGACGCCGGGTCGTTTCGCCGTCGATGAGGTGCAGGATGTCGACCCTGGCCATGAACTTGCGCAGCAACATGGCGAGGAACATGCCCCAGCAGAAGGTCAGGCCGAAGCCCAGCCCGGCGATGCCGGCGGGCATGTAGTTGGCGAACATGAGCCCGAAAAGATAGGCCACGCCGTAAATCGCCGCCATGAGGCCCAAATGGAAGCCGAGATTATCGATGTTGGCGGGGTGGGTGGTGCTGTGGGAACAGGGAGGGTTGTCGCCGCGATCCATAAGGCCGCGCAGGAAGTTCTGGGGCAGTTCGCCGGAACGCCCCCCGGTGCACCAGCCGCGCTTGATGCCGTAGAAAGCCAGCGGCACGCCCACGATGCCCGCCACGAGAAACCCGACGGCGGCGAAGGCCAGCCCGACGCTCAGGGCGTTCGCGGTCTGATAGGAACCCTGCCAGATGGTCGCGTAGGCCTGCGTCTGACCGGGGCCCTGCGTGAAGCCCGCGCCGAGAAGGTAGCCGTTGACGGTTTCAAACGTGCCGCCGAACAGCTCCTGCCACAGCACGAAAACGCCCTTGCCGATGAGCGCCTGCACGGAGAAAAGCAGGCCGAATACAAGCGCTATCCACAGGGCGCCGCGCATCACAACCTTGCCGCTGGCGGGCTTCTTGGTCTGGAGCAGGCCGATGCCCACGAAGCCGAAGGCGAACAAGTGGAAGGTGATCATGCTGAAAATATTCGGGGTGATGTCCTTCCAGCCGGTGGAGGTGGGCATGCCGATCAGATCAAGGTTGATCAGCACAAACCCGATGAGCCCGCCGATAAGGGAGGAAGGGAACAGCAGCTTCTGGAACAACGGCACCTTGGCGCGGATTAACGTCCCAAGCATGAGCAGCACACCGATCCAACACAAGGCACCCAGATACGGATAAAACGACGCTTCCATAAATCCCTCTCTTTGTAAGGCTGAGATCGTCAAGGCAGGGAGAACCCGCAAATGCAGGGGGGCAGGGAAATCCGGCGGGGGAGGCGGGAAGGAACGCCCCGCGCCGCCGGATTTCCGGCAAGGCTATTCCAGCGACCCGTATACGAGCTCATTGCCGACGATGGTCGCCAACACCGGGATGTCGCGGATGGCCTTTTTGTCCACGGCAAGGGGGTTGTCCCCAAGCACGACCATGTCGGCCAGCTTGCCGGGTTCGAGGCTGCCCTTGCTCGTTTCCTCGCAGGCCTGATATGCGGCCCACGAGGTTACGCTGCGCAGCGCGTCCATGACGGAAATGGTGTATTCCTCGCCAAGGACTTGCCCGCTGCTGGTGAGGCGGTTGACCGCCGACCACACGGAGAGCAGGGGATCTATGGGGGTCACGAACGTATCGTTGTGGTTGCTGAACCGGATGCCGCGCTTCAGGGCGCTGCGGAGCGGGCTGATGCGCCGGGCGCGATCCGGGCCGAGGAAGATGTCGCGGTGGCGGTCGCCCCAGAAATAGGTGTGGACGACGAAGAACGAGGGCACCACGCCGAGGCGCTTGATGCGGTCAAGCTGATCCTCGCGCACGGTCTGGCAGTGGATGATGATGTGCCGCGCGTCGGCGCGGGGGTAACGCTTCTGCGCTTCCTCGTAGGCGTCCAGAATGAGCTGGATGGCCTCGTCGCCGTTGCCGTGAATGGCGATCTGCCAGCCTTCCCGGTGCAGGGCGACGATGCGATCGATGAAGCCCTGCGGGTTTTCCTGAATGTACCCGCGCCACAGGGGGCCGTCCGGCAGATCGTAGATGATTTTGTGGTAGGGATTGCTCAGGCAGCCGGTATAGCACTGCAGGCTGCCGTCGACGAGGTGTTTGACGGCGCCGAGGCTGATCTTGCCGTCGGCGGTCAGCGGCGTACCGGAAACGTGGGAAGCGAACTGGCTGAGATCGCAGCAGCCGAGGCCGGGCAGGATCTGCACGCGGTTGCGGAGCAGGCCCTTTTCATGGGCCTTGCGGAGCTGCGCCCACTGCTTTTCTTGGGTGAACCCGTCCTGCGCGGACGTAACGCCCTTTGCGGTATAGGCATCGCAGGCGGTTGCGACGCTGCGCATCCAGTCCTCCTCGGACGGTTCGGGCAGCAGCTCGGCGACGGGGTTCATCGCCGGAGGTTCCTCAAGCACGCCGTTGGGGTTGCCGTGCGCGTCGCGGCGGATGATCCCGCCGACGGGATCGGGCGTATTCCGATCATAGCCGACCAGAGCCAGCGCCCGGCTGTTGCAGGAACACAAGTGCCCGGAAACATGGCGCAGGAGCACCGGGTGATCGGGCGTCACGTCGTCCATGTCGGACGCGAGCGGGTGGCGGCGATCCGCAAGGGCGGTGTCGTCATAACCGTATCCCAGAATCCATTCGCCCTTGGGCGTGGAGGCGGCCTTTTCCCTGAGCAGATCGCGGATTTCGGCGATGTCCTTCACCTTGCCGACGGGCGGGGAGGAAAGATCAAGCTGTGTGGCGAACATAAGCCCGGCCCAGACGAAATGGCTGTGCCCGTCGATGAAGCCGGGCAGCATAGTCCGTCCCCGCAAATCAGTGACGACGGTGTCCGGCCCCGCATGGGCCATGACTTCCTCCTCGGTCCCCACAGCGAGGACAAGGCCGCCCTCGA
The DNA here is from genome assembly GCF_059728385.1 of Bilophila sp. T19-St14. Taxonomy (NCBI): domain Bacteria; kingdom Pseudomonadati; phylum Thermodesulfobacteriota; class Desulfovibrionia; order Desulfovibrionales; family Desulfovibrionaceae; genus Bilophila; species Bilophila sp. T19-St14. The sequence goes on from NZ_BAAGFT010000002.1 coordinate 646,737, forward strand.
CGGCCAGCGCGCTGGCCACGCTCCCCCGTGAATCCATCGTCAATATCGTGCCGTTCCGGTAGATCTGCGTTGCCGTACCCATAGTGATGGCTCCTCTGTTAAGCTGTTGTTCACGATTGCCCTTTTTAGAGCAAGCGGCATGCCAACGGTGAAGAGCCGGAATAAATATTTATATTGCACTTATTTTATTATTTTTTTTAAAACGACGGCAATCCGTCCGAACATAAGGGGAGAAAACGAAAGGCCCTTCAGTCCAGTTTTTTAGACGGAACGGGCCCGTTATAAAAATAACATGCTGAATAAACAGGATAAAAGGGAAAAAGAAGCCCTAGGGAAACGGTCGGCAGAGGCAAAAACGGAAATCCCCTTTTTATCAAATCACCGTAAGATAATTCTTTTTTTGAAAAAGAACCTCCCTTGCACCCACGACTCGGCAGTTTTCCAGAAAACTGGAATCATCCAAAAATAAAGACGCCGCCTTTTTCCAACGCCCCGTTATAGAATGTGGTTGTTTCATCTCCACAGCATGATGAAAATACAGCTTTTTTCTCCAGTTTGTCCGTCAGACGGCTCTACGGAGAGGCACGTTGCCGGTCATCCCTTTGGGGCTTGAAAAAAGAAAGCGTCTGCCATTTCCTGAGATACGGCCCTTTTCAATTGTCCCCTTAAGCACAAATGGATTGTCCACGATTCTGCCCAACGGCTGTGCCGAAGTGGAACAGCGCGCAGGAGCCCCCTTTTTTAGGGAAACGATCGGAGGAGGCAAAAACGGAAATCCCCTTTTTATCAACTCATCGTAAGATAATTCTTTTTTTGAAAAAGAACCTCCATTGCACCCACGCCTCGGCAGCTTTCCAGAAAACTGGAATCATCCAAAAATAAAGACGCCGCCTTTTTCCAACGCCCCGTTATGGAATGTGGTTGTTTCATCTCCACAGCATGGTGAAAACACAGCTTTTTTCTCCAGTTTGTCCGTCAGACGGCTCTACGGAGAGGCACGTTGCCGGTCATCCCTTTAGGGCTTCAAAAAAGAAAGCATCAGCCATTTCCTGAGATACGGCCCTTTTCAATTGTCCCCTTAAGCACAAACGGATTGTCCACGGTTTTGCCAAACGGCTGTGCCGAAGCGGAACAGCGCGCAGGAGCCCCCTTTTTCCAATGCCCCGCCTCCGGGGAAAGGACGCACTTGGGCCCTTCACCTGTAATAGGCTCCTTTTGCATGCCGCCCCTCAAGGAAGGAACACGCTTTGATGCCTGCGGCGAGGGCTTGTTCCGGGAGATGCCGCCCCTCCGGGGAAGGGGCGCACCCGGCCCCAATCCGGTACGGGCTCCCTGCCGGAAAACGCGGAAGCCGGGCGTATCGTAACCCCCCGGTTTCCAACAGACGTTTTCCGCATCAAGGCCTTTTCATTTCAGCGAGACATCTTTATAAGGTTCCGGCATCGCATGTGGCCGTTTCATCTCCACAGCGCGGTGGGCATACAGCCTTTTTCCCCAGTTTTCCCCTTGGCTGAACCCGTGGCTAAGGCATTTTGCCGGTTATTCCTTTGGGACTTCAGGGAAAAAGGCATCAGCGACTTTCTATGGCACAGCCATTTACAGAAACCGGGACTTCCGCTGTGCCGCACGTACCGCGCCGCAGACGGCTCCCTTTCCCCGGCCCTTGGAGGTATCCATGCCCCGTCCGCTGAACCGCTCCCAAGCCGTGCTCGTCACAGCCCTACACGCCGCCGGACGCCCGCTCCTGACGCAGGAACTCGCCGTACTGGCTGGAAAGCCGCAAGAGGCCATCGCCTCTTTCCTTGAGCCGCTTCTCGGCGCAGGGCTCGTTGTCCGGGCCGGCGGCCCGGATGCATGGGCCTGCCCCAGCCTGCCAGATGCCGTGCGGGACGGGCTCGCGCGCCTTGTCGCCCGGAACGCCTCGCCGGGCAGCCTCACACATGCGCTCGCGCGGCTCGGAGCTCCTGATATGGCGCTCGACGACTGCACCGCCATTGCCGAGGCCATCGGCAAAGGGCTCGGCAAACGGCGTCCGGGCAGCATCATCTGCATGGAATGCGCGCTGCGCTTCCTGATCGCATGGGGCGAGCGCCACCTGCACGGCGCCGGAGGCGTGGAAAGCTGTCTGTACGGCAAGCTCGCCCTGACCTTCCAGAGCATGTGCATCCTCGCCAACCGCCACATCCCGCTGGCCTTCAGGCTCTCCTCCATCGCCTACGAACTCGCGGGGTACGGCGGCAACGAACGCTTCCGCCCCCTCATCGGCATCCTCAAAAACTACATGCGGCTGATCAGTCTGGAGCTTCCCGATGAGCCGTGGGACATCAGCGAAGTTGAGGTCGAATTCCTGCGCCTCAAGGACGCCTGCGAACAGGAGATGAAAAACCATATCGCCTGTTTCGCGGGCCTGCTTTACGCTATCAGCGGCGACTACCCGGATTCGCTGCGCAGCCATGTCCATCAGGGGGAGCCCGGCGACTGGCTCGACCGGATCGCCCTGTTCCATGCCATGAGCATCAGCCAGTCGGCCATGTACCTCGGCCGCTACACCCTCGCCGTCGGGACAGTGGAATCCGCCCGCCACTCCGCCGAGCTTGCCGGGGAAAAAACCTTCTCCCTGCTCTGGCTGACCCATCTCTGTTTCCTGCTGCTGCGCAAAGGCGATTGGGACGACGCGCTTAACCATCTGGACTTCCTCTTCTCCTGCACCCATCCGGTGGAGAATCCCAAAATCTTCTCCAGCACGGTACGCGGGCTGGCGCTCTACCACTACCTCAACGGGCGGCCCGGCGCCGCCTACCGCATCCTCCGCCGCGAAACCGAAAACGCCATCGCCGCGGGTTCGCCCCACTCCCCTTTTGTCGATCCCTATATTCTGGATATGCTGTATGATTTCGCAAAGGTGGGGTATCCCGACATTCCCCGCTACGCCTTCCGGGATACCCTCGAATCTTTTCTCCGCAGCCCCAACCGCCAGCGGCGCGGGGCGGCGCTCCGCGTCAAGGCCCTGTGCCTGCGGGACGGCAAAGCGGGCCGATGGGATGCGGAGGAAGCCGATCCCGTAAGCCTCCTCCGCCAAAGCATCGGCTGCCTCGCCCCTTCGCAGGATGTGCGGGAGTTGGCCCTGGCCCGCCACGAACTGGCGAACACGCTGGAAAGCCTCGGACGCCATGACGAGGCCCGCCCCCTCCGCATGCTGGTCTCGGAGTCCATAGGCCGGGCGTCCCACGCGGGCATGAGCCCCCTCGAAATCTCGATCCTCGCCACGCGGGACAGGGACAGCGACGTCTTTTCGCCGGGCGTCCCCACTGTCGATACCCGCTTCTTGAAAGAAGAGCTCATGGATCGCTGCCATGACGCATTCAATGACGTCCCCATCCGGCAGACGCTTGAGGACAACCTCCAGCGCATCGTCAACGTCGCCCAGCTCGAACTCAAGGCCGAACGCGCCGCGCTGTTCAGGCCCTCGGCGGGCGGGCATCCCGTAGAATGCGCCGCCTCGGTGAACCTTACCCGGACGGAGCTGCAAAGCCCGTCCATGCGCGACCGGATTGCATGGGTTGCGGATTGCCTGAGCAAAAGGAAGGGGGATCGGGAACGGCGGGCGGTCTGCCTGTCCCTGAACGTCGGCGGGCGGCAGCCGTGGCTGCTGTATCTCGACACGCGGTTCGGGCCGGGCTTTCTGACGCAGCTCAAGAAAAGCGAACTCGGTGAACTGGCGCGGCTCTTCGCCGCGGAAGTGCGGACTGCGCTGCGCCTCGACGACATGCGGCAACAGGAAATCCATTGGCAAAACGCCAAGTTCAACGCCGTAACGCTCCAAAAAAATACGGGGGAAGCCCCCATCATCGGCGAAGGGCTGAAGCAGCTCGCCGCACAGGTGCGGCAGGTCGGCATGACGGATGCCGCCGTGCTGTTTTATGGGGAAACCGGGACGGGGAAGGACGTCTTCGCGCGGCAGCTCCACCTCTTCAGCCAGCGCAAGGGGCCCTTTGTGGCCGTCCATCCCGCCAGCACGCCCGAACAGCTCTTTGAAAGCGAATTCTTCGGGCACGAGAGAGGGGCCTTTACCGGGGCCACAAGCCAGAAGATCGGGTACGTTGAAATGGCCGACGGCGGAACCCTCTTCATCGACGAAGTGGGGGAAATGCCTCTGAGCATGCAGGTCAAGCTGCTGCGCGTGCTCCAGAACCAACGGTTCATGCGCGTGGGCGGCACGGCCGAAATTGTATCCCGGTTCCGCCTCGTCGCCGCCACCAACCGCAATCTGCGCGACGAGGTCGCCAAAGGCCGCTTCCGTGAGGATCTGTTTTACCGCCTCTCCGTGGTGCCCCTGCGGGTTCCCCCGCTGCGGGAACGCCGCGAAGACATCATCGGGCTTGCGGAGGCGTTCGTGGAAACCTATTGCCAGCGTTACGGCAGGCCGCCCCTTCAGCTTACGGGTGCGGAACGGGCCTGCCTCCTGAACTACCCTTGGCCCGGCAACGTGCGGGAGCTCAAGAACATCATCGAGCGGGCGGTCATCCTGAACGCGCCCTTGCTCGAACTGGTGTCGCCCAGCCGATCAGCCGCCTCCGGCTCGGCTGCGGGGGCCTTCACCATTTCGGATTTTCCCACGATCCCGGAGCTTGAGGAGCGTTATCTGCGTTATGTGCTTGAACAGACGGGCGGGAAAGTCTGCGGGCCGGACGGCGCTGAAGCCCTGCTCCGCCTCAAACGCTCGACCATCTACCTCAAACTGAAGAAATACGGGATCACCCCTTCCGACTTCATATAGTAAATGAAAACATGCTGTTGATAGATAGAGAGAGTGGGGGGGCGGTTCAAGCCGGGGTACCGCCTTGCCGCACATCCCAAAGCGCAGCCCTGCACAGCGGCCCGCCGGGGGAAAAGCCTTCCCTCCTTTTCTTAAAGACGCGGCAGAATCCGTACGCATCGGCCCGCAGGGAGGAAAGCCGCCCGCCGAACCCGCCTGTTGCGGAACAGGAAGCCCTTTGGCCCGATGGCGGGCCCCAATCCCGTAACCAGACGTTTTGGCGACGGACAGCAAGTCTACAGTAGTGCTCCGGGCTTTTTTCCGGTATTGTTGCCCTAGTGTCTTTGTACTGTATCCCTTTTGTTTGGCACATTTTTGAAAAGGCTGTGTTATAGAAAACGGTTGATGCTTTTTTCCTTGAAGCTCCAAAGGGATAACCGGCAAAATGCCTTGGCCGTGGTTCTCGCCAAGGGGAAAACGGGAAAAGAGGCTGTATGTTCCACTGCACTGTGGAGATGAAACAACCACATACTATAATAGAGCCTTTGGAAAAGGATTGGCAATATGAGCCTTTATTTTTCGATCAGCGACCCTTCCGGCAAATTCCTTTGCGCGGACGAGCTGCTTGAGCCTTCCATCAATGCCTTGAAAGAGGCTTCGGAAAAAAACGCAGGCACCTTCACGCTCTCTTTCACTCAGGATCAATGCATCTGGTCCGTCATGATGGAAGCGAAAGGCGGCAAGGCCACGGTCGTCAATCCCCACTTGTATGAAAAAGCGAAAAAATTCGATGCCATGATACAAGAGTGGAATAAAGAAAAGGACTAGTAGGCTCCCGATGCCCCTTGGTTGGCGGCGATGGTTGTGATGAAACAACCACATACTATAATAGAGCCTTTGGAAAAGGATTGGCAATATGAGCCTTTATTTTTCGATCAGCGACCCTTCCGGCAAATTCCTTTGTGCGGACGAGCTGCTTGAGCCTTCCATCAATGCCTTGAAAGAGGCTTCGGAAAAAACCGCGGGCACCTTCACGCTCTCTTTCACTCAGGATCAATGCATCTGGTCCGTCATGATGGAAGCGAAAGGCGGCAAGGCCACGGTCGTCAATCCCCACTTGTACGAAAAAGCGAAAAAATTCGATGCCATGATACAAGAGTGGAATAAAAAAAAGGACTAACGGGCTCCCGGTGCCCCTTGGTTGGCGGCGATGGTTGTAATGAAACAACCACATACTATAACAGAGCCTTTGGAAAAGGATTTCCAATATGAGCCTTTATTTTTCGATCAGCGACCCTTCCGGCAAATTCCTTTGCGCGGACGAGCTGCTTGAGCCTTCCATCAATGCCTTGAAAGAGGCTTCGGAAAAAAACGCAGGCACCTTCACGCTCTCTTTCACTCAGGATCAATGCATCTGGTCCGTCATGATGGAAGCGAAAGGCGGCAGGGCCACGGTCGTCAATCCCCACTTGTACGAAAAAGCGAAAAAATTCGATGCGATGATACAAGAGTGGAATAAAGAAAAGGACTAGCGGGCTCCCGGTGCCCCCTTGGTTGGCGGCGATGGTTGTGCTGTTTTTGCCTGTGGGGGAACGGGTGCGGGAAGGGGAAGCCGTCGGATGTTACCGTGCATTCCCCATGCGGGCGCACCCCCTTTGCCGTCCCGATGATGAACCCCTTGACGGCGTCTTCCCCATGCGGGCGGGCGCACCTCGTCACTGACAGCCCGAATCCGGTCGATAGAAATACATTCCCCCTGCGGGCGGACGCCCCCGTTCATCCCGCGGTCCAACCGCTCGCGCACGGATACATTCCCCATGTGGGCGGACGCCCCCCCCCCGGACTGGATGCGGGCTGCCGACAAGAAAAGCACCTTCCCCATACGGGCGCACCCTCCGCGAGGATGCGCCACCTTCCCGCAGCGGATGGTTTTCCCGTGCGGGCGCACGGCAACGCCCGGAATGCCGGGCGGGGCAAGCCGTGCGGAACTCCCTGATTCCGGGGGCTCAAAAGAATGGGGGCGGTACCGGGTCACATGGCTTGGAAAACCCAAGCGATCCTGCCGACGAGCCTCCCGGCTTCGGTGAGCGGGATGGACATGGATGGGTGGAGCGGGTTGTCCGTACGGAGCAGGAGCGTGTCGCTGTCACAGAACACCCGTTTGATGACGATCCCTTCAAAAGGCACGGACACCGCGAAGATGCTGCCGCTGGAAGGCCGGACGCTGGACGTGTCGACCCCCACGAAAGCCCCCTGCCGCACCGTGGGCGAAAAGCTGTCACCCGTTATGCGGAGGACGCGGAACCCCTTCCCGGCATACGGCTCAGGGAGCATGATCGTCCCGGAAGGCTCCCATACGCCGCCCTGCACGCGATCGGAATCGTAATAAGGCAGGGAAATGCCCCGTCCAAGCGGCGTGGAGGCAGGTTCCGGCTCCATATAGCGCCCGTCTTCAGTGCGGAGATACATGGGGCCCCTGCCCTGCTTGAGCCAGTCGGGGTTCACCCCGCGCATCTCGAACAGAGCCAAAAACCAGCCGGGAGGCACTGTGCCGCGCTTTTTGGATTCGGAAATGGTCGATTGCTTGATGCCAAGCACGTCCGCCAATTCCTGTTGCGTGCTCGTACCGGTTACGCTCTGAAACCTGCGGAAAATTTCGTCGAAGGAACTGGAGTCCATTTAGGGTGCCTCTCATAGTGCGCAGGAGCGGGCCAACGCCCTGATAACCTGGTTGGAGTCTCATTTTTGTATGTTTTAGAATACATCTTTTTGTCAAGTCTGGGCTAGATCTCCCGGCATGGAAGATCTACCGGGATTGAAAAGCGCTATCGCTGCCGTACTCCGGCGCGCCCGAAGGGAGACCAGGCTATCGCAGCAAAAACTTGCTGATTTCGCTGGCCTCTCTCGTATTCACATCGCCCAGCTTGAGGGCCGCCGGCAAAACGCCACCCTCAACGTCCTGCTTCTCATAGCGATGGCGCTGAACATGGACGAACTTTTGTTTCTCAAGATGATTCATGAGGAAATGCTGCGGAACGGGCACGGGCGCTACAGGAATGCCCGGCGCAGGGCGGAAGGGCAGGAAGGGCCGCATCAGGAAGCCCTTCCAAAAGACACGGGGCAGGCAAGCCCCTCCGCCCCCGGAATGGATGCCGGACGCGGGGCCGCTTAGGGGGCGCCAAGGCACACGCCGCCGGGCACGGAAATCAGGCGTCCTCTGGGGCGGGCAGCCACTGGATCCAAATCGAACGGGAGCGCGGGCCGTCGCCTTCATACAAATAGACGCTCTGCCATGTGCCGAGGCGCGGTTCGCCGTCCTCCACAATCACGAACAGGGACGGCCCCATAAGGCTCGCCTTGATGTGCGCGTCGCTGTTGCCTTCCCCATGCCGCCACCCGCCCCCGTGCGGTATGGTGCGGCTGAAAAAGGCCGTCATGTCCCGGCGCACATCGGGATCGGCCCCTTCATTGATCGTCAGGCCGCAGGTCGTATGCGGGCAAAACAGCGCCGCGACGCCCCTCCTCCAGCCTTTTTCCCGGATCACGGCGCAGACGTGCCCCGTGATATCCACCATCTCCTCCCGGCTCCGGGTGGCCACCGTGCATATTTCCATAGGAAACCCTCTCTTGCTCCGCCTTGTACAGGCATCGGGGGTTCAATGCAAGTGAATAGCTATGAATGATCGGGCGGATACGGTTGTTCATAACAATGTAGGATATTTTATTTCGTGCATGGACATCCCGCCGTTCTTGGCTTCCTCTGGACATCGCTTATCGACACGCGTTATCCTTCTCAAAGGCGACAGACTTCTTCCGGGGAAGCTTTATGGATCAAAAAGAATGGAAAGGGTTGCGTACCTATGCTTTGTACTGCCTCGTGGCGGCCATCTCGCTCGCCGTGGTCTTCCTCGTCTATTTCAGCAGGACGAAGCGGAATATCCAGGAACAGGCCGAAGCGCAGCTCGCCGAAGTGACGCGCCAGTACGCCAACGCCATCAAGACGGATATGTGCGGCACCATCCAGGCCGTCGAGGTGCTGGCCCACGTTTTCGGGGAGCTTGGGCAAGGCGTCCCTGAAACGATCATCCCCCTGCTCATGGGGGCCGTCGATACGCTCGGGCTCAAGCGCATGGGGTACATCACCCCCGACGGCATGGCCCACGCCACGGACGGCCTGACCTTCGACGCCCGGAACCGGCCCTATTTCAAGAAGGCGCTCATGGGTTCCCCCTCCGTCTCCATCCTGCTCGTGGACAAGACCGACGACAACCCCATCAACGTCTACGTCTCCCCCATCATCCATAAAGGCAAAGTCCTTGGCGCCCTTTTCGCAACGGTACAGACGGACGCCTTCATCATGTCCATCGACGACCGCCTCTTCAACGGCAGCGGGCAGGTGCTCGTCACCGACAGTCAAGGGCATATCCTGTTCCGGGGGCGCGGCTCCGTCCAACTGGCCCGCTACGGCAACATCGCGGAACTCATCCCCCCAAGCGCCCCCGGCTCGCCCGATCATGGCATACCGGACGCCTTCGGCAGCGGGGGGCTGTTCAGCTACGACGGCAGGCCGTACTACATGGCGCACAGCAAGCTGGAACTCACCTCCACGGAGTGGCACATCTTTTCCATCGTCCCGGAAGACACGCTGGCCGCCAATGTGGGCACCATCCAGAGGGAAGTGCTCTATCTCATGCTGTTCTTCATCGGCTTGAGCATGCTCTTCCTCTGGCTCGTGCTCAGGATGCAGGGGCGGCAGGCCAAGCGCCTCCGGCGGGCCAAGCAATTCCTCGAAACGGTCATTGAAAACATCCCCGGCGGTTTTTTCCGCTACAGCAACGATGAAAAGCTGGAATTCGACTATATCAGCGAAGGGTTCCTCAAGCTGATCGGGCACTCGCGGGACTCATTCAAGGAAACCTACGGCAACCGGTTCGACAACCTCGTCCACCCGGAAGACCGCAAACGCGTGTTCGACTCCATCAACAGGCAAATCAAGCGCAGCGACTACGACATGGTGGAGTACCGCGTGACCAAGGCGGACGGGCGCATCCTGTGGCTGTTCGACAAAGCGCAGCTTGTGCACGATGAAAACGGGCGCTCATGGTTCTACGTCATCGTCATGGACATCACATCCCTGCGCAAGACGCAGCAGGAACTCAAGATCAGCGAGGAGCGTTACCGCATCCTCACGGAGCTTTCCGAGCGCATCATCTTTGAACACGACCTTGTGATCCGCCGCTCCTATTTCTCTCCCCGCTTCAAGGAAAAATTCGGGTACGATCCCGCCGTGGACGGGGCTTCCGGCTCACTTTCGGAACACTGCATCCACGCGGAGGACAGGCCGCTCTACCGCCAGTTCTTCAGCCGGATACTGTCGGGCCGTTCCGCCCCGGCTGAACTGCGCTTCCTCAAGCAGCCATCGGGGGTTCTCTGGTGCCGGGTTCAGGCCGTGGCCATTTCCGACGAATCGGGCCAGCCCGTGCGGATCGTGGGGGAAATCGCGGACATCGACACGGAAAAACGCAATACGGAACGGCTCCGCAAGAAGGCGCAGCTTGATCCGCTCACCGGCCTCTACAACGCGAGTTCGGCCAGAAAGCGCATCGAAGCCTGCCTCCGGCAGCCCCCCGGCGCGGGGATGCATGTGCTTGCCGTAATTGATGTAAATCATTTCAAGCAGATCAATGATACATGCGGCCACCTCACCGGTGACCATGCGCTCATTGAGACGGCCCGGCGCCTAAGCGCCATGCTCAATGAAGGGGACATCGCCGGGCGCATCGGCGGCGACGAATTTATCGCGCTTTTCCGGGATGTTCCTTCAAGGGATGCCCTCGAAAGGCGCATCGGGGAGCTCAGGCGCGGGCTGTCGTTCCCCTTGCCGGACGGCCTTTCCATGTCCGCAAGCATCGGCATGGCGGCTTTCCCCGACGACGCAGCCGACTATACCGGGCTTTTCCGAATGGCGGACGCCTCCATGTACGCCGAAAAGCGGCACAGGGGGGAGGATGTAAAGGGGGATTGAGGGAACCTTGGGGAGAGGGAGGGGAAACTTTCTGGAGAAAGTTTCCCCTCCCTCTCCCCAAACCCCTCTCCCTCCTCTTCAAAGACTTTCAACTGGTGGGGAGGCTGTGCGGAGGGAGTCCGTTCCGATTGTAGGGAGTCCGTGTGGAGGCAAGCCGTTCTGATTGATGGGGAGTTCGTGTAGAGGGAACCCGTTCCGATTGTTCGGAAGGCCGCACGAGGGAGCCCGTTCCGATACGGGCCGAAAGGCCAAATTGCCGCGGCCAGCCCGGAACGGCACTTTTCCCCACGGCTCCCCACAGGCGGGGCCTTGAGCCTTGCGGCTGTTCGGGGAACCGTTTTTGACGAATGGTTCCCCCGCAAGCGGGGCCTTGATCAGGCATTCCGCCGCATGGGGCTCAACCGCTGGACAGTTTCCCTAGAGGCGAGGCTTTGAGTACCTTCCCGCAGCGTGGGAGACAGCCACACGACGGTTCCCGCAAGCGGGGCCTTGAACACGCCGGGCACACCGCAGGCATAAGTTCACGAGCCCCCTGCAAACGGGGCAGGTTCTGGCGGCTGACCCGTGCGCGGCGGATGTCAGTCATGATCCCCCGCAAACGGAGCAGATCACCGGCCACGCGCTCACGGTGGGACGATCCCTCATGAGCTCCTCTCAAGTGGAGCAGAGCCTTCAAGCGACCTATCGCATATCCGTTATTGATCATGAGCCCCTTCAAGCGGAACAGATACCGCGCCGGATCGCAGCGTTCCGGGGATGCCTCATGATCCCCTGCAAGCGGGGCAGGTTCTGGCGGCTGGCCCGTGCGCGGCGGGTGTCGGTCATGCTCCCCGCAAACGGAGCAGATCACCATCCACGCGCTCACGGCGGGACGATCCCTCATGTTCTCCCCTCAAGTGGAGCAGAACCTCCAGTCGGCCTATAACCTCTCCGTTACTGATCATGAGTCCCTTCAAGCGGAACAGATACCGCGCCGGATCGCAGCGTTCCGGGGGATGCCCCATGATCTCCTGCAAGCGGGGCAGGTTCTGGCGGCTGGCCCGTACGCGGCGGGTGTCGGTCATGATCCCCCGCAAACGGAGCAGATCACCATCCACGCGCTCACGGCGGGACGATCCCTTATGAGCTCCCCTCAAGTGGAGCAGAGCCTTCAAGCGACCTATCGCATCTCCGTTATTGATCATGAGCCCCTTCAAGCGGAACAGATACCGCGCCGGATCGCAGCATTCCGGGGGATGCCTCATGATCCCCTGCAAGCGGGGCAGGTTCTGGCGGCTGGCCCGTGCGCGGCGGGTGTCGGTCATGCTCCCCGCAAACGGAACAGATCACCATCCACGCGCTCACGGCGGGACGATCCCTCATGAGCTCCCCTCAAGCAGAACAGAGCCTCTCAACGGGGTTTCATGGTTGGGGCCTTTTATTGGTTATCTATTTGAAATTTCAAAAAAACATCAGAAGGCATTCACCCTTTCGATAATTTCCTAAAAAATTCATTTTGAATTTCATAGGGTTGAATACAAGTTTCATTGGAAACATGGATGTCTCGCTTATGGGTGCCCTTTCTTCAGGAAAATTTTCCGGTCTCCCCCAAGCGGTCAGTCCGTTAAACCGTACTTGTCCATCTTCCGGTACAGCGTGGGGCGGCTGACGCCGAGGGCGAAAGCCGTCTGGCTGATGTTCCCGCCGAAACGGGCGAGGGCGGCGGCGATGGCCTGCCGTTCGATATCCTCAAGCGTCGCCTGCGCCGGGGCAGGCGCGGCTGGCCTGCGGTTTTCCACAAGATCCGCAATCCCGAAATGCTCAGGCAGCAGCGCGCCGCCTTCCGCCAGATGCACCGCCCGTTCCACGGCGCTCTCCAACTGCCGGATATTGCCGGGCCACGGGTAACGGCGGATAGCCTCGGCCGTTTCCTGCGGCAGGGGAACCGGGCGGCGGTTCAGGCGCAGCTCGTGCCGGCGGATGAAGTGCTCCGCCAGCGGGAGGATGTCTTCGGCACGTTCGCGGAGCGGAGGCACGAGGATGCTCAGGGTACTGATGCGGTAATACAGATCCGCCCGGAACTGGTGCTGCGCGATGGCTTGCTTGAGATCCTTGTTGGTCGCGGAGATGATGCGGAGATCCACGGGGACGGTGCGCAGGCCGCCCACGCGCTGGATTTCCCCCGACTGGAGCACGCGCAGCAGCTTGACCTGCATGTCAAAAGGCATGTCCCCGATTTCATCGAGGAACAGCGTACCCGTGTCCGCAAGCTCGAACTTGCCGGGCCGCCCGCCCTTCTGCGCGCCCGTGAATGCGCCCTCCTCATAGCCGAACAATTCGCTTTCCAGCAGCTCTTTGGGGATGGCCCCGCAGTTGATCGCCACAAAGGGCCGGTTCCGCCGGGGCCCGTCGTTGTGGATGGCCTGCGCGAACAATTCCTTGCCCGTCCCCGTCTCGCCGTACAGCAGCACCGGGGCCGTGCTTCCGGCGGCGATGTGGGCAAGATGCAGGGCCGAGCGCAGGCCCTCGCTCGCCCCAAGGATGGACTCAAAGGTGAAATGTGCGTGCGCCCCGGTCATTTCCACCGCCATGCGCATCATTTCCTTCTTTTCCATGACCGTGAACAGGCCGCCCACCAGTTCGCCGCTGTTCATGCGGATAGGGTCAAGGGATGCGAAATGCGTCGTCCCGCTGCGCCGGGCGAGGATTTCACGCGCCCGGAACCCTTTCCCTTCCTTGAGGTACCCCGTGATGTTGTAGCTCTCGCCCACGCTCTCCTCAAACGACTTGCCCTCGCAGCCCGGCGCGAGCTTCAGCAGCTTGCGGGCCGTGCTGTTGGCCTCCACGATGCGCCCGGCCTGATCCACGGTGACGATGCCCCGCGAATCGGATTCCACCAGCGCGCGCATGTACTGGTTTTTGATGGCCAGTTCGCGGATGCGTTCGCGCTCGCGCAGTTGCGAAGTGACGGTTTCCGCCGCCTGCCGCACGAGCCCAAGCGTGTGGACGTGCATCATATCGGAACTGCCGCTGAGGGAAATGGCCCCAAGCACGCGGCTCCCGTCCAGCGAAAAGACCGGCGCGCCCGCATTGCTGATCTTGCGGGCCTGCGCGGAATACATCCGGTCGCCGGGCAGGAACACGGGCACGCGCTCCTCCAGCGACAGGCCGATGGCGCATGTCCCGATGTCGCGTTCCGTCCAGCGGTAGCCGGGGATGCAGCGGCGCCGCTTGAAATGCTCCACGAGATCGGGATCGCCAACGACATACAGCACATAGCCCTCCGAGTCCGCGAGGGCCATGCAGAAGCCCGTGTCCCGCAACAGGCGGTACAGGGAGTCGATCTGCTCTTTCGCCAGCGTGTAGAAAACGCGCTGCCCGTTGATGCGTTCGCGCAACTGTTCATCCGAAAGGCGGGTGGATTCGGGCGCGCCGTCAAGGTGCGGGTCTACGCCGTAGCGGGCGGATCGCTCCAGCGAGCGCCGGATGATGTCTTCCTGGGCCGGCACGCTTTGCCGGATGCCTTGGGCCGGGGAAAGGGCGGTCAGCATGGAATGGCCTTTGTAATAAAACATTACAGTGTAATGATACGTTACATTATTTTGCCTAAAAAGACGAAAACCGCTGATAGTCCTCCCCTCACGCGGTATCTTTTTATACCACAAAGGACTATTTATGTCACGTATTGTTACAATTCCATATTGCGCACTTTTCCGCCTTTGTTACATAATCATCTTATTTTTATGAGGAAAACACTGTTGTAACACTTTGGCACAGTACCTGCTTAGAAAAAGCCGGGTGAAAGGCCCGGCGCGGATGCCCCTCCGCGCGGCAAAGCAAAGAGCGGATCTTGTTCACGGATTACGTCGAAAACCTTTTCGCTTCAGGGGAGAATCTCATATGGGCAGGCTATTAAGGCGAAACATCTGGATCGAAGCGGGCATCAGCCTCTTCCTCATGCTCTTTTTCATCTATTTTTACTGCCACATCGATCAATGGGTCATCGAAACCCTGCCCTCGACCGTCAGCCCGGCCTTTTTCCCATCCGTCGTCACCCTCGTCCTCATCGCCATGAGCGTGCTGCTTGTGGGGTTCTGTTTCCGGGCCGTGCGCCACATGCTTGCGGGCAAGATCGACGAGGAACGCCTTGAGCTTCAGGAAGGCGGCGAAGAGGCCGGACGTTTCACCGCCCTCGCCGGTTACGTCGGCATCCTGTTCCTCTACCTCATCGGCCTCCATTTCATCGGCTTCGTCTACTCCACGCCGATCACCATGCTCCTCGTTTCCCTGATGCTCGGCCTGCGGCACTGGCTCATCGGCATGGCCTGCTACGTGCTGTTCACGCTCCTGCTCGATTACGTGGCGTTCAACTTCATGCAGATCATCCTGCCTGCCGGCGTCCTGTTCGGCTAGGCCAACCACGGGAGAGGCATCATGTTCGCGGACATCTGTACAGGGCTCATTTCCATCCTCACCCCAGAGACCATCGGGGCCGTGGCCCTCGGCATCTTCACGGGGCTCATGTTCGGGGCCATCCCCGGCATTTCGGGCATCATGGCCATTTCCATCCTCCTGCCGCTGACCTTCTACGTCAGCCCGCTGGTGGGCATCCCCATGCTGCTCGGCATCTACAAAGCCAGCATGTTCGGCGGCTCCATCACCGCCGTCCTCCTCAACACCCCCGGCGCGCCGCCGGCCGTCTGCACCGCCATGGACGGCTACCCCCTCGCCAAGCAGGGCAAGGCGGGCAAGGGCCTCAACGCGGCGCTGGTCGGCTCGGTGTTCGGCGACACCTTCAGCAACATCCTGCTCATCTGCGTGGCCGCCCCCCTGTCCTACCTCACCCTCAAGGTCGGCCCCGTCGAACAGTGCAGCCTCATCCTGCTGGCCCTGACCGTGGTGGGCAGCATTTCGGGCTCGTCCATCCTTAAAGGCATCATCTGCGCGGGCGTGGGCATCCTCCTCGCCACCGTGGGCGTCTCCGGCACCACCGGGGCCATGCGCTTCACCTTTGAAAACGAAAACCTCATGTCGGGCATCGCCCTCATCCCGATGGTCATCGGCCTGCTCTGCCTGCCCGAAGTCATCCATCAGGCCTGTTCCGGCATCCGCAAGACCTTCGAGCAGAAGCTCGATCTCTCCGGCGAGGACGGCCGCCTCTCGTGGCAGGAAATCAAGAGCCGCATCCCGGTTCTGCTCCGCTCGTCCATCATCGGCTCGATCATCGGCGCCATGCCCGGCCTTGGGGCTTCACCCGCCGCGTACATGGCGTATTCCGAAGCCCAGCGCACCTCGAAGCACCCCGAACAGTTCGGCAAGGGCGCCATCGAAGGCGTCATGGCCCCCGAAGCCGCCAACAACGCCGTGACCGGCTCCGCCATGATCCCGCTCCTGACCCTCGGCATCCCCGGCGACGACGTGACCGCCGTGCTCATGGGCGCGTTCCTCATTCAGGGCATCACCCCCGGCCCGAACATTTTCTTTGAAAACACCACGGTGGTCTACGGCATCTTCGGCTCGCTCATCATGTGCGACATCCTGCTCTACGTCATCGCCAAGCTCGGCTTCAAGGCATGGATCCGCATCACGCAGCTCCCCAAGCACATCATTTTCTCGGCCGTGACCATCTTCGCCTTTGTCGGCACCTATTCCATCAACCAGAGCCTGTTCGACATCCTCTGCCTTATCCTGTTCGGCATCCTCGGCTACGGGATGCGTCGGTTCCAGTTCCCGGCCGGGCCCATGATCATCGGCTTCATCCTCGGCCCCCTGCTGGAGTCGGCCTTTGACCAGACCATGACCCTTTCCGACGGCAGCTTCATGATCTTCCTGACGCACCCGTTCTCGGTCGTGCTTCTCCTGCTCACCGTCGCCGCCGTCTTCAGCATCGCCCGCGCCCGCCTGCGCCGCTCGAAGATCGCCCAGCTCGCGCAGGAGGGATAGGGAGAGATGAAATTTGGGGGAGGGGAGAGGAACCCCTTCTGGAGAAGGGGTTCCTCTCCCCTCCCCCAAGCCCCCTCCCCTCTCCTCCCCAAGACTTTCGACTGGTGGGGAGGCCGCGCGGCAGGAGTTCGTTCCGGCGGGGAAAAGGGGCAAAAAACTGACGAGAATGGCTGAAGAGTGCTGGGGGCCCGGCCCGGCGGGAATAGGGCAATGGGAAACGGGCAAGCGCGGGGCACTCCGCGGGAATGAACACTGTAGACCGATACGGCGAAAATGCGCCGCGGGGACGCCGTCCGCAGGATAAGAGAGAGAGAGAGAGAGAGAGAGAGAGAGAGAGAGAGAAAGAAAGAAAGAAAGAAAGAAAGAAAGACGACAGTTGGGGAGGGAACCCCCTTCTGGAGAAGAGGTTCCTCTCCCCTCCCCCAAGCCCCCTCCCCTCTCCTCCCCAAGACTTTCGACTGGTGGGGAGGCCGCGCGGCAGGAGTTCGTTCCGGCGGGGAAAAGGGGCAAGAAGCTGACGAGAATGGCTGAAGAGTGCCGGAGGCCCGGCCCGGCGGGAATAGGGCAATGGGAAACGGGCAAGCGCGGGGCTCTCCGCGGGAATGAACACTGTAGACCAATACGGCGAAAATGCGCCGCGGGGACGCCATCCGTGGGGCAAGAGAGAGAGAGAGAGAGAGAGAGAGAGAGAGAGAGAGAGAGAAAAAAAAAGAAAAAGATGACAGTTGGGGAGAGAACCCCCTTCTGGAGAAGAGATTCCTCTCCCCTCCCCCAAGCCCCTCCCCTCTCCTCCCCAAGACTTTCGACTGGTGGGGAGGCCGCGCGGCAGGAGTTCGTTCCGGCGGGGAAAAGGGGCAAGAAACTGACGAGAATGGCTGAAGAATGCCGGGGGCCCGGCGGCGGGAATAGGGCAATGGGAAACGGGCAAGCGCGGGGCTCTCCGCGGGAATGAACACTGTAGACCAATACGGCGAAAATGCGCCGCGGGGACGCCATCCGTGGGTAACCGGCGGGCGGAAGCGGCGCTGAAATACAGGGGGCAGGGGCCCCTGCAACCATCAACCCAAGGGGAAAACCTTATGTTTACGACCCTTCGCACAGCACTTTTCGGCATAGGCGCTTTCCTGCTCGCCGGCGGCCTTCTGACCGCCCCGGCTCAGGCTTCGGGCTATCCGAGCAAGCCCATCCAGCTCGTAAGCCCCTACGGTGCGGGCGGCGACTCTGACCTGACGGCCCGCGTGTGGGCGGAATTCGCCAAGAAAAAACTGGGGCAGCCCGTGGTTGTGGTGAACAAGACCGGAGGCGGCGGGCTGACCGGCAGCCTTTTCGCAGCCAAGGCCAAGCCCGACGGCTACACGCTGTTCCTCGCGCAGGCCGGGCCGAACATCATCATCCCGCTGACCGCCAAGGGCGCGAAGTACAGCTTTGACAGCTTCGACTACATCGCCCGCATCATGGTCGCCAACTGCGCCGTGGTCGTGAACAAGGACGCCCCGTGGAACAGCCTCAAGGAATTTGAGGCCGCCGCCAAGAAGGAACCCGGCAAGCTCGTATTCGCCAGCCCCGCCGCCACCTCGTGGCTGACCTTCGCCATGCGTAACTGGTTCACCGGCACCGGCGTTCAGGTGAAGCAGGTCGAATACAAGAGCGGCGGCGAAGCGGCCACCGCCGTCCTCGGCGGCCATGCCGACATGACCTTCCTCTTTCCCCAGAACTACGCGCCTATGGCCTCCGCCGACAAGCTCAAGATCCTCGCCATCGGCACCAAGAGCGACGAGTACCCCAACGCCCCCACCTTCGCGGAGCAGGGCTATGAGGGCAACTACTACGGCTGGGCGGGCATCGCGGCCCCCAAGGGCACGCCCAAGGAAATCCTCGACAAGCTCGCGGCCATTTCCGAAGAGATCGTCAAGGACCCCGAATACATCAAGGCCATCAAAAACATGAACGCGACGCCCGACTACGCCGCCGGCGAAGCGTGGATGAAGCAGCTCAAGGAACAGTATGCCGAAATGAACAAGGTCCTTACCGACCTCGGACTGACCGGCAACAAGTAGCACGCGGAATTCCGGGGGAAGCTTTCCCTTCCCCCGGCAGGGGCCGCCCCTCTTCCGGCGGCCTTCCTTCCCGCCCTGCCCCGGGGTTCCCCTTTCCTCCCCCTTGGGGGGCTTCGGGACAGGACGCAAAGGAAGCCCCTTCCTGAAACCACGATTCGACAGGCCATACCCTCAAAAACCGATACGAAAACCAAGGAGCAGACCATGTCCATCAAACGCTACGGCACCCCCACCAAGCCTGGCGCCCTTCCCTTCTCCAAAGCCGCCGGAGCGGACGGCTGGCTCTTCGTCAGCGGGCAAGTCCCCCGTGACGCCGACGGCGAAATCGTCACCGGCAACATCACCGTGCAGGCCCGCGTCACCCTCGAAAACCTCAAGAAGGTGCTCGAATCCGCCGGGTATTCCCTTGAAGACGTCGTCCGCGTCAACGTCTACCTCGACGATCCCCGCGACTTCGCCGGGTTCAACAAGGTCTACGCCCAGTTCTTCACCGCCGAGCACGCCCCCGCCCGCGTCTGCGTACAGGCCCGGATGATGAGCGACCTCCGCGTCGAAGTCGACTGCGTCGCCTACAAAAAAGACTAGGCTGTGTCGTCAATCAGATACAATATATTTAAATTATTAAATTATTTTTAGGTTACAAAAATATTTTTAATAATTTCATATAGTTAAATATTAAACGACGACACGGCCTAGGGCATGTTCACACCCTGCTGAGTTTTTCCCATGACTGAAGAGGGTTGAAGGAAAATGCAGCACCGCTCAAAAAAATAGGCTGTGTTATAGAAAATGGTTGATGCTTTTTTCCTTGCTCCAAAGGGATACCCGGCAAAATGCCTTATCCGTAGCTCCCGCCCCTCCCGGCGCGAACCGAGAGGGGGGATCCAAGCAAAATGCCTTATCCGTAGTTCCCGCCAAGAGGAAAACTGGAGAAAAAGGCTGTATTTTCAATGTACTGTGAAGATGAAACAACCACAAACTATAACAGAGCCAAAAAACAAGGATAACCATCTGTAAAAAACTATATTTATTTTTTGTTTTCGTGAACAGGCCCTAGGAAAAAAGGGGAATGAGGCTTGGGGAGGCAAAGGAGAACCTTTCTTCAGAAAGGTTGCTCCCTTCCCAAACCCCACCCCTCCCTCTCCCAAAACTTTCGTAACGGGGACGGGGCCGTCTGGAATCCTGCCGCAGGATGCGACTGCCTTACTTCGCAACATGATGAAATAATAAGCCTTCCTTATTGTTCCGTCAGCGGGCCCCAGACATTGTATCGGCACCCTCCTTTGGGCTTCAAAAAGGCATCAATCGTTTGCTGTGATACAGCTATTTGAAAAACACAGAGCGGGTACGTCAGGCCTTCGCCAAGAAAGCGCCTGACGCCCACAGGACGGCGGACGGCGCGGCGAAGCCGTGGCGCCCGCCGCACTGGGGGGGTCCGGGGGGAATCATTCCCCCCGGGCAGGTCCGGGCGGCAGCCCGGCCGCCGGAGGCATTCTCCCATGAGCACGACAGAACAAGACATCATCATCGTAGGCGGTGGCATATCGGGCGCCGCGCTGGCATACGGGCTTTCCGGCAAGGGCCGGAAAGTGGCCGTGCTGGACGCGCCGACCGATACCAATAAGGCGTCGCGTACCAACGTAGGGCTGATCTGGTGCCAGTCGAAATTCCTGCACCTGCCCAACTATGCGAAATGGGGCTTCGTCTCCTCGCGGCTGTACCCGGCGCTGACCAAGGAGCTTGAGGAAGTTTCAGGCCATGCGATCCCGGTGAACTACACCGGCGGCATCATCCCCGTCCTGAGCGAAGAGGACTACCAAAAGCGCGGCGACTACATCGAAAAGCTGCGCGAGGCCCTCGGCGAATACAAGGGCAACATGATCGGCCGCGCCGAGCTTGAGAAGAAGCTGCCCAAGATCGGCTGGGGCCCCGAAGTCTGCGGCGCGGCGTGGTGCGAAGAGGACGGCGTGGTCGATCCCCTGTCCCTGCTGCGCGCCTTCCGTGCGGCCCTGCCCCGCGTCGGCGTGGACTACCGCCAGACGCTGGTGTTCGACGTGAAGCCCCATGCGGGCGGCTACCGCGTCACCACAAAGGACGGAACTTTCGACTGCCAAAAGCTCGTGCTCGCCGCCGGGCTGTCCAACCGCCGCTTCGTCCAGTTCGCCATGCCCACGCTGCCCGTCTACCCGGACAAGGGGCAGGTGCTGCTCGTCGAACGCATGCCTTTCGTCATGCCCATCCCGGTGCTCGGCGTCACCCAGACCTTCGGCGGCACGACCATCATCGGCTTCCGCCACGAGAAGGCCGGGCACCACACGCAGGTCGTGCCCTCCGCCGTGGCCTCCGAAGGCAAGTGGGCCATCCGCGTCTGGCCCGAACTCGGCAAGAAGCGGCTCATCCGCACATGGGCCGGGCTGCGCGTCATGCCCGAAGACAACATGGCGATCTACAGCCGCCTGCCGGGGCATCCCAACGTGACCCTCGTCAATACCCACAGCGCCGTGACCATGGCCGCGGCCCATACCCGCCTGCTCCCCGATTTCATCCTCGGCGGCGAACTGCCCGAAACCGCGCAGGGCATGACCCTCAAACGCTTCGGCTATTCGTGCTGAAAAGGACTACGCCATGCAAAACGAACCAACCGTTCATATCACCTTCGACGGGCAGCCGATGGAAGTCCCCGCCGGGATCAGCGTCGCCGCCGCCGTGCTCGGACATGCCCACGCCGGGCACACCTGCAAGCATCCCGTGGACGGCAGCGCCCGCGCCCCGTACTGTCTCATGGGCGTGTGCTTTGAATGCCTTATGGAAATCGACGGCGAACCGGATGTCCAATCCTGCCTCGTCACCGTGCGGGAAGGCATGACCGTGAGGCGCCAACTTTCCGGGGAGGCCGAATAATGGACAGAAACATGGATCTCATCGTCATCGGGGCCGGCCCCGCCGGGCTTTCCGCAGCCTGCGCCGCGCGCTCCTGCGGGCTGGACGTAACCCTTGTCGACGAACAGGCGGCCCCCGGCGGGCAGCTTTTCCGCAACATCGAAACCCCGATGGCGCAGGCCCTGCTCGATCCCAAGGATCGCGCCGCAGGGCTTGAGCTCGTAAGGCGCTTCCGCGAATCCGGCGCGACCTACTACCCCGGCGCAACCGTCTGGGGCCTTGAGCCGCACCGGGTCTCGTGCACCATGAACGGCAAGGCCGAAGAACTGACCGCTTCGCACATCATCATCGCCCCCGGCGGCATGGAACGACCAGTCCCCTTCCCCGGCTGGACGCTGCCCGGCGTCATGGGCGCGGGCGGGGCCGACATCCTGCTGCGCTCCGGCGGCACGCTCTCCGCCGACAAAAACGCCCCGGTCGTCCTTGCGGGCAACGGCCCCCTGCTGCTCCTGCTCGCCGGGCACCTGCTCGACGCGGGCGTGCCCATCGCCGCGTGGCTCGACACCGGCTGGTGGTCCCGCCGCATCATGGCGGGCGGCCTCATGCCCGCAGGCGTGCTCGACATGCCCTATGTCGCCAAGGGCATCAGGATGGCCCTGCGCGTGCTCAAGGGCAAGGTGCCGATCATCCGCAACGTCACCAATATCCGCGCCGTGGGCTCCGATCATCTGGAAAAGGTCGTCTACGACGCGGGCGGCAAGACCCACGAAATCAACGCCTCCACCCTGCTGCGGCACGAGGGCATCATCCCGCGCACGCACATCCTCAACTCCCTGAACGCCGAGCACGCATGGGACGGCGTCCAGCGGTACTGGCATCCCGTCGTCGATGAAAACGGACGCACCAGCGTGGACGGCATCTCCATCGCCGGTGACGGAACCTATGTCCACGGCGGCGACGCGAGCATGCTCAAGGGCACCATCGCCGGGGTGGAGATCGCCCGGCGCCTCGGCGTCATCAGCGACGCCGAAGCCGCCCACCGCAGCGGCCCGGCCCGCAGGCGGCTCCGCGCCATGCGCATCGCGCGCGGGTTCCTGCGCTACGTGTTCGCGCCCAACCCGGCGATCTTCAATGTCCCGGACGAAACGCTGGTCTGCCGCTGCGAATGCGTCACCGCCGGGGACATCCGCAAGGCCGTGGCCGAAGGCTTCCGCGACGTCAACGAAGTCAAGCGCTTCACCCGCTGCGGCATGGGCCAGTGCCAAGGCCGCATGTGCGGGCCCGCGCTCGCGGAAATCACCGCCGCCGCCCAGTCCAAGGCCCCCGACGCCGTGGGCTGCCTGCAAGTCCGCCAGCCCTTCCGCCCGGTCAGCCTCGAAAACTACTGCAACCTCAACCTGCCCGGCTAAACGGGCCCGCCCCCTTCCCGACGTCCGGGGAGGGGGCCGCGGAAAATTACCTATGCGGCTTTCCCTTTCCCTCCTCTGCCGGCAAGGACTTTGCCTTGTGCTTGCTGTCGGCTACATCGTCTGCCTGTGCGCGGCTTCGCTCAATGCCGCGCCGAGGGTAGCCGAAGCGGGGAGCATCGCCAGCCTCGAACTGCTGCCGCAAGCGGAAAGCCCACACCTCGCCCCGGATGATCCCGCCCTCGCCGCGCCGACCCCCGAAACGTCGAACAAAAACCCGCAAAGCTGGGAAAGCCTGTTCCCGCTCCTTCTCGTCATCCTGTGGCCCCACCTGTTCCGGGCCGTCCGCCTCCGGCTCCAAAACCATCGGCTGCCGCGCCATACCGACATACGCGGCCTGCTCCCTCTCCCCGCCGCTCCACCCGTTCGCGTATCCTGCCATGTCTGCTGAGGATTCCATTCCCCTTTTTCCGTAGGCCGTGCCATAGGAAATGGCTGACGCTTTATTTCTCTCAATGCCAAGGGAATAACCGGCAAAATCCCCAACCAGAGAATCCGTCAACGGGAAAACGAGAGAAAAAGCCTTTCTTTTCATTGCATTGTGGAGATGAAACAACCACATTCCATGACAGGGCCTTTCCGTATCAAGCAGCGCCGCTCGGCCTGCATCTAGGAGCATCCCATGACCATCCATTGGCTGGATTACGCGATCATCATCCTGTATTTCTTCGTCGTGGTCTACATCGGCTACTGGGCCATGAAGAAAGTCACCAACTTTGACGATTACGCCGTCGCCGGGCGCGGCCTCCCCATGTCCATCTTCTTTGCGGCCATCGCAGCGACCCTGTGCGGGGGCGGCGCGACCATCGGGCGCGTCTCGTTCATGCACACCACGGGCATCGTGGTCTTCGCCGGGCTTGTCGGCGTGGTGATCAACCAGATCTTCTCCGGCCTGTACATCGCCGGGCGCGTGCACAACATCAAGAACGTCTACAGCGTGGGCGACCTCTTCGGGCTGTATTACGGGCGCGCGGGGCGGCTCGTCTCCAGCATCGTATGCTTTTTCTTCTGCCTTGGGCTGTACGGGGTGCAGATCCTGGCGATGGGCGCCATCCTCCAGACCGCCGTGGGCATAGACCTCATCCCGGCGGCGCTCATTTCCTCCATCATCACGCTGGCCTATACGTGGTCGGGCGGCATGCTCGCCGTGACCATGACCGACGCCGTGCAGTATGTGATCATTATCATCGGCGTGAGCCTGTGCGGGTATCTCGCCATCGACCATCTCGGCGGCTTCGATTCCATGATGGCGACCCTCAACAGCATGCCCCGCTATGAAGACAACCTGAAGGTGTTCTCAGGCTGGGGGCCGATCCAGTTCGCGGGCCTGTTCCTGAGCTTCCTGTTCGGGGAATTCTGCGCGCCGTACTTCATCCAGCGCTACGCCTCCACCAAATCCGCCAAGGACAGCAAGGCCGGGGTGCTGATCTTCTCCGTCCACTGGATCTTCTTCCTCGCCACCACCGCCGGGATCGGACTCGCTTCCATGGCGCTCCAGCCCGACGTCAAGCCCGACCTCGCCTTCACCAACCTTATCCGCGACGTGCTGCCCATCGGCGTGACCGGCCTTGTGCTGGCGGCCCTGCTCGCCGCCGTCATGTCCTCCGGCGCGGCCTTCATCAACACCGCCTGCGTCGTGTACACCCGCGACATCTACAACAAGTTCATCAACCCCAAAGCCACGCAGGATCAGATGCTGCGCCAGTCCCGCATGTCCACCCTGCTCGTGGGCGGCGTTTCCATCGGCGTCGCCATCCTGTTCCAGGACGTGTTCGGCCTGATGATCTACATCTTCAAGCTGTGGCCTTCGGCGATCATCCCGCCGCTGCTGGCCGGGCTGCTCTGGGGCAAGGTGTCGCCCTACGCCGGGGCCCCCGCCGTGACCATCGGCGTCGTGAGCTGCTTCCTGTGGAGCGACAAGATGCTCGGCGAGCCCTTCGGCATCCCCGCCAACCTCATCGGCATCGGCCTCAACTGCCTGACGCTGTTCGTCATCCACCAGATGACGAAGCACCGCGCCCCCTCGACGGGCATTTACGCCCCCGAAGCCCTGTAAGCCCGCAAGGAGACTCTCATGCTCGAATTCACGAAATACCTGATCTACGCGTCCTTCATCCTGAACATCGCCTGCGGCGTATGGGTGCTCACCGGCATCGTCCAGTGGATTGCGGAAATGAACAAGAAAAACTGACAGGAAAAATTCGGTTGAGAGGAGGGGCGGCGCTCTTCCCCCAAAAACCTCCTCCCAACCGATCCCCCCAACCTCCATCTCCAACGGCTTTCCCTTCAGCGGATTCCGTCCAAAGGTTTGCCCCCGGCAGAAAGAGGCGAGGGAACGGCGCGGGAATCGCGCCCGGTGGAAACGGCTTTTCACGAATACCCATACGGCAGGCTGCCCGCCGTATGCCAACCGAAAAGGAGCGAACATGAAAGGTGGTAAGCTGTATTACGACATGCCCATCGGCATCTTGTGCCTCGAATCGCTGTTCCCGAAACCGCGCGGGCACATGCGCAACCCATTGACGTACCGCTTCCCGACGGTAACGCGGGTCATCCGGGGCGTGGACATCCCGCGCCTGCTGTTCAATCCCACGCCGGATCTGCTGGAACCGTTCATTCAGGCCGCGAAAGAGCTTGAGGCCGACGGCGTGCAGGCCATTACCGGAAGCTGCGGCTTCATGGCCCGCTTCCAGAACCAAATCGCCGCCGAGCTGCACATCCCGGTTTTCCTGTCGAGCCTGCTCCAGCTTCCGCTGGTGCGCCTCATGCACGGCGAAAAGGCCAGCATCGGCGTCCTCACCGCCAGCCGCCAGGCGCTGACGCCCGCCCATTTCGCCAACTGCGCGACGCCGATGGAGTCGGTGCACATCCGGGGCATGGAAGGCAATCCCGAATTCTGGGAAACCATCATCGAAGGCAAGCGCCACGACTTCGACATGGAACGCCTCGAAGCCGAAATCGTGGGCTCCGCCGCCGCGTTTGCGCAGGAAAAGGCGCTCGACGCCCTCGTGCTCGAATGCACCGATCTCTCCGCCTTCTCCGCGCCCATCCAACGCGCCGTCAACCTGCCCGTCTACGACATCAATTCGCTCGTCGAATATGCCTATTACGCCGTCTGCCGGAAGGACTACTAGCCAGCCTCAAGGATTGCCAACTATCCTGCTCTTGCAGTACATACAATTACGGGGCTGCCTTTTGCTGCGGCAGAACCATTGCAAAACAAGAAAGGCGAAGGGGAAAACCTTCGCCTTTCCTCGTTATGAAAAGAAAGTCTCTGTTACAGTATGTGGTTGTTTCATCTCCACAGTATAGTGAAAATACAGCCTTTTTCTCAGGTCTTCCCCTTGGCGGGAGCCACGAATAAGGCATTTTGCCGGTTATCCCTTTGGAGTTTCAAAGAAAAAAACATCAACCATTTCCTATAACACAGCCCAAAGAAAAACACCGCCTCCCCCACATGCCGCAGGGAAAACAAAGATGACGTCCATGCCTCCAACGAGCATGGACAAACCCTATAACCATATGAAATATAGTCTAATACAAACCATACCCCTTACACCAGTAAACGCCATCCGTATGACCGTAGGAAAAGGCTATGTCCCGCCCCACGAAAATGGCCCGGTTGTGCGTCATCCACATGCCCACAGGGAAAAGCGCCAAAAGGGATTCGATAACATCAAAAGTCTTTGAGAGAGGAGGGATGGGGGTTTGGGGGAAGGGAGGAGAGAACTTTCTTCAGAAAGTTCTCTCCTCCCTTCCCCCAACCTTCCCCAACTTTCCCTACCCCCTACGCTTCACGGCACCACCAGATGACCTTGCCGATGATGCGGACGGACTCGGCCATGTCGCCGCGCAAGTCCACTTCGATGGGGTCGTAACGCTCATTCAGGCTGCGGAGAAGCATCCTATGGCCGGGCAGCGTCTCGATCTGCTTGATGTAGATTTCCTCGTTGACACCCACGGCATAGATCGTGTGGGGATAAATCTGCTGCTTGCTCTGGTCGATGAGGGCCATGTCCCCGTGGCGGATCTCCGGCTCCATGCTGTCGCCGTAAACCTTCATGAGCACCATCTTGTCGGGGTTCCCCTTCCGGCACAGCCAATCGGAACGAAAGGCAAAATAATCCAATACATCGGCTTCGGTTTGCAGGCTCCCTACCCCTGCGGAAAGGCTCGCCGCCACCAGAGGGATGCACAACAGGTCGAGATCGGGAACCGCCGCGCCCGCAGGCGTCGATGCCTGAGACGTTGATGAGGCAGCCGGAGCATGGGAAGCCGGGGTGGATTCGTCCCCCTTCCCGAACATCAGCCAGTCCATCGACAGGCCGCACCGCTGCGAAACTTTGACCACCCATCCTTCCGGGATCTTGCGCTTTCGCCGGGCCTGGCTCACGGCCTGCGGCGAAACGCCAAGAAGCGCCGCAAGCTGGGCGTCGCGATGCAGCCCCGCACCGGAGAGGAGGCGATCCAGAATGGCATTGGAATCGGATTCGGATAGTATTGTGCTCATGGGCCAACCTATACCCTATCCTTGATTGTTTTGTCAATCTCAACTTGCCCCTTGCGAGAAATATAAATCAATTTTCGTTCAATTTATCAATTTTTAATTGACAAATAAACCAGACTCAGGCACTTTCAAAACGCGCCGGGAGAACGGCGGATTTCGTGGAGCGAGACGATAAGGAGAAACCTCATGGCTATCAGTGAAGATTTGCGGAGCGTACAGGCGACACTCATGCAGGGGCTGAGCCTCGATAATGCACCGCTGCTGCGTCTGGTATGCAGCAACCTGCAATCCATCGCGGAACAGATCGAATCCCTTGAGAACCTCCCTTTGGCAACGCGGGATATCGCCGGAAAAACCGGACGCCGCCGGGGGAAACGATGCGCCCTCGGTGCGGTGTAATGCCGGTGAAGCCTTGCTTGCAATTGCAGTTGATGACAGTCAATAAAAACCAAGGCTGTGTCATAAAAAACGGTTGATGCTTTTTCCCCTGAAGCCCGAAAGGAATAACCGACAAAATGCCTCAGCCGTGGACTCCACCAAGGTGAACGCTAAAAAAGACTGTATTTTCACAGTACTGTAGAAATGAAACAACCACATACCATGACAGAGCCACAACGAATAGAAAATCATACTACAGTCATTGCCCGTCATTCAATATTGAGGTGACACCAGAGGATAATCCCTGCGGCAGGGCGTGAAGCTGGCCTCCTATGGGTACGGTATGAGCCCGTGCCGCTGTAGGCGGCTTGGGGAACAAGGAGCCCCTCCTGCTTCCTCTCCATCGCCTATGCTGCAACTGCAATGTATCCCTATGCAGACTCTCCCTCTGCAACTCAATTCATAGCG
Source organism: Bilophila sp. T19-St14 (assembly GCF_059728385.1). Lineage (NCBI taxonomy): Bacteria > Pseudomonadati > Thermodesulfobacteriota > Desulfovibrionia > Desulfovibrionales > Desulfovibrionaceae > Bilophila > Bilophila sp. T19-St14. The sequence continues at coordinate 675,196 of NZ_BAAGFT010000002.1, forward strand.
AAGCCACCTCAAGGCCGTCAGACTGCTGAAGAGCTGTTGTACTGTGGGAATATAGTTTTTGTAATATCCATAGTAAGGTTCATTCCTACGTGCATAACCCTTTAAAATATGTTTTCTTTGCTTGAACATCCGATACGGACGAAAAAAACTCGGCACAAAAGGCCGTTTTTTTGCCTCCATCTGGTTGACTCCGGGCTACTCAGCCTTATGTTGAGTGAGTCAAAGAGATTCCGCCAAAGGAGGATTTGGTCATGACGAACAAGGAACTCGAAGTTATTGTTTGTAGCGCGATGAACGCTCATAAGGAGCAAGGGACGCCTTTTGACCGCGATGCCTTTGTAGCCCTCGTTAAGATGGCGCAGGCCCTCTACCCCCATACGACCTACGAACATCAGATTGATGTCGTCGCCCGCATGAAGAGTATCGTCGATCCGATTGATGGCTTCCATCCCCGCTGGGAAACGGACGATTTGTTCGCCGCCTGCATCAAGGCCATTGAAGCCAAGCAGTCGTCTTATACCGTCCCCTATGAGGATGTCGTCATTTTCATCGACAGCATCAAGATGGCTTTGAAGAGGCTTGACCTGAAGGTGGACACCTGCTCATGCCTCCCCGCCCTAGCTGAAAAGCTGTAAATTTCTCAGCACCATTGCTGGAACAAACAGCCCGTGACACAGCTACGTCACGGGCTGTTTGTATTTGTTCCCTCAAGCTGCTTTTTTAAGGCTGTGCCATAGAAAATGGCTGATGCTTTTCCTTTAAGTTCCAAAGGGATAACCGACAAAATGCCTTAGCCAGAGATTCCGCCAAGAGGAAAACTGGAGAAAAAGGCTGTGTTTTTCCGTGCTGTAGAGGTGAAACAACTCCATACCAGGCCGTGTCGTCAATTCGATATAATCTATTGAAATTATTAGCTATTTTCAAACCGCGAACAAAATTGCTTTCAACAGTTTCAAATAGTTATATGTAAAGTAACGGCACAGCCTGGGGCTGAGCTTTTTTAATCAAGGAAAATACAAAAATAGGTTTTCTTCTGCATCCATACAATATTTGGGAACATGCTGTCATAGCATATGGTTGTTTTATCTACACAATACACTGAAAATACAGACTCGTGCTGATTTCTCTGCTGATGAGCTTCATGTTTGGGGCATTTTATTGGGTATTCCTTTGGCATTTCAAGGAAAAAGCATCAACCACTTCCTATGGCACAACCTTTGGAAAAACAAAGGGTTCCCGCAGTTCACATATAAACCCGGCACGGGACGTCCTTCTACAGGGACGCCCGTTCAGTTGCTGACGGCACATTCCCGAAACTGCCGACCAACCTCCCCTCCCATAGCGGACATTCTTTTGACGCCCCAAAAATCAATCTCAGATTGATTCATACGTCAATGTTCAGCCAACTCCGAGCCGCCCAGCCTATCAGGAAGGAAATGCCCGCCACGCTGAAACTGATGGTAATCATCTCAGCAAACCCACGCACGAACGATTCTTTCCTCACCACGGATACGAAGTAGGTAAAGCCCAAAATGATCAGTGCCGCGTCGAACAGGCAGAACCCCAGAGCCGCCAGCGGGCTGTCGAACACGATGTAAGGCAGCAACAGGAAAGCGACGGTGATCATATAGGCCACGCCGGTATATATCGCCGCCTTAAGCGGATGCTTTTCCGAACTGTCAGCCTTCTTGGACAAATATTCGGAAGCGGCCATCGACAGCGTCGCCGCCACCCCGGTAATGAACCCGGCCATGCCGACCATGCGGTTGTCATTGAGGGCCAGCGTAAACCCGGCCAGAGCGCCGGTCAGCTCAACCAACGCGTCGTTGAGGCCAAGCACCATCGAGCTTATATAACTGAGTTTTTCCTCGTGAATCATGGCCGCAAGCTGCGCCTCGTGACGGGTCTCGTCTTCCATGATGCTCCGGGCTTCGGGCAATTCCTCCATGAGTTTCCTGTAATTCTCCGCGGAATCGTCTTCCCCGCCTTCCATCAGATTGATCACGAACACGAGCCCAAAAACCTTCCCAAGCACCACAAACAGCCACACCCGAAACATATCGGCTTTGGCTTCAGTTCCCGTATAACGGCCCCATACCGCACAATGCAGGCCTTCATCACGAGACATCTTTTCAAGGATTTCACGGTTTTTTGGCAAACTGGCCTGTTTTGCCAGCGCCGCGTACACACGCTGATCCGTGGCCTCGCGGCCCTGCATCCTTCGGATAACGGCCAACGTCTCTTCCTTCATAGTTGCCTCCTCATAACCTACCGCTTTAATTGGCTTCACCGGAAATGGCAACCACTGAGAAGGGCTTGTCAGGGCCTTCCGAATGCGGCGGCGAGGAGCATGACGGCGGTACCGAGCTGAAGCGGATCATGCCATACGCTTGCACCCTCCGGGGCCCGGAGAGCCCATATGCAGGGCACGCAGGGAGCCGAAATGCACGCTCCGGCGGCAAGCCGATCCAAGGGGAAAAAGTCGTTGGTCGGCGCCGCGTCGAGCAGGCACCCAAACAGCGGCAATCCAGATAGATCGTCCGGCACGCAGGGGGTGCAGCCGGAGAGCGCCCCACAAGCGGCGCGGGCCTTTTCCCCATCCAAGTCGCACAGGAAAACCTCGTAGCCCGCGCGGGCCAGCGTCTCCGCACCGGCCCGGCCCACAGGCCCGGCCCCAAGCACAAGGGCGCGCTTTTCCAAACCCTTCCGCGCCGCCATACGTATCAGGGCGGTGGCAAACCCGCGCCCTGTGGCCCGCCCGTTTTCGCCTACGGTGCCGGTCAGGATGTTCTCAGCAAGGAACGTATCGTCGTCAGCCCAGATGAACAGATCAAACCCACCGCCCTTGGCGACCTGAAAGCCGGGCACGTCCGCCGGGAGCACATCGGCCTCAAAGCCAAGGTGGGCCGCAATGGAGGCCAATGAGTCCGCAAACCCGCCGATAACCCCTTCCCCAGACGAAATCGGAATCGCGCCTACCCGCAATTCCCGCACACCTGCGCGGGCGGTTTCGGGGGCGATGCCAAGCGTCCGGGACGCCAACGTCAACAGATCGTCACCCGTCAACTCTTCAAGCCGCCTTTCGTAGGTGGCCCATTCCGCTTCCATACCGGCAATATCGTTTTCCGTCAGCCGAGTCATGGCTCCTCCTTGGGATGGCGTGAATGTGGAAAACATACCCTCTGCGAACAAGGAAAGGCTGCGTCATGGGAAACGGTTGAGGCTTGATTTCTTGAAATTCCAAAGGAATAACCGATAAAACACCCCAACCATGAAATCCACCAGCAAAAATTGATAAAAAGCCTATATTTTCATCATGTTACTGATACAAAACAACTACATGCCATGACAGAGCCAAAGGAAAAACTCCCCTCTTCCCTCAAGGCTTCGGGTGGGAAGCCGTGCGGAGGGGATCACAATATACCTGTAGGTTGAGAGGAGGATATGCCGGGAGCGGCATTTCAGCAAAGGTTTTCTCCAGTGCGGGGAAGATGCGGGAGGTACGGGGAGAAACAAGCCCGACGCCGATAAGGACGATGGAACGCCGGATCATGAAGCCCCCCGGTTAAGAGCGGCATACCCCGCAAGCAGCCGCCGTTAAGTGGGGCAGGTTGGCTGCAATTGGGGCGCGCTTCTTCAATTGAAGCCGCCCTTTCCAACACGCCTTTCCAGCCCGTTTCCTTGCCACCCCCTGCAAATACGCCATACAGCCGCTGGGCGGGATGCCACTTCTTCCGCGTCCTGCCCCGCAAAGGTCAGGCTTGCGGCCCACGGGCCCGAAAGCAGGTTTCCACCACAACGGAGCCGTCCCCTTTCAGGGCTGCGGGCCAGCGTCGGCTTCAAACCGAACGCTCCAAGCCTCCCGGCACGAACGCGCCGGGCATCTCCGACCCCGCAAGCAGCCCACCGTTAAGTGAGACAGGTTGGCTGCAATTGGGGCGCGCTTCTCCAATTGAAGCCGCCCTTTCCAACACGCCTTTCCAGCCGTTTCCTTGCCACCCCCTGCAAATACGCCATACAGCCGCTGGGCGGGATGCCACTTCTTCCGCGTCCTGCCCCGCAAAGGCCAGGGTTGCGGCCCACGGGCCCGAAAGCAGGTTTCCACCAAAACGGAGCCGCTCCCTTTCAGATCTGCGGGCCAGCGTCGGCTTCAAACCGAACGCTCCAAGCCTCCCGGCACGAACGCGCCGGGCATCTCCGGCCCCGCAAGCGGCCCACCGTTAAGTGAGACAGGTTGGCTACAATTGGGGCGCGCTTCTCCAATTGAAGCTACCCTTTCCAACACGCCTTTCCAGCCCGTTTCCTTGCCACCCCCTGCAAATGCGCCATACAGCCGCTGGGCGGGATGCCACTTCTTCCGCGTCCTGCCCCGCAAAGGCCAGGGTTACGGCCCACGGGCCCGAAAGCAGGTTTCCACCAAAACGGAGCCGCTCCCTTTCAAGGCTGCGGGCCAGCGTCGGCTTCAAACCGAACGTTCCAAGCCTCCCGGCACGAACGCGCCGGGCATCTCCGACCCTGCAAGCGGCAAAGCGCGGAGACGCTTTACCATGCCCTGCGGATACGCTACGTTCTTCATCGACCCCTTTCATATATCAAAAGCGTACAGGCCCCATAAGATATTGCTCAGCGGAAAAAATCAAACGCCTCCAACCATACAGGATTCCCCATGCCAAGAACTTCCGCCCCGTGCTTTTTCCTTGATCTCCGGGGCCGCTTCATGCCGCATATGGCAATCTCATATATCTATGAACAACGGGAGGGCGAGGGTGAACCATTCCCAAAAGCCCGGTAAAGGTGCCGTACCTGGCGAGGAACCAAAAGCCGATTCCCTCCGCGAGCGTGTCTATCAATACCTCAAGGACGCCATGCGTGCGGGAAACCTGCGGTATGGCGAATTCCTCGATCAGGACAGCATTTGTGAAACCCTCGAAGTCAGCAAGACACCCTTGCGCGACGCCCTTATCCGCCTCGAAGCGGAAGGCTTCGTAACCATCCTGCCCCGTAAGGGCGTCTACATCAACCCCATCACGCAGGATTTCATCAAAAGCGCGTACCAAATCATCGGTTCCATTGAGGCCGACTGCCTCAATGAAGTCTTCGGCAAGCTCACCACCTACCATGTCCGGCAGTTTGAGGCCTCCAATGAAAGACAGTGGGAACTGCTCAAAAAGAACGACTATACGGAATATTATGATGAAAATATCCGCTTTCACGGCATATTCCTGTCGCTCTCCGAAAATATCCTGCTCGAACAGACGCTCATCCCGCTGCGCCGCCGCCTCTACGACTTCCCGCGCCGCCAGTATTCCTACGAATGGGAATCCATGAACCTCAATACCCATCAGCGTTTCATCGATTCCGTCAAACTCGGCAACCGCGAAGCCGCCGTCAGCATCTTCCGTATTGAACACTGGTCTTATGAGGTTCACAAAAAATATCTCAAACTCTATTACGACTTCGATCAAAAGAAATGACGCCCCGGCGTTGGGGCAGCCGCAAAAGGGAACGCCGTTCCTCAACGGCCCTGCCATATATGCGGCTGTTTCATCTCCACAGCGCGGTGAAAAATATAGCCTTTTTCTTCAGCTTTCCCCTTGGCGGAATCCATGCCTACGGCATTTTGCCGGTTACTCCTTTGAAACTTCAAGGAAAAAACATCAGCCATTTTCTCTGGCACGGCCTTCCACAGTTGAGCCTGCAAGAAGCGGGAGGCTACGGCGCGTCCCTCCGGGGGACATTCGCTTTTCTAGGCCGTGTCGTCATTTTACATATAACCATTTGAAATTATTTAAAACAATCTTTTTGTGACTTAAAATAGTTAAATAATTTCAATATATTATCTCAAATTAACGGCACTACCTAATGTATTTTGAAAAGCTGTGTCATAGAAAACGGTTGATGCTTTATTTCTTGAAATTCCAAGGAAATAACCAATAAAAGCCCCCAATCATGGCGCCCACCAGCGGAAAAATTGGAAAAAAGTTATATATCTTCAGCATATTGATGAAACAAAACAACCATGTACTATGACAGAGCCTTTTGAAATGGCTGTGTTATAGAAAGGCTGTATTATAGAAAATGGTTGATGCTTTTTTCCTTGAAGTTCCAAAGGGATAACCGGAAAAAGGCCTTAGCCGTGAATCCCGCCAAGGGGAAAACCGGAGAAAAAGGCTGTATTTTCACCGCACTGTGGAGATGAAACAACCACATGCCATAACAGAGCCTTTGAAATCATTCAGCCGTCCTCTTGACTTGTCATGGCGCCATTCCATTGAAAACGTAAACGTCTCCCTCCGGGCTGGGAAACGCCATTGCCCGTTCATACACCCTTGCCGTTTTCTCTCCGGGAGAGGCGTTGAAGCCGCCAAACGGTCGGGGAAGCCCGGCCTTCCTTTTTTCCGGTCTTCCGATGGAGCGAGAAACAGGGCAAAACCATGAGGGTGGAAGACTGGAAAAGATGCCATTGTGCCTTACGCCCAATGTTGATAAGGCAAGACCGGGCGGAGCCGCCCGTACTGGGAGTTCTACTTCATCACGGACATAACTCCCCCTTTGGGAGGAGCCGCCCCGCCCACATGGGGAATTCTCATGCACCTTGTCCGCACGGCCAAGCGTGAGCGGAGCCGCCGCGCCCGCACGGGGAGTTCCGTTCCGAAACGGGGAGGCGAGGGGAGCCTGCCGGCACGCCGCCGGGATAGGGAGGCATTCATGGGCTTTTTTCTGGGGCTGTTTTCTTCCGCGACGTTCGGGCTGATCCCGCTGTTCACTCTGCCGTTGATCCACGACGGGCTTTCCCCGGCTTCGGTCTTGTTCTACCGATTCCTTATCGCGTCATTGACGCTTGGGGCCGTGCTTGTGCTGCGGCGGGAGCGCTTCCATGCCAGAGCAATCGATCTGTGCAAGCTGGCGGGCATGAGCTTCATGTATACCGCAGCAGCGCTGCTGCTTTTTTACGGCTTGAACCACATGCCGAGCGGCGTCGCCACCACTATCCAGTTCCTGTACCCCGTTATGGTCATGCTGCTCATGATCGCCTTTTTTCATGAGCAGTTTTCCCTGATCACAGCCTGTTCCATCGTGCTTGCCGTGGCGGGGGTGGCCTTGCTTTCCATCGGGGGGGACAGCAGCAAGCCCGTCACCCTGCTCGGCGTGGGCATGATGCTCCTTTCGGGTTTCTGCAACGCCTTGTACATCACGGGGATCCACGTCGCGGGGATCAGGAACATGAACGGCCTCGTCATGACCTTCTACGTGCTGCTCTTCGGGGCGGCGTTTGCGTTCGCCAATGCCGTCGGCACGGGAACCTTCCAGCCCCTGTCCTCATGGTGGGAATTCATGATGGCAACCCTGCTCGCCGTAATCACGGCGGTGCTGTCCAACTTCACCCTCGTGCTCGCCGTCCAGCGCATCGGCTCGACCCTGACATCCGTCCTCGGCGTCATGGAACCCCTTACAGCCGTTTTCGTAGGCATCATCGTCTTCAACGAACCTTTTACGCCCGCACTCGTCGGCGGCGTGATCCTTATCGGCTCCTCCGTCACCCTCGTCATGCTTGGCAAACAGGTTCAGGCCCTCGCCCGGAAACTGCAAAGAAAAACGGCTTAACCCCACAACCCAACACGCCCTTCAAAAACAAAAGGCGGGGAAAACTGCTTTCTCCGCCTTTTCGCCGTTGCCGTGCCGCCCCGGATAACTCCAACGAGCCCTTTACGCCCACACTCGGCGGCGTAATCCTTATCGGCTCCTCCGTCACCCTCGTCATGTTCGGCAAACAGGTTCAGGCCCTCGCCCGGAAACTGCAAAGAAAAACGGCTTAACCCCACAGCCCAACACGCCCTTCAAAAACAAAAGGCGGGGAAAACTGTTTTCCCCGCCTTTTCGCCGTTGCCGTGCCGCCCCGGATAACTCCAACGAGCCCTTTACGCCCGCACTCGTCGGCGGCGTGCTCCTTATCGGCTCCTCCGTCGCCCTCGTCATGCTCGGCAAACAGGTTCAGGCCCTCGCCCGGAAACTGCAAAGAAAAACGGCTTAACCCCACAACCCAACACGCCCTCCAAAAACAAAAGGCGGGGAAAACTGCTTTCCCCGCCTTTTCGCTGTTGCCGTGCCGCCCCGGATAACTCCAACGAGCCCTTTACGCCCGCACTCGTCGGCGGCGTGCTCCTTATCGGCTCCTCCGTCACCCTCGTCATGCTCGGCAAACAGGTTCAGGCCCTCGCAGGGGGGGGCGGCACGCAGGAACATTTCGGATGCGCATGTCTCCCGGTTACATGGATAAAAAAAAGCTGTGTCATAGGAAACGGTTGATAGTTTGTTTCCTCAAATTCCAGTTGATGTTTTATTCCTTCAAATTTCAAAGGAATAACCAATAAAATGCCCCCAATCTGGAGCCCATCAGCAAAAATTTGAAAAACACATGTATTTTCATTATATTACAAAAAACAACCGCATACTATGACAGAGGCAAAGAAAAAGCTCTGTTCTTCTAAAAAGTGTTTAAATTGGTTCTGTCATAGCATGCGGTTGTTTCACCTCAACAACACGGTGAAGATACAGGCTTTTTATCCAGTTTTCCCATCGGCGGAATCCATAGCTGCGGAATCCATAGCCAAGGTATTTTGTTTATTATTCCTTTGGAATTTCAGGGAAAAAGCATAACCCGTTTTTATGACACAACCTTTCTCATTATTTCAAAAATTACAAAATAAACCAGTTAGCAGAACGGAGTTAAGAAAAGATAGAAAAAGATGAAAAATAGAAAAGGCAGGGCCCCTCGTCCTTCTTACTTGAATGGCTTTGAAATGAAGGACTGTACGCACAAAGCCCGTCATACGGGGCAACCACCTCCCATATCACGGGAAAATGCCGAACAGGGATTCGATAAACGCAAAAGTCTTTGGAAAGGGAGGGATGGGGTTTGGGGAAGGGAGGGAAAAGCTTTTCTTCAGAAAAGTTTTCCCTCCCTTCCCCAATGCTTCAAACGAACCGCTTATGCGCAGTCGTGCTTGTCCCAAGGCTCGCGGTTGTCGCGCTGGATGACGGACTCCATACGGACGAGGGCTTCCTTGAGCTTCTTGATTTCTTCCAACTTGAGGTTGGGGTTCTTCATCACCTGATAGATGATCGCGCCGGTGCAGGACTCGTCGACGGGGAGGTCGGCGATGGTGGCGATGGTCACGGCGATGTCCTGCGCATTGACGGCACGCCCGACGGTGCCCGCCTTGGCATTGACGGCAAGCCCGTAGAAGGCCGTGCCGGAAGCGGAAGCGACCACAACCAGCGTGCGGCGGTCGGCGGCTTCAAGGGCCGGGGCGAGGGCGTCCGCGCCTTCGACGATCACCAGCGCGGCGTCAGCTTCAAACGCGGCTTCGATGCCGGAGGCGTCGGCGCAAACCCCGCCGAGGGCGACGGCCAGTTCCTTGAGCCCCGCGGCATCCGCATGGGGCAGCACGGCGGCCTTTTTCTTCAGCTTGTCCAGCGCCTCGCCGGAACCGTTGAGATCAAGCGCATCAGCCAACACGAGAAGGGCCTTCTTTTCAGCCATGACGATATTTTCCTTATTCGACGGGCAGTAACCCGTTGTTGTTTGTCCCCCTTCCCACGCGGCGGGGACTCCCTGCCAACCGTGAAAGATGGGGTATTAAGAACGGCTCCGGCATAGAATATGGTTGTTCCATCTCCACAGTATGGTGAAAAGGGAGACTTTTTCCCCCATTTCCCCGTTGACGGACTCTCTGTTGAGGGATTTTATTGGTTATCCCCTTGGAGTTTCGAGAAATAAGGCATCAACCATTTCCTATGGCACAGCCTAACGAACATCCCCTTTCCAGCCCGGCAGGAACTCCCGCCGCGCGGCCTCCCCGCCAGCCAAAACGTTTGGGGGATGAGGGGCCGGGGAGGGGAGAAGGAGACACTTTCCAAAGGAGCCCCCCTCCCCCGGTTTCTTCATCCGCTCAGCCTACTTCACCAGATTGGGGTCTTCCATGATCTGGTAAATGGGCGCGCCTTCGGCGTCCGCGGGCACTGGGCCGCCGGTCATGTAGCAGAGGGTGGGCACGATGTCCGCCAGCCAGCGCGGGCGGGTGTAGCGGTAGCCCTTCTTGATGTTCGGGCCGCGGAACATGAGGAGGTTCTTGAGGCTGCCGCAGCCGGATTCGCCGGTGGGCAGGCCGTAGCCGTGTTCCGCCATATATTCCGGCTTGAGGACGTACACCACGTCGCCCGCCTGCGCGCCGCCCATGCCGAAGACATGCGCGTCTTCCCTGCGTACCGCGAGGAGCACGGGCCGCTCGCCGGTCTCGGGATGCTTGTAGTCGAGCAGGGCGTCGATGATCCGGTCGCGCACCTTCTCGTAATCCTCAGGCTCGACGATGCCGCCGGGGTACTTGCCCTTGAGGTTCACATACACGAACATGTAACGCTGCGGGACAGCAAGGGATTTGCTCACGTCGAGCACGTAGTTGAAGCCTTCGGTCTCTTCGTAGATGTCCCAGTAGTTCTCGGACTTCTTGGGCTCGTAGGAACACAGGCCCGCTTCCTTGAGGGCGTGGGCGGTGTTCAGGATCGGGCCCATCGGGGTCGCGCCGTGGTCGGAACACACGCACATCAGGGTGTCGTCGCCCATGATGTCCATGAGGCGCCCAAGAAGGCGGTCTTCCACTTCGTAAATGTGGCGCTCCATCTTTTCGGCGCGGGCGCGGACTTCAGGGTCCTTGCTGTCCAGCTCGCTCAGCCAGCCGTGATAGAACCAGTCGATGGGGTGGGAGTGCATGTAGAACAGATCCCAGTCCGGGTTGGCCTTGAGCAGGGATTCGATGGTGTTCCAGAGCCATGCGCTGTGGAACTCCACCAGCTCGCACACGGTATCGGTGTCGATGATGCCGTGGAGGAAGGCCACCAGCCCGATGTCGTTCGCGGTGATGTGCTTGGAAAAATCAATCTGATCGGCGGCTTCTGGGGGGGCGACGAAACCGATGCGGCCCGCGATGCCGGAGATGTACAGCTTGAATTCCTCGGCGTCGTCGGAGAGTTGCATCAGTTTGCAGCGGAACACGCCCTTTTCGGTGCGCCCGTCGGCCTTGATGGTGAAGTCATGCTGAACCGGCTCGCTCCATTCGCCGAGCTTGATAGTGAAGAACGCCTTCGAGTAATCCTTTTCAGGGCACAGGGCGATGCGGTCATAGCCGTCGTCGCCGCTTTCCCAAGCGAGGCAATACCACGTCTGGGCTTCGACCGGCTCGACGCATTCCTTAAAGACCATGTTCACGGCCATTTCCAGCGGTTCGTCGCATTCGGGCAGGTTCTTCCAGCCTTTGGCGTCGTCGAAGGAGCCCTGAACGCCCATCGGGTAAAATTCCGTGGAGATCACGCTTTCGGAAGCGAGGAATTCCTTGTGCTCGTTGCCGTGCAGGGGCCAGCGGGTTTCGGCGGGCGAGAGGCCCTGCCCCATGATCATGACGCCGTTCTTCATGTGGGAAGGCCACGACATGGGGTAGTTGACCACGATGCACTTCTTGCCGGTTTTGTCCCACGCGTCCCATATGGTTTCGGCGGTCACGATGTCGGAGCCGAACGCCTGCGTGGTTTCCTTGTAATCGAGGCTGCGGCCTTCATGGTAATAGTAATAGTCCTCCACGCCGTGCGTGCGGGGATAGGCGCCCGTGCAGATGGTCGCCCAAGACGGCGGGGTGACGGTGGGCAGGTTGTAGCCTTCGGGGATGAAGCTGCCTTCAGCCATGAATTTACGGAAGTTTTCCAGCCCACCCTGCGCCAGCATGGCTTCCAGACGTTTCGGGATGAGGCAGTCATACCCAATGAGTGCGGCGCGCTTCGCTTTGTCTGCCATCACGGACTCCTTCTCTGTTGCGGTCAAAGGTTCAGGGCCGCTTGCCGGCCCGGTGTGTCGTCGGCAAGGCTGTATCAAGATGCGTGCCAGATGCTTCCAAAGGCCCCGCAGGGCCGCTTTCAGGATATTTTGCTCCTTTTTGGACAATACGCGGGGATGCACGGGCCCCGCTTCGCGGCGCAAAAGGCGACAACCTTGTCATAGGGCGTTCATTGCCGGGCATAACATATGGAAATCATAATGGCTGAAAAGAAAAGCCTCCTTTGTCGCAAATGGTGACATAAATGTCGTATACGGGGCATATGAAAGCATCTTTCATGCTAATTCAGTGTATTGAAAGAAAATGTTCCTTTTGGCACAATCTTGGCAACACCCTCAGCCAAAACTACGGCCCCGAATCAGACCGGGCTGAGGAGAGCGCATGAACCAAGCTACAGACAAAGGCAACGGCATTGATTTGCGTCCCGAGTGGGGGATCTTCATCCCTTCCGTATTGGTCATCATCCTGATCAGCATTCCAGCCGTCCTGTACCCCAAGGCCGCCGAAGAAGTGGTCGCCGCCATCTACCAGCCGTTCGCGGCGAACTTCGGCACGCTCTACCTGTGGATCACGGTGGGGTTGATTGTCCTGTGCGTGTATTTCGCGTGCAGCCGGTACGGCGACATCAAGTTCGGGGACCCGGACGAGAAGCCGGAATTCCCCCTGTCCTCATGGATAGCCATGATCTTCTGTTCCGGGGTGGCCGGGGCGGTCATGTTCTGGTCGATCATCGAGCCCCTGTGGGACATCGTGCAGCCCCCGCAATACGCCGCGCCCATGAGCACGCAGGCCTATGACTGGGCCCTCGCCTACCTGCTGCTGCACTGGGGGCCGAACGCATGGTGCACCTATTTCATCACCGCCCTGCCCATCGCCTACATGTTCCATATCCGCCGCAAGCCGTTCCTGCGCATCAGTTCCGCCGCCGACATGATCATCGGCAAACAGAAGGACGGCCTCATCGGGCGCTGCGTGGACGTGTTCTTCATCCTCGGCCTGATGTTCTGCACCGCCGTGACCATGTGCATCTCCCTGCCCACGGTGGAGGCCGCGCTGGCGCGGGTGTTCGGCATCACGCCCTCGTTCGGGCTTGAAATCGCCATCCTGCTCGTGAGCGCGCTGCTTGCGGGCGTCACGGTGTATCTCGGCCTCAAGAAGGGCATCAAGCGCCTCAGCGACCTCAACGTGATCATCGCGCTCGCCATGGTGGCCTACGGCGCGCTGGTCGGCCCCACGGCCTCGCTGTTCGACATCTTCACCAACGCCGTGGGCAGGATGCTCGGCAACTTCTGGAACATGACCTTCTGGACAAACCCGTTCTCCGAAGGTTCCTTCCCCCGCGACTGGACCATCTTCTACGCCCTGTTCTGGGCGGGGTACGGGCCGTTCATGGGCCTGTTCATCGCCCGCATCTCACGGGGGCGCACCGTCCGCGAAGTCATCGGCTGGGGGATGTTCGGCACGGTGGCGGGCGGCTTCATGATCCACGGCGTGTTCGGCTCCTATACGCTGTGGGCGCAGTACCACGGCATCATCGACGCCGTATCCATCCTCAAGGCGCAGGGCGCGCCCGCCGCCATGATGGCCGTCATCGACACGCTGCCGTTCAGCAAGGCCGTCATGCTGGTCTACTGCGCCTTCTCCACGATTTTCCTCGCCACCACGGTCAATTCCGGCTGTTACGTGGTTTCCGCCACCGCAACCCGCAGGATGCCCGTGGACGCCGACCCGCACCGCTACCACTGTACGTTCTGGGCCGTGGCGCAGGGCCTGCTGGCGCTTGGGCTGCTGGCTATGGGCGGTCTTGAGGTGGCGAAGATTTTCGGCAACTTCTCCGGCGCGCTGATGGCTCTTCCGTCGCTGCTCCTGACGGCCTGCTGGCTGAAGATCATCCGCGAGGACGGCAAGGAACTGCTGCATACCTACCGGGCCAAGGACTGACGCCCGGCGCGGAACCAGATCCAGCAAAAACCCGCCCCATGTCCGGCAGCATAGGGGCGGGTTTTGCGTTTCTGTGCGCCGCATTGCCGTGGCGCGCAAGCCCCACGCCCCCGAAAAATCCCTTTCCCATGCCTTGCGGCGAATGTCCTTTGTCGACGCCTGGCTAGCGTTTACGCCGGATTATGGAGGGCTGGGCCCGCCTTTTTGCGGCCTTGCGGCTCCCCATCAAAACACGTAACGTCACCGCAGGCCGCCTCCGGGCGGGAGATCCCTTCACGGCTGGCGCGCCGCCATGCCGGAGCGTCCCGGACAACACAAAGGAGCCCTGATGCGCAGTCGCCTTTGTCCCAAAGAGGCGTTGTTCACGCCGAGCTTTATTGCCGTCTGTTCCGCGAACCTGCTGTTCTTCATCGCCAGCTTCATGATGGTGCCCGTCCTGCCGATCTACCTGCTCGACGGCCTGCACGCCTCCAAGTCCGTCGTGGGCATCATCCTTTCCGCGTACATGATCGGCGCGCTGGTCATGCGCCCCATTTCCGGCTTTCTGGCGGATCAGTTCCCGCGCAAGATGCTCTTCCTCGCCTGCGGCATCCTGTTCGCCGCCCAGTTCGAGGGGTACCTGCTGTTCAAGGCGCTGGCGCTCGTGGGCATCGTCCGGGCGCTGCACGGCATGAGCTTCGGCGCGCTTTCCACCTCCGCCGCCACCCTCGCCGTCGACGTCATCCCCATCGCCAAGCTCGGCACCGGCATCGGCCTGTACGGGATGATGGGATCGCTCGCTATGGCCCTCGGCCCCATGATCGGCATGCTCGTCCTTGAGGCGGGATCATACGACGCCGTGTTCATCACCGCGATGGGCTGCGCGGCGGGCGGCGTCCTGCTCGGCCTGCTGGTCAGGAAACAGCGCGTGACCCTCAGCCGCGGCGAAAAAATCTCGCTTGACCGCTTTTTCCTGAAAAAAGGCACCTACGCCTTCATCGGGCTGGTGCTCATGGCCTTCGTGTACGGGCTGCTCGTCAACTACCTGTCCGTCTTCGCCCGCGAACGCCACGTCATGGCGAACCCCGGCTACTTCTTCCTGCTCATGTCCCTTGGGCTCGTCCTCAGCCGCCTTTTTGCGGGCGGCATGATCGACAAGGGCTACATCGGCCGGCTCATCCTCGGCGGCAAGAGCGCCATCCTGCTGGCTTCCCTGCTCTTCCTCTTCGTGCCCACGGAAACCGTGTTCTTCGGCTCCGCCGTGGCCTTCGGGCTCGGCTTCGGGATGATGTCGCCTTCCTACCAGACCCTGTTCATCAACCTTGCCGAACCCACCCGGCGCGGCACGGCCAACGCCACCTACCTCATCGCGTGGGACGTGGGCATCGGCGCGGCCGTGCTCCTCGGCGGGCTCATCGCGGAAATATCCAGCTTCGACCACGCGTTCATCCTCGGCCTGATCATGCTGTTCTTCTCCGCCGTGCTGTATATGAAGGTCATCGGCCCGCAATACGAGAAAAACAAGCTGCGCTGAGGCCCCCCGGCCCACGCGAAAAGGGTGGGGCTGTTTGGGACGATCCGATCCCGGCCCCACGGAAAGGGCGGGGCCGCACAGCGCTACCCCTTGCAAAAAACGGACGCCCCGCCAACGCGGAAGGCACCCGTTTTCCGATGTTCCGCCCCAATCCCAAAGAAACCGGAATACGCAGGGATTCGATAAGATAAGACCGTGGGAAATGGCTGAGGCTTTCTCCACATTCCAAAGGGATGGCCAACAAGCTGCCACAGCCGTTGGGCCGCCAGCGGGAAACGGGAAAAAGGCCGTACTTTCACCGTGCTGCGGAGATGGAACAGCCGCATCCTATGCCGGAACCTAAAGCAGGGGCCTTTGGAAAGGGGGAGAGCCCGGCAGGGGTAAGGATTCGATAACGTAAGGCCGTACCGCAGGAAGCGGCTGAGACTTTCTCCATGTTCCAAAGGGATGGCCAACAGATTGCCACAGCCGTTGGGCCGCCAGCGGGAAACGGAGAAAAAGGCCGTATTTTCACCGTGCTGCGGAGATGGAGCAGCCGCATCCTATGCCGGAACCTAAAGCAGGGGCCTTTGGAAAGGGGGGAGGGCTCGGCTGGGTTGGGGAAGGGAGGGAAAGGCCTTTCCTCAGAAAGGTTTCCCCCTGCCTTTCGCTCTTTTCCCGGTTTTCCGCTCCAGGCCGCATCGTCAATTAGGTATAATCTATTGAAATCATACAACTATATTTCAAATCACGAAGAGATTATTTTTAAATAGCTTCAAATAGTTACATATAAAACGACGACACGGCCTAGGGAAGCTGCCCGTACACGACCCTGTTGTCCACGATGGCCGCGGCGAAGGTGATGCCCTTGAGCCGCCCGGCGGGGGCTTCCAGGATGTCTTCCGAGGGGATCACGAAGTCCGCGACCTTGCCGGGCTCGATGGTGCCCCGCCACGTTTCGCTGTGGCTGAACAGCGCCGCGTAGGAGGTGTAGGCGCGCACGGCCTCCAGCGTGGAGATGCGCTGATCCGGGCCAAGCACCGCGCCGCCCTTGGTTTCACGGTTCACGGCGGTATGGATGGAGAGCATGGTCATCTGCGGCAGCACCGGCGTGTCGGCGTGGAGCGAGAAAGGCAGGCCAGCCCGCACCGCGCTTCCGGCGGGGTCAAGGCGCGCCGCCCGATCCGGGCCGAGGAAGATGTCCCGGTGCCGATCGCCCCAGTTCCAGACGTGCAGCCCGTAGAACGAGGGCAGGATGCCCGCCTCCTTCATGCGCCGGACATGCTCGTCGGTCGCCATCTGGCAATGGATGATCAAATGCCGGGCGTCCTTGCGGGGGCAGCGGGCCTGCGCCCGTTCCACCGCCGTGATGAAGGTTTCGATGGCCCCGACGCCGTTGCAGTGGATGGAAAGCTGGCGGCCCCGCGAGTGCCAGTGGTAGACCAGATCGTCCCAGTAGCCCTGCGTGCCGATGATGCCCGGCCTGAGCGAGGGATCGAAAAAATACCCTTCGGGGATGGCGGCTGTCCCGGCCTGAATGGAGCCGTCCGCAAGCGCCTTGACCGCCGAGTACTGCACGAAGCGGCTGCCCGGCCCGTCGAGGAGGCCCGTGGGCTCCAGCCTGCGGAAAGGCTGCTCCATCGTCGCCAGATAGACGCGCATGTTCAGCCCGCCGGATTCGTAGAGCTGGTTATAGGTGCGGTACACCGTCTCGGCGCTCAGGTTGCCGATGCCCACCGCCGAGTCGTGCGCGGAAGTGAAGCCCTGCGCGTTGTATTCCGCCACGCACTCCCGGACGAGGGCCTTGTGGCGTTCCTGATCCGGCGCGGGCATGAGTTCGCTCATGGCCTTGAAAGCCATCCCTTCCGCAATGTACCCGTTGGGCAGGCCGTCCTTGCCGAGGAACACGTTCACGTCGTCGAAAGGCGCGTCCGGGTTGACGCCGATGCGCTCCAGCGCCTTCGAGTTGGCATAGCAGGTGTGCCCCGAAATGTGGAAGACCAGCACGGGACGGTTGGGCATCACCGCATCGAGTTCCTGCTTGGTCGGGCCGCGCCGTTCGGGGATGTCGGTATCGTCGAAATTGTAGACCACGATCCCGTCATCGCCCCGCACCCGTTCGGCCTGCTTGCGGATCAGGGGGTACACGTCGTCGAGGTGCGCAATGCCCGGACAGCGGCAGTGCGTTTTCCACATGGCGTACAGCGAGGCGTGGCTGTGCGTGTCGATGAAGCCGGGGTAGAGGGACGCCCCCCTGAGGTCGACGGTCCGGCAGCCGGGCCCGGCCAGCGCCGCCAGCTCGTCCTTCGGGCCCACGGCCTCGATGACGTTCCCGGCCACAAGCACCGCCTCGGCAACGCTCCCGGCGGCGTCCATCGTGACGATCCGCCCATTCGTGTACAGCGTCTTTTCAATGCACCGCATAAGGAACTCCTTGACAACACATGAGAACCGTTCAAAAAGCCAACACAGCGAGCCCCGGCCCGCGGCTTCGGAGGGCTTGCCGCAGGCGCTCCTGAAAGACTAACCACACGGTACACGGCGAAGGCGATGGGCCGCAAGCTGAAAAAGGGCGCGGCGGCCTCGGAATCCAACACGGGAAACGGGCGGGCCCAGCCCCGCACGGCAACGGAACTTGATGACGGGCCCATCATCCGTTCCATCAATGCCCGGCCCCGCATGGCGGCGGAACGCACATTCCGTTATCACACGATACGGCGTAGTATGCGGGGGAAGGGGCCCCGGAAGCGTCCGCCCCTTCCGCCTTCCCACCCGCCGGCCGGGATTGTGCGGGAGGGGCGCCGCACGGCAGGGAAAGAGCCACTCCCAAAGCAGCGATCCGGATCAAGGCCGCGGGGTGCCTACGGCAGGGAGGGGACCTCGCGTTTCCCTCCGGGCATCCCACCCCCACCCGCCATACCAGCCAACCACAACGTGACGCCACGATTCACGACAGGAGAAAACACATGCGCACACTGCTCGCCAACGCAACCGTCATTACCATGAACCCCGCGCGGGATGTTTTGGACACGGACATCCTCATTGAAAACGGCGTCATCGCGGACATGGGGCCGGGGCTGGCCGGACGCCCGGAATACGCCGATGCGGAACGGATCGACCTTTCCGGGCGCATCGTCATTCCGGGCCTCATCCAGAGCCATATGCACGTCACGCAGTCGCTGTTCCGGGGGCTGGCCGACGAAATGGAACTCATGGACTGGCTCCAGCGCCGGATCTGGCCCCTCGAAGGCGCGCACACGCCCGAAACCAACGCGGCGGCCGCCCGCCTCGCCGCCGCCGAAGGGCTGCGCAGCGGGGTCACGGCCTTCATCGACATGGGCACGGCCCATTGTCAGGACGCCATTTTCGAGGCCATGCGCGACGTGGGGATGCGCGGGCTGTTCGGCAAGTGCATGCTCGATATGGGCGGCACGGACGTTCCCGCCGCGCTCATGGAGGATACCGAAACCTGCCTCCGCGAGAGCGAACGGCTCATGAACCGCTGGCACATGAGCGCGGGGGGCAGGCTCCGTTACGCCTTCGCGCCGCGCTTCGTGCCCTCGTGCACGGAAAAGCTCCTCACGCGCACCCGCGACATGGCGAGGGCCAACGGCGTGCGCCTGCACACCCACGCCTCAGAAAACAAGGGCGAGTGCGCCTATGTGGAAAGCCTCGTCCACATGCGCAACCTCCGCTACCTGCACTCCATCGGCTACACCGGGGAGGACGTGATCCTCGCCCACTGCATCTGGATCGACGACGACGAGATCCGCATCCTCGCGGACACGGGCACCCATGCCGTACACTGCCCGTCCTCCAATATGAAGCTCGCGTCCGGCATCGCCCGCATCGACGAGATGCTTGCCGCCGGGTGCCGGGTGGCGATCGGGCTCGACGGGGCCCACAACCATATGGATGCGCTCGTGGAACTGCGGCAGGCGGGCATCCTCCAGAAGGTGCGCACCAACCGCCCCACGGCCCTGTCCCCGCTTCAGGCGCTGGAAATGGCCACCCTCGGCGGTGCGCGGGCGATGGGACAGGAGGACGAGCTCGGCTCCCTCGAACCGGGAAAGAAGGCCGACCTTGCCGTCATCAACCCGGACAGGCTGAACATGGCCCCCCGCATCGGGCGCGACCCGGTTGCGCAGGTGGTCTATCAGGCCACGCACGAGAACGTGGAGGCGACCATGGTCGACGGCGTTTTCCTGTACCGGGACGGGAAATATGCGTCCCTCGACCTCAAAGAGTGCCTGCGCGATGCGGAAAACGCCTGCGCCCGGATACTCCGCAGCCCGGACGTCGCGCCGCTGTTCGCGCACTAGGCCGTGTCGTCATCTTACATGGAACAATTTAAAATTATTGAAGACAATCTTTTATGATTTGAAAATAATCATATAACTTCAATATATTATATCTAATTGACGACACGACCTAGGGCCTGTTCACACAACCTGAGAATAAACATCATTTTTAAGCGATGCTGAATGTTCCTTCCAATCCGTTTCAGTCATGGGAAAAATGCAGCATAGTGTGAACACGCCCTAGGGGCTGTCCCTAAATAGTTTACTGGAGCCAAATAAGGCATGATGCCAGCATGACAGATGCTTTAAAAGTTATGGCCAGCTTATCATATCGAGTAGCAACTCTGCGAAATGATTTAAGCCTGGCAAAAAAACATTCAACAAGATGGCGCTCTTTGTATACATGACTGTCATACTCTCGTTGAATCCGTCGGCCTGGCATTGGCGGAATGACCACTTCGTGATTTTGGCGTTCCGCCAATGCCAGTAGCTTATTGGCATCATATGCTCTGTCCGCAAGGAGCTTTTCTGCCAGTAACCCTTCTATCAGGTCACATGCGGGAACAATGTCATTTACATTCCCTGCGGTAATGTGAATGCGCAAAGGATTGCCGAGGGCGTCAACCACAGCGTGAACCTTGGTGGTTAATCCGCCTTTACTGCGACCGATCTGCTGATGGAAGTGCCCCCTTTTGCGCCGGTAGCGTGTTGGTGCAGCCTGATAAAAGTGGCGTCAATAATTATAGCCTCAGGATCGGCGTTTATGGATAACATTCGAAGAATGTCATCCTAGACTTCAAGTTTAGCCCATTGGAGGAAGCGTTTATGTACCGTTTTCCAGGGCCCGAACTCTGGATGTAAGTCCCGCCAGGGCGCTCCTGTTTTCATGAGCCACAGGATGGCGTTAAACATCAGACGGTCATCCTTACGTTTGCGGCCTCTGGTTTCCGTACGGGTCTTTACCAGCATAGGCCCGATTATGGCCCATTTTTCGTCTGAAATATCGTGTCTGCTCATGCCAGACATCAAAACAACAGAAAGACGAAAAGTCGAGAACTTATTTAGAGACAGCTCCTAGCGGGGAGGCCCGTTTTGCCGCCCCTAAGATGGGGCAACGCCCCGGCGGAGGTGAGAACCCTGCCGGGGCGTCCCGTGGTTCCGTAATTGCGGGGACGCGCCTCGTTCAAAAACGAGCCCCCTGCACCAGCACGTGTGGTTCCGCAATTGCGGGGACGCACCCTTGCGGGGCTAGGTGGTCAATCCTGCACCCCTTTTTTAGATCGTGTCGTCATTTTACATATAATTATTTGAAATTGTTAAAAAAGATTTTTACATCTTAAAATACTAAGTTATTTCAATAGATTATATCTAATTAGCGACACCGATCCGAGACTTTTTTCCCGCCCATCAATTCTTCCCCGCAGCACAGGATTTTTTTCTGTAATGCTTGACAGTAAAAAACGTTTTTTTTAGAAGCCAAAGCTCCTTCGGAGGATTGGCGCATGCGCGGCGCACAGTTGGATAAGAAGTGTCTTTTGACACTCTTATCCTTTTTTTTGGCTTTTCCGACTTTATTGGAGAAAAACCATGAAGCTACGTCTTCCACAAGCATCTGTTTTAGGCTGTCTTTTCTTTTTCCTCTGTGCGGGTATAGTTTACGGATTATTTTCTTCGCGTCTGCCTGCGATTAAAGCACAAACCCAAGCCGACGAAGCACAGATTGGCTTGGCCTTGCTTTCATTAGGGGTTGGATCCGTTATCGGGTTCATCGGCGCAAGCCCTTTGCTTCGGCTTATTCAGTCTCGGACAATGTTAAAGGCTATAAGTGCCGCACTGCTTTTGGTGCTTATGCTTATCGGGTTTTCTTTTTCCATTGCCATGTTATATGCGGCATGTTTTTTATTTGGTTTTTGTACCGCATTATTTGACGTATGCATGAATACCCAGGCGATATTGCTTGAAATAAAAACACGCCATGCTTATATGTCTGTAATGCATGCCTTTTATAGTGTCGGATGTTTATCCGGCTCTTCAATAGGGGCCCTATTCGCATCTTTGGACATCACCGTTTATATCAATTATGCCCTTTCCGTGATAGCGCTCTTCTTTTTTTGGCATTTCGCATCGTCCCATCTGCATGACGACATACAAGCGGCTTCACATGAGAAAAAGAAATATAAAATTCCGCTATTTATCATCTTTTGTGGCCTCATGGCGCTGTGCGCCTTCATTTCCGAAGGAAGCGTAGCCGAATGGGGAGGGATCTTTCTGCATACGGTCAAAGGTGCGGATGAGGGGATATCAGCTTTAAGCTTCGGCGTATTTTCAGCACTCATGGCATTCGCAAGGTTATTTGGCGACCGTATGCGCGAATATTTTGGAGACTTTCCGCTATTATTCGGCGGAACAATAGCAGCAAGCGCAGGCATGTATATCGTGCTTGAATCACCTTGGCCGACAGTATGCCTTATCGGTTATTCCTTCATGGGGTTGGGCCTTGCTCCCGTCATGCCCATTGTTTTAAGCCGTGCCGGTGCTTCCGGCCTCATACCGCCTAACGACGCAAGCGCAATAGTATCGCTCTTTGGGTACAGCGGGTTGCTTATCGTGCCTCCGACATTAGGATTTCTTGCCAATAACATCGGCCTTGACAAGGCATTGCTTTTACCTCTTGCCCTTTGCCTTTTGCTGGTGGGAGGGAGTTTTGCCTTCAAAGCGGTGCCGAAATCGTCTTAGGCGCGGGGCATCGGCGTTTCGCGCTGCCCCTGCCTGCCCCGTCGAGGCTGATGGGCCGTATGCCCGCGCTTTCAGTGGGGCCGGGCTTGACGGCCTTTGCCACGGCTGGCTTTGGCATCGGCTTTGAAGCGGCCCCCCTACCTGCTGCGGCGGGCTGGGGGGCCTTATGTTTGGCGTTGATGCTGCGGGCGCTTCCCGCCATAGGGCCTTCAGGATCGGCGTCCCCGCCCGCTTCCCGGCGGGCCGCCCCGCCGCTCCGCACGGCGGAAAGGCGGCTATGGCCGGAAGCCACGCCCTGCGGGGTTTCCCCATCTTATTGGAATGGGAATCAAGGGTGGAGGAAGGATGGAGGCCGGAAATCCCGCCCCACAGGGGGTTCCACCTTGCCGAGATCTTCTTTGGCAACGCGCAGCCGGAAGCCCCGCATCCGTAGGGTTTTCCCCGATCAGGGCAACCGCTGGATCGGCTGGAAGGAGGAAGCCCCACACCCGCAGGGGGCTGTCCATTTCCGCGCGTTCGCATGGAGGGGCAAGCCCCGCATCCGCAGGAGGTTTTCCAACCCCCGAAATATACAGAGCCTTAACCCAAAGGAAGCCCCGCAACCCGCAGTTTTTTTCCCTGAATCGCCTTTCAAAGTCGGTGAGGGCCTTCAGGAAGCCCCACACCTGCAAGGGTTCACCGTACCTGCTGGCGAAGCCTTTTTCAGTTTTCCTGTTGATGGACTCCACCGGTTCTCCCCCGTACCTGCTGACGAAGCGCAACCGTCCGTAGGAAGCCCCACAAGCAAGGATTCCCCTCTTGATCGAGCAGGAAAAGAACGTGTCAAAGTCGGAAGCCCCGCATCCGCAAAGATTCACCCCCATCGTGGTCGCTCGGCGCCGCTTCATCGTGGAAGCCCGCACCCGTAGGGATTCCTCCAGTGTTAGCCGTGGGAATCTTCTCAAGCGTCAGGAAGCCCCACACCCGCAGGGGTTCCTTCCTCCCCCTGTTCCCCCGGCGGCGGGCGGCGGGAAGCTCCACGCCCGCAGGGGTTCCCCTGGATGAGGCTGCTTTCTGGAGCGAAGAGAGGGGAACCTCGTCCTGCAGGGGATTCCCCTACGGCCTCACCCCGGTCATTGAAGGGAGTCCCGGAAGCCCCACACCCGCGGGATTCTCCCCACCTTTTTTTGCAGGCCTCGCGGATCAAGCTGCCGGAAATCCCGTACCCACAGTATTCCCGCCAGTTCGGTAATCCTGCAAGCCCGTCGTTGCGCGGGAAATCCCGCACCCGCAGGGTTCCCCCCTTTTCCGGGAAAGGCGCGGGGCTGTTTTCCGTCAAGCAACAGGGGCGGACGGGGAATAGCCCCTGCCGTGGGAAAGGACTGATGCCTTCTTCCTTGAATCCTAGGGAATAGCTGGCAACGTGCCTCAGCCATGAATCCCACCGACGGAACACCTGAAGAAAAAACGTCATTTCAGCATAGTGTGGAGGTGAAACAACCACATGCCGTGGCGGAGCCAAATATTTTTGGGGAAAGGGCGCACGAGGCTTGCATCAACTAATATATTAGTATATCACTACCCCAACAGCAAGGAATGCCAGCATGATCAGACTGAATACGAACCCCGGCCTGTTGAGGACGGCCGTTTACGAGCGGATCCTCTCGGATCTCCAGCAGGGGATCATCGTCCCCGGCGAGGCCATCAGCCTGAACAAGCTGGCCGAGGCCCTCAACATCAGCAAGACGCCGCTGCGCGACGCCCTGTTGGAACTTCAGGCGGAAGGCTTCGTGACCCTCTATCCGCAGCGCGGGGTCATGGTAAACGTCCTTTCCGAAGAGGAGAAGCGGGAAATTTATGAGGTGTGCGGCGTGCTTGACGGGCAGGTCATCCGCAACGTCTTCCCCCGCATGACGCCGGGCCACATCGCCCGCCTCAAAGAGCTCAACGCCCGGATGCACCCCGGAACGCAGGACATTTCCAGCGACGAGTACAACCGCATCAATCTGGCTTTCCACGAGACGTACCTTGAGCTGGAAACCAGCGCCCTCCTCAGAAAGCTCCTGCGCATCAACCGGCTGCGGTTGTTCCAGTTCTCCCAGAGGGACTGGGGCAAGGCGTTCTGTGCGGCCGACCACGCCGAGCACGGCCGGATCATCGAGCTGTTTGAATCCGGCACCGCTGAAGAGCTTTCCCGCTACGTCACGCAAGTCCATTGGTCGTTCAACTGGCAGCAAGGAACCGAATCATGAGAATCAGAGACATCGCGCGCATCGAAGGGTTCCCCTGCGGGGAATACAACGCCGTCACCGACGTCAAGGGCGTGCGCGTGGGGCACTCCACCGTCATCAAGGAGGGGCCGGGCCCCATCGAAGGCATCGCCCGCACGGGCGTCACCGTCGTGCTCCCCGCCGAGGACATCGTGGAAAACGCCATGTATGCGGGCGTGTTCAGCCTGAACGGGAACGGCGAGCTTTCCGGCTGCCACTGGATCGAGGAATCGGGCCTGCTCACCACGCCCATCGCTCTGACCAACACGCACAGCCTCGGCGTCGTGCGCGACGCCATGATCGGCTATTACGCCCAACGCCAAAAGACCGACGGTTCCTCGTACTGGATGCTCCCGGTCGTGGGCGAGACATGGGACGGCTGGCTTTCCGACATCAACGGGATGCACGTGCGGCCTGAGCACCTGTACGCCGCGCTCGATTCGGCGGCCTCCGGCCCGGTGGCGGAAGGCTGCGTCGGTGGCGGCACCGGCATGATCCTCCACGAATTCAAGGGCGGCATCGGGACAAGCTCCCGCGTGCTCCCCAAGGAGCTCGGCGGCTACACCGTGGGCGTGCTCATTCAAGGCAACTACGGTAAGCGTGAGGATCTGCTCATCAACGGCGTGCCCGTGGGCAGGCACATCCCCACCTCGCGCATCCCCGGCAAGGAACAGGCGTCCCAGCCCATGCCCAAAGAGGACGGCTCGATCATCATCGTCGTCGCCACCGACGCCCCGCTTACCCCTGACCAGTGCAAGCGGCTGGCCCGCCGCGCCGGGCTCGGCCTCGGACGCACCGGGGGCCTCGCCTTCGACGGATCGGGAGATATTTTCATCGCCTTTTCCACCGCCAACCGGCTTGGCAACAACGCCGGGGGCGGCCCGCGTGAGCATACCGTGCGCACCCTGTCGCACGGCTGCATGGACCCCCTGTTCCGCGCCACGGTCGAAGCCACCCACGAAGCCATCGTCAACGCCATGTGCGCGGCGACGGACACGGACGGCATCCTTGGGCGGCGCATGTACGCGCTGCCGCTCGACGAGGTGCGCGGGATCATGCGGCGTTACGAATCCCTCTAGAGGCCGCCGCGCCGCACCCCCCGCAACGGGCGCGGCGGCCCCCCCTTATCCCCGGAAAGGGATGGGCGGAGCAATGTTTGAAGAGCCCGGTTTTCACCGTGAGACAACCTCTTGCCAAAAAAGGGCGCTCCTATACGGGAGCGTCCCACATAAACAAGGAGTCCCTTATGTGGAAGCGCTTTTTAGGCATCATGGCTGCAACCCTTTGCGTGTTGAACCTGACCGTGGGCAGCGCCTTCTCGGCTGATCTCGTCAAAGTCCCCACCGCATGGCTGGACGAGCACGAGACGTTCCTGATGTGGTACGCCAAGGGAAAGGGTTGGGACAAGGAAGCCGGGCTTGACATCGAAATGAAGCTGTTCAACTCCGGCCCGGACATCCTCAACGCCCTGCCCGCCGGGGAATGGCGTTTCGCCGCCGTGGGCGCCCTGCCCGCCATGCTCGGCAACCTGCGCTACGGCACCTCCATCATCGCGCAGGCCAACAACGAGGCCGCGCTCTGCACCTCCGTCGTCGTCCGCGCCGACAGCCCCATCGCCAAGGTCAAGGGCTGGAACAAGGACTACCCCGAAGTTTACGGCAGCCCTGAAACCGTGCGCGGCAAGACCTTCCTCGCCACCACGCTGACCTCGTCGCACTACGCCCTCAGCACATGGCTCAACGTCCTCGGCCTCAAGGACAGCGACGTGGTCATCAAGAACATGGATCAGTCGCAGGTCGTGGGCGCGTTTGAAAACAACATCGGCGACGGCATCGCCATCTGGGCCCCGCACACCTTCATCATTCAGGAAAAGGGCGGCGTGGTCTTCGCGGGCGACATCGTGCACTGCAAGAAGTCCAACCCCATCGTGCTCATCGCCGACACCAAGTACGCCGAAGCCCATCCCGATGTGGCCGCGAAGTTCCTCAGCGTATACATGCGCGCGGTGGATCTCATGAAGAATACGCCGCCCAAGCAGTTCGTCGAGGAATACCAGAAGTTCTATCTGGAGTTTGTGGGCAAGGAATACAACTACAATCAGGCCCTGCTCGACCTTGAGACGCACCCCGTCAGCAACCTTGACGAACAGCTCGCCATCTTCGACGACTCCAAGGGGCCGAGCCAGGCGCAGCTCCACCAGTCCGACATCGCCGCCTTCTTCTCGAACGTAGGCCGCATCACCGCCGATGAAGCCGCCAAGGTTTCCGACGGCAAGTATGCGACCGGCAAGTATCTGAAGCTCTTGAAGGAGCAGCAGAAGTAGTCGGGATAGGGGAAAATTTGGGAGAAAATTGGGGAGGGGAGGGGGAACCTTTCTGAAGAAAGGCTTCCCCTCCCCAAACCCCACCCCTCCCCCTCCCAAGACTTTTACGTTTATCGAATCCCTGTCCGCGAGCCTGCTTCGATGCGGGCTGCTTTTGGGATAAGACGCATTGCGCTGGGGAAAAGCGTTGTCCGGGGAAAACGGGCCTGCCGGTTGCCCCGACCCTTTCAGGAAGGCCCTGTCATGGCATAAGATTGTTTTATTTTTGCAGTATGCGGAAAATAGAGACTTTTTCTCATTTTTTTCGCTGATGGGCTCCAGATTGGGGCATTTTATTCGTTCTTCCTTTGGAACTTCAAGAAAGAAAGCATTAACCGTTTCCCATGATACAGCCTTTAGGAAAGCAGCCATGAGCACATCCTTTGTCAGAGGGCCCCTCCTCATCCTTCTTGGGGCCTTGTGTTTCAGCACCACGGGGACTGTCCAAGCCCTTGCCCCGGAAGGGGCGACGCCCTATGTCATCGGCGCGCTGCGCATGCTCGTCGGCGGGCTGTCCCTGCTCCTGTGGTGCGCGTTCCGGGGGGATCTGCCCCGGTTCTGGCATTGGCCCATGCGCTGCGTCATCCCCTCCGCCTTTGCCCTGCTCGGCTTCCAGTTCTTCTTTTTCCGGGGCGTGCTCGAAGCCGGGGTTGCCGTGGGCACCGTGGTCGCCATCGGCTTCTCGCCCATCGTCGTGGCCCTGCTCGGATTGATCTTCCTGCGCGAAAAGCCCGCCAAGGCATGGTATCCCGCCACCGGGATCGCCCTGATCGGGCTGCTCCTGCTCAACGCCGACGCCGTGGACGGGGCCAGCTTCGCGGGCATGGCCTTCCCCCTGCTCGCGGGATTCTCCTATGCCTGCTACTTCGTGTTCAGCAAGCCGCTGGCCCAGAACGCCTCGCCCGGTTCCGTCATGATGGTTCTGTGTCTCCTGAGCGGGCTGTGTATGTTGCCCGTCTTCTGGATCTACCCGGTTGCATGGCTGGCGACCCCCGTGGGCGCGCTCGTGGCCCTGCACCTTGGGGCCGTCACCACGGCCGTCGCTTTTTCCCTCACCCTCTCCGGACTCAAGGTGACGCCCGCCGCCACAGCCTCGACCCTCAGCCTTGCGGAGCCCCTCTCCGCGGCCTGCCTTGGGATCTTCTTCCTCCATGAGCCGTTGTCACTGTCCGCCGCCGTGGGGATTGCCCTCATCTTCGGCAGCGTCCTCATCCTCATAGCCTGCCCGTCCGCCCAGCCGTCCAGCGGAAAACTCGCCCCCCGCCCGCAAGGGCAATGACGGGGAAGGCCCCGCATGCCCCCAAAGGCATCTGTGGCCTTCCCTTGTTCGCGGGGCTCCCTTTCGCTGCCGGAGCCGCCCCTTTTCCGTGTGGAGCCTTGCCTCCGATGAGAACATGCGAACCGCCCTGCCCGGCGTAAGCCTTCCCCTGTTCGCAAGGGAGGCTCCTCCAGCCGGGGTGCTGATGCCTCGGCCTTCCCCGCCTTTCCCCTATTTGTGGGGTTCTTCCATAGAAAATGGTTGATGTTTTATTTCTTAAAAGCCTTTACCCCCACTCATGGGGGCTCTTCCCTTCATTGACCCATACGAAAATCTTGGGAGGGGCCTTCACACCACTTGCGGGGGTTCTCCTGCTACAGCAAGAAAGCTGTTGCCGCTTGTCCAGCTTTACCTCGCTCGCGGGGGTTCTCCTCCTCGATGCCATTCTTAAGAATAAGGATTTTCGGCTCTCCCCCTGCTCGCGGGACTCTCCCATGCCTGCTATTTTTCATGTTCAGCAAGCCGCTGGCCCGGAACACCTCGCCCGGTTCCGCCATGATGGTTCTGTGCCTCCTGAGCGGGCCGTGCTGTAGGTCGGCCTTTCCCGCTCGCGGGGGTTCTTCTCCAGCCGGGGCGCTGATGCCTCGGCCTTCCCCCCCACTCATGGGGGCTCTTCCCTTCATTGACCCATACGAAAATCTTGGGAGGGACCTTCACGCCACTCGCGGGGGTCTTCTGCTACAGCAAGCAAGCTGTTGCCGCTTGTCCGGCCTTCTCCCTGTTCGCGGGGTTCCCCGTCATCCGGGGTTGCCGCCACGGGACGGCGGCCCGTGCGCCAAAAACCGATTGACGGTGCGCTGGGCGTGATATAAAACTGACTGGTCAGTTTTCATTTTATTCCAACCTGTGAAAAGAGCGGCCGATCAGGGAACCATGCGCTGCACGGGAGCCTCTCATGACGACAGACGAAAACCTCTCCATGACCCCAGACGACGACAAGGCCCAGCAGCGGCGCAAACGCCCCCGCAGGGGCCCGCTCATCGGCTTCCTGCTTTTGCTGTTCCTGCTTGCGGGGATAGGCGCTGGCGCGTGGTGGTATCTGTTCCTGCGTTTTGAGGAAAGCACGGACGACGCCTATGTCGCCGGCAACGTGCTGCGTATCATGCCGCAGGTGAGCGGCAAGGTCGTCGCCGTGGATGTGGACGACAACGACATGGTCGCCGCCGGGCAGGGGCTCGTGCGCATCGATCCCGTGGACGCCCGCCTTGCCTATGAGCGTTCCCTTGTGGCGCTGGCCTCGGCGGTGCGCGATACCTGCCGCCTTCAGGCGCAGCTCAGGGAAACCGAGGCCGCCATCCGCATGCGCCGGGTGGATCTGCGCCAGAAAGCCGACAATCTGGCCCGGCGCGAGGCGCTGGGCAGGGCCAACGCCATCGGCGCGGAAGAGCTGAAGCACGCCCGCGACGCCCGCGAGAACGCCGCCGTAGCCCTCGCCGCCGCCGAAGAGGAACGCAACGCGCTTGCCGCCGTGCTGCTGGATACCGGGCTTGCCGAACAGCCCGCCGTGCGTCAGGCCGCCGCCAACGTGCGCGACTGCTGGCTCGCGCTCCAGCGCACCACCGTCCTGAGCCCCGCCGCCGGGCAGATCGCCAAGCGCAGCGTGCAGGCCGGAGAAGTCGTATCGCCCGGCACACCGCTCATGACCGTAATCCCCCTCCACCGCCTCTGGATCGACGCCAATTTCAAGGAAGTCCAGCTTCATAAGATGCGCATCGGCCAGCCCGCCGTGATCCGCGTGGATATGTACGGCGGCGACGTCACCTATCATGGCCGCGTGACCGGGTTCTCCGCCGGGACGGGCAGCGCCTTCTCCCTCCTGCCGCCCCAGAACGCCACCGGCAACTGGATCAAGATCGTCCAGCGCGTGCCCGTGCGCATTGAAATCGATCCCGCCGACCTCAGGGAACACCCCCTGCTGGTGGGCCTGTCCGCCGTGGTGAAGGTGGACACGTCCGACACGTCGGGGCGGCTCCTCGCCGCTGCCGCCCGCACCGAACCCGTGCCCGGCGATCTCGTCTCGCAGGCCCCCGCCGTCGATTTCGCCCCGGTCGAGGCGACCATCGACGGCATCATCCGGGACAACGCCCTGCCCGGCGTCTGCCCCATCCCGGACAAGCCATGAGCGCCCAGCCCCTGCCGCCGCTTCAGGGCGGGATGCTCGCCGCCGCAACCATCGGGATTTCGGTGATCACGGCGATGACCGTGCTCGACTCCACCATCGCCAACGTCGCCCTGCCCACCATCGCGGGCAACCTCGGCGTGGCGTCTTCACAGGGGACGTGGGTCATCACCTTCTTCGGGGTCGCCAACGCCATCGCCATCCCGCTCACCGGCTGGTTCGCCCGGCGCATGGGCGAGGTGCGGCTGTATTTCTGGTCCACGTTCCTGTTCGTCGTGGCCTCGTTCCTGTGCGGCATAGCCAACAGCCTTGGGATGCTCATCATTTGCCGCATTTTGCAGGGGGCCGCCGCCGGGCCGCTCATCCCGCTTTCCCAGAGCCTCCTGCTGGCCTGTTACCCCAGCGAGAAGCGCGGCATAGCCCTTTCCCTGTGGTCCATGACCATCGTGCTCGCGCCCATCCTTGGGCCGATCCTCGGCGGGTACATCTGCGACAACTACACGTGGAACTGGATCTTTTTCGTCAACGTGCCCGTGGGGGCCGTATGCCTCGTCGCGTTGCGCATCCCTATGGCGGGGCGCGAGACGCCCACCGCCAAGAACCCCATCGACACCGTGGGGCTGATCCTGCTCATCATCGGCGTGGGCAGCCTCCAGCTCATGCTCGACGAGGGCAAGGACAAGGACTGGTTCGCCTCCGGCTACATCGTGTTCCTCGGCATCCTCACGGTGGTGGGGCTGGTGTTCCTCGTGGCGTGGGAGCTCACCGAAGAGCACCCCGTGGTTGACCTCTCCCTGTTCCGGCACCGCAACTTTACCGTGGGCACAACCTGCATCAGCCTTGGGTTCCTGTTTTATTTCGCGGGGGTGGTCATGGTGCCCATGATGCTCCAGACGCGGCTCGGCTACACCTCCATGTGGGCCGGGCTTTCCCTCGCGCCCATCGGGATTTTCCCGGTCTTCCTCTCGCCGCTCATCGGCCGGTTCGCGCAGCGCATCGACATGCGGATCATCGTCACCATGAGCTTTCTGGTTTTCGCGGCGGCCTTCTACATGCGCACCCTGTTTTCCCCGGACGTCGATTTCTTCTTCGTCCTCTGGCCGCAGGTCGTGCAGGGGATCGGCGTGGCCATGTTCTTCATGCCGCTCACGAGCATCATCATTTCAGGGCTCGACGCCAAGGACATCGCCAACGCCTCCAGCCTTTTCAACTGCATCCGCGTGCTGGCGGGCTCCATCGGGTCGTCCCTCGCCACCACCATGTGGGAACGGCAGGAAGCCCTGCACCACGTCCGGCTCACCGAGTCCATCACCCCGTTCAACCCGGCGGCGCAGCACGGGCTCAGCCAGCTCGCGCAGATGGGCCTTTCGCCGGAACAGGCGAAAGCATGGGTCGCCAACGAAATCACGCGGCAAGGGTTCCTGCTCGGATTCAACGAACTGTTCTGGCTGGCGTCCATAGCCTTCATCGGGCTGGCCGGGCTGGTCTGGCTGTCCGTTCCCATCAACAAGAAAACCCGGTAGGCGGGCGCATGGCACAGCAATCGAAATGCCGGAAAAAGACGGAGGCGCGCCGGGAGGCCATCCTCGACGCCGCGCTGGAGGAATTTGCCGCCAAGGGGTACGCCGGGGCGCGCATGGAAGACATCGCCCGGCGTGCCGGGGTCGCCAAGGGCACGCTGTACCTGCATTTTGGGGATAAGGAGGGGCTGTTCAACGGCCTCACGGAATCGGCGTTCGCACCCATGCACGAGCTGGCTCAGGAGATCCTTGAAGATAAGGCCCTGACCCTGCGCGAAAAGCTGATCCGCTTCTGCGGGCCGATGCTGGATGAGCAAGGCTGTTCGCGGACGGCGCGGATTATCAGGCTGGTATGGGCCGAGGGGCTGCACAACCCCAAGCTCGTCACCCCGTTCTACCACGGCCTGATCGTCCCGCTCCTCGAACTGCATCGGGAAAACCTGCGCCTCGCCGCGCATGAGCACCCCCACCCGGCGCTCCAACAGTTCCCGCAGCTTCTCGTTTCCCCGATCATGCAGGGGCTGCTCTGGCAGGGGATGTTCAGGGACAAGGCCCCGCTCGACGTAAAGGAGCTGTATATCGCCTATCTCGACATCATCCTGCCGGAAAAATAAGGGCGGCCTCATGCGGGCGGGCGGTTGTTGTCCATAACGTGGCGGATATGCACGCCATTGAAAAGCGCCCTCTCTGGGCCGTGGCCCTACGCGCGGTGGGCCGCTGTGCGGGGGGCGTCCGAGCGCGGCGTGAGCCGGCGGGCTTCTCCGTGGGCTGTCGGCTTTGCCCCGCTCGAAACGGGTTTCGCCCCCGGTGCGGCCCATCCGCACGAGGGTGCTGGCATTGATTTCAAATTTATTACCTTCGTTACGCGTGTGGCCCATCCGCGCGAGGGATAGCACGGGATCGCGGCCCGTGGCCCCGATCTGTTGGTGCAGCCCCTTCGGGCAAAGAATGTTGAGCAACGCGCGGGGGCTTCGGGCATGACCGGACGCGGCCCCTCCGGGCGGGAGGGTCCATAACGTGGCGGATATACGCGCTACTGAAAAGCGGACTCTCTGGGCCCGCAGCCCACGCATGGTGGGCCGCCGTGCGGCCTTCTACGCGATGTTTAGTAAGTAAATTCGGTAGGTCACACCAGAAACGCGGCAGGGCGTTTGGGCGGCATCCCTTTTTCCGCCGCCGCCAGCTTTGAAAGCCAACAAATTGTAGATCTCTAACAGACTATCATGTATTTATAAGCAAGTAATTCCCATTATGGGGGCGGCTACGCTTTTCCCCGGTTGCGCCGGAAGTCTTTCGCGGAATAGACAGCGGCCCCTCCCCTCAGTACCTTCTGGCCCCAAGGCCCACCCGGTTTCAAGACAGGTGGGCTTTGTTTTTCTTGCAACAATGGACGTTGATTGTTTTTTCCTGTGGCGCGTTACAAGCGCCCGCAGAGGGCCGCGTATGTTTTACGGCTTTGAGGCAAGGGTTCCGCTGTTTTTCATGGTATAAAACGGCATAAAATTAACATAATAAAAAATGATTATGTGATATATTTCTGTGGCATCAACAAGCGCCCGCGAACTGCCCGCCGCCCCTCCATGTGATGCCCCACCCCGTCCCCCGCCGTCCGGCCCTCTGTCCCAACCGGGTGGTAATCGGTACCCTGTGCGGAGCCGGGAATGGGCACGCCCCCGAAACAGGGGCCGCATCGCAGAGTATGCGGAAGGCTTTCCCAAAACATACAAGCCGCCAAAGCCATCTCATGCTGTGCCGCAGGATTGCGGAAGGAACACCGGAGGCCGCCCTCTGCCTCCTAATGCCTCCGCTCCCTGCGCCCGCCGTCCGCCGGGCACTTTCCGCACGGACGGGGATTGCAGGGAACCAGCAGGAACCCCGGACGTAAAGCCGAAGCACTTCCCGTACGGGCGGGAGCGCTGTCCTGATCGGCGCAGTCGTCGGATTCCTTGACGGCACCTCCCGCATGGGCACGGCCTTTCCCGCATAGGCGGGGCTCGCTACGCCGCAGGCGGAACCCCGATGGGGCCATGACGCACCCGGTACGGGTGGGGATCGCGATCCCATATAATTTTATAGGGATATACCGATGCCGGGCCGCTGCCGCCGAAAAACGGCGGCCCCAAAACATCCCCCGCGCCTTTTCCGGCCGTCTCCATGTTTTCTCATAACACGGTATTCTTCCTCGCAATAAATCGTTATTCCTCCCCAAGCACTGATTGCAACGGGCCGGAATATCCTTTAGAAAAGGGTAGGCCGCGCATTGAGAAAAGCGGCCTGCCCCATCCATCGGATCCTGATGCCGCGTACCGCGCTAGGTCAGGGGCTGAGGGTGCCCGCCGCCGGTTCCGCCGTGCGGCTGATCCCCGGTTCTCCGGGGCCAGCGTCCCGCCGTTTTTCCGATCAGCCTGCCGGGGCTTCCCGCAACAAGTTCTGAGGAACGCCTTTTCCCCTTTGAAAACGAGAGCATCACAGTGAAGCGTCCCGTGTTCCCCGCCGAGAAACGGGAACCTTGCAGGGACCGTCCCCCAAGAGAGTTTCCTTTGAAGATCATGATACCGTCTTTTCCTCCCCCGCTCCGGCC
Organism: Bilophila sp. T19-St14; assembly: GCF_059728385.1. Lineage (NCBI taxonomy): Bacteria > Pseudomonadati > Thermodesulfobacteriota > Desulfovibrionia > Desulfovibrionales > Desulfovibrionaceae > Bilophila > Bilophila sp. T19-St14. The sequence continues at coordinate 709,700 of NZ_BAAGFT010000002.1, forward strand.
CGTCCTGCTGGCTGTGCTCCTCCTCGCGCTGCTGTCCGCGGGCTTCCCGGCGCGCGGCGGGGCCGAGGAAACCCTCCGCATCGGCGTGGAAGACGATTATGCGCCCTTTTCCTTTCCCATAGAAGGCGGACAGGCCGGGTTCGACCCCGAAGTCGCTGAGGCGCTGTGCAAAGCCATGCGCCGTTCCTGCACGATCAAGCCGCTGCCCTTCGGCACCCTGTTCGAGAAGATGCGCGGGGGCGAGCTTGACCTGATCGTCGCCGGGCTTGCCCAAAACGAACAGCGGCAGGCGTACATGGATTTCACCAACAGCTACTACCATTCCCGTTCCATCTATCTGGGGCTTCCGAACAGCGTGGACATCAGCCCCGAAGGGCTGAAGGGGAAGCGCATCGGCGTCCAGGAGCATACGCAGCAGGAGATTTTCCTCCAGAGGCACTGGGCCGACGTGGTTGAGCTTATCCGTTTCCCCACCTATGAGCAGCTCCTTGAAGCCTTCTGCGCCGGGGGGCTGGACGCCATCCTCGTGGATGGGCTGTCCGGGTATGAATTCCTCCAGAGCGAGCGCGGGCAGCCTTTCGCCATACTGGATGACCCCCTCCCGCCGGACGCAGACCTCGCCTATGCCCACATCGGCGTCAGGAAAGGCGAGCCCGAATTGGTGGACGCCCTCAACGAAGCCATCGTCCATATCAAACTGAACGGCGATTACGACCGCATCGTGCGCAAATATTTCCCCTTCAGCATTTATTGAGCGCGTCCATGCATTCCAAGCCTTCACGAAACGCGGAACCGGGAAGAAAGCGGCAGATCGGCATCAACCTTTTCCCCGTCATCGTCTCAGCACCCCTGATGGCGCTGCTGGCCTTCGTCTCCTTCATCTTCATCAGTGACCTTCAGCGGATCAAAAACCTGGCGCTCTCCACCAGCAACAGCCATCTGCCGCAAGTCCTCGCCAAGCAGCAGATGCTCCTCAACGTCGAAAACATGCGCCGCAGCATTGCGCTGGTGTACAGCTCCTCAGACCCCACCATCAGCCGGAACGCGGGCATTACCGCCCAAGCCCTGATCGCGGAGTCCGTCTTTGAGGAAACGTCGCTGGATTTCTCCAGCAAAATGAATGAAATCAAACCCCAGCTCCTCCGCCTCATCGAGCTGAAGCAGCAAAACCATCAGGCCGAGGATCGGCTTCATGACGGGGAAATCTCTTTTTCAAACGTGCTCGGCCGGCTGTTCATCCGAAGCGGGATAGAATACGGCTATCCTCTCAGGCACAGCGCGCGGCATCTAGGCAAGGAGTTCGCAAGCGGCACGGCCAACAGGCAGGGCCTGCAGGAAAGCCTGCGCCCGCTGATGGGCATGTGCGCCAAGGCGGAACGGGCGGAGCCCCCTGACCAGCCGCTGCTCAAGGACTGCGCGGAATTCCGGGCGGGCTGGGAAGGCATCGCCTCCAGTTGGGCGCAGCTCGCGCACGGGCAGGCGGAAGCCAAAGAACTCTGGGGCACCCTTGACGGCAAGCTGCGCGAACTCAGCGACGCCGTTTCGACCCACGAGGCCGAATGGATTTACCGGAGCATGTCCCACATCAACGAGGAAGTTTCACGCATCGAGGAACTCTTCCCGATCATGGGGGCCGCGGTGTTCGCCGGGCTGCTTGCCACGCTGCTGCTCATCCACCTTCAGATCCTCCGCCCCCTGTCCCTGCTCTCCCAGGCGCTGCGCACCATCCGTTCCGGGCGCCCCATATCGGAGCTCCCCCGCGTGCGCATCCGGGAATTGCAGGACGTGCTCGACGTTTTGCCGGACATCAGCCGCCATATGGACGAACTGAATACCCGTTCCGGGCAGCTCGCGCAGGAGCGGGATCAGTATGCCGACCTCAGCTTCCGGGATGCGCTGACCGGCGTGTACAACCGCCGGGCGCTTGAGGAGACGATGGAACGCATCCCGGCGCGCACGCCGCTCGCCCTGCTGATGCTCGACCTCGACTTTTTCAAGAACTACAACGACCGGTTTGGGCATCAGGCCGGGGACGCCGCCCTCAAAGCCGTGGCGCAGGCCACGCAGAAGGCGCTCCTGCGGAATTCCGACAGGATATTCCGGTACGGCGGCGAAGAGTTCACCACCATCCTGGCCGGGGGCGGGCAGTATTCGGCCATGACCGTGGCTCAGCGCATTTTGGAGGAAGTGGCCGCGCTGAACCTTCCCCATCCCGATTCCCAGACGGGCAGGCTCACCGTCAGCATCGGCATCGCGCACCGCCCGTCCGGGGACGATCAGGACATCTGCGAAGTGCTGGCCCACGCGGATCAGGCGCTCTATAAAGCCAAGACGTCCGGCAGAAACCGGATCGCCCTTTTCGGGGAGTGAGCCCTTCCGATCCCGGCAGGCCCGCATCGGCCCGGATCAGCGGGGATCGGCGGGGCTATTGGGCACCATCGGCCCCGCCCGTGCGCACGGTTTCGGAAGCCCCCATTGCTTCCTTGAGCTCCTTGGACACCCTGAGCTTGATCGTCTTGCGCGGGGGAATGGGCACAGACTACCCCTCTCGGCGGCGTATTCAGGAAGGCATCCATTCCCAATCTTTTTCCTCCCTATCAAGATGAGGGGCACACTGTGGAACCTCCTTCCCATCTATGTGCGAATCACGGTGAGGCGGGGCATCCGATAAAACACCCCCCTGTTCAGGCGAACCTCCAGCCAACCTCTATCCAGCATGCCTCTATGATGATGTGGATACGCGCCGCACACTTGCCCCCTAAAAGAAAGACTCTGCTATAGTATGTGGTTGTTTCACCTCCACAGTGCGGTGAAAATACAGCCTTTTTCTCCGGTTTTCCCCTTGGCGGGATCTACGGCTAAGACATTTTATCGGTTAATCCTTTGGAACTTCAGGGAAAAAAGCATCAACCATTTTCTATGACACAGCCAAAGAAAAGCCCCGGAAAAAATTCCGTGGCGCTGCTGGGGAAGGTGCGGGGGCAGGAGCCCCTGTTTCAAAGCGCTTGGGCATATACGGCACAGGGGATGTCCGGGAGCGGGCTTTACAGCACATCGGGGGTGCGGAAGGGCTCCGTCAGATACGGCGGAGGCCCAAACCGGGCAGGCTGAATTTTTTCAGGCCGCCGCACGGATGGGCGAAGGCCCGCGGCAAGGCCCCATACGGCGCGGGGGTGCGGCACGGGTGGGGATGGGACGAAAAAGTAATGTATCCTTGCGGGGAAATGCGGTACTAGCGTGAAGGGCCGGGGCATGTGACGGGCGGGCGCGCTCAGGAAAACCATGTCCCTGCGACCTTGACAAAGGAATTCTAAATGGTAATGAATTTCGTATTCAATTAGTGGGGCACGGCGGCATGCCGTGCGGGGACGCCAACAAAAACCAAAGGAGATCATTATGTCGCTGATCAATAAGGAAGTAAGCGAATTCAGCGTTCAGGCTTTTCAGGACAACGCCTTCAAGACCGTGACCAAGGCCGATATCCTTGGGAAATGGGCCGTGTTTTTCTTCTATCCGGCGGACTTTACGTTCGTGTGCCCCACCGAGCTTGAGGATCTCGCCGAAAAATATGAAGATTTCAAGTCCATTGGATGCGAGGTCTATTCGGTTTCGTGCGACAGCCATTTCGTCCACAAGGCGTGGCACGATGCCTCGAAGACCATACAGAAAATCAAATACCCCATGCTCGCGGATCCCACCGGCGCGCTGGCCAGGGATTTCGACGTGATGATCGAATCGGAAGGCATGGCCGAACGGGGCAGCTTCATCATCAACCCCGAAGGCCGCATCGTGGCTTACGAGGTCATCGCCGGGAACGTGGGCCGCAACGCAGACGAACTGTTCCGCCGGGTGCAGGCTTCCCAGTTCGTGGCCTCGCACGGCGATCAGGTATGCCCCGCCAAGTGGCGGCCCGGCGCGGAAACCCTGAAGCCCAGCCTCGACCTCGTGGGCCTGCTGTAATGGACGCCGCCCGGACTGCGGATCTGTACGACGCCGTGGTGGTGGGGGCGGCCCGGCAGGGCTTGCCGCCGCCCTCTACCTTGCCCGCGCCCGGTACAGGGTGCTTGTCGTGGAGAAGGACGCCTTCGGCGGGCAGATAGCCCTCACCGCCGAAGTGGTGAATTATCCCGGCGTGGAAAGGATTGACGGCCATTTGCTCACCGAGGCGATGCGCCGTCAGGCCCGGCATTTCGGCGCGGAGTTCCTGCTGGCCGAAGCGCAGGGGATCGACGTGGACGGGGATTTCCGCATCGTGCGCACGAGCCGGGGGGCTTTCCGGTGCTTCGCCGTGCTGCTCTCCACCGGGGCCCATCCCCGCAAGGTGGGCTTTGAAGGCGAGGAGGCGTTCCGGGGCCGGGGCGTGGCCTACTGCGCCACATGCGACGGCGGGTTCTTTACGGGCAGGGACGTGTTTGTGGTGGGCGGCGGGTTCGCCGCCGCCGAGGAAGCCATGTACCTCACCCGCTACGCCCGCTCCGTGACCATGCTCGTGCGCCGGGGCACGCTGTCCTGCGCCGAAAGCATCGCCGAACAGGTGCTGGCCCACGAATCCGTCCGGGTGCGCTTCAATACCGTCCTGGAAGCGGTGGAAGGCGACACGGCCCTGCGCCGCGCCGTGTTCCGCGACACCGTGACCGGGCGGCAGGAAACGTATGCGCCGCCTGAGGGCGAGAGCTTCGGGGTATTCGTCTTCGCCGGGTACGAACCGGCCTCGCGGCTTGCCGAAGGGCTTGCGGAACTGACCGAGCGGGGCAATATCGTTACCGACAGGGAACAACGGACGCGGACGGAAGGGATCTACGCCGCCGGGGACGTGTGCGACAAGCGGCTGTGCCAAGTGGTCACCGCCGTCTCGGACGGGGCCGTTGCCGCCACCGCCATCGAACGCTATGCGGCGGACATGCAGCGCAGGACGGGGCTGCGCCCGCAGCGCCCGGAGGCCGCCGATACGGGGTACAATGGGGCGGCCCCGCGCGGGCCGCATCCGCAAGGCCCGGCAGCCGCGGCTTCCGGCGCCCCGAAAGCCCCTTCGGGAAATGCCCGCGGTGCAGGGGACGGGTTCCTAACGGCTGAGCAGCGGGAACAGCTTGCGGGCGTCTTCGCCCGGATGGAAAGCCCGCTCACCCTGAAGGCGGAACCGGACGGACGCCCGGTTTCGGAAGATCTGCGCCGGATGCTCCTGGAGCTCGCGGCGTTGACGGATAAGCTGACCGTGGAGTGGACGCCGCCGTCTGACGGGCCGGAACGCCCCTGCGTGCGGTTTTTTCGGGCGGACGGGAGCGATACCGGCATTGCCTTCCACGGCGTCCCCGGCGGGCATGAGTTCAATTCGTTCATCGTGGGCCTGTACAACGCGGCGGGCCCCGGCCAGAGCATCGATCCGGCCCTTGCCGAGGCCATCGCCGCCATCGGCAGGCCCCTGGAACTGCAAATCGTGGTTTCCCTGACCTGCACCATGTGCCCGGAACTGGTGATGGCGGCGCAAAAAATTGCCGCCTCAAACCCGCTGGTGACAGCCAAGGCCTACGATGTGAACCTCTTCCCGGAACTGCGGGAACGGTACAAGATCATGAGCGTGCCTTGCCTCATCATCAACAAGACGAAGGTGGCGTTCGGCAAAAAGACGCTCGCCCAACTGCTGGAATTGCTGGCGGAACCGGAGGCCGGGCACGCCGGGTGATTTCCATGTGCCCGGAACTGGCGATGGCGGCGTAGAAAATCGCCGCCTCAAACCCGCTGGTGACAGCCAAGGCCTACGATGTGAACCTCTTCCCGGAACTGCGGGAACGGTACAAGATCATGAGCGTGCCTTGCCTCATCATCAACAAGGCGAAGGCGGCGTTCGGCAAGAAGACGCTCGCCCAACTGCCGGAATTGCTGACGGAACCGGAGGCCGGGCACGCCGGGTGATTTCCATAGGCTGTGTCATAGAAAATGGTTGATGTTTTTTCCTTGAAGTTTCAAAGGAATAACCAGCAAAACGCTTTAGCCATAGGTTCCGCCAAGGGGAAAACTGGAGAAAAAGGCTGTATTTTACCACACTGTTGGATGAAACAACCGCATACTATGACAGAGCCTTTCCATAAGCGAACCTAGGGCTGTTTTGGGGAAGGAGGCTGAAAAGTTCCCCTTCCCCAAAACAGCGGGCACGCCCCTTTCTCCCCCCCTCTCCTCCTCCTTCATGCTTGCCAGCCTTTTCTTTTGGCTCTGTCATAGTACATGGCTGTTTTGTTTCAGTAATATACTGAAACTATATGCTTTTTCAAATTTTCCGCTGGTGGGCTCTGTGATTGGGGGATTTTATTGGTTATTCCTTTGGAATTTCAAGGAAAAAAGCATCAACCGTTTTCTATGACACAGCCTTTCTTTTCAAGGCTGCGCACATTGCCCTGTGCTTTTCCGGCACAGGGTTTTCTTTCATGAAATTTTCTTTTGGGTAACATGGCGGGGCAGATGCCGACAGTCCCTCTCCTCAAAGGCTTTGGCTTCCGGCAAGCCAGCAGCAACGGTTCCCTGCGGCCTTTTTGCAGAGCCCTGCTTGCCGCCGGGGAAATGGACATTGCGGCCTTTTAGGGAAGGCCGTGCCATAGAAAACGGTCGATACTTTATTTCTTGAAATTCCAAAGGAATAACCAATAAAATGGTCCGAATCATGGAACCCATCAGCGAAAATTAAAAAAACTGTATTTTCAGCATATTGCGGATATAAAACAACCAGATGCTCTAACAGAACCTTAGAAAAAGAAGGCCCCCCGCTAGGCGGCTTTCCAAAACGCGTATTGCGTATGGGCGAAGCGTGATGCGAGGAACGCGCGCCGCACAAACCGAGACATAGAATTTTTTTAGGCTGTGCCATAGAAAATGGCTGATGCCTTTTTCCTTGAAGTTCCAAGGGAATAATCAACAAAATGCCTCAGCTATGAGTCTGCCAAAGGGAAAATTGGAGAAAAAGGCCGTATGTTCACCGTGCTGTGAAGATGAGGCAACCACATACCATGACAGGGCCTTTTTTATTATGTCAGTGTCAATTTTATTCCTTCATAATGACAACAAACTACATATAATAAGCAAAAATGGACGCTCACAATTTCCCGTCTCTTTGACCTATACAATGGACGCTCAGAATGTCCGTCCATATGCGTTGAAAAGACCGTTCCAGAAGAAACGGTTGCCGATTTATTTCTTGAAGTTCCAAATAAATGACCAATGATATGCCTCTGAAGCCCCACCGGGAAAGCGGGAGAAAAAGGCCGTATTTTCATCATACTCTGGGGATGAAACAACCGTATGTACTGACGGGATCTATAAAAAATGGCTCTGTCATAGTATGCGGTTGTTTCATCCCACAGTGTGGTGAAAATACAGTCTATTTCTCCAGTTTTCCCCTTGGCGGAACCTATGGCTAAGGCATTTTGCTGGTTATTCCTTTGAAACTTCAAGGAAAAAAGCATCAACCATTTTCTATGACACAGCCTAAAAAATTCCTGTCAGAGTGGACGCTCACACTTTCCTGTCTCTTTATCCTATCTAAATGGACGCTCAGAATATCCCCTTTAAGCGGACGCTCATATCGCACACATAAAATGGACATCCATAAAAGGGCGGGATGTCCCCCCTGCCCATCCGAGGCTGCTTTGCCGGGAAGAGCCCATATCACCTTGCGATTCATGCCCTCCCCGCCCATCCGGGGCTGCCCATAGTGCGAAGAATGGATTTGCTTTTCCTATAATTGCCATCCGGGGCTGCCACCCTCAAATCCCGGAGGCAGCGGGTTCCCTCCGGTATGGCGGCCCTTCCCTTTTCGGAAGGCGCAGCACCGCTGCCGCAAGGCGGTTCATGAAAAAAGACGCCGCATCCCTCAAGGGGACACGGCGTCCGCAAGCGTTTTGCGGCCTCCCGGATCGTCGGCTCAGAGGATGTCGCTGAACTTCGCCAGAAAGTCGCGGGTGAAGAAGCCGCTCTGAACCTTCTCTTCGAACCTGGCCTTCGCGCTGAGCTTATGCCGGGCATACGTTTCCATGACGCTCGGCGCGGCCCAGTCATCCACGACACGGCCACCCTTCGCAAGTTCCGTGGCGTAGGCCTTGGCTTCCCTGAGCCGGTCCACGGCGGCATCCACGGCTTCGTCGTCCATGCAGGGGGCGAGCATGGCCCGGTAGTCCGTTTCATCAAGGGCCATGAGCTTGTCGAACGTGTCGCGGTCGATGAGCGCCGGCTTGAACAGCTGGTTGAAGCCGAACACCTGGCACGCCGTATACAACAGGCCTGGGGGGATGGTCGAGAGGTCGATGCGTCCGTCAGCCGGTACGGCGTATCTGTGTCCCTCCAGCAGTTTCAGGAATTTCTTCTGGTACTGGGTGGGGTTGCTCAGGTCAACGACGGTCATGCCCCTCTTGAGGGTTCCGAAGCTGGCGTCGTTGTCGATGCCCGTGATCTTCACGGCCCCGGTTTGCGGGTTGATGTCCACAAGGTAGTTGTTGCCGTGGCGATCCACCTGCCCGGAGAGGACGTCGGCCCACTCCAGCCTGGAAAGTTCGCGCATCAGGTTGGCGCGCATGGCATCGAGCTTCCCGTTGGAGCGCAGGACGTGGCAGGCTTCCCGGAAATTGAGCTCCCTGCCGTCGGGCATCCGGCAGCAGGGCTTGCCGCGCAGGACATCGTAGAAGGTCTTGCCGGGGGCGGCCTCCATGAACAGGCCAAGCTGCCCGTCATGGCTGCCGATGCTTGAGCGGGCGATGGCCCCGCCGCAGCCGATGGCGTCCGCCGCACGGGAGGCCGCCACGTTGAGCTGCATGGTGCGCGCGCCGTCGCGGTAGCCGAGGCCGCCCGCGGCCAACCCGTCGAGGCCGCGCCGTGCGCCCACCTCAGGCTTGAAGACAAGCCTCATGTCTTCGCCGTCCCTGCCCCGGTAGGTACACAGATGCACGGTATTGGCCGCGCCCTGCCCCAGCTTGCGGGAACCCTTCAGGATGGCGTCGCCCGCCCGGAGCTCAAGCTGGTCGGTCATGATGCCGCGCAGGGAGGCTTCGAGGACGGTATTGATGTCCACATGGTGATCCAGCGCGGCCTGGATGTATTCGCCCCGCGCCTGCGGGTTGGCCCCCGTCGAGCGCAACATCCCGACGGCCTCCATGATCTCGGCAGTGAAGATCTCGTTGCGCGTGATCAGGGGCGTGCTCCCGATCTGGGCCGCGAGCCTTTCCACCTCAGGGGGCATGAACACCAAGCCGCTTTGCTCCACGCTCCGGCGCAGTTTATCCGCCATGCCGGGCAGGATCCGCTCCCCGCAGAATTTCAGGTAGTAGCTCTCGATCTCCTCTGTAGTCATTCTGGGCTCCTTCGCGATTTCCATCATGGTCAGGAGCGTACCGCAGGCCCGGCGGGTGTCCGGGATCTGAAGGATGTCCATGGCCTCCCTCATCTCGTGCTCCAGCTGTTCAGGCGAGAGCTCCCCGGCGTCGAAGCGGGCCATGAGCTCGCCGACCCTGGCGTTGTAGCGGGCAAGCCCCACGGAAAGCTGCGTGCCGAGGCCGTTGGGCAGGATCGAAGCCTCGTGGAACAGGGAGGGATCCACAAGCGGCAGGATCGCGCGTATGGCGGATCTGACGCCCGCTTTGGGGTCGGCGGCGGCAAGGGCGTCCAGCCGCTCGGCGGAGCGGGCAAGCATGGCCTCGGCGGGTGCGAACAGGGAGCGGTCGGGGATGAGGACCGGGCCGCTGTCGGGGGCGGGGGCCGGATCGCCGTCCGGGAGGGGGCCGCCCTCAGGGGCCACGCCTCCGCCGGGAGTGGGGGCGCCTTCCTGGGCTATCCCTTCGTCGGGGGCGGGGGCGGCATCGGGGTTGATGGCCGCGTCGATGCGCCCGCGCAGGGTTTCGAGATCGTCGCGCAGCCGGGCTATCGTATCTTGAAATACATCAAGCGGCATCTGCCCCTTGCGGGCTTCCAGCGCGTCGATTTTTCCGAAAAGCCGCGCCGCATCAGCCCTGAACGCCCCGGCGACGCCGCCGCTGCCGTGCATGAAGTGCGCCATGTCCTGCATGGCTTTCCCCGCCGTGGGCGCCTGGGGCTCAGCAACGCCGGGGGCCACCTCCTGCTGCCGGTTGGCGGGCATAGCCATGAGCTGCATGGTGGCCGCAAAATTCAGCGCCTCTGAAGCCCGGAACTGGGTGGCCTGCGCCAGCGAGTCAAGCAGGGCGGCCCGAACACCGCTGGCCTTTTGGAATGCGGCAATCTGGGAATACAGCTTGTTCTGCGCATCGACGAAGCCTTTCAGCGCCTTGAACGCGGCATCGGGAAGCGGGTTGCCGCGGAAGTCCCCGATGGGGATGCCGCGCAACTTCGCCGCCGCCGCATCGCAGGCTTTGGCGGCATCCAGCATGGCGGAGTGAATGCTGAAGCCGCCGTGGAAGAGCTTGGGGCGGGGGATTTCGGCTTTCAGGGCTTCGTACAGATCCCCGCCGATGCCCCGCAGCCCGCCGGAGCGGTCAAGGGCCGTGTCCAGCATCCGGCGCAGCCGCGGCTCGGCCTGGACGAGATCCGCATCGGACGGGTTTCCGGGGGCCGGGGCCTCGTCCCGTGCGGCGTTGGGGGCGACTGGGTTTTGCCGCCCGGCGTCTTCGACGTCCGCATGGGGATCGATGCCGAGGGGCGTGCCGGGCGTCGTGGAGAAAATCGTGGAGCTCATAGGTGGCCTCCGTGCGCTAGACGCGCATCCAGTTGACGTTGGGGATGCCGGCAGGCCCGGAATCGAAGCCCTGCATCAGATCCAGCAGGGCATCCAGCCCTTCGCCCTGCTGCCGTACCTCGCCCTCCGAGGTGTCCAGGCGCCATGCGCAGCGCTCGGCGTCAAGGACGACGCTCAGCACGCCCGACCGGGGCAGGCAGGCTTGGCAGGCCTCGATAAAACGGCACGCCGCCTCAAGGGACAGGCGTTCCGCTTCGGGGTCGCCCCACGCACGCCCCCACGGGAGCGACAGCCCAAGGCGCAGGCGTCCCGCATCCAGCAGGTAGCGGAACTGCCAACTTTGGAGCCCCCTGCCCACAAGCCCGCAGCCGAGATAGCGGACGGGGCCTTCCCCGATGCCCTGCGGCGCTCCGGGGCCGCCAAACAAGGCGTCCAGCTCCTCAAGGTAAAGCCCGGCAAGCCCGGAGAGCTCCCGCCCGTCCGTGGCGAAAAACCATTCGTCGATCTGTTCCAGTTCGTTGATGGCCTCCAGAGGCAGGGGGGGCAACGGCAGGCCGTTGTCTTCAAGCATCCCCGCAAACCCTTCCGGCAGCCGCAATTCCCGTACGGTCGCATCCATTGTCCGACTCCTTCGTCATGCCGCAAAACGGCGGGACATGCCGCACGGGGCCGCCAACGGCGTTGCCGGTTTCCCCGCGCGGGTGCTTCATGCAAAAGGCCCAAGCAAAATCCGTGCTCAGGGAAGTCTAACCAGCAGGGGCTGTTCCCGCAACACCTTCCCCGGATGCCGTGGTCCCGCCACGGGGCGGCGGGATCCGCTCCTGCTTCGGCACGTTCCCCGGATACGTGGGATTCCTCATAGACAATTGCTACATCTATGGAAAGGGTATGTTCCCCGGACGCAGGGAATTCCCTGTTCTACCTCGTCTTCCCCGAAGTCACGGCGAGTATGTTCCCCGGACAATGATGCACGCCGCGTCTCCGCCACCGGCATTTTCCCCGGATACGGGGGATTTCCTGATCAGCTTGGTGATCTGTCCGACGGTATCTCGTACCTTCCCCGGATATACCCTGCTGTCAGTGTCCTATGCAGAGGTCGCCTCCGTACCTTCCCCAATCCGGGCCCTGTTCTGTGTGGGGGCGTTCGGGGTGCAGATACTGGCGATGGGCGCCATCCTCCAGACCGCCACGGGCATCAGCCTCATCCCCGCCGCGCTGATTGCCTCGATCGTGACGCTGGCCTACACATGGTCGGGCGGCATCCTCGCCGTAACCCTTACCGACGCCGTGCAGTACGTCATCATCGTCATCGGGGTTACGCTCTGCGGCTATCTCGCCATCGATCACCTCGGCGGGTTCGACGCCATGATGTCGATCCTCTACTCCAACCCGCGCTTTGAGTCGAACATGAAGCCCATGGCCAACTGGTCCCTTGTCCAGTTCCTCGGCCTGTTCTTCAGCTTCCTGCGCGCCGTACTACATCCAGCGCTACGCCTCCACCAAATCCGCCAAGGACAGCAAGAACGGGCTGCTCATTTTCGGTGTGCATTGGATTTTCTTCATGGCCACCACCGCCGCCATCGGCCTGGCGTCCATGGCGATCCAGCCCGACGTGAAGCCCGACCTCGCCTTCACCAACCTTATCCGCGACATCCTGCCCCCCGGCATCACCGGGCTCGTGTTCAGGGCGCTGCTCGCCGCCGTCATGTCCACCGGCGCGGCCATGATCAACACGGCTGCGGTCATCTACACCCGCGACATCTACAACAAGTTCATCAACGCCACAGCTACGCAGGCCGATCTCCTGCGCCAGTCCCGTCTGTCCACCCTGCTTGTGGGCGGCATCTCCATCGGCGTGGCCATCGTCTTCCAAGACGTGTTCGGGCTGATGATCTACCTGTTCAAGCTGTGGCCTTCCGCCATCCTGCCGCCTTTGATGTGCGGCCTGCTCTGGGGCAAGATCTCCCCCTACGCGGGCGCCCCGCGGTCATCGCCGGCGGCCTGAGCTTTTTCCTCTGGAGCGACAAGGTACTTGGGGAGCCCTTCGGCATCCCCGCCAACTTCATAGGCATCGGCATGAACTGCCTCGTGCTGTTCTTCATCCATCAGAAGATGAAGAACCACAAGCCCGAAGGCCCCTTCCTCCCCGATCTCAACTAACCGCCGGAGGCGTCATCATGTGGCTTCAGTTGACGAAGTACTTGTTCTATCTTTCCTTCTTCCTGAATATCGCCTGCGGCGTGTGGGTATTCTTCGGCATTATCCAGTGGCTCAGGGATCTGAACAGACAGTAGGCCCGCCCCGCCGGGAAAGGACCGCAGCGCATCCCCGTGAAAAAAGGGGGGAGAGCCATCTCCCCCTTTGCATAAGCGCCGGGAGCGGCTTCATTTCGTTCCGGCGCGCAGGACGCAGCTTTCCCAGCCCTCCCCGCAGCATGGCGCAGGCGGCGTTTTCGCTTTCGGGCGGATCGCAGCCCCGGCAGGCTGCCCCGGATACTGGCAGGGCACGCCGTCTGCCGGGTTCTTTTGCAAGGCCCGGATCAACGCGGCTTCCCCGTGTTCGGGAACGGGTGCGGCGAACGTCCGCATGCTGATCCCGCATCATGCCCCCGTTTTCCGGGGAGCAGTCCGAGCTGCCCTACGCTGCGATAGAGCGTGGCGAGGCTGATGCCGAGTCCGCCCGCCGCCTTTTTCCCTTCCGTGTGCCGCCCGTGCCGCTCAAGGAGCTCCCTAATGCGGCCTCGTTCCGTTTTCTCCTTCGTCTCCTTCCCCAGGCCGTTAGGGATTCCGTTTCCGGGCTACGGCATGGGACGGGGCCCAGCGCGGGGCTGGTGTACACCGCCGGGGCCGCGAGGCGGGCATCCATGAGAGCCAGCGTGAGGATGCCGTGTCCGCCGAACCCCACGCCGTACTTAATGAAATTTTTTGCTGTGTTATAGAAAATGGTTGATGCTTTTTTCCTTGAAACTCCAAAGGGATAACCGGAAAAATGCCTTAGCCGTGGAGCCCGCCAAGGGGAAAACTAGAAAAAAGCTCTATTTTTCATCGCACTGTGGAGATGAAACAACCACATACATAACAGAGCCAAATTTTTCAATTCCCTGACGTTGTCCGACCAGCGGTGAGCCTCGAATGCATGCATCAGATCCGCCGCCACTCGGTAGGTGCGCTCCCGTTCCCGGCTGAACGCGTGCGGGAAATGCACCATCAGCAGCCGCACGTGCCCTTGCGTTCCCTCAGCGGCGGGACGATCAGCGGGATAAGGTCAAACGGAAAACAGATCTTCCCGGAATGTGCCCTGCCCGATTCCCGTCCGTTTCGCGGATTGCCTTCCGTATGGTTTCGGTTTCCTGCATCCACAGCCAGCCGTTTTTCCGGCCGGGGCCAGAGGCTGGCCCATATCTAAACATGGCCGAGGGGAAGCCGCACGGCATCAGTTCTTGCCCGCCGCAGACGTTCACGGCGAGCCCGATGGCGTTTTCCTGTTCGCGGACGTTTCCGGGCCACGGGTATCGGCAGAGCAGATTCCGCGTTTTGGCATTGATGGCCTGCATGTGCTTGCCGAGCGCCGCCGAAAACGTGTGCAGGAAATGATCCGCCAGAAGCTCCACGTCGCCGCGCCGGGCGGCAAGCTGCGGGATACTCAAGGGAAACGCATTGATCCGGCAATGCAGGCCATGCCGGGGTACATTCTGTCTACGGCTTCTTCCAGATTGCGGCTCATCGCGGCGATGGCGCGGGTATTGCCGCCGGATGCTCTTTTCGTCCACGCAGGCGGCCTTTCCAGCGGGTGACGGAGTAGGGCTACGTTCTTTCCACCCATGTAGGTGGCCTCGCGGGGTTGCAGCGGTCGCAGCAGGCTGGCCCATTCGATTAATGGCGTGGGCGGCGGCTTCACCATGCCGCGGGTATGGCGATGGGGTTTTCGCGCGAGGAGAAGAGAAGAGCCTTAGCGAAGATGGGAGCGGCGGAACAATACCGGACATGATGGTGGGTGCGGCAGCATTCCCGCTGACGGCAGCATGGGGCCGTGCGGTACAGGCATAATGAAGGGGAGCTTTCCTCGCAGAAGCTCCCCTGATGTGTTATCGTGCCTTTCGGATGGCGTCGTTGGCTCCCCTTACCAGCGGAGCGTGCCGCTGGCGGAGATCACCGCCGTTCCGCCGAGGCGCACGGCTTCGAGCTTCCCACCATCGGGGGCAAGGATCAGTTCCAGCTCTCCGGTTCCCGGCCGGTCGAGGATATGGCCCTGCTCAAGCCGGATGTGCGTCCCGGAACACAGCCCGTGCGCGTGCATGTAGGACGCCATGCACCCGGCGGCCGATCCGGTGAAAGGATCTTCCCCGGCGTTGTCCGGATCGATAAGCCGAGCGTGCACATCCCTTTCAGGCTCCACGCCTTCGGGGGCGAACACGTACGCCGCCGACACGCCGAGGGGTGCCAAAACAGCTTTGAGGGCGGGCCTGTCCATCTTGATCCGCCGGAGCGCCGCAAGCTCCCGGACGGGAACCATCAGGAAGCTGACGCCCCCCCCCGCATGAGCTGGCACGGAAGCCCTTCCCGGAGATCGGAAGCCTGAAGCCCGAGCGCTTGGGCCGTTGTCCCGGCGTCGGCGCAGGTGTCCGGGACGGCGGGGGGCTGGGTCATGATCACCCTGTCGGGGCGGATATCCACAGGCAGCACGCCGATGGTGAACTCGAACCACGCGGTGCCCGGCTTGAGCACGCTCAGTTCCCGCAAAAGGTGCCCCGTGGCAATGGTGGGATGCCCCGCAAAGGGGATTTCCCCGCGCGGCATGAAATAGCGGACACGCACGTCCGCCTTGTCGGAGGCCAGCACGAACGCCGTTTCCGGGGCGTTGGTCTCGCGCGCGATGCGCAGCATGTCAGCGGGATCGATGCCGTCGGCGTCCGTCACCACGGCGCAGGGGTTGCCGGTGAACGGCTCCACAGTGAACGCATCCACAATATGGAAGGTACAATTGGGCATAGTATATTCCTTTAGGTACAGCATGTTACGGTTTTTGATGGAGGACGGGCCGGCGGCAGGGGCTGCGCCGCACGTCAGGTTGGGTTGGAAGCTCCGCACGGGGACAAGCCTTCATCTGGGGCGCAGGCGGAGCCAATTCAGGATGAAAAAGAGATGAACACGTTCAAACGCCCCCATCCGGGGCACGGATGGAACCAATCCCGTGGAAACAGGAGTGAACAAGGTATGGCACAGCCCCAATCAGGGCATGGGCGAAGGCTGTGCCATAGAAAATGGCTGATGCTTTTTTTCTTGAAGTTCCAAGGGAATGACCAACAAAATACCTTAGTTGTGGATTCCGCCAAAGGGGAAACGGGGAAAAAGGCTGTATTTTCACCATACTGTGGAGGTGAAACAACCACATACTATGAACAGGAAAAAGGAAGCGGCCTGCCCCACAACGCAAAGGCGCTGCCGCGATGCCTTCCTACGGCAGATAACGACTCACAAAATATGGCAGAGAAAGCCTACGCCTCAGAGCCCGGCGTGCCTTCAGGCGCCGCCCGCATCCAGATGGCGCATCACCGCCACTTCGTCGCAGTCGGGAAAGCGGGGACAGTTCGCACAGACGATCCAGACGCGCTGGGGCAGCAGATCCTTGCTTACCACACAAAAGCCGTTCCGCTCGAAAAAGCGCACCTGATACGTCAGCGCGAATACCCGGTCGATGCCTATCCTGCGGGCGTCCTTACAGCACTCATCCACGAGGATGTTGCCGAACCCGTTCCCCCGCCACGGCTTGGCAATGGCGAGGGAGCGGACTTCCGCCAAGTTTTCCCAAATCACCGCCAGCGCCGCGCAGCCGATGAATTCCCCGCCGCCGGTTTCCAAGATGCGGAAATCCCTGATCTGACCGTACAGGTTCGACAGCGAACGCGGCAGCAGCAGGCCCTCAGCCGAACATTCCATGAGCAAACCGTGGATCTTTTTCGCATCGCACATCCGCGCGGGACGCAAGACTGGCTGCATGATACAGAGCTCCTCTCCAAAAAAACGATTCAACAAAAAGGGCGGCCCCATCCCGGACAAACCGGAAGCCCTTGGGCCTCCCCTGCGGCGGTTCCGATCTCCGGGGCCGCCATCCACTCCGCGCCGCTGAAGCCCTTCGGACCCCCTCTGCCTTTCGATTGAAACTACCCGGAATGATGTACCTGTTTTTGCCGGCAGCCACAATATCCGGTATCACCGATCCGCCTTTTCCCTGCGGGATTGGGCAACGGCACGCCTTGGGGCCAACCGTAGCCGGGATGCAGCACCCGGCGCAAGGGCCGCCATGCAGAGCGGGAGGAACCGAGAGGGAATGGGATAGCCCCCTGCGGCAAGGGGCCGCCCCATCCGGCTGATCCCTGCGCGAAAAGCCTGTGATGAGGCCTCCGGCGGCAATGGGCTGCCGCCCCTTGACCCTGCCCGGTGGGGCAAGCGCCCCCCCGGACCCCCGCATATGTGCTCCGTTTCTTTCCGCACTCCGTTTGGAAGGAAACGGATCACGTCCTGCATCAAGTGATTGCCTGTGAGGATGTACATTATTCATTTTGATAAGCACATCACAATATAAAGTTTCGCTCTAGTCCGTGTCGTCATTTTACGTCATTTTACATTTAACTATTTAAAATTATTGAAAACAATCTTTTATGGCTTAAAAGATAATTAAATAATTTCAATATATTATATCTAATTGACGACACAACCTAGTAAGCAGTTAATATAGGCCCTATCATAGGCTGTGGCTGTTTCATTTTCGCAGTATGGTGAAAGAACTGCTTTTTCTCCAATCTTTCCGCTGACTGATTTTATATCTAAGGCATTTTATTGCTTATCTCTTTGGAACATGAAGAGATAAAACATCTATCGTTTCCTGTGACACAGCCTTGATATTTTATTTTTTGAAAGGTGTATCATAGGAAATGGTTGATGCCTGATTTCTTGAAATTCCAAAGGAATAACCAATAAAATATCTCAAATATGGAGCCCGCTAGCAGAAAAACTGAGAAAAAGCCTGTATTTTCACTATGCTGTGGATATAAAATAATCATATATTATGCAGAGACTTTTGAAATCCCAAATGCCTAACCAAACAAAATACCTCAGCCAAGCCAGGCAACGAAAAAGCTACATAAAAAGTATTGGAGCTGTCCTAGCTAAGGCTAATGTTTAGATTCTTTTACCCAACACTTTAACTGGGTTAAGAGCTCTTTATGGTTGCCACCGTTGAATCGTCATTCACACTTTTTCAGGAACCAGTAGAAATGTTCTGGCTTGATGCCGTTAAAGCGGCGCAAATGCCGTTTTGCCTGGTTCAAAAAATTTTCTATCCCGTTGATATGATTCCCTCATTTTGCAAACAGCCTGTTATGATTGATTCGGTGATGATGAAAACAGCTTACGTCCAACGCATTATACGCCTTGAAAGTGTCTGTGTAGACGATGCTGTCCGGCTCAACCTGCTCCTCAATGATAGGCATCAGCGTTTCTGTGCGGGCGTCAGGGATTATGGCCGTGTAAACCTTGCCACTGCGTTTTAACAAGCCAAAAAACACTATTTTTCCCGCTGCCCCGCGCCCGCGTTTCCCTTTCCTGACCCCGCCAAAATAGCTTTCATCGGCTTCAACCTCCCCTAACAGGCGATAACTGGGCAAATGAGCGGCAATCAGGTGCTTGAGACGCATAAAGTAGGAAACCGCTGTGTTACGGTGAACGCCCACAAGTTCCCCGGCAGTGCGGGCTATTGCCCCTGCCACGAATAGTTTTATCAATTCAGACTGTTGACGCAAACTTAATCTGCTTCGCCGTTCATACGTGAGCTATCCTAACTATTTTCCCTTAGCTAGGACAGCCCCAAAGTATTTATCTTCACTATATTGTGGAAATATACTGACACACCTAACGACAAGGCCACATATAAAAGGTTCTGTCACAGTATGTAGTTGTTTCATCTCCACAGCGCGGTGAAAATGCAGCTTTTTTATCCAGTTTTTCCATTAACGGAATCCATAGCTAAGATATTTTGTTGGTTTATTCCTTTGAAGTTTCAAGGAATAAAGCATCAGCCGTTTCCTATGGCACAGCCATACAAAAATCCGGTGCCGCTCCGGGCAATTCACGCCATTCCCCAATCCCCTCCCCCAAAAAATGTCGTCATTCCCCCGCCTGAGATGGGGGATTCGATAAAGTCAAAAGTCTTGGGAAGAGGAGGGGTGGGTTTGGGAGGGGAGGAGGAAGCCTTTCTTCAGAAAGGTTCCTCCTCCCCTCCCAATCTTCTCCTTCCCCCTTTCTCCTACCCTGCCCTTCCCCTACAGCTTCAAACGCTTCGCCACACACTCCGGCAGGGCACGATACAGCGCAAGAAGGGGCCGCCACCAACCGGGCGTATAAAGCACGTCCCGGCCGCTGTGGACGGCGCGGAAAATGTCGCGGGCAACGCGTTCGGGCGAGGCCACGATGCAGGAGGGAAGACGCCGCCCGGCAATCATCCCCGTGGCAACGTACCCCGGCTTGACCGTCAGAACGTGGACGCCGGAACCCCAAAGCCGCGCCCGCAGGCCGGAAAGGAACGCCGTGAACCCCGCCTTCGCTGAACCGTAGGCATAGTTTGAAGCCCGCCCGCGATCGCCGGCCACAGAGCTCAGCCCGATGATCAGGCCGGCCCCGCGCGCTTCAAAAGCCTCCGCAGCCTGCAGGAGCACGGGAACCAACCCGGTAAAATTGCACTCCATAACCCGGAGCGCCTCCTTGGGAGATCGGCACGCACAATCCTGATCCCCAAGCAGGCCTACCGCGCACAGCACCGCATCCGGGCAGGACGGCAAAAGCCCCCACAGGGCGGAACGCGAAGCCGGATCAAGCGCGTCGAACGGAAAAACCGGCGCCCCGCCGCAGGCATCCGCAACTTCGCGGAGACGCTGGCTATCCCTTCCGGCAAGCTGCAATGTCCAGCCGGAATCCGCAAACAGCCGGGCCGTAGCTTGGGCTATGCCGGAAGTCGCCCCCAATACAAGCATCGTCGGCATATGGCCTCACATATCAATGGCTGCAATAGATTCGTAAGCCTGAAGGCCGGATTGATAACTTCTCATTGTCAATCCAATCTGATTTATCCGTTTGCAGCTCAATGGCAGAGGGTGGTAAATGTACATCCAACAGATAACAACTTTTCTTTGGAGGTTCATTATGGATATGCAGTCCCGGTTCATTCTCCTTACGGTTGTCTTTCTTCTCGTCGGTCTGGTACGCGGTTATTGTGCCATGAAGGAAATGTAAAAACATTCACAAAAATATGGTGCTGAGAACAGATATGTTTGCCCAGTCCTCCCTGCTTCTTTTCAATATCGCTTTACTTCTTACCTACAGTCTCCTTCAAGCCATGAAGAAGATGTAAAAATATCAACCGGACAAAAGGGATACCGCCGTATTGACACAGCCAGCGTTGACCGAACCTAATGGTGCTGCTCCCATACGCTTCTATAAAGCCCATGCGCCACATACGGCAAGACAACGATATTCTGCATTTCTTATTAGGGGCCTTTCATACCCGCTCAGTTGGCCTTTCCCCTTCTCGGCATGGACATCTTTGCCTACATCCGTTCCGCACGGGAGAAGTAAGCGTTAAAGGGAGCAAGGAAATCCGGTCAACCCCTTTCATTCTCCTTATACGCTTTTCTTCGCGTGCAACGCCGTCCCGTGCCGTCCAATCCGGCTAAGAATGGAGTTTTCCCATGACCATGCAGTCCGTGCTCTCCGTGCTCCCCTTCCTGCTCCTTGCCGCCGCCATGTTCCGCATTTGTTCCGCTATCCGAGACAGTTGACCTTTTGGGGAGATTCATCGTGACCATCCAGTCGCTTTTCGCCTTGAGGCCCTTCACCATTCTGGCCGCCGGCATTAGCCGCATCTACTGCACCATTAAGGAAATCTGATGTATCGAAGTACAAAACGCCGTGCGGCACGAGAAGGCTGTCCCAAAGGACGGCCTTTTTTATGTCGTTTCGTACAGGGGGATTCACGAACCTCTTTCCCATTTTGTGATGCATGTCACAGATAAATGAATACTCTCAACAGGATACTGAATAGTTTCGTTTATTGAACCGATACGATTTATCCGTTTGTTTTCAGGATGAGGATAAGACAAAACAGATGCTGCAAAGTCCGCACGTCATCTACAAACCGCAAAGGAGCCCATCCATGCAATCGGAAAAAGCCATCGGGAACGGATACCATATACAGCTCATGAACGGCATCCTGTTTGTCGTCTTGTTCGCCAGCGCCGCCTATCAGCTTTCACAGTGGCATTACATTTCCCTTTTGGGCATCAGCCCCCTCATTGTGGGCATCGTGCTCGGCATGATTTACGGCAATACGCTCCGGCTGCATCTTCCAGTCTACTGGCTGCCCGGCATCCTGTTCTCTTCCAAGGTATTGCTGCGCGCCGCCATCGTCCTTTACGGTTTCCGCCTTACCTTCCAGGATCTCCTGCTCGTCGGTTTCAACGGGCTGGCGATCAGCTCCATCATGCTGACAAGCACGTTTCTCGGCGGCTCTTGGCTTGGGATCAAGGCCTTCGGCCTGCCCCGCCGCCTTGCCCTGCTCACAGCCGCCGGGAGCTCCGTTTGCGGGGCCGCCGCCGTACTCGCCGCCGAACCCGTGGTTAAGGGCGAATCCTATGAAAGCAGCATCGCCGTGGGCACGGTCGTGGTTTTCGGCACCATCGCCATGTTCGTCTATCCCTTCCTGTACAACCACGGCTTCCTTGACATGGGCGAAAAGGCTTACGGCATGTTCGTGGGCGGAACCCTGCATGAGGTCGCGCACGCCGTAGCCGCCGGACAAGCCGTTTCCGCCGATGCGGGCAATACCGCCGTCATCGTCAAGATGATCCGCGTAATCATGATCGCACCCCTGCTCATTTGCCTCGGCTTCTGGCTGAACCGATTCCCTGAAAAAACGGAAGAGGAAAGCCGTGCGCCTTCCTACGGCACCTACAGTTTCAGCAACTTCCCGTGGTTCGCCGTCCTGTTCATCGCGTGCATCGGCATCAACTCGCTCGGCATCATCCCCAAGCAGGCCGTCAGCATCATCAATTCGCTGGATATCTTTATGCTCACTATGGCCATGTGTGCCCTCGGCATGGAAACCAGCCTCGAAAAGGTTCGCATGGTCGGCCCCAAGCCCTTCCTCCTTGCGGGCGTGCTCGCCCTGTGGCTCATCGGCGGCGGCTATTTCGTGACCCGCTCCATCCTCGCCCTCAACTTTTAGCGCAGTTGGGCTTTGGATGCATCAGGCTTTGGGGGGAACATTCATTGAAATGTTCCCCCTTCCTCTTTTCAGAACCTTTGTGAGCCCTCTTCCCCAATACGTTACCAGCCACCCACAAAAGGTGGGAGCGCCCTCCTGCCTTCTTTGCCGCACTGGGCCTGATCCCACATCAGGGCGGGGCAGGATTAAACGGAAACCGGATGCCGTCGGCGTTCACAAAAGAACGTACAACAAATGTCGTCTGGCGACATCCCACGGCGCATTCACGCGGCTGTCAAAAAAACAAACGTATTTTCACGCTGTTGCATGGACATACCCCTGAATGGATTCCGAATGGGCACAGGCGGCGCCCCTCACGCGGGGGCGCCCAAGCGTCCTTCAACGGCGTAACCCATGCTAAAAAAGGCATGGGAAAAAAGAAACATCTTCCATATGTTGCGTTTCAGTACGGTTGCCGTCCCATACCGGATCCGTTACCAAGGAATGATGGCATTGCGGTTTGCCGCAGACAACCGGCAGCAGAGAGGAGGGGTTTATGACGCTTCGGTATCTGGAAGTTTTTTTGGCCTTGGCGAGGACGCCGAATATGCGGGACACTGCGGCCAAGCTGTTCATATCGCAAGCGGCGGTTTCCAGTGCGCTCCGGGATTTTGAGGCGGAGTTGGGGGTTTCTCTGTTCGACCGGATGGGCCGGGGCATCCGGCTCAACGACAAGGGGCGGCTGCTCGAAGAACGGCTGGCCCCGCTGTACAATCAACTCAAGAATGTGCTCGCGCTGGTGGCGAGTGACGAGCTGGCGGGCAAAATCCGCATCGGCGCGTCCACCACGCTGTCCGACTTCGTGCTGCCGCAAGTGCTGTATAATTTCAAGATGCGGCATCGCCATGTCGAAATCGAATGTGAGTCGGGGAATACGGCGGATATTGTGCGCCATGTGGAACACGGCCTGCTCGACGTCGGATTTGTGGAAGGGGACGTCCACAACCTCGCTGTGGAGATCACCCCCCTCGCCAAGGAATCCCTCGTGATCGTTACCGCAGACAAGGCTTTGGCCGAGGCCGGGCCGTACCCCATTGAGGCCCTGCTCGGCCGCCATTGGCTGCTGCGCGAACCGGGATCAGGGACGCGGGAAACATTCCTGCGCCAACTTACCCCGCGCGGCCTGCGTCCGCAGATCCTTCTCGAATTTGAGCATAACGATTCCATCAAGCAGGTTCTCCGCAATCCGGGCATGCTATCCTGCCTCTCTCCGCGCATCGTGCAGCGGGAAGTCCGCGCCGGCGAACTGTTCATCGTCGGGGTAAGCAACGCCCAGTTCGACCGCACCATCTACCGCGTCGAGCACAAAGCCCTCCCCTTTTCAAGCCTCAAGGAGGCGCTCTCCAAAGAAGTGGAATCCTGTCTTGAAGAAGAGGAACGCCTGTGCCATCTCGCCTTGAAGGGCAACGAGCCTTTTCCGAAACATAAAACGGAAAAGGCGGCATCCCGGAAGGCGGCGCAACATGCTCATGTGTGAACCGTTTTCCGGCTCCTCCCATGCCGTGAAGCTGCGGGGCCGAGCACACTGACCTTCGTTCCCGGCCATAGACAGAAAGAGGCCCCGCCAGCTTCCCCGCCGCTTTTTTTGGAATGCGGAGCCCGCTTTTTTACCTGCTTATAAGCAGCATGATACGGAGCCCCCCCCAACTCCGGATCAAAAGGGGAAACGATAACCTTTTCCCGCTTCCATCCCAAAGAGAGCCGATACACAGATCGAACGTAGGAAAATCTGGACAAAGATAATAAACGCGTGTTCGCTTCATGCGGCGAACGGCACTCAAAAAACAGCAGGCGGAGAAAATATTTTCCCCGCCTTTTTTATATCCTCCCCGGAAACCTGCCTTTCAATGATTCAACATCACACGGGAACCTTTTCTAAAGGGATTCATCACAGTTTCCATTCCCTACTTTCTTCATCATCTCTTCATTTTTCGCATATCTTTTCAAGAATGGTTCCAGCAGGTTGCCCTGCATACAAATTATGGCACGCAAAAACTTTGGCAAACGGAGGAGGTCATCCCCTGATTTCCGTATGTGCCTGCCTTAAGGCCAGTTATCATATTTTACTCTGCTGTAACATATTTTATGTTGATCCAAACATTACCGAAAAGGAAGCGCTGACCCACTTTGGGATTCCCCCCCATTGCGACAATGCGGGAAACAGGCTCTTTTTCATATTCGTCATAATGCCCACTTTCGGTAAAATGGCTCCCCATGTACGGTTAAATGACCACCTTTTTTCGGTAAATCCCCCACTTGAATACGGCTAAATGCCCACTGCCAGCCTTTCAAATCCCTTGAGCATCAAGGGCTAAACGGGCCCCTATAAGGATTTCAGTATTCCAAAGGAATTCAATAAGAAAATAATTTTCCCTTTGCGGAAAGCAAAAACAGCCAAGAATAAACACAGGCAGAGAGAGAGAGAGAGAGAGAGAGAGAGAGAGAGAGAGAGAGAGAGAGAGAGAGTGTGTGTGTGTGTGTGTGACACTCAGCGGCGGAGGTTCAAAGCCGTGTTATATGTGCTGAATGATGATCATCAACAGACAATTACTCTTGATGATAGCTGATGATGGTCAGTAACGGTTTTTTATAGTACAAAAGAATCTTTTTAGGAAACTGACTGTGATGGTCGATAACTGTCATTAGCTGTTTCAAGCAGTCAAAAATTCTTTTAAAAGGTTTGGCTATGTCATGATATGTGGTTGTTCCATCTCCACAGCACGCGGAAAAGACGGCTTTTTTATCCGTTTTTCCCATTGACGGAATCCACAGCTAAATGTTTTCACGTCGAAAATACCCTTCCAACTGCGGGAAGCAGGCGGTCGCCGGAAGACATAAGCCCCATTTATTTGCGCTGGCAATGCCGAATCGAGCGTCCCTTAAACT
The DNA here is from genome assembly GCF_059728385.1 of Bilophila sp. T19-St14. NCBI lineage: Bacteria > Pseudomonadati > Thermodesulfobacteriota > Desulfovibrionia > Desulfovibrionales > Desulfovibrionaceae > Bilophila > Bilophila sp. T19-St14. Next base: position 734,583 of record NZ_BAAGFT010000002.1, read on the forward strand.
TTAAAATTTCAACATGATTGTAATATGTTGAAATGAATTTGCTCCAGACCATCTGGTGTGACCAATGCCGGGGACAAGGGGCGGTATGGTCTGTACTACATCCAGATCGGCTGCGGTTTTCTTTTGGTGAAAAAAGAGCGAATTACTTAAAGAGGCTGCGGGCTTCCGCGAGTTCGCGTTCCTCTTCGGCTTTTTGGCGGAGACGCTGCACTTCAGGATCTACATACCCTTCAGGACGCGGATAGTGCCCTTGCCGCTGCATGATGCGCAGCCATAGGGTGACATGCTCAGGGCCTGAGGAGGCGCCATTGGCAAGCTCCCAATCAAGGTAGCGCAAACACCGCGGCACGTTTTCCGGTTCCCATCCCTGCAACTGATAGGCACGCTTAAGCTGTGCCAGATGGGCTGGCCCGAACCCCGCAGCCGCAGCAAAAGGCCACAAAATGGCGATGAAGTCTCCATCTGTATTCCATATGCAGGTGTCATCCAACGGTAACGCAGGTGCCGCTTCAGGTGTTTTTGTGTTTGTGACTGTCTGTGATTGTTGTTGATAGGTTGTTGACTGTTTGATGCGTGAAGGGACAGTCATTGTCGGTAATGGATTGTCATCAATGAATTCGACGCATACGCCGTGCGCATCTCCGGTGCGGACTTGCGTTGTACAGATGACGCCTTCGCGTACAAGGCGGCTTATGGTGTTGCGGACTGTGCCGTAGGAAAGCCCGATCGCTGGGGCTAGGCGTTTAAGGTTGACGACGACTTGGGGGGATTGCTGTCTCAACGCGGTGAGCGCATCCAGAAGTATCTGACGTGCTCCGCCAAGATGGGCATTTTGAAGTGTGGCCGCAGCTATGGACGGCGAAATGCCTTGGGGGACGCCGGATTGCGTGGACGTATGTTTTATCTGTTCTGAATGGAAAGAACTATCGGGGTGCTCATGGGGAATTGCCGCATTGATGACTGTTTGTGACGATTTGAAGCTGTCATTTTGAGATACGGGACGTGCAGCCACAGCGTTTGGGGAGACAACGGTCTTAGATTGAAAAGGTTCCGCTAAGAGTGGAGATTGCCCGTCAGGATAAAGGGACTCCATTCCTGTTGTCGCATAGAATTGATAGTCAGTGACAGTTTGTGACTGACTATGTGATGCCTGTGTGTCTGCTGCGTGGCTGGCTATATCCTCCGGCTGTCTTACCGGATCAGCATGAGCGGAAGGCGCTTGGCAAATAGCCTGCGAGGTACCTGTCACGGTGTCAGTCGATGGCTGATTGTGATAGTTGTATGACAGTTGATGGCAGTTTGTGCCTTTGGGGAGGGGTATCGTTGACTGACGTAGGACGGATTGTTTTTGACTGTCTGTATTTGTTGTTTTTTGTATTAAGCTGTCATCAACTGACATTGACGTTTCTGTGCAATCCGGGCTGTCTTGCGCTGCCTGAATCTGTGCGGCAGAAGGTTCATCCCGGCTAGCTGAGCGGGGATATGCGGGGTCTGCATCCGACGTGCAGGCAGCATTGAAAACTTCCCCTGAAGCTGAATGGGGGTCAGGGGAAGGGGCCAGGAAAGATTCTGCCTTCTCAACGGTGGCAGGGAGGGGGATTTCCTTTTCAGAAGCAGCAGGCAGCTCAGAAGGTTCTGCCGTCCCTTGTCCGGCTGTTTGAGAGGGGGTGGAGCCCATCTCTTCAAGAGGCTGCAAGCCGCTGTCTGCTGCGGCACAAGCGGAGTCTGCGGGGGTAAGATTTCCCTCGGAGGGCCCGGCTACGGCAGATGCGCAGGATTCCGCCTGAGGCGGCTCTTCGCAGATGGGCGCATCGGGATTGGGTTCCGGCGTTATTTCTTCCTCAGCAATGGGGGGTTCCGCTACTGGGGATTCGACGGTGCTTTCCGCATCGCCAGACATGGCATCTATGGCCTCATCAGATTGATGCTTCGGCGGCTGGCTCATTTTACGCATCTTGGCGGCCGCTTCCCGAAGGTCGGCACCGAGAGCGAAGGTAAAGTCCGGCATGCTTGATTTCTTAGCCATGTCAGTTCCTTACGGAAGGAAGAGGATAAAGTGCACCGGGAGGGGGAAAGCTGTTTCTGGCGGAGAAAGAATATTACTCATAAGTAGCATGGTACGGCTAATAACGAGATCCAACCCCTAACGGTACACGTTGCCTCTTCCGGGAAAGAATTAGATGTTACCAATCGTTCAAATTTAAAAGAGTAATATGAAGCGCCAAAACAGGCCTTGCCCGCATGCCCATTTGGGATGCTCAGGCATTTTTGGGATCAAGCCGGGCTTCTATTTCTTGTGCCAACTCACGGTAGCTGCGGCAGGAAGAACAACCGTCATCGTAGTCGCAGACGGCAAGATTGCTCATAACGGCCTTGTTCAGCGTAGTATTTCTTGGGATAGTCGTACGAAATACCATTTCCTCGCCGAAAGTCCCAATCGCCACGTTGCGGATGGTCTTCGCGGCATTATTGCGGCCGTCGTACATAGTCAGCAGTACGCCCATGATCGCGAGGTTCGACTCGGTATCGGCACGCAGGGTTTCCGCGACCTTGATAAGATGGCTCACGCCGGAAAGGGCGTAAGTATCCTCAACCCCAACCGGAATAATGATATAGTCCGTAATGATAAGCGCGTTCGTCAGGAGCGCGCCCTCAATAGTGGGCGGGCAATCCAGCAGGATGTAATCGTAGGTGTTCAGTGCCGCCTTATCGAGCGCCTGCCGGAATCCGAAAAAGCGCTTGATGGAATTGGAAAGCGTACTTACCGTAGCGTACACGTTCAGATTGGCGGGGATCAGATCCAGCCCTTCATATTTGGAAGGCACGGCCGCCGCCGAAAACGAAAGCCCGGTAAAAAGATTTGCCACGGTGCGGGGTTGCTCGTATGGGGATATGGTTCCGAGGGTCAGCGAGGCGTTCCCCTGAGGATCACAGTCCACAACAAGCACACGGCGTTTGCGTTTAGCGAGGCAATACGCTACGTTAACAGTGCTCGCGGTCTTGCCCACGCCACCTTTGTGGTTTGCAAAAGCGATGACTTTCGCTGCCATGAGATCCTCCGATTTGCGTATGATGTGTCGAATTTTTTGCACGATGCCCAAAAAAAGTCAATGATCATCCTGAATAAAAGCGGTAAATGTATGCGGAGAATGGCAGCCATCAACATTTTCTAGAGTCGGAAATGAGCGGCGAGGGCCGGGGAAAGAAAGGCCTTTTGCGGAGTTTGACACCTTTTTCTTCTATGGATGCGCGCCCGGCGCCTCCGGGTTTCAGCACCTTCCGGCGGCCCTTGTGCCGTTTGGACGGCAGGCTGGTGCTCTAATGCGGAATATTGCTATGGCCAATAAGATGAAATCCGTAGGTGAAGCGTTGCAGGGCTTTCTTGAGGCGGCTGGCCCCTCCCCCCTTTCCCCTGAGGAGCGGGAGCGCCTGAGGCTGTACAACCCCACGCTTGCCGCGCAGATCGATGCACTCGACTGGAAGGATGTTCCGGCTTTTATCGTTGCGATCATCGAAGAGTGGCGCAGAAATGGAAGCCCTTCCTCTAAGGCTTGCCGCCCGCTTGCCGCGCCTGAGGAGCGGAAACGGCCCTTGCCTGTGAGCCTTGAGGAGCTCGCCCGCGAACAGGCGAGGGAGGCGGCGTGTGAAGTCGTCAGGGCGGCTTCACCGAAGCCCGTTCCTGCGCCCAGCCCTGTTGAGGCCGCTCCTCCAGCCCCCCTGCCTGCCCCTAAAGCTGAGGAACGCCCTTCACTTTGGTGCGGCTATCCAACCAGCATTGCACGCGTTTCGCCGTTTTTTCCGATGAATAACCTTGAAAAGGGGCGCCGGGATGCGCTGATGCGTGATCCCGACATTACCTCGCGTGAAAAAGGCGGCATTGCGGCATCTGGGGCTTTCTTCTTTAAGGAACGCATCTCTTCTGGGCCGTGGGGTGATATCCTTTATACTGGGCCGAAGCTCAGCGTTGAGGAGGAGGATGTGCTGATGGCTCTGCTGGCGATCATTGAATCCGGAGCTGAGGGGGCCGAGGCACGCCATGCCCGCTCGGCCGGAACGCTTCCCGCAAAGGATACGGAAGAGGGTTTTGTGCCTGTCGCCCCGGAGCTCCCCGAAGCCCCGTATGTTTCCGGCGGCGTGGAGGCTTTTCCGGAACCTGTGCGTTCGGCGTTCCCGGAGAGCGGTACGGGAAAATTTACCTATCGCGGCCCGTTGCTGCCGATCCTGCGTTTGATGGGGCATAAGAGGCCGGGGAAGAACCATTACACGCGCTTGGTGACAGGGCTCACATGCCTCGCGCACGGAACCATCGAATTGGTGGTGCGTGAAAGGGGGCAGGAGACGTTCTACGACCTTACGCACATTATCTCGAATTTGCGCCTGCGCGGAAAAAATGATGCGGAACGGGATATTTCAGTGACAATCAGCCCGTTCTTCCGGGAAATGTACGTGGCGAACAGGCTCACTTGGATTGACGTAGCCAAGCGCTTCCAGATCAGGGGAAGCATTGCGAAGGCCATGTACCGCTTCTGCCAGTCGCACAGGGAAAACCCGGTTTTCCGGGGGGATATCCGCACGCTGGCATTGGCGCTGAATATGGATCCGCGCTCGCCGTTAAAGGAAACGCGCCGGCAGATTCGGGATGCCATCGCGGAATTGGCGGAAAAGAAGGTACTGGAGAAAACCAGTATCCTGACCAAGGGGAATATCGTGATCCTCAACCGTACAGCCGAAGCCCTTCCATCCCGAAGGCGGGGGCGCAGGAAAGAAGACTAGACAAACGAGGCCGTGTAAGCGGCCTTTTTTATGCGTTGTCCTTTTGATGCCGCTCCGCCATTTCCGTATCCATATATACTCTTGGCCGTGCCGGGTTCCCTTCCCTGCACGGTGGGCGTTCAGACGTTTTGGGTATTTTGAAAAATAAATATATTTTTCAAGATATTATCGTAAATCAGTGGGCATGTTGCCGTATAGCTTCCCGTCGTGCGCTGTCCTTCGTTTTTTCTCTGGAAAGCCATATGACAGCTAATGTGCGTCATAAGCCGTCACGAACGCACTTTAGCTGTCACTGTCGATAACGTATTGTTTTCGTTGACACCTAAAAAAGGTATTCGTGGATTTTTTATTGAGGCTCTCTGAATCCTTAGGAAAGGCGGATGCAGAGGGAAAACAGTTTTTATAATTAAAAATTTTCATAATATTTCAATGTAATATATACAAAAAGAGAATATTTTGCCGAATCGTTTTGATAGGAAGGAGCGGACATCCTCAGCTTCTTCGATGACACCTCAATAGCACATTTCCCCTGTTGTTTCTTTATATAAATATATTTTTATTCTACATGGTTATTGAGTATTAGTGGCCGTTTTGACGTGCTCCGTTTTCGTGTCTGGCAATGCCTGTCTGAAGCTATCATTGTCAGTCATTCACTGCTGGTTGCAGGTGTTGTCTGACGGTAACAGATGGTGATGAACAGAAACAGTTCTTTCAAGGAAGCTGAGGGAAAAATCTTCTGGATGGATGCCTGTTGCAAATTGTCAATGACAGATGCTGACTGATGAAGATTCCTATGAAGACAGGGGAAAACAAGGAACTCCTTAGGAAGGCTCTGCCATGTATGTGGTTGCTTCATCCTCACCGCACGGTGAAAAGACGGCCTTTTTCTCCAGCTTTCCCCTTGGTGGAATCCCCGGCTAAGGCATGTTGCTTGTTCCTTTGGAACTTCAAGGAAAAAGCATCAGCCGCTTTCTAGGGCACAGCCAAATGCGAAAAGAGCCCGTTCCGGGAAAATGTTGAGGAGGGGAATCAGGTAATGGGGACGAAAAAGGCTCCGTCATGATATACGGTTATTTCATCTCCTCAGTATGGTGAAAATACAGTCTTTTCCTCCAGTTTTCCCGTTGGCGGCTTTAGAGGTATCCTATTGGTTCTTCCTTTGGAATTTTGAGAAAGGCTGTGCCATAGAAGACGGTTGATACGTTATTTCTTGAAATTTCAAAGGAATAGCCAATAAGATACCCCAATTATGGAGCCCATCAGCGAAAAATTGGAGAAAGAAGCTGTATTTTCAGTATATTGTAGATATAAAACAGCCAGATACCATGACAGAGCCAAGAAAAAAACATCAGCCGTTTTCTTCTAGATTGTGCCGTCAATTATATAATCTATTGAAATTGTTTAACTGTTTTTAGGTTGTAAAAGATTATTTTTAATAATTTCAAATAATTATATGTAAAATAACGACACGACCTAGGGCACAGCCTTTACGAAAAGCACGCCATCGGGGGAGGACTCCTTGGCTTTTTTAGAGGAAACGGTGCGGGGTGCGAATGTTTGAAGGGCCCTAGAGCGCAAGAAGGCACGGCGTACTGTACTTGTAAAGGGCCCTGCTCCAATGAGGCGTAACTCGGCGGCATTGGGCGCGGCATGGAAGAGGGGATGGTTTGAGATAGCCATATTTCCTTGAGGGCTCAATGATGGAAAAAGTATCGCCCCGGTTCGGCGGTCGAACCGGGGCGCAAGGAGGAGGGGGTGGGTCGGAGAGGTCGAGATGACTCCGGCCCGTTGCGCTCGCAAGGAAACGAGCATTTGGAAGGAAGATTTTTGGGGTTCCTACAACGCCTCAAGGACAGCCTTGGCCCATTCGTGGATTTCCGGCTGGTCGGACTGGGCTTGCCCATCGATTTTAAGGCCCTCAGCGACAACATTCGCGCCCAGCCGTTCAAGAGCGCCTTCGATGACGTCGACGGCCCCGCAGAAGTATGTGAAACTGCTGTCCCCCGTGGCGAAACAGGCTGTTTTGTGCCCCTTGGCGTTGATGAGGTCGAACTGCTGGAACAACGTATCAAAATCGTCCTGTAGGACGATTTCATCGTCGCCCCATGCAGAACAGCCGAAAAGGATCATATCCCATCCGTCGCAAAGCCCGGGCGCGCTGGCGTCGGCGGCATTGAGAAGGGTGGGCTCATGTCCGGCCTCTTGGATAAGGCGTCCAAGGATTTCCGCGAGAGCTTCCGTGTTGCCGGTCGTGGAGCCGTAAACAATCAGTATTTTACTCATGCTCTACTCCATGTTGAAACGGTTTTGTTCCCGTACACTCGCTCTTTTGGGCCGGAAAAGGCAATGAGAACACGCGAAGCTGAGAAAAGCCCATGTGTTCGGAAATTTCTTTGCCGGATGCCGAAGGACTGCTTCCGAGGGGGGATCGGCATCCGGCTGGAGAAGCCGGGCCAACCACCTCCCGGCTCCTGTGCCGATTTCTCGGCAACAGTTTGACTGGAGACGGGGGTACTGCCTGCTTCCTCGTCGTCCGTGAAAAGACAATAATGAAATTGAAATTCTTTTTCAAGTATAAAGTTCGCTTTTTTTCAAAATTCTTGAAAAAATATGCTATTACATTGAAAATACAATATATTTTATCATAAAAACACTGAAGCCCCTATTCTTTGGAACTCCCAATAACGTACCAATGAGATGCCCCAATGATGGCGCTTTCAACGAAAAGTTGCATAACCTAAAGTATATTCAGCCTATTAGAGGAATATCGCAAGGCTGTTCCGGCGTAATTTCTTGCAACGGAACGATGCGCCGAAAAATGCGAAAAACGGGGCACTCCGTCCGTATCCAGCGGGCAATGCCATAGGGAATGCGCCATGTGCGGGGAGAGGGCTGTGCATTTTCACACGTCCTGCATTGCGGCCTTTAGATATACAAGCCGGAGTGAACGGGGGCTTCCCTCAGCGGGAAAGCACACCAAAGGATGCTGTGGACAGGAGTCCGATCCAATATCCTCGGAAAGCGGGGAACGCGCCTGAAACGGGGCACCCTGACAGGTTTGGGGAAGGGGGCTTTTCAGAAGGCCCGTCATGGAATGTGGTTGTTCCATTTCCGCAGCATGGTGGAAAGACAGCTCCACTCTACGGCAACAATGCAGCCTTTTTCTCCAAATTTTCCATTGGCTGGCTCTATGGCTAGGACATTATTGGTTATTGCTTTGGAATTTTTCAGAAGGCTGTGCCATAGAAAACGGTTGATGCTTTTTCCTTGAAATTCCAAAGAAATGATCAATAAAATCCCCAATCATGGAGCCCACCAGCGGAAAATGGAAAAAAAGCATATGTTTTTCAGCATATTGCTGAGACAAAACAGCCATATATCATGACAGGGCCTTTCAGAAGGCAAGCAGTAGTCCTTTCCTATGACGCGGCCTTTCAAAAGGTTTTGTTCTAGTATGTGGTTGTTTCATCTCCACAGAGCGGTGAAAAATACAGCCTTTTTTCCAGTTTTCCCCTCGGCGTGAGCCAAGGCTAAGGCCTTTTTCCGGTTATCTATTTGAAGTTTCAAGGAAAAAGCATCAACCTTTTTCTTTAACACAGCCTTTCGGAAAAGTTCTCCTTCCCCAAGCGCCTTAGGCCGTGTCGTGAATTAGATATAATCTGTTGGAACTATATAACTATTTTTTAAGTCCAAAAAGATTATCTTAAATAAGTTCAAATAATTAAATGTAAAACGACGGCACGGCCTAGTCTCCCCCCAACAGGAATGTCTGTTCGGCAAATCCACCGTTGCTGATCAGCGATCCTTTGCCGATCAGCGATCCTTGGCGAGCGGTTCAAAGGCGGTGTACTGCGGCAGGAAAGCCAGTTCCACGGTTCCGATACGCCCGTTGCGGTGCTTGCCGATGATAAGCTCGGCGATGCCTTTTTTCGGCGTGTCGGGCTTATACACTTCCTCACGGTAGAGGAAGATCACGATGTCGGCATCCTGTTCGATGGCCCCGGATTCCCGCAGGTCGGAGAGCAGGGGGCGGTTGTCCTTGCGCTCCTCGACCTTGCGGTTGAGCTGCGAAAGTGCCACGACCGGCACGTCGAGCTCCTTGGCTATGGCCTTGAGCGAACGGGAAATATCCGAAATTTCGAGTTCACGCGAGTCCGTGCGCCGCGAGGAGCGCATAAGCTGCAAATAGTCCACCACGATAAGCCCAAGGCCATACTCGGCCTTGAGCCGCCGGGCCTGCGAACGGAGTTCGAGGGTACTGATGGCGGGCGTCTCGTTGATGAACAGCGGCGCGGTTCGGAGCAGATCGGCGGTCTCAAAGAACCGTGCCCCCTCGGTTTTGCTAAGGCGGCCTGTGGAAAGCTGTTCCTGCGGGATTTTCCCCCACAGGCTGATCATGCGCTGGACAAGCTGGTGTTCGGACATTTCCAGCGAGAAGATGCCCACGGGCGCGCCTTCGCTGATGGCGGCACGCATGGCGAGGTTGAGGGCAAGGGCGGTTTTGCCCATCGCAGGGCGCGCCGCAATGATGATCAGATCCGAAGGCTGGAGCCCCCGCGTGATGGCATCGAGTTCGGGATAGCCGGTAGCGAGCCCGGTGATCCCGCCCGCGGCGGGCTTGAGCACGGCGTCCACCACGTCCCCCACGAGCGCCTGCACGGGTCGGAAACCCCCGGAACTGGTGCGGCTGGAGACCGCCATGACGGACTGCTCGGCCTCGTCGATGAGCCCGGCCAGATCCTTTGACGTGTCGAAGCCCGTGGAAACGATCTTGGCCCCCGCCTCGATGAGCCCGCGCTGGATGGATTTGTCCCGCACGAGCTTGGCGTAATACTCGGCGTTTGCCGCGCTGACATGCGACTGCGCCAGCTCCGCGATATAGGCCGCGCCGCCCGCCTGTTCCAGCGAACCCTGATCGCGCAGGTGTTCCGCAAGGGTAACGAGATCCACGGGCCGGTTGTCGGTATGGAGCCCAAGGGCCGCCGCATACAGCGTCTGATGTGCGGGCAGGTAAAAATCTTCCGGGTGCAGCATGGGGGCGATCTGCCCCATTGCGGAAGGGCGCAGGATCAGCCCGGCGAGCACGGCCCGCTCGGCTTCCGCACTGTGTGGGGGGACTCTGCGGGCAAGATCCGTTGTGGCTGTTTCAAATTCTGTCTTCATGGCGTTGTGTGGAAAAGGTTGGAGGCGCCGTCAGCGCCCTTTCTTCCCTTCCAAGGTAGGGCTTTTCGGCAAAAAGAGGAAGGCCCGCTGAATGGGGCCCGCATGGCCCGGCGGCCATATTCCCGTTTGGGAACGGGCATCTTTTGTTTTTTGTATGGGCGGAGGGAACATCCTTTTATGTAGCCTTGTATTTTCTGAAATACTGGGAGGAGCCCCGCAGCCCGTGTCCATAAAGGGGGCGAGGGAACGGCGAACAGAGGCCCGCCTGCCTCAGCGAGGGGATGCCGCTGTTCCTCGGCTTCCCCTTCCGCATCCGGGGGAAGGGCGGCGGCAAGGTATGGATGCGACGCCTGCTGTGCCGAAGGGCGGTGGGACGGGCATGGCGTGCCGTATCGCTTTTATACCGACATCGGCGGGCAGCAGCGCCGGGGGTCGACTGCCGCCGCCAGCGGTATGCCATGCCGTTGATCGGTTCCAGCCCTGAGGGGGGCTTTTTCGCTAGGCCCTTTCATGCCATGTGGTTGTTTCATCTCCACAGCACGGTGAAAATACCGCCTTTTTCTCCAGTTTTCCCATTAACGGAATCCATAGCCAAGGCATTCTGCTGTTTCTTCCTTTGGAATTTCAAGGAAAAAAGCATCAGCCATTTTCTATGACACAGCCTTTCGTTACCGAGGAGGCGGCGAGCGGAGGCCCACCTGCCTCAGCGAGGGGATGCCGCTGTTCCTCGGCTTCCCTTCCGCATCCGGGGAAGGGCGGCGGCAAAGTATGGATACGACGCCTGCTGTGCCGAAGGGCGGTGGAACGGGCATGACGTGCCGTATCGCTTTTATCCGACATCGGCGGGCAACAGCGTCGGGGGCCTCTCAGGGGTTGATGATGGGCGGCCTTGAGGCCATCGTCGCCGGAGGCCGTGCCCGCGTTCCGCACGGCATGGAACGGGGCCGCCAACGGCTGCCATGAACAGGTATGCCGTTTTATCCTGCGGAACAGATGCGGTTCCGGCCTTCCTGTTTGGCACGGGCAAGGCGATGGTCGGCGACTTGAATGGCATGTTCAAGGATTTCAACGGAATTGAACGTATTGAGCAGTTCGGATTCGCCGATGAAGGACAGGCCGAAGCTGGCCGTGACCTTCATTTCAGGGGCTGGCCCATGAGTGGGGGCCAGCGAGCAGATTTCCCGTAAGCGGTTGACGTGTTCGATGCTTTCATCCCTGCCGATTCGGGGGATCAGGATGATAAATTCGTCGCCCCCGAAACGGCAGCACAGATCATCGTCATGGGAGGCCTCACGCAGGCGGCAGGCAAAGAGCTGAAGAACCCTGTCCCCGTTGGCGTGCCCAAAGTGTCCGTTTACATTTTTAAAGTTGTCGAGATCGGCAAGGGCGAGGCAAAGTGCCGGATGGGAATCCTGATGGAATTCCTTCGCGCGCCGGAGTTCGCTCATGGCCAATTTAAAAAAGGTGCGCCGGTTGAGGAGCCCCGTCAGCGTATCCTCGTCCGCAGGCACCCGATACCGTTCGAGCAGCCGGGAAAGCTCCTCGGCCCTGCTGTGCATCTCCCGGCTCATCTTGTTGAATGCCTTGGAAAAATCTCCCATGAACGATACGGACTGCGAATAGTCCCCCTGCGAGACGCGTTCCATCTGCCATGTAAGGTGGCGCAGGTTGGCCTCCGTAGCCTTGAGCGATCCGGCTACGAAGCCGCGTGCCTTGTTCCCTCTGCTCAGGTCTCCCTTGGACAAGGCTTGTACGTGCGCGCGGATTTCGGCCAAATCACAACAAAGCTTGCCGAAAGGATCGTCTTCAGGCAAGCCGGCGATGGAATCCGCAGACCACTGGGGATCCATGAGGATGGACGAAAGAATCGCTGTCGCTTCATTCGTCGAGAGGGGAGCGGTCATGAGTCACTCGGCAGCAGGTTTGACTTCAAAACGGCATGTTCTGTCGCCCGTACACCAACAGTCAACTTCTTTGGCTTCAAAAGGCTTGCCCGTAAAGCTCTCAAAAAGGCCGGAAATAAACCCTTCGTCATACGTACAGACGACATGGCCCAAATCCGGGAGCCCGGAACAGTCCAGATCCTCCGCCACGGTGAGCGTGAACTCCAGCTTATCCATGTCGGCATGTTCAATGTGGAGGATGCCGACCCCCATCTCTTCAAGGGCGGTTTGGGCCTTAGCGGCGAAATCGCTGAACGATGCGCATTTCCCAACATACCGTTTGCAGAATTCCATCCCGGCGAGGAACCCCGCTTTATATAACAACCTTTCAGATTGCCCCGTACCGTATTCAGTCTCAAGCACGTCGCGCAAGGTGTATTGGAAGAGCCTGTAGATTTCAAGGCGGGCCATTTTGCCAAGATTAGGGCGGCCAAGCTCTATGTCGCCAATATACTTCCAGTCAAAGGCATAAAGACGGTTTTCCATGGGTTCCCCGTGATGATGAAAGGCTGTGTCATAGAAAATGGTTGATGCTTTTTTCCTTGAAACTCCAAAAGGATAACAGGCAAAATGCCTTAGCCGTGTATCCCGCCGAGGGAAAACCGGAAAAAAGGCCGTATTTTCACCGTGCTGTGGAGATGAAACAGCCGCATGCCATGACAGGGCCATAAAAAAGGTTTGCAGAACATATCTTTGTCTTCAAATGAAATCAATACGTTCTTTATGACGGCGCTACAACCCTTTTTTGCGCCGGGCATCAACATTTCTCCATCAGCCTTGACAAAAGGGATGATTTCCTGTCTGGCACTGGCAGTACGCGGCGTTCCGCGCGGACACGATAATCAGAGAGGTTCCAATCATGAAACATATCCTTTTTGGGCTTGCCGCCGTGCTGTTCGCCTCTTCCGCAGCGCTGGCGGATGATCCGGCTGCGGCTCAGGAAAAAGCCGCCTCCGCAGCGTCTGCCCAATCCGCCGACTCCAATCCCGCCAAGCCTTCTTCCGGCGCTGCCGTTGAACATGCCACCAGCCCGGAAACCGCCGTTCCCGCCGGAGGCCCTTCCCCTGCCGCTTCCGCCGGGAGCGCTTCCCCTGCGGGGGAACGAGGCATCGGCCCTTTCTCGCTCGGCATGTCCCAAGATGAGGCGAAAGCGCTCGGCGCAAAACCCACCGACAACGCGGATATGCTCCAGCTCCCGTACAAGTGGATGGAGGCCGACTGGACTTGCGTGGTGCAGTTCCAAGAAGGCAAGGCGGCTGCGGTGATCTTGTATGCAAATATGGGTGATCCGCTCCTCGCACGGATATTCGACGACCTGCGCGCTCGCGGCTGCATGCCGATAACCGTACAGCCTGCAATGGGTCACGCTGATCTCTATCAGCTTGCGGCACAGGGAAAGAGCGACGATGAATGTTGGACAGCCATGCGCAAGCGCCTCAATGTCTTTTCCACCGCCACAGAGGGGGCCTGTTCCGTCCTGTTTACGACGCAGGGCTTTTTCAAAGCGCTTGCCGCCACCGTCAAAGAGCCTTCCCAAGAGGAGGCCATCCTTACTGGGCATACCGCCGATCCCGTCTACGCGGTGAATATCGATATGTCCGCGAATCAGCTTACCTATCTGGTCACTTCTTGGGGATTCATATCCAAATGACGGGTTAGGCTGCAAATAAAGGGCACGGCGTGTGACGCAAACGGGGGTTCCGGGACGGCTCAGGCTGATTCGGAACCCCTGTTTGCGTCTGGGGAGGCCCTTCGCGCATATCCGTCCTCTGAGGCTTTTTTAGGGGCGGCATGCGTGTGTGTCCCCTTCGGCGCCTTTCAGCCTTACGGATAGGATTTATGGCCCTATAAAGGGCATGTATTGTTCCATCCCCACAGCACGGTGAAAATACGGCCTTTTTCTCCGGCTTTCCCCTTGGCAGAAAGCCATAGCCAAGGCATGTTGCTGGCCATTTCTTTGGAGCTTCAACGAAAAAGCATCAGCCGTTTTCCATGACGCAGCCTTTTCATTAGATATATCTTTGCCGCTGTCGGCATGGGGCTTGATCCACGGCAGATATTGCCCCGAATGTATGGTATCTTGCTATAACCAATAAAAAAATTTTTAAGTATGCCTTATTGCATATATTAAAAAGTCCTTGACAGGAACTTCTGTTTCAGAAAAGAGTTATATCAACTCATGGAGCTAGTCTGATGATGGATCTAGACAACTGTCCCTGTTCCGGGGTGAACCTGCCGCGGTTCGTGCAGCCGGTGATTTTAGCGGTATTGTCCTCCGGGCCGCTGCACGGCTATCTTGTGGTGCAACGCCTTGCGGAAACAAGCCTTTTCCGCAAGCAGCCTCCAGACGCCACCGGCGTCTACCGGATGCTGAGGAATATGGAGCAGGAGGGTGTGCTGAAGTCGGACTGGGAACTTGAGGGCAGCGGCCCCGCCCGTAAGCGGTACAGGTTGACGGAAAAGGGCGGGCACTGCTTCAACCAATGGATGCGCACACTGACCTCGCATCAGGCTTTCATCGCCAACCTGCTGCTGTTCTTGCAGGACGCGCGCTCCGGGATGCATTCGGAACCATGCCCTATGCCGGAGGATTCCGTTTCCCTGTCTCCACAAGATCTGTTCCGGCCCTCCGGTTCGCTTTTCCCGCCCGCCCCCTGCGGCTGTGGGGCGTCCCAACCTGCTGCCGGGGCCAGGCCGATGGGCATCTATCCTTTCATTGACGCACTCAAAAACCGGGCGCTGCGCGGTATGGCCGTCTCGCGGGATGAGGTGCTGCGCCTGCTGGCCCTTGCGCCGGACTCAGAGGAAGCGGCTTACCTTGGGCGTGCGGCCAGGGAGGTTGCGCATATCGTGGCCGGCAATGAAGGGCGGGTGTGGAGCGCCATCGGCATCGACTGCCGCCCCTGTTCGATGAACTGCGGGTTTTGCGCGTTCGGTGAAAAGTGGGGCTTGATTGCCGAGCCGCATGAGTGGGACGACGAAGCCGTCATCAAGGCGGCACGGGCTTTTGTGGACGAAGGCGCGTCGTGGGTGACGCTGCGGACAACGGAATTTTATGGGCTCAACCGCCTTTGCGCGCTGGCGAAAAAGGTGCGCGGGGCCGTCCCCGGAGACTACGGGCTGGTGGTGAATACCGGTGAATTCGGGCCGGTTGAGGCACAGGCGATGCCCGCGTCGGGCATAGATGTCGTGTATCACTCCCTGCGGCTTGGGGAAGGTCGGGCGACATGCTTCCGGCCTGAGGATCGCAAGGCTACGCTGGCGGCGGTGCGGGATTCGGATCTCAAGCTGGCGCATCTGGTGGAACCCGTGGGGCCGGAGCACACGGATGAGGAGATCGCAGATGTGCTCATGGAGGCCCTTTCCAACGGCGCGGCCTTGAGCGGGGCAATGGCCCGCATCAACGTCAAGGGCACGCCCTTTGAATCGCACGCCCCCCTCCCGGATCGCCGCCTTGCCCAGATTGTAGCGATCACCCGCATCTGCGGGGGCGTGAACGTACCGGACATCTGCGTCCATCCCCCCTGCAAAGAGGCGCTTGAATGGGGCGCGAACGTCGTGGTTGTGGAGACCGGCGCCGTGCCCCGGAATGACGCCGAGTGTTCCGCCGAGTGGCAGGGGTTCACTGTTGCCGATGCCAAGCGGCTTTTCAGGGATGCCGGGTATGTCGTGAGGGGCTAGAGGAATGATTGGAGGGGGGAGGGGAACCCTTCTCCAGAAGGGTTCCCCTCCCCCCTCCAATCATTCCTCTAGCCCCTCCCAAGACTTTCGACCTTATCGAATCCCTTATTTCAGGCGGGGGAATGGGCCGCCGGTTCCCGGCGGGATGTCCGGTATTGCCCGGCAACGGAACCCCTCATCCCCTCCCCATATGTATTTTTAAGGCGGCTGTGTTTAAGTTTACGGTTGATAACTTTTCAGCGAAACCACGAGTAAACAAGGCTCTGTTATAGTTTGGGGTTGTTTCATCTCCACAGTGCGGTGAAAATACAGCCTTTTTCTCCGGTTTTCCTCTTTGCGGAATACAGGGCTAAGGCATTTTGTCGGTTATCCCTGTGGAACTTCAAGGAAAAAAGCATCAACCATTTTTTATAACACAGCCATTTTTAATGCGGAAACGGGATTTTTTTCGGCAATGATAACCGTGGCGGAATCACCTGACGCGACAGGAGCGATCCGTTTTCCTTCCGAACACTGTTCGGGAGGAAAACGGATCGCACTTGCCGGGGTTTGGGGGGCGGCTCGCCCCCCAAACAGGGGTCAAGGGGGCGGTAGCCCCTTGCCGCCGGAGGCGCACAACATGAGAAAGCTGCTCCTGACCTTCGTACTGGCCCTGGCCCTGTGCGTGCCGTCCCTGGCGGCGGAAACGTGGAACGTAGGCACATGGAAAACGGCCCAAACCATCCAGCCGTTCCTGTATGCGCCGTTTGCGGACGGCGCAGCGGTGAAGGTTCACCCGTTCACCAATCCGGGCGATCAGAAGGCCGCTTTGCTGGCGGGCAGCCTCGATATGACCGGGACTACGCTGGCGCTGGCGATTCAGGCCGCCTCGCGCGGGGAACCCATCGTGCTCGTCGCCTCGCTCGGCAACAAGTGCTCCGCGCTTGTGGTGAGGAAGGACGGCGGCGTCAAAAGCGTCGCGGATCTGAAAGGCAAAAAAATCGGCTATGTACCCGGTACGATGCATGAAATCCTGCTGCGGGAGACCCTCACCCGCGCCGGGCTCAATCCCGATAGGGACGCCAGGCTTGTCCGCATCGACTTCTTTGATATGGGAACCGCCCTCAGCCGGGGGGACATTGACGCCTACCTGTCCGGCGAGCCTCTGCCCACGCTGGCGAAGCGGCAGGGCTACGGGGAAATTTTGGCTTACCCGTATTATGGGGAAGGCATCGGGGCCATCAACAGCGGCATGATCGTGCGGCGCGATTTTGTGGAGGAAAAGCCGGAGCGCGTGATGGAAATGATCCGCGCCCACCGGAAGGCCACCGAACAATGCATGTCCGACAAGGCGTTTTGGCTCGGAACAGCATCGAAGATGTTCGGCGTGGAGTTTGACGTGCTGCGTGACGCCGCCGACAACATGGAACTTGTATGGGACATGGACGATGCCTTTATGAAGCAGCTTTCCGCCCTCGGCAAGCGTATGCTGGAACTAGGCATCATCAAGAGGGAACCCGATTATGGCGCGCTGGTGGATCGCCGCTTCGTGGATGCCCTGCGCGAAGGCAAGTAAGACATCATGAAGGCAGGATCGGCGGGCATGGGGCGGGAGGCGGAAGGCTGCGGGGGATTGCCCCATGAGGCCCCTTCTGTGCCGTCACCCCCAAAAGGCTTCACCGGGGAGCCGCGCCGGGGGGCTGCGGGGGCAGGCCCGGAGGGGCCGCCGCCTGGAAACCCGTTAAGGGCTTCCGGGCGCTTTGCCGGGGCGTGGGTTTTGAAGGGGCGCATCCTTCCTTGGCTCCTTCCGCTGCTTCTGTTCGTTTGTTGGGAATCGGCAACATCCGGCGGGCTTGCCCCGGAATATCTCCTGCCGTCGCCGGGGACGGTGTGGGAAACGGTGTGCGCGTATATGGGCGCGGTATCGGAAGGCCATGCGGATGCCTATGCCGGGCGCTTCTGGGGTGATGTGTCCGCAAGCCTCGGACGTGTGGCGAGCGGCTACCTGTTGGCGGCGATCCCCGGTGTGGCGCTGGGCCTGGCTTCGGGGCGGGTTCCCGCCCTGGCGAGCCTGCTTTCACCGATCATCAATGGGATACGCGCCGTTCCGGGCATAAGTTGGCTGCCGCTGGCGTTGCTGTGGCTTGGCATCGGTTTCCGGGCCACCGTGTTCTTGATCGCGCTGGCCGGTTTTTTCCCGGCCTACCTGAATGCGGCGGCGGGAGCGGCCTCAGTGCCCCCTGTGCTGATCCGTGCGGGCCGTATGCTTGGGTTCGGGCGGCGGGCCATTTTTTTCCGGGTCGTGCTTCCGTCAGCCATGCCGCAGGTGCGGACGGGTTTGCGGGTGGCGCTCGGCATGAGTTTTTCGTATTTGGTACTCGGCGAGCTGACGGGCGTCCCGGACGGCCTCGGCGCCATGATCATGGATGCGCGGCTGGCGGGGCGCGTGGATCTGCTGGTTTCGGGCATTATCCTGATTGCGCTGGTGGGGTGGCTATGCGACGTGTTGCTTGTGCGGGCGCTTTCGGCGGCCTCAGTGAGCCTGAGGCGGCAATGACGCCTTTTTTCGCCTGTTCCGGGATATGGAAATCCTTCCGTAAGGGGGGCGGAGCACGCCTCGTTCTGCCGGGTGTTTCAGTCGCCGTTCCCCGTGGCGGCGTATTGGCCCTGATCGGGGCTTCGGGATGCGGCAAGACGACGTTGCTGAATATCCTTGCCGGGTTCGATGTCCCCGATGCCGGTACGGTGACGCTGGAAGGCAGGCCTTGCGGCGGCCCCGGCCCGGATAGGGCGGTCGTGTTTCAGGAGCCTGCGCTGTTCCCGTGGCTGACGGCATTGGAAAACGTGGAGATCGGGCTTGAGGCCGCGGGCGTCCCGCCTGACGCCCGGCGTGCACGGGCTCTCGATATGCTGGCGCTGACCGGGCTTTCTGGCCGGGAGGGGCAGATCCCGGCGGAACTTTCCGGAGGCCAGAAACAGCGGGTCGCACTCGCGCGGGTATTGGCCCTGTCGCCGCCTGTGCTGCTCATGGACGAGCCCTTCGCCGCGCTGGACGCCATCACGCGGGAGCAGATGCAGTCATTGCTGATGGCGTTGCACGCGCGCATCGGCATGGGGATTGTTCTTGTGACGCACGATGTGGAGGAGGCGCTGCTGCTCGGCGACGAGGTCTGTGTTATGGCCTCCGGGCAGGGCATCGTGGCTTCCCGCCGTGTGGAGGCTCCCCGGACTGGTGAAGTTGCCGATCGGGAACTTCTGCGGGAGCTGAAGGCAATCTTGCGGCAAAGCATGGAAGGGCAGGGTGGCCCTTTTCCGGCATCGTGAAAGCCCCCCAGAAACGTGCCTGACGGATCAGCTTTCCAACGTATGCCTAGGTCGTGTTCACACCATGCTGAATTTTTCCCATAATTGAAAAGGGTTGAAGAAAAATGCAGCTCACTCGAAAATGAGGATAACCATTTGTAAAAATATGTTTATCCTCCATTTGTGTGAACAGGCTCTAGCGAAAAAACGTAGCCTGTAAGGTTATAAATGGCTCTGTCATAGTATGCGGTTGTTTCATCCCACAGTGTGGTGAAAATACAGCCTATTTCTCCAGTTTTCCCCTTGGCGAAACCTATGGCTAAGGCATTTTGCTGGTTATTCCTTTGAAACTTCAAGGAAAAAAGCCTCAGCCATTTTCTATGACACAGCCTCATAAATCAATAACAGTATATAATCATTGTTTATTTAATATCATGCCTCTTTGCCGAACTGGGCCATGCGCAGGCCGGTCTCCTTGTAATGTTCGCGGAGGACGGTTTCCACGTACTTGACATTACGGGAGTAGACGGCCTCGGCTACGGCATGGTGGCGGTCGGCGTATTCCCTTGGCGTAAACATGGTAATCCAGTGCTGATAATAAAGGTATTTGGATATGGTCGCACAGGAGGTGCGGGCCATTTCCACGAGCCGGGTATTGTCACAGGCCATGAAGAGGGTCGCGTGGAACAGCTCGTCGATTTCGGCAAGCTCGTCGAGTTTGGTGGCGTAGCTGATTTTTCCTTCCATCTGCCGGACGACGGCCCGGAAGGTTTCCATGTTTGCCTCGGTCCAGAGCGGCAGGGATTCAGCGACGCCCGCGCCTTCAAGGATGCCCGCAACGACGTAGCTGTCGTAGATTTCTTTTCCGGTCATCTGCCTGACGTGTTTACCCTTTTGCGGCTCAGAGGTGATCAGCCCCTCCTGAACGAGCACTTGCAGCGCTTCCCGGATGGGGGCCCGGCTGATCCCAAGCTGCTCAGAAAGGGCGGCCTCTTTGACAGGGGCGCCGATTTCCAGCGTACCTTTACGGATAAGTGAGCGGATATAGTTGGTTACCTGATTACAATATGTTTGCTTCGTAAAATCCATTGATGCTCCGAACAGATGCGGGGCTTGAAAGAGAGTTGCCCTATGGGGTTTCGTCATGCGGTTCGGGATAAAGTTCTACGTGGTTTCGGCATGTCGTGCAAGGCTGGGCATTGTCTTTTGAGGAGAGGCTGCGCACTGTTTATGGGATAGGCACGTTATGGAAAGGCACCGTCGGAGCATTTGATGGAAGCCATTTTACAGCAATTGATTTGGCTCTGTTATAGTATGTGGTTGTTTTATCTCCACAGTGTGCTGAAAATACAGCCTTTTTCTCCGGTTTTCCTCTTGGCGAGAGCCACGGATAAGGCATTTTGCCGGTTATCCCTTTGGAGCTTCAAGAAAAAGCATCAACCGCTTTCTACAATACAGCCATTGATTTCATTGGCTCTGTCATAGCACATGGTTGTTTTGTCTCGACAATATACTGAAAAATATATGCTTTTTCTCCAATTTTCCGCTGGCGGGCTCCATGACCGGAGGATTTTATTGGTTATCCCTTTTGAATTTCAAGAGATAAAGCATCAACCGTTTTCTATGACACAGCCATTTCATTTAAGGATCTGTCATAGCATGTAGTTTTTTATCTCCACAGCACACTGAAAATACAGACTTTTTATCCAGCTTTCCATTGTCCGAATCCATGCCTAGGCCGTGTCGTCATTTTGTATAATTATTTAAAATAATCTTTTTGTGACTTAAAAATAGTTAAATAGCTTCAACAGACTATATCTAATTGACGACACGACCCAGGAAATGGGGAAACCGCAAGGGAAGGGTGGGAGCCAAGAAGCCGCAGGAAAAGGAGCGCGCCGTGGGGCGCTGGGGAGGCCGTTCACGAGGGACCAAGAAGGCCGGAGCCTCTCCGCCGCTGTATGCGGAAAGGCTCCGGCTGGGGGAGTATGGAATCAATAAAAGGCGGTTAGGCGCGGAAGGTGGGCAGATAGGCATACAGCGCCGGGGAGCCGCCGGTGTGGAGGAACAGCACGTTGGAGCCCTTGGGGAAGTATCCCTTATGGGCCAGATCGATGAGGCCGGACATGGCCTTGCCGGAGTAGACGGGGTCGAGCAGGATGCCTTCCGTGCGGGCGAGCATCTTGACGGCCTCGACCATGGCGTCGGTGGGCAGGGAGTAGCCGGGGCCCACGTAGTCGTCGAAGGCTACGACTTTCTCGGCGGGCACGCGGGCTTCGACACCGATATATTCGAGGGTTTCATTGGCGAGGTTGAGGACGGCGGCCTCCTGAACGGGCTTCTTGCGGTTGACGCCGATGCCTGTGACCGGGATGCCCGCGTTGTTGCCGACCATGCCCGCGATGATGCCCGCGTGGGTACCCGCGCTGCCGCTTGGGACAACCATGTGGTCAATGGCGAGGCCGCGGTCGAAGAGCTGGCGCAGGACTTCTTCGGCGCAGCTCACATAGCCGAGGGCACCGATCTTGTTGGAAGCGCCGCCGGGCACAATATAGGGCTTTTTGCCTTCGGCACGCAGCTTTTCGGCGAGCTTTTCCATTTCGCCGAGCATATTGGAGCCGCCGGGGACCACGGTGACGGACTTCACGTCGAGAAGCTGGAACAGGAAGTTGTTGCCCGAAGCTTCGGGGTTGTAGCTGTCCTTCACGCGTTCTTCAAGGACGAGGTGGCAGTCGAGGCCTTCCTTGACGGCCCAGGCGAGGGTCAGGCGGCAATGGTTGGACTGCACGGCGCCGCAGGTGATGATGGTGTCCGCGCCTTGATTGATCGCGTCGGCCATGCTGAAGTCGAGTTTGCGGGTCTTGTTGCCTCCGGCGGTGCCGGGAAGCAGGTCATCGCGCTTGATATAGACGTTGATGTCCGCGCCGAGGGCTTTGGAGAAGTTAGGAAGCGCTTCCAGAGGCGTGGGTTCGGTCACATAGCCGCGACGGGGGAACTTGGCGAGATTCATAATGGCCTCCTGTGGGTATGATGTGCTGCTGCCGCAGCATTTTTTGATGTTTTTTCAAAATGTCGACATTCGACAATTTGGTTGTGCCATCGGCTCCCTATCTTGTCAAGAGCCTTTATCCGAGAAAATGTCATTGTTTGATTTTTTTGTTATTTCAAAAAATTACACTCTAATACAAGCATGATTCAGCCGTGCTGGGCACGGGGCCGCGCACCAGTGGTTCCGCTGGAAGAGGAACCGGAAAGGATGCCGGTTTTCAGTGCGGGTTCACCTTTTCTTTTCCTTCCGCGCCGTCCGAGGCCGGAAGGGGCGTAAACCGGGCCGCAAGCGGCAGAGGCAGTGTTTCCTTACTCCGTATGTTGGCGGAATCGGGACATCTTTGGAGTCAGACGACGGCGAGCACTTCGATTTCAACCAGCCCGCCGAGGGGCAATTCCTTGACCGCCACGCAGGAACGGGCGGGAGGGTTCTCGGCGAATACTTTGGAGTATTCCGCGTTGACCAACGGAAAATCCGCCATGTTGGTGATGAACACGGTGGTTTTGACCACGTTTTCGATGTCCGCCCCGGCTGCGGAGAGGAGCGCCCGGATGTTCTTCAGGCTTTGTTCCGTCTGGGCCGCGACGCCTTCGGGGAGTTTGCCCGTGGCGGGATCGATGCCGAGCTGTCCGGAGCAGTACAGGGTTTCGCCTGAGCGGACGGCTTGGGAGTAAGGGCCGATGGCTGCGGGCGCATCGGCGGTGGAGAGGATGGTTTTCATAGTGTTTTCCTTTGAGTCCTTATGAATATGGATGGTCTGGTTTGGCCGGTTGGGGCGTTCAGCGGAGCTTTTCGGGGGCGAAGGCCCTGACCAGCTCCCGTGCGAGGATGTCGGTGGCATCAATGAGCGGGACGCCGCCGAGTTCCTTTTCGGGGAGCGCGAGCGGGATCTCGGTGCAGCCGAGGATGATCGCGTCGGCGTTTCCGGCAAGGCGGCGGGCTTCATCCAGAAGATCGGCGCGGGCGCGTTCCGTGACCGGGTTCCGGGCCTTGATGCCGTACTCGCGGTTGCTGATGGCCTCCTGCACCCGGGCGCAGCCGTCCGGGGCGGGATGCAGGGCCACCAGCCCGGCGCGTTCGAGGCTGTCCTGATAGAGCCGGGTTTCCAACGTCGCCAGCGTGCTCAGGATGCCGATGCGCGCGCCTTCCCCGCAGCGTTGCCGCACATGGCGGACTACGGCGTCGATCATGTGCACGAAACGCACGGGCCGCCCGGTCGCGTTGAGCTTTTCGAGGGCCGCGTCCAATATCCTTGGGCTGTGGGCCGTGTTGCAGGGCATACCGATGACGGTCGCCCCGGCCTCCGCCAGTTCCGCCATGATGTCCCCTATGGCCTCGCCGGGATTGTCCACCGTCTTGCCGAGCAGGAAGGCCGGGCGTTCCCCGATCCGGTCAGGGAAAGAATAGAGCATGACCGGCAAGTGTTCTTGATCCGTCTCGGCTCTGGTGTGGTCAAAGAGTTTGCGCGTCAGATCCAGCCCCGCATGGGGCCCGACGCCGCCGACGATGCCGATCCGTTTATCCTGTCGCATGGTTGTCTCCTGTTCCCGCCGCGGAAGGGAGTTTTTTCGCGGCGTCCACTGCCCGGAAAGGTTTCCGGGCGGGTTATTCGGCCGCAGCGAGCCGTTCGCCGCGTTCAGGGTCGAAATCGTTTTCCAGCTTTGAAACAAACAGGGCGCCCGTGGCGTCGCCAAGCACGTTGATGGTGGTGCGGGCCATGTCCATGATGCGGTCGACGCCGGCGACGAGAGCGATGGCTTCCAACGGGATGCCCACCTGCGTGAAGACCATCGTGATCATGATGAGGGCCGCGCCGGGCACGCCCATGGAGCCGATAGAGGCGAGGACGGCGAGCAGGATGACGGTGAGCTGCCTATCAAGCGGCATGGGGATGCCGTAGACCTCGGCGGCGAAGATGGCGGCGATGCCCATGTAGATGGCCGCGCCGTCCATGTTGATGGTGTTGCCGAGCGGGATGGAGAAGGAAGATACGGATCGGGACGCGCCGAGCTTCTGGACGCTGAGGAGCGTGGTGGAGAGGGCGGCGGCGCTTGAGCAGGTGGTGAAGGCGATCATCATCGGGGAGGCGAGGCCCTTGAGGAAGCGGCTGGCGGTAAGGCCCGTGACCTTCACGCAGGGGAGGTAGACGATGAGAATCTGAAGGATGCAGGCGAGATACATGACGAGCACGAGCTTGATGAGCGGCAGGAGCACGCCGAGGCCGTGCATGCTTACGGTGTAGGCCATGAGGCCGAACACGCCGATGGGTGCGTAGAGCATGACGAAGCCCGTAACCTTGATCATGACGTCGGCCGCGCCGTCGAAGAAGTGGAGCACCTGCCTGCCCTTGTCTCCGATGACGCTGAGGCCGAAGCCGAAGAGCAGGGCGAAGAAGATGATCTGGAGCATGTTGCCCTTGGAAAGGGCTTCAATGGGGTTGATCGGGACGATGTTCAGGAACACGTCGACGAGCGTGGGCGGGGCGACTTCCTTGGCCTTGAGGCCTTCCGTGGAAATGGACAGCCCGCTGCCGGGCTGGAAGATGTTGGCGAGCACAAGGCCGATGACCACGGCGACGGCTGTGGTAATAAGGTAATAGGCCAGCGTCTTGCCGGCTACGCGCCCAAGTTTGCTTACGTCGCCGACGCTGGCCGCACCCGCGACGAGGGTGGTCAGCACGAGCGGCACCACGACCATGCGCACCAGATTGATGAACAATTGGCCTACGGGCTTGTACCATGAGGGATCAAGCCCCATCGCGGGGGTCAGCGCTCCGGCGGCGACGCCGAGAACCATGCCGATAGCCATCTGCGTGGGCAGACTCATCCGGGAACCCTTCATATGCTTCCTCCGTCTTTTCCCGCGGGATTGCGGGCTTGTTTGCGGCGCCGCAACGCTTGTGCGTGGTTGCGGCGTCTCCCTTGGCGATTTTTATTTGTCGATTGTATAAATGTCGACAATCGTTCATTCCGTTTTTCACATAAGAGCCCGTCCGTGTCAATACGGCGGACGATTTTTTCCATAACCTTTTTTAATAGATTTATATTACATCAAAAATAAGCCGTTCCCGAATGCCGTTCCTGCCGTTCTTTTGTTCAGAAATGCGGCAAAGCATTCAGGATACGTTGAAAGGCTCTCCGGTCCTGCTGCGGGGACGGTTGGGGGTATTTTTATAAAATAGAATAAATACAAATGGATAAAAATAACTCAAACATGCCGGTTTCGAGGGGAAGAATCATTGATGTATTTTTATTTTTGGAGATAACAACAAGAAAATAATGGTATTTTTATGCCTTGGCAGGGCTTCTTTTTAGGCTGATATGACAAGAAGGCTTGATTCTTTTTTCACGTAGCTCTATATCCAAATCAGTTATTGTCGAATGTCGACAATAGAACAAATACAGGCAACGCCTAAGCGGATAAGAAGGAGTGCCTCATGCAGGAAAAGAAGCTTGAAATGTACGGCGGATTGTTCGGCGGCCTGATCCCTCTCATCGTGCTGGTGGGAGGGCTCGTCTGGCTGTCGGTTGCGGAGCGGGGCGGCACCAAGCCCTTTTGGGCCTGCGCGTGGATCGCGCTGTGCGTTGGGATCTTCTTTGCCAAAAACAAGGAGGAATACTGCAAGGCGGCGATGCGGGGCATCGGCGACCGCACGGGCATCGTCATCGTTACGGCGTGGCTGCTGGCCGGGGTGTTCGGCCAGCTCATGGCCGCAGGTGGGCTTGTGCAGGGGCTCTTGTGGATGGGCATGACGACCGGGGCACAGGGCGGGGTCTTCGTGGTGCTGGTCTTCCTCGCCGCGATGCTGTTCGCCCTCGGCACGGGCACGAGCACCGGCACCTGCATTGCCCTGTCGCCGGTGCTGTATCCGGCGGGCTATTTCCTCGGAGCGGATCCGGCCATGCTCGGGCTGGCGATCCTGTCCGGCGCGGCTTTCGGGGACAACCTCGCGCCCATCTCCGACACCACCATCGTCTCGGCCTACACGCAGGGGGCCGAAATGCGCGACGTGGTGCGCAGCCGTTTCCCGTTGGCCATTTCGGCGGCGTCCATTTCCGCCGTGGTGTTCCTTGTGTTCGGCGGAGGCGGGGAAGTGCGGCCCCTTCCCGAAATGCAGGCCGGCTTGAACCCGTCAGGCCTGTTCATGCTTTTGGCGCTTGCGGCTGTCGTCGTCTCGGCGCTCAAGGGGCGGCATATCATCGAATCGCTCATTTACGGCAATGTTGCCGCCGCGTTCGTCGGCATGTTGATTGGAACCATCCGGCCTGCCGACATCTTCAGCGTCCCCGCCGCAAAGGGAGGTTCCACGGGCCTCATTCAGGCCGGGATAGACAACGTGGTCGGCGCGATCATCTTTGCGATCCTGATTCTGGCGGTGACGCAGATATTGGTGGAATGCGGCATCATGCGGCGTATCCTGGACTTCGCCCAGAGCACGCTGGTTACCGGCGTCCGGCAGGCCGAACTCTTCATCGTCGGCGTGACCATTCTGGCCTCGATCCCCATTTCCGCCAATGCCCCGGCGGAACTGCTGGTGGGGCCGAGCATCGTGCGGCCTCTGGGCGAGCGCTTCGGCCTCGCGGCGGCGCGGCGCGCCAACCTCATGGACTGCGCGGTGTGCACGATCTTCTTTGTCCTGCCGTGGCATATCGCGGTGGCGGCGTGGTACGGGGCGCTCTACAGCGCGGCGGAAACCTACGCCATCCCCGCCCCGCCCATCAGCGCGGCCCTGTACAATCCCTATTCATGGGCACTGCTCGCGGTGCTGCTGTTCTCCGCCTTCACCGGCTGGAACCGCAAGTACGCCAAGGATGAAGCGCCCGCCGCATGACTTTGGCGGACTTTGCCCCGGAACCGAATGGGGCGGAGCCCGCTAACCCCGGCAGGAGCCTGCCTCCGTACTCCGCAAGGGGCCGCCCCTGTCGGCCCGCCCCTTGACCCGGTAGGAGGTTGGAACTTTTTTCCTTTGAAATATAAGCTGATTCAATAAAACTGAGGAAGGGAGTGGAAACCGTTTTAAGGAAAAGTTTCCACTTCCTCCCTTTTTTATTTGGCGCTGCCATAGGATGCGGTTATTTCATCTTTACAGTATGGAGAAAATGGAGTCTTTTTCTCCAATTTTCCGTTGGCGGACTCCATGCCTGAGGCATTTTATCGGCTATTCCTTTGTAACTTGAAGAAATGAAGCATCTACGACATGTTGCTGATTATTTCTTTGGAACTCCAAGGAAAAAAGCATCAACCATTTTCTCTTTGAAGTTCCAGAGGGATAATCAACAAAATGTTTTAGCTGTGGATTCCGTCAATGGTAAAACCGGATAAAAAACCATATTTTCAGCATACTGTGGAGATGAAACAATCATATACTATGACACAGCCTTTTATTTTAAAGATGGTTTGCTCCGAATGGCACAACGAAATGTATGGATATTTTAAGCCATGTCGTCAATTACATATAATCTATTGAAACCATTGAATTATTTTTTAAGATATAAAAAGATTGTTTCAAATAATTTCAAATAGTTACATGCAAAATGACGACACGGCCTAAGGGCATTATCCTGAATTATCCGGCTGCGATTTCATGGACGGCCCTGACGAGCAGTTCCGCTTCTTCTTCGGTGTTGTACGGGGCGAATCCGACCCTGACCCAGCCGCCGATCCGGTCTACGCCGACCCTGTGGGCGAGCGTTTCCGCGTAATAGTCCCCATCGGCGGCAAAGATGCCGTATCGGTCGCAGAGTTTCCGGCATACGTCTCCGGGTTGCCGTCCTTCCAAGGTAAAGGCGACGGTGGCGGTCTTGGGGCCTTCGGACTGTACAGTTTCAGGCCGGGGACATCCGCGAGCCCTTGCCGGATGATGTCGGCAAGGCCGTTTTCGTGCCGTTCGATGCGCTCGAAGCCGGAGACGAGGCGTTCGCGGCGCGTGGAACCGGTGCCGAGCCCGGCGATGAAGTCCACGGCGGGCACGATGGATGCGATGGCCTCATGGCTTTGCGTCCCGGTTTCGAGTTTGCCGGGGGCGGTGGAGGGAGCCGGGTGCAGGCGGTAGGTGTCGAGCGCCTCGAACACGCTCTTTTGGACTGCCGCGATGCCGATATGCCCCCCGAAGAACTTGTAGGCAGAGCAGAACAGCATGTCCGCGCCGATGGCGTCCATATTGATGGCCTTATGCGGGGCTATGTGCACGGCGTCCACGGAGAGCAGCGCGCCCACCTCGCGGCAGCGCCGGGAGATGCGGGCGACGTCGTTGATGGTTCCGACGGCATTGGAAGCCTAGCCCACGGCGACGACGAGGGTGTCGAAGCCGGAGAGGGTTTCTTCCCGGCCTTTTCCGTTGCGGACGGTGACGGCTCCGGCGGCGGAGGCGCAGAAACGTGGGATGACGGGCAGGCTGCCCGTAGCCACGATCACGGCGTCGGGGGACAGCTCGCAGACGCTTTCCGGCGTGGCCCCGCACGAGAAGCGGAACGCCACGCCCGCGCGTTGGGCCTTGCGGTACAGATAATCCGAAATAAGGCGCAGATCGTCCTTGTGCGGGGGGACGGCGGCAAGGTTGATCTGCCCGCCGTGCCGATCCGAGCGTTCGAGCAGGATGACCTCATGCCCCCGCTCGGCGGCTATGAGCCCGGCGGGCCCGGTTCCCCGACGGCCACCCGGCGCGGCGTTTCCGCCTTCGGGACGGCGGGCATGGAGGCTTCCCGGCCCGAAAGCGGGTTGAGGGCGCAGGTGATGGGGATCATCTTGTCGGCATTGCCCACGCAGCCCTGCCCGCAGGCCACGCAGGGACAGATTTCGTCCTTGCGCCCGGCGGCGTATTTTTCCACCAGATGCGAATCCGCAATAAGCGCCCGGCCCATGATGGCGAAGTCGGCCAAGCCGTCGCGGACGACCCGTTCGGCGGTGTCGGCGTCGGAAATCCGGCCCGTGAGCATGACCCGTGCCCTGTCCCCAATCGCTTGCTTGACGGCGGCGCTGGTGGCGGCGTTCCATGCCTTGGGCATACAGGTAGGGGGCGTCATCAGCTCAAAGCAGCATTGCATGCCCGCCGTGATGTCGAAGGCGTTGACGCCCGCGTCCGTGAGGGCGCGGCACAGCTCCACGGTGGTGTCGAGGTCGATGCCGTTCCCGGTGGGCACGTCCTCCACGGAGGTATGGTGGTAGAGGATGGGGAAATCTTCGCCCACCGCGGCGCGGACGGCGCGGGCGACCTCGGTGGGAAAGCGCAGGCGCTTGGCGAGCGATCCGCCGTACCCGTCGGTGCGGCGGTTGGTGAACGCGGACACGGCCTGTTCGAGCAGATAGCCGCTGACCCGTGGATTTCCACGGCGTCGAACCCGGCTTCCACGGCGCGGCGGGCGGCCTGCACATAAGCCTCGACCGATATCCCCAGAGTCCATGATGCGGGCGTTTTCCGTAGGGGCGAGGCCGGGGATCATGGAAACAAGCAGGCGTGGACAGCCGGAAGTTGGCGGGTTCCCGAAGCGTCCGCCGTGCTGGACTGGATGGCTATCTTCCCATCGTGGCGGTGTACGGCGGCGGTGAGTTTGGAGAGCCCCTTGATTATGAAGTCGTCGGAAATGCCGAGGCTGAGATCAAAGCTGTTGCCGCTGCGGGCCACATAGGTGGCCTCGACGATGTTCATGCCTACGCCGCCTTCGGCGTGTTCCTCGTGGTACCGGATGAGCTTTTCGGTGGCCTCGCCGTTGACGGCCGCATGGTAGGAAGCTATTGCGGGCATGACGATGCGGTTTTTCAGCGTCATCCTGTTGATCCGAACGGGGGTGAAAAGAACGGAACTGGTCATACTGCTGTACTCTCCATAGCCGGGCCCGCGACAAGTTTATGAAGGAAAGGCCATATGTCTTTTCATATAACGCGAATGTTTTTCCTATGAGGCAGTTTGTTCCGAAGAAGAAAAGCCTGTTTGCCAAAAAACGGCTTCAAAGATAGGATGGGGCTTGGAAAAGGGTTGGTTATCTATGGATTCTTCTAATCTTATGATTACGGTATAGAAGAATGTGATAATTCTATCAAACGCAAAATCTTTATCCGCCCATTCATGAGATTAATGCATGAATCAGAACAGACTCCAAGTGTCCGGGCAATTCCTGTATTCGTTCACGGCGGTAGCCAAGCACATGAGCTTTACGAAGGCGGCCGAGGAACTCTGCATCACCCAGAGCGCGGTGAGCCATAGAATACGTTGTCTTGAGCAGGAACTGGGGTTCCCGCTCTTCCATCGTCTGACGCGCAAGATCATTCTGACCGAAGAAGGAAAGACGCTGTACGGCGCGCTGGACGCCAGCCTCAAGCAGATCCACGAAGCCATCAGAAATATTCAGGAGGCAGAGCTGCAGGGGGCTCTCGTCATTGCCTGCGCCCCTTCCATCGCCGGTTGCTGGCTGCTGCCGTTGCTGCCGGAATTTCAGCGTGAGCATCCCAACATCTCCCTCCACATACGCAGCGGCAACGACCTCATCAGCTATGAGAACGAAGAGAACAATGCGGATGTAGCGATCTATTGCGGCGATTCGATTACCGACGGGCTGCACGCGACGCCGCTTCTGCGGGACAACCTGCTGCCCGTGTGTTCCCAGCATTATGCGCGGGAGCATGATTTGACCGAGAACCCCGAAGCGTTGCGCAACTGTGAGTTGATCCATGAGCATCCTGAGGCCGCGAACACGCCGTTTTATGCGGGGTGGGAGATATGGGCGAACTGGGCAGGGATTACGGGGCTGCCGCTCCAATCGGGCTACAGTTTCGACCGTGCCGAATTGACCGCGATAGCGGCAAAGCAAGGGCTCGGCGTCGCGCTCGGTCGCGAGTGGCTGGTCAGGGATGCCCTGCAAAAAAAAGAGCTCATCGTACCCTTCAATTTGGTTTTCCCCGCTCCGCAGACCTATTATGTGGTGTCCACGCACAAAGGCATCCAGCGGCCCAAAGTCCGGCTGTTCCATGACTGGGTTTTAGAGAAGGCCCGCCATTCAAAGCCGTACGGCAATGAGACTCTTTGAGGTGAAGGGGCGGAGGTAAGATATGCGGGGGGAGGAGGGAGGAAACCCTTCTGAAGAAGGGCTTTCCTCCCTCCTCCCCCGAACCCCCTCCTCCCACCTTCCCAAGACTTTCGTTCTTATCGAATCCCCCATCTCAGGCGGGAGAATGAACGGTATCTTTTGGGGACTGTTTTTCCCTGTCAAAGGTACCCCCTCTTTCGTGTTGGAGCGGATCACATATGCGGGGGTCCGGGGGGGGCGCTTGCCCCACCGGGCAGGGTTAAGGGGCGGTAGCCCCTGCCGCCGGAGGCCCCATCACAGGCTTTTCGCGCAGGGATCAGCCGGATGGGGCGGCCCCTTGCCGCAGGGGGCTATCCCGCTCCCTCTCGGTCCCTCCCGCTCTGCATGGCGGCCCTTGCGCCTGGTGCCGTATCCCGGCTGCGGTTGCGCAAAGGCCGGGGCGGACGTACAAGTGAGCCATGCAATACAAAACAATACTCTTTGATCTGGATGGGACGCTGACGGACTCAGAACCGGGGATCGTCAATTCAGTGCGGTACGCGCTGCGGAGCTTCGGGATGGACGCGGAACCGGAGACGCTGCGGTCGTTCATCGGGCCTCCACTGTACGACTCGTTCCGGGGGACGATGGGCATGAGCGACGCGGATGCGAAACGGGCCGTGGATACCTACCGCGTGTATTTCCGCGATAAGGGGATATTCGAGAACGCCCCGTATCCGGGAGTGCCGGAAATGCTTGAAGCGCTGCGTGCTGCTGGCGGGCGGCTCATTGTGGCGACCTCGAAGCCGGAGGTGTTCGCCAAGCGCATCGCGGAACATTTCGGGTTTGCTCGGTCGCTGGATGGTGTCTATGGTGCGGATATGGAGGGGAAACGCTCCTCCAAAATCGACGTGATCCGCTACGCCATACGTGAGCAGGGCATAACACCGTCGGGCGCGGTCATGGTGGGTGACAGGAAGTACGACATCGTGGGAGCTCACGAGGCCGGGCTTGCGGATATTGGGGTGCTGTACGGCTACGGCTCGCGGGAGGAACTCGTGGAGGCTGGTGCCACGCGGCTGGCGGCAAGCGTTGCGGAACTGCGGGAAATGCTGGCTTCTTCGGGCTGTTGAGGACTTGCAGCCGTTTTGCGCGTCTCTGCGGGAAGGAGGGAAGATCCGCTTTCGTTCCAACCGCTTTCATCTGCCGCACAAAAAAGTCATAGGGGTGCCATGAAGCCGTCGCGTTGCGGGGGATACATCCGAATCCACGGAACAACCCCCGCAAGTGAGGAACGGTATGAACACCTCTCAGTTGGCTGCATTGCAATGGATGATGGAACGGGAGCTTTCGGCTCTGCGGTCATCCCGGATGTCTTCGGAGATTTCCTTCAAATGTCCCGATGAAAACGAACTGGCCTCGCGCCTGAGCGAGTATGCGGTGGACGAGCGCCTGACCGCCCGGCGTGTTGAGCGTATCCGGGCTTTGGAAAACGCCCTGCGGCGTATTGAGGTCATGGACTACGGCGTCTGTGAGGCGTGTGGTGAGCCCATACCGCTCCTGCGGCTTTTGGCGTCGCCTTCGGTGCGGTACTGCGTGGCTTGCCAGCAGGAACTTGAAGAGGAGCGGGCCGTGGCTGTAACCGGATCTTTTGAGGCTCCGCGTCCCCGGCGTACGATGCCGCCGCGTCCGGTTAGGCCGTCCATGCCGTTTTTCCTGCCGCGCCGCAGGCAGGTAAGCCGCTGACCCCAAAGGGGGCGCTGGCTTTTGGGAAGGGCGCGTCAGGGCGGAGGGGCCATGCAAGGCTGTGGGATATGCCCGTATCCCTATGCGGGAAGGGGCCAGCCAAGCGGAGATATTCGCGTTTTCCAATAAAAATTGTATTTAATTATATGAAATATAAAATGAATTTTTAGAAAACTCTCGAAGAGGCGAACTCCCAAGCGGCGCTTGCCCCGCCCATGCGGAAAACGGAGGGAGTGCATTGGCTTGGGCGCGTAGGCGGCAAGTTGCCCGCAGGTGTGGGCAAGGGCTGTGAATATGCCTATGGTCTGCGTATATCCAGACTGCCCGCAGGCGTAAGGGCTTCCTTCCGAACGGCGGTGGGAGCGCGCAAGATTCCCCGCGCATGTGCGGGAAGGAATTGCCCGCGGCTCCCGCCACGCTGTGTTCCATAAGATTCTCCGCAGGTGTGGGAAGGCGTTCCGCACCTGCTTTTTCTTTGAAGTTCCAAAGGAATAATCAGCAAAATGTCTTGGCTATGGAGTCCGTTAATCGAAAAACTGGAGAAAAAGTCTCTATTTTCAACATACTGCTGAAATAAAACAACCATAGACTATGGCAGAGCCTTTCTTGAAGCCGCCACACTGCCGCTGTGGGGTTATCGTGCCGCGCATCGGGCGGGATTGGGCGGATTACCGCTGTTGGGGTGGGTTCTCGCTTTTTTGTTGTAGTGAAGGTTGTGCGTAGCGCGTGCCGATGGTTAAGGAAGAGGTTCCGCCGTATGCCGGAAGGGGCTCATCAAGCCCGGAAGCCTGCGCTTTGGACGGTTCCGTCCCGGTACGGCGGGAATGCCAAAAAGACTTTCCAATGCCGTCCTGCCTCACGGGTTCCCCCGGCGTATGCCGGGAATATGTGCTTTGAAGCCCCCACGAGCCCAAGAAAAGGTTCCGCCTCGGTGTATGCCGGAACGGAACCTTTTGTTTTTGGGTAGCGGATAGGGGGGCCGCCGGAAGGGTATCCGGCGGCATCCCTGTGATCAGCCTTGTCCGCTTTTTGCTGTAGTGAAGGTTGGGTAGCGCGTGCCGATGGTTGAGGAAGAGGTTCCGCCGTATGCCGGAAGGGGCTCATCAAGCCCGGAAGCCTGCGCTTTGGACGGTTCCGTCCCGGTGTACGGCGGGAATGCCAAAAAGGCTTCCCAATGCCGTCCTGCCTCATGTGTCCCCCGGCGTATGCCGGGAATGCGTGCTTTGACTCCCCCACGAGCTCAAGGAAAGGTTCCGTCCCAGTGTATGCCGGAACGGAACCTTTTGTTTTTGGGTGGCGGATAGGGGGCCGCCGGAAGGGTATCCGGCGGCGTCCCTGTGATCAGCCTTGTCCGTGGGCCAGTGCGTTCTGGGCGAGCTGTTGCGTCAAGTCCTCGCTGGCTAGGGTATCGGCCTGCACGAGGATTGTGGTGCCGTTCCCATTGGTGAACTCGGCGTAATTGCCGAGGCTGGTGCCCGGTTCCCCGTTTCCGTCAGCCGTCGGCTTCCAATCCCCGGAGAGGTGGAGCTTGTCGTCCTCTATGGAGATGCCGATATTCTTTAGATCATCCATACTCGTCAGGCTCAGGCTGTCCGGCTTGGAGGTGATGAACACTTCGATGTCGCTCTGGATGGGGTTGCTGTCCTTGTCGGCGAACAAGCTGTCCAGCGTGTCCCTGTCGGCCCCGACAAGGAAGTCGATGCCTTCACCGCCGCTGGCATGGGCCATGCCTTGGTTGTAGACGAGGATATCGTTCCCTTCACCGCCGTAGAGCGAGTTACGGCCAGCCCCGCCGTCGAGGTAATCGTTGCCCGCGTCGCCGAACAGGGTATCGTCACCCATGCCGCCGAAGATCTGATCGTCTCCGTCGCCGCCGAACAGCCAGTCGTTGCCCGAACCGCCGTGAAGGGCATCGTCGCCGCCTTCGCCAAAAAGCACTTGCGAATGCGGTGCATTTGGATCGCCTAGGGGATCGGTGCCCTCACCGCCGAGAGCCGTGTGCAGATTCGTCAGGTTGATTTCCAGCGAGCCGTTGGAAGTGCCGTCAGCGCCGTTTACGGTATACTCGAAGGATTCCTTCAGGTCGGAACCGTGAGCTTGTGCCTCCGCCAGCTTGTGGAGGCCCTCCTCCGAGGTATCCAAGGTGTAGGTATATCGCCCGGTTTCCGCATCGAAATGCAGCGTCCCGAATGTCCCTTGGATGTCCCCGCCTTGGGCATTGTCGAACGTGTAGGCAAGCGCGTTCTCGTGCGGGTCCGTGCCGGGCAGCGTATCGCTGTGGGTCATGTCCGGCATCAGATTGTCCAATGGCATGTCTGCATTGACGCCCGTGCCCATAAAGCTCACGGACAGGGAGCCTGCCGGAGTCGTCACAGTAGCATGACCGTCACTGACGGTAATCTGGAAGTCATGCTTTACGACTTCTCCCAGTTCGGCCCCGGCCTGCGCTTCGGCGCTGGGGGTGAAGGTGTAGTTCCACGCGCCGCCCTCACCTTTCGTCAATGTGAACGTGCCCAGCCCGTCAATGGCGGCGGTGCCGCTCGTGCCTTCGGGGTTCAGGGTTACATCATATGTCTTGCCGCCGATGCTGACGGCAAGGGAATGTTTGTCGTTCACATCGGCGTCGGCGAAGGTGAAGGAGCCCGTAGTGCCGTTGTCGGTCTGCGAGCCCGTAATCACCGGGGCGTCATTGGTTCCGGTAAGGTTGACGGTGATGGTCTGGGTCGCCGTACCACCCTTGCCGTCGCTCACGGTGACCGTGAACGTTTCAGTGGCCTTCTCTCCTTCTCCGAGCGCGTCGCTGGTCAGGATGTACTCGTAGTTGCCTTGCTCATCTATGGTCAGCGTGCCGTACTTGCCTTCAGCCGATGGGCCGCCGTTCCCTTCCGCTCCTTCGCGCTTTACCGAGAAGGTGTGCGTGTCATGGAAGCTTCCGTCAGCCTTTTTGTCCGCATCGGTAAACTCGATCCGGCCTGTTGCTTGGGCCGTCCCTTCGGCCCCTTCGCTCGGTTCCGTCAGGTTGAGTGTCGGGGCGGCGGAGGTGATCACCGGGGCGTCGTTGGTGCCCTGAATGGAGATCTGGAGTTCGGAGGGGTTCGTGGTTTGCGCCCCGTAGTTGTCAACGGCAACGACCTTGAAGCCATCGACGGCCAGTCCTTCGGCGCCAAGGTGCTGCGCCTTCCCGTTGTCGAACGTATAGGTGTAGGTGCCGTCCTTATTGATGGTGATGGAGCCGTACTTGCCTTCAATCGTGCTGACAAGCTCGCCCTTGTCGTTTACGAACATGTAGTTGGCGACTTCGCCGTCATAGTCATGGGCCTCCACCTTCCCGGTCATCTGAGTCTTGCCGCCGTCTTCGATCAGCGGGTTCTCTGCATTGGCCTCGATGACGCCGTTTTCACCGCTCTTGATGATGGGCGCGGTATTCGTGCCTTCGATGGTGACGGTGAGTTCCTTTGTGTCTGACAGTCCTGATGTGTCAGTGACGGTCACGGGAATCTTCACCTCGTACAGCTTGCCCGCTTCCATCCCAAGTACGGCTTCGGACTCATTGTTGAGCGTGAACGTGTATTCCCCGGTCTTGGTGTTGATCCTGAACTCGCCGTATTCGTTTTTTATAACCGCAAACGTGCCGTTTTCGTTTTTTACCGTTTCAGCGCCCTCAAAGGAGTAGGTCAGATGCCCTTTGTCCGCATCGTCTTTGTCGGAGCCTATGGCGGTTCCACCTATGGCCCCGGCCCCTTCACGCACGTAGAGGGCCCCGCCGAGGCTCAGCAACGGTGCGTCGTCGTTGCCTTTGACATTGACGGTGATTTCAACCTCCACCGTTTTTCCGTGCTTGTCCGTCACGGTGAGGGTAAAGTGTTCTTTCTGAATACCGTCCGCCTCACTGAGGCCCTGCACGGTCGGGTCGGCATTGTTCAGGGTATAGACATACTTTCCGGTAGCCGGATCGATGTGCAGGGTGCCGTACTTGCCTTCAGCGACCATGCCCTGCCCGTTGATGGAATAGGTCAGGTTGTCCAGCCCAAGCCCTTCGTCGTCAAAGATGAGTTTGCACAGCTCGCCTGACGTAGTGGTGATCTCGTCTTCCTGAACAGCGAGGGGCGCTTGTTCCCCGATCACTTTAGGGCCCGTGTTGGTGCCCTTGATGGTGACGTTGATTTCCTGATCAACCGTCTCCCCGTGCTGGTCACGCACGGTGACGGTGAACGAATCGGGAAGCGTTTCCCCTTCTATCAGATGATCCACATTGGGCGTGTAGACGTATGTACACTCGCCCCCTTCATCAACTTTCAGGGTGACTTTGCCGTATTCGGTCTCCAGCTCTTTGACGAGGTTGCCGTCCTTGTCGCGGAAGAACCACTCAAGCGTCTCGGTTTCAGTCCTTGCATCCCCATTGCCGTCGAGCGCGGGGTTGCCGTTCCCATCAAGGATGTAGTCGATGTCTTCAGCCTTCAGGGTTCCTTCCATCGGCTGAAGCCCCTCTTCGGCGTCTTCCTGAACCTTCAGGCTCAGGTCTTTGGCCTCGCTGGTAATGACGGGCGCGTCGTTGGTGCCCCGAATGGTAATGGTGATCGTGGAGTCCGTCACCTTGCCGTTGAGCATGACCTTGAAGGTTTCCTCCACCACCTGCCCGGCGGCGAGGTTTTGCACCGGGCCTTCTTCGCCGTTTTCGCCGTTGTGCAGGGTATAGGTATACTTCCCGGTAACGGGATCGATGACGAGGACGCCGTATTTGCCTGACGCGGCGTTGCTCTGGATCTGGTTCCCGGTACCGTTTCCTTCCGCGTCCGTTTCTTCGATGCCGAAGACGCGGTTGGGCGCTTCCACCCCTTCAGGGCCTTCGCCGTCCCATTCGGCTTTAAGCTGGCCTTCAACGACCGTGCTTTCCACTTCGGGGGTATCTTCCCGGTCGCCGTCTTCATACACTTCCCCGGTGTACTCATTGCCGGGGTCTTTGACATCCACTCCACCAGGCTCTTTGTCGTCAGGTTGTTTGATTTCGATGGTGAGTTCCCTCGTCTCTTCGGAAACCCCGCCGTGGGCGTCGACGACCACGACCTGCACCGTGTCCCACAAAGACTCGCCTTCCCCAAGCTCGCTCAGTTTCTTGCGGAGCGCATCGCTTTCGTTGTCCAGCGTGTAGGTGTAGTGCGTGATGACATTGATAATATTTCCGGCATCATCCGTTACTTCCTCATAGGTGAGGACGATGGTGCCGTAGTCGGTCTTGAGCTCGGTAACGGGCTCCCCGTTCTCACCGACCAGCATGAAACGGACGTCCGTGTCGTCGATGTCCTTCCAGCCGAGGATGGTTCCCTTGTAGACCAGTCCGGGGTTGTCGGCAGTGCCGTCAGCGACGAACGCGTCCTGCTTCACCACGCCACCCGTGAGGCCCGTGACCTCGGCGGCAAATTCCGGGGCGTCGTTGGTGCCATTGATGGTGATGGTGATTTCCGTATCGACGAGCTTGCCGCCTTTGGTCTCCACCTGCACCTTGAAGACTTCGGTTTTGCTGTTTCCTTCGTTCATGGACTGGACGATATCTTCGCCGTTCTTGGTCAGGACGTAGGTGTAGGTGCCGTCTTTATTGATTGTGAGTGTACCGAGCGGTTCGTCGACCGGATTTCCTTCCTTGTCCGTGACCTCGTTGCTGACCGTCCACTTCAGCTCGCCCTCGCCCTTGTCCTTGGCATCGACCACGCCTTCCAGCTCCAGCTTTCCACTGACGGACGGAAGGCCCTCATCGTCGCCGCTTTCCGGGATATCATCCTCAACCACCGTTCCCGCACCGGGCTTGACGATCGGAATGTCCGCCGATCCGATGACGTCGATGACGAGCTTGCCGGTGCTGTAGGCCCCTTTCGGGTCTTCGACGCGGATGGTGAATGCTTCCTGCTCTAAAACGGAGCCAATGAGCGTCTCGCCTTTATTCAGCGCGTCCAACAGTTTGGGATTAGTGATCGTATAGGTGTAGCTGCCGTCCTCTTTAAGCTCAAGGATGCCGTACTTGCCCTGGATGTGATGTTCCAGTTGCCCGCGGTTGCCCACGATGCTGTAGGTGAGGGCGTCGCTGTGGCCCGCGTCGGGGTCGTGGGCGTTCAGATTGCCGGTAATGGTATGGTTGCCGTCTTCCTCCAGCTCGCCCGTGCCGATGGTGATTTCGGTGATGGGC
Organism: Bilophila sp. T19-St14; assembly: GCF_059728385.1. Classification (NCBI taxonomy): domain Bacteria; kingdom Pseudomonadati; phylum Thermodesulfobacteriota; class Desulfovibrionia; order Desulfovibrionales; family Desulfovibrionaceae; genus Bilophila; species Bilophila sp. T19-St14. Next base: position 773,397 of record NZ_BAAGFT010000002.1, read on the forward strand.
TTCCCATCTTTGTCGGTGAAGAAGGGCCGGTCATTGGTGCCGTTTATGTGGATCTGCACATCCTGCGTCAGGACAAGATCCCCGTCCTTGATGTTGAACGAGCCTTCCCCGTTGGCGTCGCCCTTCACGAAGGATTCGTGGGCGGAGTCATAGACGCCGACCTTGAGATCCTCAAACAGCTCTTTGCGCTCGCCCTCGTTGAGGGCGTCGAGGTTCTTGGCTTCCTGAGAACCCGGCTCCGGTGGGATGAAGGAGTAGACGACTTCGTAAGTGCCGTCTTCGCCTTTGACGGCTTCGGCGTGCAGGGTTCCGTAGGGGGTTTCCAGGTCTCCCACGTGGAACTCGTTGCCCACGACGAACCCGGCGATAAGCTCACCCGCCGCCGTCTCGTCAGTGCCTACCGTATCGATCTGCTTGACCGTGAACGAGCCGAGTTCGTAGCCGTTGGGGGCGTCTCCAAACGGATCTGTCTCCTGATCCTCGCCCTTGATGTGGAGCGAACCGGATACATCCTTATTCCCAACCACACCGGCCTCGGTGAGCTCGATCACGTTCGCGTCGGGGGCCTTGCCCACAAGGACAGGGGCGTCGGCGTCGCCCTTCACGATGAAGGTGATATGCTGCTGCGACCACGCGCCATGCTCGTCACGTACGAAGATGGTGAATTTATCCTCGTGCTCCGAGCCAAGGACAAGGCTGTCGTCGGTCGGCGTGTACGCATATTCGCCGGTCTCCGGGTTGATGGTGAGCACGCCGTACTTGCCTTGAACTTCCGTATGTGCCGCGCCCATGCCGGGGTCGTCGGATTTACCGGGTTCGCCGGGTTTATCGTCAAAGGCTTTTTGAAGATCCGTGACGTCGGTGCTGTCCGCGTTGCCGATATGCCCTCCGGCAATGCCATAGGTCAGCGTGGAGCCGGAGTCCACATCCGTCCCGTGGGCCTTGCCGACGAAGGCGTCGCCGTCTTCGTTCATTTCGATCTGGGCTTCTTCAGTTACCGTCTTCCCATCATTTGTCGTCTTTTCAACGATCGTGATGCGGTCATCGTTGCTGTCTAACGTCAGTTCGGGCCGGTCGTTGGTGCCTTTGATGACAATGTTAAAGCTGCCATTGTAAACGCCGCCGTGCGGGTCGGTGATGGTATAGTCGAGGGGCCGCCCGGACTGGGTACCCTGCTGGAGCGTATCCACGAGGATGCTGCCCGCCGAGCCGTCCGGGGGAAGCTCAAAGGTGTATTCGCCCTTTGTATTGACGGTAAGGGTGCCGAGCTCCACATCTTTAAGGATAGCCTTAGCGTTGTCGAGGGTGAGATCTTCATCCGCTCCCAGCAGCCCATCCGCCCGAAGCGCGGCTTCGAGTTCCGCAAAGACGTCCTCCGGGAAGTTCCCGCCGAAAAGGGCTTCCATGGCCCTTTCGCAATCGGCGCCGTTGCTCAACAGGGGGTGCGTTGTCCACGTCCCCACGGTTTCACCTTCGACCTGGGTTTCTGTATATGTCAGCTCGCTGCAATGGCTCTTGTTGGAGTCCTGCAGGCTGATATTCAACTTGAACTGCCCCTTTCCGAGGCCGAAACCTGCGCTGGTGTCGTCGTCCACGTCCGTGAGGCCCGTTATTTCCAGCTTACCGGAAAGATTGTGGCCCTCTTTGCTGGTGTTGCCTTCCGTCGTGGCGGTGTTGCCGCCGTGACCTTTGTTGGCATGGAAGTAGACGCCTTCTTCCTTGACGTAGATGTCCGCCATCTTGGCGTAAGGCAGGTCGTTGGAACCGTCGATCTCGACCTTGACGTCATGGGTGTCCGAAGCCACCGCGCCATGATCATCCTTCACGCTGATGGTGAAATCAAGCTCCACCTTGTCGCCGATCTGAAGATCATTGATGGGGTTATCATCAAGAACTTCTTTACCATTTTCGAAGCGTGTTTCTTCGGCCTTGGTGAAACTGTATTTGCCGTTCGTGGTATCCAGACGGAAATCGCCGTAGTCGGTGGAGATGATTATTTCGTTCCCTTCCTGCCCGACCCCGGTAATAGAGATCTCGCTTTTCGTACCGTCGGCAAGCGTCAGGGTGCCGATCTTGTCACCCACCTCGAAGGTGATGGGGTTGTGATTCTTATCGGAGAAGAAATACGTCAGCGTATCGTTGGCGTCCGCATCGGAGGCTTCCACCTTCCCCGTGAGCATGTCTTTGCTGTCAACGGCTATATTGCCTTTCTCCGGGTCGTAGCCGTCGTAGCCTTCTTCCCTCAGCGTGAGCGTTTCGCCCGTACTGGTGACAATGGGCATATCATTGGAGCCGTTGACGGTGACGGTGATGGTCTTTTCCGACCATGCGCCGTGTTCGTCGCGCACGTAGATGGTGAACTCGTCGGTTCCGGTTTCCGGGTTGCCGTCCTTGTCGAGGCCGAGCTTATCCGCCGCGCCGTCTTTGGTGGTGTCCAGCGTATAGGTGTATGTGCCATTGCTCGGATCAAGCGTCAGGGTGCCGTATGTTCCTTTGACCGTATGAATCCCTTCGCCCATGCCGGGGGTGTTGTCATCGCCCGCATGGAACGCGGTATCGCGGTTGCCGGGGGTGGTGCTCACGCCGAATTCGAGCGAGTGATCGGAATCGGGGTCAGCGCCCTTGAACGTACCGGTGACGGTGAGGTCTTCAGGGACTTCATTATGATCCTTGTCGTAGCCGGGATCGCTGACCGTCATGTCGGCGGGGTTGGTCAGAGTCAGGGCAGGCCGATCGTTGGAGCCCACGATGTTGATCGTGATGTCCACGGAAGCCTTGCCGCCGTGCCCGTCGTCCACGGTGATGGTGAAGCTTTCCTTCTCGGTCTGGCCTTGCTTGAGGGACTGCGTTTTCCCTTCGTCGATCGTGTAGGTATAGGTTCCGTCCTTGTGCAGGATGATGGAACCGAACTCCGTTTCCAGCGTAATGTTGCCGTTGGCGTCCGTCTTGGGAGCGCCGATGAGGATCGTGCCGGAACCTTCCTTCGCCCCGATGCTGAGGGTCAGGGTGTCGTCGGCGTCGGTATCCTTGACGTGGACTTGACCGGAAATTTCATTCCGGGAGAGGGTGGTATCATCTCCGGTCAGCTCGCGGGAATCATCGGAGGTATCCGCGGTATTCTTGGTGTCGGTCGTCGTGCCGTGAGCCGTCGAGGTGTCCAGAGCGCCCGCTTCCTTGACCCAGTGCTTGGTGGCGTCAGCCGTAATCGTCGGCGTGTCGTTGGAGCCGGTGACTGTGAAGGAAACGGGTTTCGCCGTCCATGCGCCGTGTTCGTCACGCACATAGATGGTGAACTCGTCGGTTCCGGTCTGCGGGTTGCCGTCGGCGTCGAGGCCGAGGCGGTCGGCGTTTTCGTTGGTCTTGTAGGTGTAGGTATTGCTCTCCGGATCGATGGTCAGCGTGCCGTATTCGCCCTCAATCACGATCTTGTCGCCGACTTGGTGGAGCGGTTCGCCCATGCCAGGCTTGCCGTCGGAACCGGAAGCAAAGGCTTCGTTTCGGCCCGCTTCGGACTCCACGTCCTGCTTGCCGTGCGCCACGCCGTAGAGCAGGTTCGCGCCGCGGTCGTCGTCTTCGGACTTGAGCGTCCCGGAAACGGTGGTATCGCTGGGGGCGTCGGCCTTTTCGGTGATGTTGAATGTGACTTCGCCGGTTTGGTCATCGATCTCGGCCGTGACGTTGTCGCCGTGGGAGGGCTCAGCCAGATCGAGCGTGGGCCGATCGTTGGTGCCCTTGATCGTCACGGTCAGAACGCTGTCGGCTGTTCCGCCGTTGCCGTCGTCAACGGTCGTGTGGAAATTGAAGGTCAGCTCTTCGCCCTGCGCCAGCTCGTCGGCGTCGTCGGACCCGCTGATGTCGAAGGTAAACTCACCGGTCTGCGTGTTGAGGGTCAGGGTGCCGTAGTTGGTCTCGATGGTCTGGATATGCGTGGCCGGATCAATCGAGGAGGAGGTGACCTCGACTTCCACGGTCTTGGGGGCGTCGGGGTCACTGCCCTTGATTTCCACGGTCAGGCTGTCGGCAGTGGGGCCGTCGCCTTCCTTCAGGCCCTTGATGCCATAGGTGAGCTTGTCGTTCAGATCAAGGTCGCTTGCATCCAGCTTGCCTTCAATGGAAAGCTGGTGCTCGCTGTCGCCTATCCCCGTGCCGCCGGAATGTTCCGTGGTGGGGGTGTTGGCGTTGACCGTGTCATAGACCCCCTGTTCCTTCAGTTCAATGGCGGCACCATTGAGCCGCGGAGCATCGTTTTTGCCCGTCAGGGTAACGGTGATCTCCTTTGTGGAGGTCGCACCGTGCTCGTCGGTGACGGTCACTTCAAAGGTTTCGATTTTGGTTTCGTCCTTGCCGAGCCCCTGGATCGCGTCGGGCTTGGCTTCATACGTCCACTCCCCGGTGGCGGGATCGAGGGTCAGCGTGCCGTATTCCGTCTCGAACGTGGCCGCCGTGCTGCCTTCGGCGGTGTGGGAACCCTCGGCAGCCGTGCCGATGGTGTCATGTTCCTTGCCGTCGGCGCCCGTGGCCTTGCCGCCTTCGATGCGGAAGGTCTGGTTTTCCCCGGCGTCGCGGTCGTTGTCGCTGACCGTGAATGTGCCGCCGATGGACAGCTCGCCGCCCTGCGTGATGTTCCAGTCCTCGCCCTTGATTTCGAGGGTGGGGATGTCGTTGGTGCCGTGGATGGTCACGGTGACGGTCTGCGATGTCCAAGCATTGTGCTCGTCGCGCACGTAAATGGTAAAGGTTTCGTGAATGGTGTCGCCTTCGGCGAGCTGATCAAGGGAAGTGTAGGTCTTGCCGTCGATCTCAAAGCTGACGTTTTCGTCTTCGCCCTTCATGGCGTAGGTGTAGGAACCGTCGGATTTGATCGTCAGGCTGCCGTACTGCCCGTTTGCGACCACGGAAGAGGCCTCGTCGCCCGTGGCGGTGGAGTCGGCCGCGTTGAACTTCACGGAAGGATCGAACGCTCCGTTGGCCTTATCGCCCGCAGCCGCGCCGAAATACAGGATATGCCCTGCATCGGCGTCAGTACCGGTGGCGGTTCCGGTGTCGGTGGTATGGCCCGTAAATGGGGCGTTTTCCTTGCCGGGATCGTCGGTGGGGGTGTTGGCGTCTTCACGGCCCACGCCGTCCTCGACCACATGGAGGCCGTCGCCGCCGAGCAGCCCATTGAGGTTGTCGTTGGAAAGATCCAGCGTGGGGATGTCGTTGGTGCCGTGGATGGTGACGGTGATGGTCTGGGGTTCGCTCTTTCCGGTCTGGGCGTCGGTGACGTAGACGGTGAAGGTCTCGGTTACGGTCTGGCCGAGGGCGAGGTTGTTGACGGCGTCGCTGTCCGCTTCACTTTTCAGGGTATACTCGTAGGAGCCGTCCGCATGGAAGGTCAGGGTGCCGTAGGCTGATTCGTACGTATAGACGATGTCCCCGGTGCCGGGGGTTCCGGTTCCGGTCACCGTGGTGGGGGCACCGCCGTCGCTGTCGGTCAGGTTCGATCCGGCGTGCTCGACGTGGAAGTTGAGCTTGTTGACGTCGTGATCCGTGGAACCGGCCCCATTTTCCTTGTCGATATCGGAAGCGTAGATCTTGCCGGAAAGGGTTCCGGTCTGATGTTGGCCTTCCCCGATCCCGCCCCCTGTGGTGGGGGCGTTGCCGTCGCCGCCTTCCGTAGGCTGGTAGACGCCCTGTTCCTTGAATGCAAGGTGGAAATCGCTCTGTTCGGTGTCGATCACCGGGATGTCGTTGGTTCCGGTGATGGTAACCGTAATGGTCTGGGTGGAGGTCGCGCCGTGCTCGTCGGTGACGGTTACGTCAAAGGTCTCGAATTTCTTTTCACCGGCATTGAGCTGCTGGATTTCTTCGTTGGTGTTGTCGAGTTCATACTTCCACTGCCCGGTGGCGGGATCGAGGGTCAGCTTGCCGTAGTCCGTGGTGAACGTGGCCGGCGTGCTGCCTTCGGCGGTGTGGGAGCCGTCGACAGCCGTGCCGGTGGTGTCATGAACCTTGCCGTCGGCGTCCGTGGTCTTGCCGCCGGCGATATGGAAGGTCTGGTTCTGCCCGCTGTCGCTGTCCGGGTCTTCCACTTCAAAGCTGCCGCCCACAGAGGCGGTGTCTTCGTGGATGGGCTGTGCAGCGTCGGCAATGGAGAGCTCAGGCCGATCGTTGGTGCCGGTGATGGTGACGGTGATTTCCTGCGTGGCGAGGCCGCCGCGTCCGTCGCTCACATAGATGGTGAAGGTTTCGGTACGGGTTTCGCCACGGGCGAGGCCGTTGGTATCGGGGTCGGCGTTGTCGAGGGTGTACGTGTAGGTTCCGTCGGGGGCCATCGTCATCACGCCGTAAGGTGTGGTGATGCTGCTCACTTGCGCCCCGTTCGCGTCGATGAAGCCGAAGGAAAGCGAGTCCCCGTTGCCGTCAGTGCCGGTGGCGCTGCCGGACATGGAGGGGATGCCTTCATAGGGGGTATTGCCGCCGGGGAGCACGCCGGATTCGATAAGGTTGAGTGAGCCGCTGACGCTGAGGATCGGCTCGAAGTTGGGGGTATCGTTACCGCGCAGGCCGCCCCACGGGTCGCGTTCGGGGAAGAAGGCGCGGCTGCTGCTCAGGTCGAGCCCGTCAAGGCGGTTTACGCCGTCGATGAGGGTGGCGTCGGTATATTCGCGGAAGCGCCCGCCGTCCGCGTTGGAGGCGTTTGCCGCCGGGCCGGCTGCGGGCATGAGGTCGGGCTCGTTGAGGGCCATAAAGAATTGTTCGCCCGCAATCGGGGTGCCTTCGATCACGAAGTCGGGTATGGATTCCTTGGTATAGGCCGTATAGAAATCGCGCAGGGCAACGGTGCCCCCGTCGTCGAAACGGAAAATGAGGTCATTGCCGGATCGTTCCAGCGTTGCCTGATCAGTAGGGAAGTTGAGGTCGATCCGGCTGTCCCCGGCCGCCTCAAAGACGGCCTGAGTGCCCGCTTCCGGCTTATTGAGAATGATGTCCGCCATACAGGACTCCTTAAGTGTGGAAGGAAAAACAAAAGAGGCCGCTGCACGAATTGTGCAGGGCCTTGTCTACGATGGAACAGTCCTGATGATGTCGGGCTGGGGAGAGGTGCGCTAAGGCGCGTTTCTCAAGAAATGACGGGCATCCCCAACGGGGCGGGATACCGGATGTTTTTCTTATCTATAAGCGTCCATCCATCGGCTGTCAATGAGAGTTGCTGCTCTTTGCCGTCCCGCTGATGAGTATCATTGGGGGCCGCCTCTGTGGGGGCTTTGTTTCTTTTTTGATGGTTTTTTCATTGAACAGGGGAAAATCGTATCCGAAACAGGAGCTTTTGCGGCGTCCGGGCATGTTGGGGATGCCCTTTTTGCCGGGGCGTTCACTTTTTGGTGGTTTTACAATAAATTTATTTTATATTTCATATAGTTGAATATAAGTTTCATTGGAGGCGTGAATATCTCCTTTTGCCGGGGCAAGCCCCGGAAAAGGCTTGGACTGATTTGTGGCTGGGTGCCGGGCATATATCCATCCGGGAATGGGCGACGCTTAACGTGTCGTACCAGTCGTTGGATGCCGGGTATATTCCGTCCGGCGAACTTGGCCTGCTCCGGCGGCGCATTGGCTGGATGCCGGGCATACCGTCCGGGTTGGTGCCGGAAAAGGGGCCTATCGGGGTATGGAGGTTTGGCGGACGGGATTTCCAAAGTGGGGTTCCCAAGGTGGGGCCGTTCCGCCGCACGGGGGCAGGCTTCGGTACGTTTTCTATGGCAAGGCTTCCAAGGCTCCGTTCCGCCCACGGGTGGCAGTCCTCCAAGGGGGAACCCCCTACCTTTTGCCGGGGGCAAGCCCCGGAAAGGCTTAGGCTGATTTATGGCTGGTTGCCGGGCATATATTCGTCCGGGAATGGGCGACGCTTAACGTGTCGCACCAGTCGTTGGGGGCCGGGTATATATCCGTCCGGCGAACTTGGCCTGCTCCGGCGGAGTATTGGCTGGATGCCGGGCATACCGTCCGGGTTGGTGCCGGAAAAGGGGCCTATTGGGGCATGAAGGTTTGGCGGACGGGATTTCCAAAGTGGGGTTCCCAAGGTGGGGCCGTTCCGCCGCACGGGGGCAGGCTTCGGTACGTCTTCTATGGCAAGGCTTCCAAGGCTCCGTTCAGCCCACGGGTGGCAGGCCTCCAAAGTGGAACCCCTCTACCTTTAATATAATAGAATAGGCACGATCCCGGACAGGCTGCCGGGATACGGCGGCAATGATGCCGATGGGGCCGCAGCAGTGCCGGTATGGATCGGGCTGCGGCGCTGAGGGGAACGGTTTTCCCTTGGATAGCCCCCATCTTCCGCACAGGTGCCCTGCCGCCAAAAGGGGAGCGGGCGCATCTTCCGTGCAAGAACCGGGGCAGAGGATTCACGGTTTCAGAGCGTTGTATTTTGTTGGCGCCCCCCATGTAGGAACCGGGGCTTTGGGGGAAGGTTCTGCCGCCTCTGGAGGCTTTCGCGGGGCGTTTCTTGAGATGGCGTTTTTTCTGTAATTAGGAATTGTTACTTTTTAGGGGTGGCCTGCATACGTTGCCGAAAGGGGCGGCGAAGGAAGAAAGTTTGATATTTTTAGAAAAAAATAATTCATTATCCATAATGTGTTATGCGTAACTAGCTGCAAACTGGCGGTTGACAGAATGCCCCCGATATGACTCGTCCGGGCATAAAAAAAGCTGAAAAATTTTTCATCCCGATGGAAGCCTTGTTTATCGGGGCTTTTGAGGTGAGAGCTTTCGTTTAGGCACGCTGGGGGGTGTTGATCCTCTTCCGGTTTGCGTTTACATCTTTTTCACGCAGAGAGGCATCCCCCCTGACAAGCGAGGGTTCGCTGCCGTATGCCCCCGGTATCGGGGAGAGCATATCAACCCTCGGATATTCAGAAAGTTTTGATAGTGGGTCTCCCCGTTTTAACGAAAGAGCGATGGCTTCGTTGCTCTAAGGCGTCCTTTTTTGCGTCCCGATGGCGGGCGGCCGGACGGCGGATGGTTCAAAAAAGAACTTTTCGGAAAAGAGTGTTGGGCACTAGCCCCAAGTCCCCGGATAGGCTATGCTGGATGTATGAACCTGTTTCCTTCAGTGACAAGCATCTGCTGTTGTGAACGGCAACCAGCCTTTTTTTCTAGATAACGCGAGTGAGATGACGAATGGTTAGTTCTATCAGGAAACGTGACGCACGCATTGTTCCTTTTGACGTGAACAAGATCGCTCAGGCAATCTTCCGTGCCGCCAGCAGTCAGGGGGGGAAGGACTATGTCCTTTCGCTCAAGATAGCCGCCGAAGTGCTGGAGCGTCTTAATGAGCAGTTCGAGGACACCGTCCCCGATGTGGAACAGGTGCAGGATCTGGTAGAAAAGACCCTCATCAAGAGCGGCCATGCCCGTACCGCCAAGGCGTACATCCTGTACCGACACCAGCGGACGAAGATCCGGGAAATGAATACCCGGCTCATGACCACCATCCGCGATCTCACTTTCAAGGATGCCAAGGACAACGATCTCAAGCGCGAGAACGCCAACATCGACGGCGACACCGCTATGGGCATGATGCTGCGCTACGGCAGCGAAAGCTCCAAGCAGTTCTATGAGATGTACATTCTTAACCCGAAGCACAGCCTCGCGCATAAGAACGGCGACATCCATATCCACGACCTCGACTTCCTGACCCTGACGACCACCTGCTGCCAGATAGACATCAAGAAGCTGTTCAAGGGCGGCTTCGGCACGGGGCACGGCTTCCTGCGCGAGCCCAACGACATCCGCAGCTACAGCGCCCTTGCCTGCATCGCCATTCAGGCCAATCAGAATGACCAGCACGGCGGGCAGAGCATCCCGAATTTTGAATACGGCCTCGCCCCCGGCATCGCCAAGACCTTCATCAAGGAACTGTGCATTATCCTTGACCTCTACGATATGGAGGGCAAGGATGCCGTAAAGGCCGCGCTGCGCGCCTACATTGAGGAAAACGAGTCCATCCTTGACGAGAAGGGCCTTGCCTTCGTCCGGGAGGTTCTTGCCGAGCGCGCCCCCGCCCTGAACATTGATTTCGCCATCAAGAAGGCCCTTGAATATACCGAGAAGGCCACGTATCAGGCGATGGAAGCGCTGGTGCACAACCTCAACACCATGCACTCCCGCGCCGGGGCACAGATCCCCTTCAGCTCCATCAACTACGGGACCGATACCTCTCCCGAAGGCCGCATGGTCATCCGCAACGTGCTGCTGGCCACCGAAGCGGGCCTCGGCAACGGCGAGACGCCCATCTTCCCCATCCACATCTTCAAGGTGAAGGAAGGCGTCAATTTCCGGGAAGGCGAGCCCAACTACGATCTGTTCAAGCTCGCCTGCCGCGTGTCCGCCAAGCGCCTGTTCCCGAACTTTTCCTTCATCGACGCGCCGTTCAACCTGGCCTACTACAAGCCCGGCCATCCTGAGACGGAAATCGCCTACATGGGCTGCCGGACGCGCGTCATGGCCAACATAAACGATCCGAGCCGTGAGATCGTCAATGGGCGCGGCAACCTGAGCTTTACGTCCATCAACCTGCCCCGCCTCGGCATCCTTGCGAACCACGACGTCGATGCCTTTTTCGCTGAGCTGGACAAGATGGTGGATTTGGTCTTCGAGCAGCTTCTTGAGCGCCTCGAAATCCAGTCGTGCAAGAAGTGCAAGAATTATCCTTTCCTGATGGGGCAGGGCATCTGGATCGATTCGGATCGGCTCGGCCCGGACGACGAAGTGCGCGAAGTGCTCAAGCACGGCACGCTGACCGTAGGGTTCATCGGCCTTGCGGAGTGCCTCAAGGCGCTCATCGGCAAGCATCATGGCGAGTCCGAGGAGGCGCAGGAGCTTGGCCTCAAGATTGTGGGTTTCATCCGTGAGAAGGCGGACAAGAAGGCCGCCGAGACGAAGCTCAATTTCTCGGTGATCGCGACCCCCGCCGAAGGGCTTTCCGGCAAGTTCGTGCGCCTCGACCGCAAGCGCTTCGGTTCCATCGAAGGCATTACGGATAAGGATTACTATACCAATTCGTTCCACATCCCGGTCTATTACGGCATCAGCGCGTACAACAAGATCCGTTTGGAAGCGCCCTATCACGCGCTGACCAACGGCGGGCACATCACGTATGTGGAAGTGGACGGCGATCCGGTGAACAACCTTGAGGCGTTCGAGGATCTCATCCGGGCCATGAAGGATATGGGCGTCGGCTACGGCTCCATCAACCATCCCGTGGATCGTGATCCGCTGTGCGGCTATACGGGGATCATCGGTGACGTGTGCCCCCGCTGCGGGCGCCATGATGGCGAGGGCGTAGACATCGAAGTCCTGCGCAAGATCAAGGGCTACGTCCGCGACGTGCGTTCCGAAGAGGAGCGCCTCGAGGCCGAGGACAAGAAGCCCAATATGGTGATTTAGCGGATATTGGGGAGGGGAAGGGGAACCCTTCTGGAGAAGGGCTTCCCCTTCCCCTCCCCAAACCCCTCCCTTTCCCCTCCTAAGACTTTCGCTTGGTGGGGAGGCTGCGCGGAGGGAGTCCCTTCCGCGCTGTGAGGTGGGCGTTGTGGGTTTCACCCAAGGCATTTGTTGAGGGGTGTCCCTTCCGTCTGCAAGGGTTGGCTGGGTTCCTCTTTGGGGGGCCGATGCAGTCCTTTTTGGCTGTGGGGTAGTTTGCATGGACTCCTTCAAGGGGGTCCCGATGGAGCCCCTCCCCGTTGCGGGGAGGATGGGTTTCCCCAGCCCCGCTTGTTGGAGCGGGCCTTGGATCGCTGTTGGGACAGCCGGAGCGGTTGGGGACGGCGGGACGAGGACTGTGCATTGATGGGCAAGCAAAATGCGGATGCCCGCATTTTCCGATATACCTATTATTAAACCAAAGTATTGGAGAACGGTTCGATGAACACGGAAAGCAAGAAAGTTTTGGTTGGCGAAGGCGTGAAGTTTGAACGTATCCGTCGCATCACCGGGTACCTCGTCGGTACAGTGGATCGTTTCAACAACGCCAAACGCGCCGAAGTTGAAGACCGCGTGAAGCACTGCAAGATCGGCTGCTGCGGCAACTAGGTCACCCGTTTGGGGAGCCCCTTCCGTTTCTCCTCGGAATACGGAGGGGTTTTCCCATGAAAGTGAACAGCCTGCGTCCCGAAAAGGGAACAGGCTGTTTTGCGGCTTTCCCTCTCTCATGATTATGGGGGGCCGCTGCGCATAGGCGGCGCGGCGGCTTCAGAAGGGAAGGGCGGCAGGTTACTCCGAATCAGAGGTTTTGGTATGAGCGACGAAATACGCATATCCGGCATTGTCGAGGAGTCCATCGTGGATGGCCCGGGCTTGCGCTACGTGCTGTTTACGCAGGGCTGCCCGCACCGCTGCAAGGGCTGCCACAACCCGGCGACGCACCCTTTCGAGGGCGGGCGCATGGTTTCGCCCGACTGGGTGTTTGCGGATGTGCGGAAAAACCCCATCGTGCGCGGGGTGACGTTCAGCGGTGGGGAGCCGTTCGTGCAGAGCGAAAAGCTCGCGCCGCTGGCGGAGCGCCTGCGCGCCGCGGGGTACAACCTGACGAGTTATACCGGGTACCTGTATGAGGAGCTGCTTGCGGACAGCCGGCATATGCCGTTGCTGCGCCAGTTGGATATCCTTGTGGACGGCCCCTTTATACTGGAAGAGAAGTCTTTGGTCATCCGGTTCCGGGGTTCGCGCAACCAGCGCATCATCGACGTGCCCCGCTCGCTGGCGGAAGGCCGCGTAGTCCTCCACCCTGCTATGGATTGAGCAAAGCCCTCCCGGTGTTTCGGGAGGGCTTTTTTTATGGGTTGTATCATGGAAATGGCTGGTGCTTTATTTCCCTCAATACCAAGGGAATAACCAATAAAATTCCCCAATCATAGTCCATCAACGGAAAAATGAGAAAAAAAGCCTCTCTTTTCACCATACTGTGGAGATGAAACAACCACATACTATAACGAGCCTTTCCTTTATGGCGATACGGCGGAAAAGGAAGGCCCTTTCAGGGAATAGAATTGATGGCCTCTGTCATGGGATACGATTGTTTTCTTTCCGTATATGGTGAAAACACAGCCCTTTTCCCCTGTTTTTCCGTTGTGGGCCCCAAGGCTGAGGCGTTTCATCGGTTGGTTGTTGTGCGTTTCAGAAAGGCTCTGTCATAGCATATGGTTGTTTTATTTCAGCAGAATGCTGAAAAGAGAGACTTTTTCTCCAATTTTTCCGCTGACGGACTCCATGATGGGGGAACTTTATCGGTTATCTCTTTGGAATCTCAAGAAATAAAACGTCAACCGTTTCCTATGACACAGCCTTCAGAAAAAGCACTGCCAATCGGTTCGTTATGGCACAGCCAAAATAAAGAAGGGGAACCTTGCCGTTGTGGATAGGGGGCAAGGGTTGCGCTGCGTGCTTGTTGAGGGCACATTGGGGATAGGGAGTCTGTAGGGCCTGCCTCCGGTGTGCCCGCCGTTGGTAGAGTTGCTGAAGATATCCGCCTTTTCGATGGTTTTCTAAGAAATGTATTTTAGATTTCATATGGTTAAATAGAAATCACATTGGAAGCGTAAATGTCTCATCGCTGGGCAGCATTGACAGGAAATAAGGTATGCTCGGAATGATGCTGATTGGCCTGCTTGTGCTCGTGTTGCTTGTAATCCCGTTGTGTATCGGTTTTGTAAGTATAATCAGATGGATCATACGCCGGGTGCGCCGGGATTCCGGCTGTGTTCCGGCTGTCGGGGGAAGGTCGGCCCCGCCGCCGGAGACTGCCGGAGGGGAGGCCGCCCGGACGGAACCCCCGATGCCCGGAGGTACGTTTGGGGCCGAAACGTCTGGAGGGCCGGATTTTCCTTTGGAAAGGGCCTTGGAACCCCAGTTGCCCGTGGAGGATGTTATGGGTGTGCCGCACGATACGGACAGGGCCGCGTTGCAGGATCAATTGCCGGGAAAGGCCATGCCGCAGGGAGAATTGAAGGATTCCGTGGTGTTCCGTTACGCTTTGGTGGCGGGCATCGCGCTGTTGCTTCTGATTCCGCTCCTGATGGTGGAAAGCCTCGTAGGGGAACGCTCGTCGCTGTACCGTGAAGTGGTGGCGGACATCAGCCGGACATGGGGCGGGCTGCAGCAGCTTTCCGGCCCGTACTTGCTGGTTCCGTATACGGAACGTGTGGAGCGGGAACGCGTGGTGCCCGTTGAGGGGGGCGAGGGCAGGCTGGTGCGCGAAACGAGGCTGGAGGCGAGCTATTTCGTCATCCTGCCGTCGCGCCTGTCTTTTGACGCCGTGCTCGACCCCGAATCCCGCCGAAGGGGGATTTATCGGGCGTTGGTATATACGTCCGAGATCGATATTTCCGGGCAGTTTACGTTGCCGTCTAGGGAAGCCCTGACCCGCATCGTCCCCGCGCTGGTCGAAGTGGACTATACTCGGGCCTTTGTGATCACGGGCTTGAGCCATCCGAGCGCGCTCCGCGAGGCGAGCCCGTTCGTTTGGGCCGGAGTCCCGTACGGCGCCGAGCCGGGCACGCAGCCGTTCGAGAACCTTCCGTCCGGTTTCCGTGTCCCCATTGCGCTGAATACGGGGCAGGGGACGTTTGATTTTTCGCAGCGGCTGGCCTTGAGCGGCAGCAGCGGCATCCGGTTTGCGACGGCGGGCGAGAACACCGAGATCAAGGTGCGTTCGCCGTGGCCGCATCCGAGTTTTCAGGGGCAGGTGCTTCCGGCTTCCTACGAAACGTCGGATACGGGTTTCTCCGCTGTGTGGAGCGTGCCCTCACTGGCGCGCTCGTATCCGAACCTTGGGATGCAGCATACATGGCCGAGCGATTTTATGGAGTTCACCGTCGGCGTGGATCTGTATCAGGCCGGTACGCACTACAAGCTGGTGGAGCGCTCGGTGAAATACGGGGTGCTGTTCATCGGGCTGACCTTCCTTGCGTTCATCGTGTTTGAAATGGGGCTTGGGGCGCGGCTGCATCCGGTGCAGTACGGCATCGTGGGGCTGTCGATGGTGGTGTTCTATCTGGTGCTGTTGTCGTTGTCCGAACATCTGGCTTTCCTGGCCTCCTACCTTTCGGCGTCGGTGTGCATTGTACTGATGGTGTCGTGCTATGTCGGTTTCGCCCTGCGGAATTATAAGGAAGGGATGGGCATAGGCGTATTGCTCGTGGCCCTGTATTCGCTGTTGTACACGATCCTGCAAATGGAGGACTATGCCCTGCTTATGGGCACGGCCCTGCTGCTCGTCATGCTTGCCGCCCTCATGGTGGTTTCCCGTAACCTTGCGGGAGGGAGCAGGTAATGTGGCATGTATGGGCTGAGGGAGGTGTGCAGCTCTCCTGAAACAATGATGCATTGCAAAAAGGTGCCCGTCAAAAACAGTATGTAGCGGTTCCTGCGGGAACTATGTTCTATGCAAAACATCCTCCCTGACGCATGTTGGGGAGGATGTTTTGCATTTTTGAATCCGCTTTGATGGGAAAGGGCCCTATTTTATCTTGTCCACAGAGCTTTCTGTATGAAAGAGCGCGCTTCCGTCGATTTTCTGCTTTTCAAGATTGCTTTCCCGCCATGCTTCAAGAATATCCCAGATCCGTAGGGCCTTCTCTACCGCTTTTTGGGGCATGAGCTCTTTATCTGCACTGACAAAACGGCAGGCGGCAATAAAAACGGCCTCTTCCTTTTGGGGTTCCTCAATGCCGCAGAGCCGGATCTTTTCCGCAAGCTGGAGCGCATCCCCTGCCGCGTCGTTAAGCGAGAGTTCCGGGTAGTGGCTGGCGATTTCGCAAGTGCCGATCATGAGGCTTTTTGGTGGGATAGTCATAATTCCTCCTATAAAGGGCATGGAGAGGCGTCTATCCTATTGTCATACCGTTTTCTTGTCATGGTATCTTTCTTTTGGAGAGAAGATACCCTGACATGTATTTAAAAATCTATAATTATGGGAACGTCATTTTCGATAGATGGTATAGAGCTGATAACCGACACATATAAAAAGATATTAGCGATACAAGCTCCAATACGATGTGCAAAAGGGAATACTCCCAATGTGTAAAAAAGAATGGGCCTGATTGAGCCTCGTGAAAGAGGGCATCCACTTTATTCACATGTTGGGAGGAAAAAATATGATTGAATTGAAGATGATGACGGGCAAGGCCGCACTTCGCCTCGCCAAAGAAGAAAGCGGCTTGACCCAAGGTGAGATAGCGGATCGCCTTGGCGTGTCACACGCTGTCACCAAGCGTTACTTCAATATAAACGATGCCTACATGCCGAGCTTGGAAATGATCCCCCGCTTGTGCGTGGCTTTGGGGAATGACATTTTGGTGCGCTGGCTGGAGGCCCGTCTTCAAGGCGGGGAAAAATTTTCCCGCGAGGAAATAGAGGATGAGATGGTACGCGCGGCGAATGCGTTTGAAGAACTGCGGGCCCTCGTAAACGGGGAAGGCGCCTCTCCTTCCGTGCGGGACATGCAGTACGCCGTCAACAGGCTGGTTTTGGAATTGGGATGTATCCAAGAAATACTGTCCGGGCACTCCCTGCACAGGATCAGAGGGGCCTCGCCGCTTTGTCCTTGGTGGAAGTTCCTGAAGAAATAGGCGAGGCTCTGTCAGGGTAAACGGTAGATGTTTTCTTTCCTGCAATGCCGGATGGGAATCAGCGAAAGGCCTCAGTCATGGTTTCTTCAGATAAGATATAAATGCACTATGTTAAACATGTCATGTGGATGTGCCGGATACATGCCTGGCAGAGCCGTAAGAAAAAAGGGACGCCCGCAGCGTCCCTTTTGCATCCCCCGCCTCCATCCCCGTTGGTTGGGCGGCATTTCAAGGTGGGGCATCCCGTTTTCCCATAAGCAGGCCGCATCGTGCGGGTCCCGGCTTCCCCCGGCGGTCGTGCGGCTCACCATCAACTTTTGGATAGATTGCATAGCCTCGGTTTTCCCCGGCGGGTATGGCGGCTTGCACCTCGGAGTGGAAGTGGATCTGTCATAGTATGTGATTGTTTCATCCCCACAGTGCGGTGAAAATCCGGCCTTTTCCTTCGGCTTTCCCCTTGGCGGAATCCATAGCCAAGGCATTTTGCTGGTTATTCCTTGAAGTTCCAAAGGAATAGCTCACAAAATACCCCAATCATGGAGCCCATTAGCGGAAAAATCAGAGAGAAAGTATATATTTTCAGCGTACTACAGAAACAAAACAACCATATGCTATGACAGGGCCTAAGTTTCTTGGCCTCGGCGTCCCCCGGCGGTCGTGCGGCTTGTCGTCAACTTTTGGACGGGCCGCATAGCCTCGGTTTTTCCCCGGCGGGCATGGCGGCTTGTCAATATCGGCATATCGGCGTTGTTCTCGGCCTGCGGGTTTCCCTCCGGCGGGCTGGCGGCTTTCCCCGGAGGGGGACGGTCAGCGTTTTCCTCCAAGATACCGGACGCACAGGATGGTCATGTCGTCCGAGGCGGCGTTGCCGTCAACATGGACGGACACGTCATCAAGCATATGCCGGAGCACGGAGGCCGGCTCCCGTGACGGCGAGGAGGCGAGGGCGCGGATCATCGCCTCATTGGAGTAGACGTCGCCTTCCGCGTTCATGGCCTCATTCACCCCGTCGGTATAGAGGAAGAGGGTTTCGCCGGGCCGGATCACAGTGCGAAGCAAGGTATAGCTCATGCCTTCCATCGCGCCGACCACGGGCCCGCTGATGCCTTTGAGCCATGCCGTGCCGTCGTCGCTGAGCCGAAGCGGGGGATTGTGCCCGCCGTTGGCGTAGAGCAGTTCCCCGGTATCCAGATCGAGCACGCCGATAAACAGCGTGACGAACATGCACTTGGCATTGTCGCGGGCGAGGTTTTCGTTGACCTCGGCCATGAGGTGTTCCGGCGAGGGATGGGAACCCGCCCGCGAGCGGATGAGGGTCAAGGTCATGCTCATGAACAGCGAGGCGGGCACGCCCTTGTCGGACACGTCCCCGATGATGAAACACAGGTGCCTGTCGTCGAGCATAAAGAAATCGTACAGGTCGCCGCCCACTTCACGGGCGGGGACGAGGCTCGCCGCCAGTGAGAACCGCCCGGCGGCGACGTCCGGGGGCAAGGGTTTGGGCAGAAAGCCCATCTGGATTTCGGTGGCGGCGCTGAGTTCACCTTCGAGGCGTTCGCGGCTGGATGTGGCCTCCATAAGCTCACGGACCCGTGACCGGAGGGTCTTGTCCATGAACATCAGCGAGTTGGCGAGGCTGGCGATCTCTTCGCCGTGTTTGCCGTCTGCGAGGGCGGCGAGCAGGGGCGTCGGGCGTGCGTCCTCCATGAAATCCTGCTCCGGGAGCTTGCGGGCGTAGTCCCCAAGCTTCGCCAGCGGCGAGGTCAGCCGCGTGACCATAAGGAGCGCCACGGGCAGGATGAACAGCGTAGCCGCGAGGATGGCCGCGATGAGCAGGAACGAAAGCCGCTTGCCGGGCGCGCCGGCCTCGTCGGTGTAGACGACGCCGGTGACATACCAATCGAACGGCTTGACGTGGCGCACGAAAAGCAGGGCGTCGCGGGCCGGGGCGTCGCTGATCAGGGAGCTGATCGATGCCTCAACGGGGTTTTCCGGTGTTTCCGCTGCGTTGCGTATATCGGTGATGAGGGGGTTGCCGGTTTTGGGGTTGACGCCGGAGAGGGCGGCGTCCATACCTTCCGGCCCGATTACCGGGGTGCCTTCGGCGTCCGTGACGAACAGGAAGCCCGAAGGCCCTATCCGCTGTTTCCCGAATTCGTTTTGGAGCTCCCTGATGCTGTCTTCCTTAAGCCGCTGCTGGTGTTCGTCGAGCTTGTCGATGTTGGCCCACAGGCCCACGAGCAGCCCGCCCTCTCCGGGGAGGTACAGGTGCGTCCCGTAGAGCCGCTGTTTTTTGCCCCCGGCGTCCCACTGGACGAAACAGGTTGCGGGGAGGCCCTTTTCCGCGAGGGCGCGCATGGCGGGGCCCACGGGCCGGTCTTTGATGTCGCGGAGGCGGTAGGGGTTGTCATCCTTCTTCAGATCGCCGCGCACGAGCCTGATCTCACCGTTGGGGCCGAGCGCCGTGAGGCTGATCCCCTCAGGCAGGGGGAAACTTTGCATGATTTTAAAGCGTTCGGATGGATCATGCACCAGCGTGGTGATGAGTTTCGCCAGCCAGCCGAGGTTGTTCTGGAGCGCGACGGCCTGATCCGCCTTGCTGCGGAACAGGATCTGGTAGCGATCCGTCACGTTGAATGCCGCGAGGGCAACGGTGTTTACGCTGCTTCGGCGCTGCTCCTCCAGCATGGTTCTTTTCACGCTGTACATGGAGAACAGGCCCACCCCCACAGCGAGCAGGATCAGCGACCCCGCGACGAGCAGCACCAATTTATTCTTTGTGGACAGGATCATCGTTCGTCTCAGGGCTGGTTGCCACGGGCGCGCGCCCGCCTTGCCGGGTCGCCCCATTCCGGCGTCCTTTGTCTAGCATCCTTTTCTTTGGGAAGGAATACACGCCGCGCTTCAGGAAAGGAAACCCCGTCCCTCTCCCACCCTCGGCTCCCCAAGCCCCACAGTCCCGCGCCCGGAAAAGGCGGCATCCAAAAATATAAGCCCGGAACGCATTGGAATCTATTGCCCCTTCACACAAGTGTCAAACGGCGATGGTTCCCTGTACGGCGTTTGGGGATTCCGCCCCTTCCGCCTCTTCCTTTCCATTGCCGGGAGGCGTAGGCATGGCACAAGAAAACCATAGGGCCGGGCCTTCCGGCCTTATGGGGATCTGTCCGCTTTTTCGATGGTTTTCTAAAAATTCGTTTTGAGTTTCATATGGTTGAAAATACGGCTTTCATTGCGGAAGCGAATGTCTCCTTATGGGGGATCTGTTGCACAGAAGAGGAATCTGTGGCACCACCGGAACCCGTTCTGAAAGGGATGCGGGAACAGTTTTTTGGGCCCCGGCCTTTCCGGGAGGCGGCCCTGAAAAGGCCAGCCCCGCCGCATTGATGAAACCCCGCCGTTACAGCAGGAAGGAATGGCATGGATACATGGCTTGAGTGGATTGGTTTTTTGTGCATTGCCCTTGCCGCAGGATGGTTCTTTTTCCATAAGCGGATGGCGGAAGGCGAACTCGCGGAGAAGGAAGAGGACGCACGGAAGAACGCGCCGCTTTTCTCCTCAGGCGAGGGGATTTGCGGGCAGGATGATGGAGATGGCGGGGACGGCGATGCCGATGGGGACGGGGGGGATGACTGAGGCGGCTTCCGGGGGCCGCTGGGCCGCCCAGCCAAGGCGTTTGCTTGGGGCGGCATGGTCGGGGCGCCGCATGTGGAAAGCGCCCGCACCCTCCCATAGGGCAAAGGCCTTTCCGGGCGTCTGAAAGGGCCTTTGCCGTTTTTGGGCGCTGGAAGCCGCTATTCGCGCTCAAGCCCCTTCACGTCGATGCGATATTTGCGGATTTTCGACCAAAGGGTGCTCGGATTGAGGCCGAGGAGTTCGGCGGCGCCGTCCCGCCCGGAGATTTTGCCGTTGGTGCGGTTGAGCGCCTTAATGATGTGGCTGACGGTGACCTCGTTGAATGTCTGGAATGGTTCTGCATGGCCCTTTTTGCTGTCCGGCTCCTGCCCGCCCTTTGGGGGAGGGGCGTCAAATGCGCGATCGCCGGAATGTTCGGAAAGGATATTCAGGAAATTATCGGTAAAGACGGGCTGGAGGCAGGAGCAAACGTCGAGATGTTCCTGTGTGTAGTTGTCCATGCCTACTGATATTACGGCCATCGTAACGCTTGTTTCCTTCAGCATATTGAACGTCAGGGGGATGTATATGGCGGATGTGTCCACCTTATAGACGGAACGGTGCACGTCGGCATACGCGCAGGTTTCATGCCCTGTAAAGATTTTTAGATTGAAGGCGCCTTCACTGAAAAAGTGCTTCTCAGTCCTCAACCGCACCATACTTTCCTGAGAAATGGAAAAATGGTCGTTGACGTTGAAGGCGGATGTTTTGCCGCATTCTGCCAATTTGGCAATGGCCCCCTCCACGGATCGGAAGAGGAACACGGAGGAGACGGGCATCATCATGGAGAGGAACACCGCCGCCCTCTTTACGAAGAAGTCCAAGGACGCATCGGACAAAACAGAATTGATGAACTTTCTGAAGATTTCTTCAGGCGGGTACCTCATGGCTCAACCTCTTCCCCTGTGCGCTATGCGTATTTTCTCCATTATAAGGTAGCCAGCTTGAATGGACGTAGGGATACGTTTTCCCGTCTGGCCGCGTTCCGGAAGGGAACGGCGGAGGAGAAAGATTATTCTTTTTGTTTTATAATATATGGAAAAGAAAAACCATCTTTTTCCGTTTCGTTTTATAAAACGATATAGGCGGGCGACTCTTTTTATAGAGGCGCATGCAATGCCATGACGTCGAATGGTTCCTTGCCCGCCTTTGTAAAATGATTTCCTGTAGAGAACCCCCGTTCTTTTTTATGGCTGTCCCCCTCCAAAGGCATATTTTTTATCATGCTGAAACAATGGATTCTTTGTATGTTTTCCCTCTGAGGCGGCAAGGACAGGCAGGGAAAGGGCCAAGGATGAAACGCCCGCAAAGGCGGGAAGACGTTGCCGGGCACAGCGTTTTTTCGTCGGGGTTCCAGAAGCCTCATCTTGTGGGATCTGTGTTTCCAACGGGTTATTCCAGCAGTAGAAAAGGGCTCCATAGAGGCGTTTACCCGGCCGGTGAGGGGCCGTTTCCCTGATGTTTACGCGCGCCCGGTGAGGCATTTTCAGATGAGGATGTGAAACGGCGCGATCCGTATCGTGCCCCGCAAAGATGAAAAAACAGCAATCCGTCATAAATCGGAAGGCCGTGCCATAGAAAACGGCTGCTATTTTTTTCCTTGAAGCTCCAAAGGGATAACCAGCAAAATACGTTAGCCGTGGGATTCCGCCAAGGGGAAAACCGGAGAAAAAGGCTGTATGTTCACCGTGCCGTGGAGATGAACCAACCATATGCCATGACAGATCCAATCGAAAAACCAGCAATGCTCTGTCATCGCATATGGTCGTTTTATTTTTGCAGTAGGCCGTGCCATAGAAAACGGCTGGTGTTTTTTTCCTTGAAGCACCAAAGGGATAACCAGCAAAATGCGTTAACCGTGGATTCCGCCAAGGGGAAAAACGGGGAAAAAGGCTGTATGTTCACCGTGCCGTGGAGATGAACCAACCACATGCCATGACAGTCCAATAGGAAAAACAGCAAGGTTCTATCATGGTATATGGTCGTTTTATTTTTGCAGTAGGCTGAAACTATAGATTTTTTATCATGTTTCCCGCTGATAGGGTCCATGATTGGGACATTTTATTTGTTTCGTTATTCCCTTGGAATTTCAAGAAAGCATCAACCGTTTTATGGCACAGCCAACAGCCAAAAAGCCATGTGGAGCCTTAATGCGCGTATTGGGATGCGGAACCCGACCTCTTTTTACAGCGGGAAAAGGAGGCCCCGATCTTGATTTTCACCTTTTCGGTGGTTTCCTAAAATGAGTTTTGAATTGGCTCTGTTATAGTATATGGTTGTTTCATCTCCACAAGTGCGATGAAAAATAGAGCTTTTTTCCAGTTTTCCCCTCGGCGGGATCTACGGTTAAGGCATTTTCCCGGTTATCTCTTTGTAATTTCAAGGGAAAAAGTATCAACCATTTTTATAATACAGCCTTTGAATTTCATTGGCGCTGTCATAGTATGTGGTTGTTTCATCTCCACAGCCGGTGAAAATACAGCCTTTTTCCCCAGTTTTCCTCTTGGCGGGATCCACGGTTAGGGCACTTTGTTGGTTGTTCCTTTGAAACTTCAAGGAAAAAGGCATCAACCACTTTCTAGGACACAGGCATTTCATTTAGTTGAAATGCAACTTCATTGAAAATGTGAATGCCTCCCCCTTGAAGGCGTGCAGAGCAAAAGCCGGTTGATCCGAAGATCAACCGGCTTTGTTTCCAGCGCCGGAAGCGCAGCGTTTTTGCAGGCTGGCTGAAGGATGCGGAATCCTTCAGCCAGCCTGTTTCATGAATGTTTACGGCAGCATCCACTGCCAGACGGTAGCCTGAAGATAGGTCAGTATGCAGATGAACAGCGTCATGGCGATGCTGTGCCCAAGAGCGAAGCGGAAGAGGTTGCCTTCCTGCCCAATCATGCCGGTGGCGGCTGTGGCCACGCTGATGGACTGGGGCGAAATCATCTTGCCGGTGACGCCGCCGGAGGAGTTCACGGCTACGGCGAGTTCGGGGGGCATGCCCACGGCCTGCGCGGTGGAGCGCTGCATGCCGCAGAAGAGGGCGTTGGACGAGGTGTCGGAGCCGGTCAGGAACACGCCGAGCCAGCCGAGGAGCGGGGCGAAGAACGGGAACAGGCTGCCGGTCTTGGTGAAGCCGATGCCGAGGGTCGTGCTCATGCCGGAGTAGTTCATGAGGAAGGCCAGGCCAAGGATGGTGGCGATGGTCAGCACGGGGAAGCGGAGCTGGTGGATCGTGGAGAAGAAGCAGGACACGGCCTTGCCGAAGCTGTACTTGGGCATAAAGGGCACGGCGAAGAAGCCGGACAGCAGGATGGCGGTTCCGCCCGCGGAGAGCCAGCCGAACTTGAAGAACGCGGGATAGGGGGCTTCGGCGGGCACGATGGGCACGGTACGGTTGACCATGCCGTCAAGCATGGGCCATGCGAAGCCCTTGGTGGCGATGCTGCCGCTGATGCTGTCGAGGAACGTCTTGAACTGCGGCAGGCCCCAGAAGAACACCATGACCGCCAATATGATGAACGGCACCCATGCGCGGATGACTTCACCGAAAGAATAGCCCTTCCCGGTCAGCACGGTGGGCTTTTCGCCCTCGAAGCGCCAGATGGTGGAGGGCTTCCAGAAGCGGAGGAGGATTACGAGGCCGACGATGGTGATGATGGCGGACATGATGTCCGGCAGGGTCGGGCCGTGGTAGTTCGAGAATACGAACTGCGAAAGGGCGAAGCAGAGGCCGGCCACGAGGATGGCGGGCAGCACTTCGAGGCTCCGCTTGAAGCCGCACATGGTCACGCACAGCCACAGCGGCACGACCACGGACAAGAAGGGAAGCTGGCGGCCCACAATGGCGCTGATGAGGTTGGGATCAAAACCGGATACCTGCCCCGCCACGATGACCGGCACGCCGATGGCGCCGAAGGCGACGGGCGCGGTATTGGCGATAAGGCACAGCCCGGCGGCGTACAGAGGGTTGAACCCGATGCCCGCGAGCATGGCGGCGGTGATGGCTACGGGAGTGCCGAAGCCCGCGGTGCCTTCAAGGAACGCGCCGAAGGCGAAGGCGATGAACAGCGCCTGCAGGCGGCGGTCATCGGTGAGCCGGGCCAGCGAGTCCTTGATGATCTCGAATTCGCCGGACTCCACGGTCATGTTGTACACCCACACCGCCGTGATCACGATCCAGACGATGGGGAACAGCCCGTTCGCCATGCCGTAAGTGACGGAGCTCACCGCGGTGCCGAGCGGCATCCCCCACAGGGCCACGGCCAAAACAAACGCCACAGCCAACCCCACAATGGCGGCTACATGGCCTTTGGCGCGGCGTATCGCCAGCATGTAGAACAGCACCATCAAAGGAATCGCCGCAGAAAGCGCAGAGAGCACCACGCCCCCCGCCGGATCATAGACCTGTGTCCACGCCATCGAAAGAATCCCTCGCTGCACTAAACGTTCAAGAAGCGCATCCGGGATGCCAAAAGTTGCCGCATGCCGGATGCCAATACGGAATAAAGCCTATAGAAAACTTTCATTGAGAGAAAATAAGGGTCTTGTCAATGCATTTTTATTCATTGAATAATCAATCTATGGCGTTCAGGAATGTATTTTTCATTTCCCTTGATGCAGTGCCGGCTTTCAGCGTGTTATAACAAAATGGAATGGACCCTTTTGGAAGCCTATGCTGACATTGCAACTTGTGCGGAAGAGAACATGCATGCAGCGGGTGCCTCTCATGCAGATTGCCCAACCGTTGCGCTGGCGGCGGGCTTCCGTGGGCCTATGCTTTTCTGGTGCCGGGTGGATGGGGGAGGCGTGGCTTTGCCGCATCTAATGTTTTTGCCTCTGTCTGATTATATGACAGTTTCATCTCACAGCGCGGTAAAGGTACGGCCTTTTTCTCCAGCTTTTCCTTTGTCGGAATCCAAGGTTAAGGCGTTTTGTCGGCACTTCTTTGGAGCTTCAAGGAAAAAAGCACCAGCCATTTTTATGGCACAGCCATGTTTTTTGATCACGCCGCCATCTTCCGGTTGTTTTCTCTGCATTTTGGGGTAGGGGAGGGGGGAATGCCGTGAAAGCGATCTGAAAGAATGGCCTGATGGTATAACAATATAATGGGAACGCTTTCACGTTGAAAATACGCTTCCGAGTGCGGAAAGCAGGCGTTCGCTGAGAAGGCATAAGCACACTGTATTTGCGTTGCTCAATGCCGAAGCGGGCGTGTCTTACACTTTAGAAGTGTAAATTTTTAAAATTAATCGCCTCTGTCAGAGTATCTGGTTGTTTCATCTCCGCAATATTCTGAAAAATACATACTTTTTCTCCCATTTTTTCGCTGGCGGACTCCACGATTTTGGGGATGTTATTGGTTGTTTCCTTGGAATTTCAAGAAATAAAGCATCAACCGTTTTCTATGACACAGCCAATTGATTTGCTCTAGGGGCTGTCTCTAAATAGTTTACTGGAGCCAAATAAGGCATGATGCCAGCATGACAGATGCTTTAAAAGTTATGGCCAGCTTATCATATCGAGTAGCAACTCTGCGAAATGATTTAAGCCTGGCAAAAAAACATTCAACAAGATGGCGCTCTTTGTATACATGACTGTCATACTCTCGTTGAATCCGTCGGCCTGGCATTGGCGGAATGACCACTTCGTGATTTTGGCGTTCCGCCAATGCCAGTAGCTTATTGGCATCATATGCTCTGTCCGCAAGGAGCTTTTCTGCCAGTAACCCTTCTATCAGGCCACATGCGGGAACAATGTCATTTACATTCCCTGCGGTAATGTGAATGCGCAAAGGATTGCCGAGGGCGTCAACCACAGCGTGCACCTTGGTGGTTAATCCGCCTTTACTGCGACCGATCTGCTGATGGAAGTGCCCCCTTTTGCGCCGGTAGCGTGTTGGTGCAGCCTGATAAAGGTGGCGTCAATAATTATAGCCTCAGGATCGGCGTTTATGGATAACATTCGAAGAATGTCATCCCAGACTTCAAGTTTAGCCCATTGGAGGAAGCGTTTATGTACCGTTTTCCAGGGCCCGAACTCTGGATGTAAGTCCCGCCAGGGCGCTCCTGTTTTCATGAGCCACAGGATGGCGTTAAACATCAGACGGTCATCCTTACGTTTGCGGCCTCTGGTTTCCGTACGGGTCTTTACCAGCATAGGCCCGATTATGGCCCATTTTTCGTCTGAAATGTCGTGTCTGCTCATGCCAGACATCAAAACAACAGAAAAACGAAAAGTCGAGAACTTATTTAGAGACAGCTCCTAGGGCGTGTTCACGCTATGCCGAGTTTTTCCCATGACTGAGGTGGGTTGAAGAAACATTCAGCATCGCTCGAAATCTGATATAATCATTTGTAAAAATTATGTTTATTCCCTGTTTTCGGGAACAGGCCCAGCGTGTCCCCCACCCAACGGGGCGTTGCGGGATTCCTTTCGTTTCTAAAAAAGGGGGGCCGCATTCCATACAATATTCCATACAAAAGGAGGAATCCGTAACCGTCGGTGCAGGGGCTGAGGTGTCCATCATTCTAGGCTGTGTCATCATTTTACATATAATTATTTGAAATTATTGAAATAATCTTTTTATAACTTTGAAAAAACAGTTCAGGAGCTTCAATAGATTATATCTAATTGACGACACGGCCTAGAGTGCTCATTGGCACCAATCATCCGGTAGGGAAGCCTCCTCCGCAGCGGACTGCGGCGCGGCTCCTCACGAGGGAAGTTGTCAGGGCTCGCGGGTGATGCTTCCGGTTCTGCTGGAAAGAGCCGCTGTGAGCCGGGAAAGGGGGCCTTGGAAGCCTGCGGCACCAAGCCGCATCTATTTCCCGGCAGGATCGGCTTCCGCACAGGAAGCCCTCAGGCGAGCCTTTCGTTTGCCAAGGCTTCCTCTCCTCCGGGGAGGAGCTTGAGCCAAGCCTGCGCAGCGGAAGACAGGACGGCCCCGCGCCTCCAGACGAAGGCGGCGCGCCAACGGAGTTCCTCCTCATCAAGAAGGGCGATGTGGATGTTGGGGAGTTCCCGCCGTTCGAGCTCAAGGCGGGGGAGGAGGGCGACGCCGATGCCCGTCGCCACGAGGGTCATGATGAAATCAAGCTGGCCGCTGCGCAGGCACTCGTTGAGCTTCAGCCCGCGCTGGCGGCAGACGGCCTCGATGCGGTCGTTGAGCAGGAAGCCCTGCTCGAAGCCGATGAAGGCGTTGTCGGCCAGCTCATCCATTTTGAGGCGTTTGCGATCCGCGAGGGGATGATCCGGGGGCATGATGACCATGAGCGGTTCGTCCCGGATCTGGAGCCACGAAAAATTCGGCGGGACGGGGAGGAGGGTGACGGCAATATCGAGATCCCCTGAAAGCACCATCGGTTCCAGCGAGGCGCAGCCCTGTTCCTGAAGCGAGATGTTGATGCCGGGGTAGAGCTGTCGGTATTTGGAAAGCAGATCCGCGAACAGGATGCCGCTGGCGACCGGGGGGAAGCCGATGCGGAGCACGCCTTTTTCGAGTTTGTGCAGGGCGGCGACGTCGGCTTCGAGCGCTTCAAATTCCTGAAGGATGTTGAGGGCCCGCCGATAGACGATTTCCCCTTCGACGGTCAGCCTGACGCCGTTGCTGGCCCGCTCGAAGATGCGGACTCCAAGGCGATCCTCCACGGCTTGGACGGCTTTGCTCACCGTGGGCTGTACCGCGTGCACAGTCTGGGCGGCACGGGAAAAGCCTCCCTGCCGGGCCACTTCCACCAGTATTTGCAACGTGCGGATATTCAGCATCTATTCTTTCCGTGCATAGTGTTGATGAGCGTTTTTCATTTCACAGGAAAAACCTTTTGGCCTAATATCATGCCTCATGGGTTTCCGGCATCCCAATCCATTCTTTTTTATGGGATTTTGCTGCACGCCTTCCTTATGGTCCGGCGTCCGGCAAGCGGGTTTTGTGCGCCTGCGGACGCATGGGGAGGCTTTCCCATGCCGGCCGCCCAACAGCGTTTCATGTCCGGCACCGAGACAAATCCGGCGAAGCTCCGCATGGGGTTGTAGCCGGATCGGAGTACATCGGGCTCCCTGCTTTTCAGGGATTCCTTTACCTTGGGCGGCCATGCCGCCCTTTTGCTTTTGGGGCCGGGCGGAAAGGCGTCCATGCGGCCTCGCCCGCGTGCCGCAACTGCTCCCTATTCCTTTCCTTCATGGCATTCTTTCCAGCGTTGCGTGAGCAGGCCGGCGATTTCCGCCTGCGCTTGCGGGGCGCGCATGCCGTGCATGGCGAAGACGCCCCACGGGAGCGACGCGCAGTCTCCAGCCGCCGCTCCTGCGATCTTCCGCATCAGCCCATCCCGGATCCCGTCGTCCCGGATAAGCACGGCTGCGGTGCATGAAGCGTCGAACCGTTTGTTTTCAGCGGTGGTTAGGACGATCTCTCCAAGCCGCCCGTCCTTATCCGCCTGCGTGGAAAATCCGCTTGCGGCGGAGGCTATGCGCGCTTTCCATGATCGCCCTTCGGGGTCGGACTCCAGATCGATCCTGATGCCCTTGGCTTTTTGCAGCAATGCTCCGGGGATGGCGGGCGGCTCCGGCGCCTGTGGTCGGAACAGTGCCGCCACGGTGACGATGGAGATGATAACCCCGCAAAACAGTAATGGTATTTTCCAGCCTGTGGCCCGGTTGTCGGTCACGTCGTCTTCCTCGCATGGGTCGTCCGGGGTGGGGGCCTGAAAGCCAACCCACGCCTTTTGATGGTTTTTTGCCCCCTTTCACCTTTGTGGGCAAGCGGATGCGAAAACGTTTTACTCCATGAAAAGGGTGGTAATCAAGCAGGATAAAATCATTATTCCATTTTGGAATGATGTTGATGGAAAATATTCATTTCTCGAATGCCCCCCGTTCAGCGTAGAAAACAACACGTCAACAGGAGCCGCACGCCGCACAACAGCCGGGCATTGCAGGAAAATGCCGTCAATCAGGCATGGGGGCGCGCTCCGTAAGCCTTACAGGGGGAACATATGCCTTGGGTTCAACAGTACGCGCCGGTGGGCGGCGTGGTCGCTTCGGCATGCCTCGCGGCGATTCCGCTCATCATCCTTTTTTACATGCTGGCCGTCAGGAAGGCCAAAGGCCACGTCGCGGCGGCGGCAGGCCTCATCGGTGCGTTGATCGTCGCGGTGGCGGTGTGGGATATGCCGGTTTCCTTGGCGATCAGTTCCACGCTCAACGGCGCCGCCTTCGGGCTGTTCCCCATCGTCTGGATCGTGATCACGGCGGTGTGGGTGTACAACATGACCGTGGAGTCCGGCGAATTCGAGATCA
Source organism: Bilophila sp. T19-St14 (assembly GCF_059728385.1). NCBI lineage: Bacteria > Pseudomonadati > Thermodesulfobacteriota > Desulfovibrionia > Desulfovibrionales > Desulfovibrionaceae > Bilophila > Bilophila sp. T19-St14. The sequence goes on from NZ_BAAGFT010000002.1 coordinate 802,970, forward strand.
TCAAGGACTCGCTGGCCCGGCTCACCGATGACCGCCGCCTGCAGGCGCTGTTCATCGCTTATGCCTTCAGTTGCTTCATCGAAGGGACGGCGGGCTTCGGCACGCCGGTGGCCATTGCCGCCGCCATGCTGGTGGGGCTCGGCTTCACCCCGCTGTGGGGCGCGGGCATCGCGCTCATCGCCAATACCGCACCCGTCGCCTTCGGCGCCATCGGCGTGCCACTCATCGTGGCGGCCTCCGTATCCGGCCTTGATCAGATGACCGTGAGCGCCATCGCGGGCCGTCAGCTCCCCATCCTCGCCCTCATCGTGCCGCTCTGGGTCTGCGTGACCATGTGCGGCTTCAAGCGCAGCATGGAAGTGCTGCCCGCCATCATCGTGGGCGGCGTGTGCTTCGCCGGGGCGCAGTTCCTGCTCGCCAACTACCACGGCCCGACCCTGCCCGACATCGGCTCGGCCATCGCCACCATCGTGGGCCTCGTGCTGCTGCTCAAGGTCTGGAAGCCCTCGCGCACGTTCCGGTTCGAGGGCGAGCCCGAATCCAACCTCAGCGGCTCCGGCTATCCCGCTTCGGTGGTGCTCCGTGCGTGGGGCCCCTACATCGTGCTGGCGGTCTTCGTGTTCTTCTGGGGCCTGCCGCAGTTCAAGAACATTCTGAACGCCGTCCCCGGCGCGAACCTCAGCTTCGGCTGGCCCGGCCTGCACGGCGAAGTGATGAAGACCGCGCCCATCGTGGCGCAGGACAGCGTTTACGGCGCGATGTTCGCGTTTAACTGGCTGTCCGCCGGCGGCACCGCCATCCTGCTTTCCGGCCTCGTCTCCGTGCCCATGATGCCGAACTACGGTTTCGGCAAGGCCATCGCCTGCTTCATGCGCACGCTGCGCCAGCTGACCTTCCCGATCGTGACCATCGCCATGATCCTCGGCCTCGCCTATCTGATGAACTATTCCGGCATGAGCTCCACGCTTGGCCTGGCCTTCACGCACACGGGCGGCCTGTTCCCGTTCTTCTCGCCGCTGCTCGGTTGGCTCGGCGTGTTCCTGACCGGTTCGGACACCTCCTCGTGCGCCCTGTTCGGCGGCATGCAGAAGGATACCGCCACGGCGGTGGGCATGTCTCCCGAACTTGCCGTAGCCGCCAACGCTTCCGGCGGCGTCACCGCGAAGATGATTTCGCCGCAGTCCCTGTCCGTCGCCACGGCCGCGACCAACATGGTCGGGCAGGAAGGCAACCTGTTCCGCTTTACCATCGGGCACAGCATCGCCATGACCCTCGTGCTCTGCGTGCTCACCTACCTTCAGGCTGGGCCTTTGAGCTTCATGCTGCCGTAGCTGGGGTGGAAGAATGTAACCTTGGGGAGGGTAAGGAAAGGGGTGTCGGGGCGTCGCCATCGGCCAGTCCGGCGGCTCGTCCGACGGAACGGTTCCCTTGGGGCCGCCGCTTGGGCCGCCCCTCCTCCCTCTTCCTCCCCCCCCCAAAAAAATACCCCTCCGCCTCCCAAGGGTTGTATAAAGTGGAAGGAGACGCGGAGGGGACTGTCGGCACGAAAGGAACGGGCCGGGCGATCCATGAGATCGTCCGGCCTGTTTTGTTAGGCTCTGTTATAGTATGTGGTTGTTTCATCTCCACAGTGCGGTGAAAAGTAGAGCCTTTTTTCCAGTTTTCCCCTTGGCGGGATCCACGGCTGAGGCATTTTTCTGCTTATTCCTTTGGAGTTTCAAGGAAAAAACATCAACCATTTTTATAACACAGCCTTTCGTTATGGGTTTCAGACTGCCGGGGGGGGGGAGGCTCCTAAAGCAGCCCGCTTGAGGGCCCTTCCTCGTTCAGGCTGCTGGGCGCGCGGGGCGGCTGAGGCAAGAAGCCTTTCGTTGTAGGGGGATTTTGGTGGGGCAATGCTTGGCGAACGGTTCGTCAGAACGATGCCTAGCGGTAAAATGCAGGCAAGCAGGCAATGCCCTGCGTGAGCGGTTCTGCCCAATTTGACTTGAGTTAACTGAGCTAAGATGAAATCAATATCCTGCGCGAACGGCTCGGCCTGCAAGGAGCCCTTCATTATGAGGGTGTTGCCGGAAAGGTTCGGCTTCACAGGCGGGAAAGATTTTCCTTGCCAAGTAATCCTTATAAGGATAATCCGTTTACGTACTACTTTGGCGATGAAGTTTGGCGCACGGCACGGGGCCTTTGAGTCTAGCCTGTGTCCCCCATGCCGGGGTCTGTTTTTTCAAGGCTGTGTCCTAGAAAATGGTTGATGCCTTTTTCCTTTTTGGGATGCACGATCAACCTTGAAGTTCCAAAGGAATAACCGACAAAATACCTTAGCTCTAGATTCCGCCAATGGGAAAACCGGATAAAAAGGCTGTATTTTCATCGTGCTTTGGAGATGAAACAACCATATACTATGACAGAGCTTTTTTCAAAAGAGGTGGGCATGTACGATACGGGGAAAGCCTTTTACCGTCATTATGAGTATATTCAGAGAGAAAACAGCCTGTATTCGCGCTGGTTCCAAAAGCGGGGCCTGTCATATCCGCAGTTCCTGATCCTTGATGCGGTGCTCAGGAGCCCAGAAGGGGCGGAACCCACGGCGTTGGCTGAGGAATGTTTCATGCCCAAGCAGACCGTCACGGGCCTTCTTGATCAGCTTGAGCGGGCGGGGTTCATCCGCCGGGAGCGCTGCAAGACGGACAGGAGGCGGACGCGGGTTTTTTGCCTGCCTGCGGGCGACGTTTTCGTGACCGGGATTATGGAAGAGCTGGCCCGCCACGAACAGGCCGCGCTCGCCTCGCTTTCCCCCGATGATATGGAAATGTTCAACAACGTGTACGCCGCCATTGTCGACGGCCTTGAGAAACATCTTTTTTCCGATCCTTCGTGAGGTCTTTCATGCCTGTTTCCCGTTTCGATTGTCCCCCGCCCGGCAGGGCCGAACAGATAACCACGCGCATCGCCTACCTTATCCTTGGCGTGGGCGTGTCCTCATGGGCCGCGCTGGTTCCCTACGCCAAAGCCCGGCTCAGCCTCGACGAAGCCGTCCTCGGCATGTTGCTCCTGTGCGTGGGTGCGGGGTCGTTGCTTTCCATGCCGTTTACCGGGCTCATTTCCGGGCGGTTCGGATGCCGGAAAGTCATCCTTGTTTCCGGCACCATCTTTCTGGCGCTGCTTCCGCTGCTGGCTTCGGTGGAGTCCGTTTGGCTGATGGCCCTGTGCCTTTTCCTTTTCGGGGCGTCCATCGGGATGATGGACGTGTCCCTGACCATTCAGGCCGTCTTTGTGGAGCAGGCCGCCGGGCGGGCCATGATGTCCGGCTTCCACTGCCTGTACAGCGTGGGCGGCATTTGCGGGGCCGGGGGCATGGCGCTGCTGCTGGGGTTCCTGCCGCCGCATCAGGCCATGCTCTCCGTTTGCGTGTCCATGCTCGCGCTGTTGGCGGCGTTCGGGCGGCATTTCCTGCCTTACGGGAGCGAGGGCGAAACCCCGTTGTTTGTGGTTCCGCGCGGCATCGTGCTCCTGATTGGGGTGTTGTGTTTCATCATGTATCTGAGCGAGGGCACCATTCTGGACTGGGGCGCGCTGTTCATGACCGCCGAGCGGGGCACGGAAGCCTCCCGCGCGGGTTTGGCCTTCGCCTGTTTTTCCGTGGCCATGACCACCGGGCGCCTGTTTGGCGACCGTATTGTGCAGTCCCTCGGTGACGCCCGCGTCCTCCTGTACGGCAGCCTTTGCGCCGCCTTCGGGTTTGGGCTGGTGGTCGCCGTGCCGTGGGCGTGGGCTTCGCTCGCCGGGTTTACGGTGGTCGGGCTCGGCGTTTCAAACATCGTGCCCGTGCTTTTCTCGGCTACGGCCCGCCAGAAGTTCATGCCCCTGAGCCTTGCCGTGTCGGCGGTGACGACCATCGGCTACCTCGGCGTGCTCGCGGGGCCGGCGCTCATGGGGTTTGTCGCCCATGCCACCAGTCTTGTGATCGTCTTCTGCATTACGTTGGCCTTGATGTGCTTTGTGGCGGTCGTGTCGCGGGCCGTTCCTTAATGGGAGGCCGGATTCCCCGAACGGCTCCGTCACGGGATATGATTGTTTCGTCTCCACAATAGATTGAAAAGGCTGTGTCCCAGAAAATGGCTGATGTTTTTTTCCTTGAAATTCCAAAGGAATAACCAGAAAAAACGCCTCAACTATGGATTCAGCCAAGGGGAAAACTGGAGAAAAAGGCTGTCTTTTCACCGTGCTGTGGAGATGAAACAACCGCACACTATGACAGGGCCATTGAAAAACAGCCTTTTTATCTGGTTTTTCCGTTGCCCGGCTTCATGGCTGAGGGATTTTGTTGGTTATCCTTTTGGAATTGGCTGTCCATAGAAAATGGCAGATGCTTTTTTCCTTGAAGTTCCAAGGGAATAACCGGCAAAATGCCTTGGTTATGGATTCCGCCGAGGGAAACCGGAGAAAAAGGCCGTATTTTTACCGCGCTGTGGAGATGAAACAACTACATCCTATCAGGGCCTTGGGATTTTAAGGAAGAAGGCATCAACCGTTTGCTGTGGCCCAGCCTTCCCAATCAGGGAAAAATCTTCGCGGCGGATGGTTCCAACATACTGCCGTTATGTGACTGCACCTGTTGGTTGCCGGAATGTAAACCGGCGGTTGGTGGCGATTGGAAAGGGGATCGGGCAAACAGGACTTGTCGGAAAGGCTCCCAAATGGCATCGGAAAGCCGCCCGGCAGGAAATCTTTTTTAAAGGAGTATCCCTTTTATGAGAAAGTTGATCGTATGCGCGGCTGTGGCCCTGACGCTCGGAATGGCTGGCTTGGCTCAGGCCGGATGCACCGCCGAGGAAGCCCAGCAAAAGGCTACGGCCTTTGCGCAGGCCGTACAGGCCAAATCGCAGCAAGACCCTGAGGGGTACGCCAAGGTGATGCAGGAGCTTCAGCCTGAGCTTCTCCAGCTCCAGCAGAAGCAGGACGTTGATGCGCTGTGCGCGTTCTACGATAAGGCCCTTTCCAAATTAAAGTAATACTCCGTATATTTTACGGATACACGATCGGCGGGCGCCTTCCGGGGGGCCCGCCGTTTGCTTTGCCGCTGCGTGGAGGAATCCCCACGGTATTTAATAATACACTGTCATTTCATCCTTTTTTGGTGATGCTTGTCTGCCGGCATATGCCGCCAGCCGGGAAATGCCCGCCGTGCCCTTTCTTCTCATGGATTTGACTTATCCGCCGGAAACGCTATAGACGCCCGATGACGAGGAAGCATCTCAATATCGGCGGAAAAATACAGGCACGCCGGAAGGCAATGGGCCTTTCCCAAGAGGAACTGGCACAGCTTACGGGCGTATCGCGCCAGTCGGTCACCAAATGGGAAACCGGGCAGTCCGCACCGGATCTGGACAGGTTGGTGGAGCTTGCCGATGTGCTCGGCGTGAGCCTCGATTTCCTGCTCAGGGGGCCGCAGCGGGTTTCCTCCCCCTCCTTGTCACCTTCTTCTTCTTCTTCTTCTTCTTCTTCTTCTTCTTTCATTGCTGGGGATTCCCCGCCCCTTGTTGAGGAGTGCCCGCCGGGCGTGTCCGGCATTCCCCAAGAGACGGCCCCTTCCCTGACAGGGGCGGGTTCAGCCGTTGCTGCGGAGAGCATTGCCTTCTGTGGGCAGGTTTCCCCTGTTGCATCTGGAAAAGAAGCCGATCCCCTTTTCGGTATTGCGGGATGTCCCTCGGTACCGCTTTCCGGGGTTACGGGGCTTTCCTCCGGCCTGCCGGAAACGCCCCTTCCTGAATCCGCCTCGTCCGATAAGCCGATGTTCCCTGCTTCTCCGGCCCGTCCTGAGGGTTCTGGGGGGCATGGTTCCGATCTTCGGCCTCTCCTGCGCCATGCCGCCGCGATATGCGGGATCGTGCTGTTCATGATCGGAGGGTTTGGGCTGCTGGCCCTTTGGACGCTTTCCCTGATGCATCCCGTGCAGTTAACGGACTGGGATGGTTCGCGTCATACGGGCCTGTGGGGATTTCTGCTTGCCCACGAAATCCGTTCCTTGTTTTGGGTGGCTTCTGGCCTGCTGGCCTCCGGCGTTGCCCTTGCCGTCGGGGTGTGGCGGGTGCGGTAGTTTTTTGGGGGTTGTATGCGGGCTGGGAGAGCTTGGAAATTGGGAGGGGAGGTGGAATCTTTCTTCAAAGGCTGTGCCATAGAAAACGGTTGATGTTTTTTCCTTGAAGCTCCAAAGAAATAATCGGCAAAATACCCTAACCTTGGATTCAGCCAAGGGGAAAACTGGAGAAAAAGGCTGTATGCCCACCGTGCTGTGGAGATGAAACAACCACATACCGTGACGGAGCCTCTCCAAAAAGATTCCCCCTCCCCAATCTTCTCATTCCCCTTCGCCTATCTCCCCATGCCGAGCCGCTTCATCTTGCGCTGGAGGGTGCGCAGATTCAGGCCGAGAGCCTCGGCTGCGTCGCCCCTGCGCCAGCGGCAGCGTTCAAGAGCCTGCCGGATCATGCGCTCCTCAAGCTGAAGCGTGGCGTTCTCAAGGGTAAGCCCCTCGTGATGCAGGGCGGGAAAAAGCAGATCCGTCTTGCCTGCATCTCCGAGGGATTCAAGGGCCACATCCCCGAAGGCCGTGTAACGGTCGAGAAAATTGTGCAGCTCGCGCACGTTGCCGGGCCAGTCGTAATGCTCCATCGCCAAACGCACCTGGAGCGGCAGGGCGCAGGTGATGCCCTTGCGCTCCATGTAGGCCTCGACAAGCAGCGGGATGTCCCCGTGCCGCTCGCGCAGGGGCGGCAATGTGATGGAAAGCACATGGACGCGGTAATAAAAATCCGAGCGCATCTTTTTTTCCAAAACCATTTTTGAAAGGTCTTGGTTCGTGGCCGCGACCAGACGGAAGGACGAAACCTTGGGGGTGTTGCTACCGACAGGGGTATACATCTTGTTTTCGATGGCCCGGAGCAGTTTTACTTGGAGATGGATGGGCAGTTCGCCGATCTCGTCAAGGAACAGCGTGCCGTTGTGGGCCGCCCCGATGTATCCTTCCTTGTTGGCATGCGCTCCGGAGAAGGCCCCCTTGGTGTGCCCGAAAAATTCACTCTCCAGAAGCTGTTCGGGAATGGCCCCGCAGTTGACCGGGACGTAGTTGCCCTTCCGGGCGCTGTACTCGTGGATGGCCTTGGCGACGAGATCCTTGCCCGAACCGGTCTCGCCGTAAATGATGACGTTGGTGTCCGTTTCGGCGGCCTTGAGGATGAGGCCGTATACCCTCCGCATGGCCTCGCTTTTGCCGACGATGTTTCCCAACCCGTAGAGATTGCTGACGGAAGCCTTGAGCTGGCGGTTTTCTTCCTTGAGCTCAAGCTCTTGGAACTTCTGTTCGCTGATGTCCATCATCAGCCCTTCGAGGTAGCGCAGTTCGCCGTCGGCGTCGAAAACCCCCTCGCCCTGATCCCATATCCATTTCAGCCGCCCGGACGGGAGCGAAACCCGGTACATCACCTGATAGGGCTGGTGCGCGACAATACTGTCATAGATGTTCCGGCGCGTCTTCTGGAGATCGTCGGGATGCATCATACGCTCGATGGTATTGTTGTTGTTCCGCACCATGTCCTCGGCGGGGATGCCGAGCAGATCATAACTGCCTTTGCTGACGAATTCCAACGTATATTCAAGGCGTTCCGATATGATAGGGTCGGTGCGGTCCACGCGGCAGCGATAGGCCAGACCCGGCAGGTGGTTGAGCAGCCTGACGTAGCTTTCCTCCACGGCAAGGCCGGGAACGGATGCGAAGAGTTCCATCGGATTCTCCCCTGAATGATTTGTCGTCTTTAGCGACATTTTTGTCGCTTCTGTTGTGCAGTATTTCACGTTTTAGGGCGGACGGCAAGGCCAGATGCGGGGGGAAACGGCCCATGCCGGTGATTCGCTCTTTTTTTCTCAAGAAAGATGTACGGATAGGGAAACAGGATTTTCCGGGGGGATAAAGCCGGGCGGAGGGGAGGGCGGCAAAGGCCCCGGATGGCGTTGGCATCCAAAATGCAAAAGAAAAGGCAGCCAAGGGAAGCCAAACGCGGCCAGCGCCGCCATGTTCCGTAATCCATCCGGGAGGATATGCCCATGTCACACGAACTCAGCGTTTCCATCGCCCGCCGGGGCGCCAAAGTCGATCTGGATATGGAATCCGCCGCTTTCGGCGTCATTTCCATCGACGGGGAGCAGATCCCCGCCGAAGAACGGCCCGGCACGGCCAAGAAGCTGCTCGCCTCGTCCGCGCTCTACTGTTACTGCGCGGCGCTGGACAAGGCGCTCGAAACCCGCAGCGCCAAGTACCGCCGCATCGAAGGCAAGGCCACGGTGCGCACCGGCACGGACGACAAGGGCCGGGGCCGCGTGACCGGGATCGATCTGGACGTGACCGTGTTCATGGATCAGGAATACGAGTTCATTTTCGGCCGCGTGGAAAAGATCATGAAGCAGGGCTGTCTGATCACGGGCTCGCTCGAAGCGGCCTTCCCGGTGAAATACAACCTGAATCTCGAATGCGACGAGGACTAGGAGGCGCGCCATGTCCATACGCCTGACCGTCATCGGGGGAGGCCCCGGCGGGTACACGGCCGCCTTTGCCGCCGCCCGCGCCGGGATGTCCGTGACTCTCGTGGAAAGCGGGAACCTCGGCGGGACCTGCCTGAACAACGGCTGCATCCCCACCAAGACGCTGAAAGCCTCCGCCGACGCGCTGGAGCTGGCCTTGCGCCTGTCCCAGTTCGGCATCACCGGGCAGGGGGTTCCGGCTGTGGACCCCGCCGCCGTGCTGGCCCGCAAGGAAAAGGTCTGCGCCACCCTGCGCGGCGGGCTTGAAAAGGCTTGCGCAAGCCTCGGCGTCCGGCTCCTCAAGGGGCGAGGGCGCCTCGTCCATGCGGGGCTGGTGGAAGCCTCCACAGCGGAAGGCCCGGTTTCCGTTGAGGGTGACCGCGTGATCCTCGCTACGGGTTCGGGCGCGCTGGAACTTCCCGGCCTGCCCGTCGATCATGCGCACATCCTGACCAGCGACGACGCGTTGGCGCTCGACCGGGTGCCCGCGTCCATCGCCATCGTGGGCGGGGGCGTCATCGGCTGCGAGCTGGCGTTCATCTATCAGGCCTTCGGGTCCAAGGTCACGGTGGTGGAAGGACAGAACCGCCTGTTGCCCCTGCCTTCCGTGGATGCGGACATGAGCGCGCTGCTCCAGCGGGAAATGAAGAAACGCCGCATCGGTTGTGAACTGGGCCGGACGCTCAAGGACGTCCGCGTGGAAGACGGCGTGGTCAAGGCCGTACTTGGCCCTTCGCCGTTCATCAGCGACCCCACGCCCGCGCAGGTGAAGGAAACGCCCATCGAAGCCGAAACCGTGCTGGTCACGGTGGGGCGCACGTCCAATACCTCCGGCCTCGGCCTGGCGGAAGCCGGGGTCGCCGTGGACGGGCGGGGCTGGATACGGGCCGACGATCACATGCGCACCTCCCTCCCCGGCGTGTATGCCGTGGGCGACGTACTGGGCCCTTCCAAGATCATGCTGGCCCATGTCGCCGCCGCCGAGGGCCTGTGCGCCGTGCGCGGTTGCCTTGGGCATGAAGGGCGGATGGACTATTCCGCCGTACCGTCCGGCATTTTCACGTCGCCCGAAATCGGCTGCGTGGGGCTTACCGAAGCGCAGGCTTCCGAGGCGGGCCGCGACGTGCGCACGGCCACGTTCCAGATGCGCGAGCTCGGCAAGGCGCAGGCCATGAACGAACTCCCCGGCATGTTCAAGATCGTTTCGGACGGGGCCACGGGCAAAGTGCTCGGCGTGCACATCGCCGGGGCCCATGCCACGGATCTCATCGCGGAAGCCGGGCTTGCCCTGCGTCTGGGCGGGTCCGTACGGGACATCGCCGCAACCATCCACGCCCACCCCACCTTGGCGGAGGGCCTGTATGAAGCCGCGCTTTCCCTCGTCGAGGCCGCCGGATGAGCCATTGAGGAAGGGCTGGGAAACGATCCTGAAGAAAGAGGATCATCCCCCACGCTTCCCCTCCGCAAAGGCTTTCGTGTTTACCGAATCCCGGCTCGCGGCGTCCCCGAAGCAGATTCCCTTTGGGATACAACGCCGTTCAAATTGGATATATTCCAAGAAAGGAACCCCCCATGAAAAGCAACGAAGACCTCAATCTCCCCGAATCCCTCCGCTACACCGCCGAGCACGTCTGGGTGCGCATGGACGGCGGCGAAGCCGTCATCGGCATCAGCGATTTCGCACAGGATCAGCTCGGTGAAATCGCCTTTGTGGATCTGCCCGCAGTGGGTACGCGGTTCGAGGCCGGGAGCGACTTCGGCACGGTCGAATCCCTCAAGTCGGTCAACCAACTGTATATGCCCATCCCCGGCGAGGTCGTCGCCGTGAACGAGGAACTGGAAAGCACGCCTACGCTGGTGAACGTTTCCCCCTATGGGGAAGGCTGGATGATCCGCATCCGCCCGGACGCATCCGCCGAATCCCTGCTTGATGCCGCCGGGTACCGTGCCCTCCTCGGACTGTGAACCATACCTTTCCCCCTTTCACCGAACTGGCGAACGGCGGCCCGCCCCGTCCGCCGGGAAACGCCGTTTTTGACGAACCCCAGCCGTGCCCCGGTCTGGATTTTCGGGAACGCCTCCCGCCTGAAACACGTAGGGGTTCCCTCCGGGAATGCCTTCCCGTCTGAAGAACGACAGGGACTCCCTCCGGGCAGCCTCCCCACCAGTCGAAAATCTTTGAAGAGAGAGGGGAGGGGTCTGGGGAGGGGAGAGGGAAACTTTCTTAGAAAGTTTCCCTCTCCCCTCCCCAGCCAACCCCACACCCCAAAAGGACGCCGACAATGACCAACCTCGCCAGCCTGCGTGAACAAAAAGAACTGCGCTACGCCAAGAAAGGGCTGGCGCTGGCCCTGATGTCCGGCATGATCTGGAGCTCCGACGGGCTGATCCTCGGCAAAGGGCTGGCGGAAGAACCGTTCGGCAACCCGGCGCTGTGGCTGTTCGCGCCGCTCCTCGCCGCCGGGCTCCATGACTTCTGCGCCGCGTGCCTCTCGCTGGCGATCAACGGCGCGCAAGGCAAGGGCCGGGAAGTGATCCGCACGCTCCGCAGTAAGGCGGGGAGGGCCTGCATCTGGGGGGCGCTGCTCGGCGCTCCGCTCGGCATGGGCGGCTACCTTATGGCCCTGTCCATGGCTGGCCCGGCGTACGTCCTGCCCATTACGTCGCTTTATCCCGCCATCGCCGCGCTGCTGGCCCTCGTCTTTCTCAAGGAGCGCGTCAGCCTCAGGGCGTGGGGGGGCCTCGCGCTGTGCGTGATCGGGGCCATCGCCATCGGCTACACCCCGCCGGAAGGGGCCGGGGGCGGCCTGTTCTATCTTGGGATCGCCTTCGCGTTCCTCGCGGCGTTCGGCTGGGCCGCCGAGGGCGTGTGCGTCACCTCGGGTATGGACTTCATCGAGCCCGCCGTGGCCCTGAACGTCTATCAGATCGTGTCCAGCCTGCTCTACGCCGGGATCATTGTCCCGCTGGCCCTGTGGCATGTGAGCGCGTCCGCGCCGGGCTGCGACATCCCCGGCCTGCTGGCCCGCGCGTTTTCGAGCCCCGGCGTGGGGTGCTTCGCACTGGCGGGCGTTGTGGGCTGCATCTCGTACCGCTGCTGGTACAAGGCCATGAACATGGCGGGCGTGAGCCGGGCCATGGCCCTTAACATCACCTACGCCCTGTGGGGCGTGCTGTTCGGCGCGCTGTTCACGGACGTCGAAATCACCCGCAGCCTCGTGATCGGGGCCGCCGCGATTTTTGCGGGCATGTTCCTCGTCATCGGCAACCCGCGCGACATCATCAACCTCCGCAACGTAAGCCCATGAAACAACCCATCCGATTGACCATCGCGGCGCTGCTGCGCGACGGCAAGCCCCGCACCGCACGGGACGTCTACGAAGCCCTGCGCCCGCAGTACCCCGGCGAACGCCAGCTTTCCCCGGACGCCGTGGACGGCCATTTGCAGGCGCTCAAGGCCGTGGGCATCGTCCGCATCGTCGAGGAAACGCTTGAGGCCGGGACGCTCACGCAGCGCTATGCGCTCAGCGGGTACGGCAAGGGCCGCGTCGAGCTCTTCCTCTAACGCCAAAAGCCGAAAAACGTATCCGCCGCCCGGCGAAACCTTTTTGCAAAGGAGCCCCCTCATGTCCTGCTGTACCCCAACAACCCCCTCCGGCGCTTCCGGGCTGTCCGGGCGCGTGGCCCGGCTGCGCGCCGACTATCTGGCCTCGAAGCCCAACATTTCCGCTTCCCGCGCGCTGGCGTTCACCGAAACCTACAAGCGCCATCCGGGGATGCCGCCCATCAAGCTGCGGGCGCTGGCCTTCAAGCGCGCCTGCGAAACTGCGCCGCTCGCCATCTTCCCGGAAGAACTCATCGTCAGCCATCCGGCGGGCCGCCGCCGGGGTGGGGAAGTCTCGCCGGACATCGCGTGGCGCTGGGTGCGGGACGAACTGGACACGCTGTCCACGCGGGCGCAGGACCCGTATGAAATCGACGAGGACACCAAGCGGGCGTTGCGGGAAACCGTATTCCCGTACTGGGAAGGCCGCTCCGTGGACGAGATTTCCGAAACGCGGTTCCGCGAGGCCGGGCTGTGGAGCTGGTCCAGCGAGAGCTTTGTCTGCGACGTGTCCATCAAGAGCCAGAGCGGAGGGGGCGATACCTGCCCCGGCTATGACATCATCCTGCTGACCAAGGGGTTCGGCGGCGTCATGGCTGAAGCCCGCGAACGCCTCGCGGCCTGCTCGCCCGGCATCCCTGAGGACATCGGGAAAATCCATTTCTATGAAGCCATGCTCCTCACTTGTGAAGGCGCGATCCGCTATGCCGAGCGCTATGCGGACTACGCCCTCGAACTCGCGGCGGCCGAGGCCGATCCCCGCCGCCGGGCCGAACTGGAACGCATCGCCTGCGTCTGCCGCAACGTGCCCGCCAATCCGCCCTCTTCGTTTCAGGAAGCGCTGCAATCCGTGTGGTTCGCGGAATCGCTGTTCACGCTGGAGGAAAACCAGACCGGCATTTCCCTTGGGCGCGCCGACCAGTACCTGTACCCGTTCTATCGGCACGACATCGACAACGGCGTGATCACCGAGGCCGAGGCGTCCGAGCTGCTGTGCTGCTGGCTCATCAAGATGGCCGAGGTCATGTGGCTGTGCAGCAAGGAATCCGCGATGTATTTCGCGGGCTACCAGCCGTTCATCAACCTGGTGGTCGGCGGGCAGAAGCGGCACGGCGGCGACGCCTGCAACGAGCTGACCTACATGATCATGGATGCCTCCAAGAATCTCGGCCTGTACCAGCCCGCGCTGGCGACGCGCATCCACAACGCCTCGCCCCAGAAATACCTCAAGAAGATCGTCGAGGTCGTCAAATCCGGCATCGGCTTTCCGGCCTGCCACTTCGACGACATGCACATCAAACAAATGCTCTCCAAGGGCTTTTCCTATGACGACGCCCGCGACTACTGCCTGATGGGTTGCGTGGAGCCGCAGAAGTCCGGGCGCATCTACCAGTGGACATCGGTGGGATATACCAACTGGCCCGTCGCCATTGAATTTGTGCTCAACAATGGGGTGCTGCTCTACGATGGCACGGTGCAGGGGCTGCAACTCGGCGGGCTGGAGCAGTACGACACGTTTGAAAAGTTCGAGGCGGCGGTCAAGCGGCAGGTTGCGCATATTACGGAACTGGCCCTGCAAGCCACGCTGATCAGCCAGTGCATCCACCGCGATTACGCGCCGAAGCCGCTGGTGTCCGCGCTGGTCGAGGGCTGCATGGAAAGCGGGAAGAACGTCATGGACGGCGGCGCGGTGGTGAATGCTGGGCCGGGGCTTATCTGGACGGGGCTGGCCGACTACGCGGATTCGATGGCGGCGGTCAAAAAGCTCGTCTATGAGGACAAGGCCTGCACGCTGGAAGAACTGGCGCAGGCGCTCCGCGACAACTTCGCAGGGCATGAAAAACTCCTCAAACGTTGCCTCGACGCGCCGAAATACGGCAACGACGACGATGAAGCGGACTTTTTCGCCAAGGACATCGTGGATTTCACGCAAGACGAGCACAAGCGTCGCCGGACGCTGTACAGCCGTTTCAGCCACGGCACGCTGTCCATCTCGAACAACACGCCGCAGGGGATGCTCATCGGGGCGCTGCCGTGCGGGAGGCTCGCGGGCGCGCCGCTTTCCGACGGCATCAGCCCCGGACAGCAGCGCGACGTGTGCGGGCCCACCGCCGTCATCAAGTCCGTCAGCAAGGTGAACGTCGAGGCCATGGAAATCGGGCAGGTACACAACTTCAAGATCATGAAGGGGTTGCTCGATACGCCCGAAGGCGAGCAGGGGCTCATCAACCTGCTCCGCACGGCGAGCCTGCTTGGGAACGGGCAGATGCAGTTCAGCTATGTGGACGACGACACCTTGCGCGCCGCACAAGCCGATCCCGCGCAGTACAAGGATCTCATGATCCGCGTCGCCGGGTACAGCGCGTTTTTCGTGGAGCTGTGCAAGGACGTGCAGGACGAGATCATCAGCCGCACCATGTTGCGGAACCTGTAGCGGACCGCGCCCCGGATGGCCTGACGGCGGGATTCCGGGGCGCAAAATCTTTATGCCGGGGGCGGTATGCGCGGGATTGTCTTCAATATGCAGAGGTATTCCATCCACGACGGGCCGGGGACGCGCACGCTGGTGTTCCTCAAGGGGTGCCCCCTGCGCTGCGGGTGGTGTTCCAATCCTGAGAGCCAGTCCCCGCGCCCGGAAATCCTGTTCGAGCCCGAACGCTGTTCGGCGTGCGGGGCGTGCGTCCCGGCGTGCCCTGAAGGGCTCCACAGCCTGAGGGCCGGACCGTCCGGCACGGCCCATCTTGTGGAGAGGGCCGCTTCCTGCCGGGGGTGCGGGGCGTGCGCGGCCGAATGCCCGAACGGGGCGCTGCGGGTGAGCGGCAGATCCATGAGCGTGGAGGAGGTTGTGGATGCCGTCATGCGGGATGCCCCGTTTTATTGGCAGTCCGGGGGCGGGGTGACGCTGAGCGGCGGGGAGGCGACCATGCAGGCGGCGTTCGCCCGCGAGGTGCTCATGGCCTGCCGCGACAACGGCGTGCACACGGCCCTCGAAACCTGCGGGATGGCTGACTGGGAAACATTCCGGGAGCTGGCCCCGCATGTGGATTTGTTCCTCTACGACATCAAGCATATGGACGACGAGGCGCACAGGCGGCTTACGGGCGCGGGCAACCGGCGGATTCTGGACAACCTGCGCGGGCTGTTCCGCATGGGCAAAAAGGTTCTGATCCGAATGCCGCTGATCCCCGGCCTGAACGACGATCCCGCCGGGCTGGAGGCGGCTTTCGCCATGCTGCGGGAGGAAGCGGCACGAGGGGCCGACATCGTGGGCGTGGAACTGCTGCCCTACCACCGTTATGGGGAGGGCAAGTACCGCCAGCTCGGACGGGCGTACCCCTGCGGCGCCGAACCCTATACGGAGGAACGTCTGGAGGCGTTCAAGGCCTTTCTCGCGGCCCGGAGTACGGAAGGGGTGCCCCTGCGCCTTGTCCGGCACGCATGATTCCGTGCCGGAACACGCGGGGCTTTTAGGCGAGGGAGGACGTGGGGATTCAGGGTTCCGCCTTTCCCCAATATTACCGAATCCGCCGGGGGGGACGGGGATGGCCCCGCAAGCCCGTGGATGGCTTGGCTGCCCTCATCCCCCCGCCGGTGGGCGGATGAAGCGGACGTTACGGGGGCAGGGGCCAGTGCCGCTTTCCGGCGGATGCGCTGGGCAAGGCAGGCCGTCCATCTCTCTATATATTGGGTTTTCCAAGGCGGAGGCCATCAGCCGTTAGGCGGCAGGTCCCTGAAAGACAAACGGGATCACCCCGGCAAGGGGCGATCCCATCTGTTTTTGAGAAAAGGCAGAGGAGAGCGTCTGTCGTCAGATTGTTGTCGGGCGATCCCGTCTGTCTTTGGGGAAGGGGGCGGCACCTTTGCCGCCTCCCCTGAAGGCGGGTATCCGCCGGTTATTTCACGAGGCCGAACGCCTTGTCCTGTTCGCGGCGCAGGCGGAGCAGGGTGGATTCTTCGGGCATGTCGAGGTCGCCGAGGGTGATCAGCTTTCCGGCGGGGACATCCCTGCACAGCGTCCGGTGGCTGAGCAGGTAGAAGGGCAGGGCCGCATCCGTGCCGATGGCGGCGGCGGGGTTGAGGACGCCTTCCACGCCGTCGATGGTGTGGTGGTGGCCGCCCATGTCAAGGACGGTTCCCTTGGGCAGGTCGCGCACGGCGCGCCCGCACAGGTCGCACAGCGGGCGCAGGTTGTCGCCGCCGGTGGCGTGCTTCATGAGGGCCGCCGCGAGGACGCTGGTGCCGGTTTCCACGCCGAGCAGGTGGGCGGGATGGTACAGCGCGGCATAGCGGTCGTTGCGGCTGCACGGGTGCCCCTTGGCCTTGAGCACCTGCCACGATTTTTTGTCTTTGCATTCCACGACGATGAAGACGCCGCCCGCCATGCTCGCCTCGTCGGGGCGGCGGAAGCAGTTGAAGATGTCGAGGCGCCCCGGCGCGTCGAACAGGCCGCCGTCGGCCTTGGGGCAGAAGAGATCGGGCATTTCGTCGATGCGGGCCACCGGCGCGTGGAAGAGCGGGCGATCCGGCATCATGCCCGTGGCGTTGGCGACCACCGCCATTTCGCAGAGGTCAGGCACGGAACGGTGCGAGAGAGAGGTGAGCATGGCGCGGCGCTTGCCGACGACCTCTTCCGCCGGGCGGTCGCCGAACTGCCACAGCGAGCCCATGCCGGGAGTGGCGATTTCCTGCTTCTGGCCGGGGCACAGCACCATGTCGCGCGCGGGATCATAGATGAAGTCGTATTCGCTGGACTTGCCTGCGCCCACGATGTTCATGCCGAGGACGCGGCCCCAGCTGATGAGCCCGATGAGCAGGCTGGGCTGGTCGCCGTCGCCGGTGGTGTAGACGAGGCCGCGTTCCGCCGCCTTGCGCGCCAGGATGGAGCCGACGACGGAGTCGGTTTCCTTGGAGACCATGACGACGTGCATGCCGCGCTCAATGGCGAGCTCGGCGGCGGCGGCGCTGGCTTCGGGCGCGCCGGAGCTTTCCACCAGCACGTCGAGGGGGAGATCCGCGATGTAGTCAAACCGATCCACGACGACGTTGAAGCCGTCGGCATAGGCCTTTTTCGCATCTTCGGCGGATTCGCACACGCGGACTTTGGAGGCGGGGATGCCCGCGTTTTCATAGGCGTCCACCGCACGCTGAACGGTGCGCGTGCACACGGCGGGGACTTCGAGCAGGGGCATCCCCTGCGCCTGGAAGAGGAAGGACGCTCCGAATTCGCCGGCGCCCGTGAGGCAGGCCTTGACCGGACGGTGTACGGAAGGATTGAACAGCGATTCGTAGAACATGATTGACTCCCTGTGGTTGCGGATGAAAAGCAGGCCCCGGCGGGAGCGCGGCGCGCTCCGGGCGGAGGGGGGACTTTCGCGGTCAACCGCGGCCAGTCCGGCCAGCCGCGGTCAGTCGGCGTTTGCGAGAAGGCCGAGCGCCTGCATGAAAAAGTCTTCGCCGCCGAAATTGCCCGACTTGAGGGCAAGGGCAAGGTGCGGGGCGTCGGGTTGGGCCGGGTCGTGCAGCGTTTCCGTCCACGGCACGCCGGGCGCGATGGTTTCGCCGATGCGCAGCGCCCGCACGCCAAGGCGGGACACGACCGCGCCGGAGGTTTCGCCCCCCGCCACGAGGATGCGCCTGACGCCGGTTTCCACCAGCGCGGCGGCGATGTCGGCAAGCGCCCGCTCGATCATGGCTCCGGCGGCTTCCCTGCCGAAACGGGCCTGCGTCGCGGCGACCCTGTCCGGGGAGGCCGTGGAGTAGACGATGCACGGCCCGTCCGGGCAATGCCTGCGGGCGAAGGCGACGGCCTCGGCGACGTACCCGCCGTGATCCTCGGCAAGGGCCAGCGGATCGAGGGCAAAGCCGGGGCGCTGCCGCGTGAACCGCGCCACCTGCGCCTGCGTCGCCTGCGAACAGCTCCCGGCGAGCACGAGCGCGAGGCCCGGCGCATTGACGGGGGCCGGGGGCACGGGGCCGTCCGCGCCGATGCCGAAGTTGACGCCGAGCCCGCGGGCCACGCCGCTGCCGCCCGTGACCAGCGCGTGCCCGGCGCAGGCCGCGCCGATGGCCCGCAGATCCGCGTCGGAAAGCGCGTCGCAGACGAGCCACGGCGTGCCTTGCGCCGCAAGCCCGTCCATCCGGGCTTTGACGGCTTCGACGCCTTCCCGGACGGTTTCCAGCGGGATCAGCCCGCTTTTGCGTGAAGACTGGGCGTCCATGAGCCGGATAAGGTTCGCGTCGGTCATGGGCGTCAGCGGATGGCTGCGCATGGAGGTTTCATGCAGCAGCCTGTCGCCCACGAAAAGGTAGCCCTGATAGACCGTCCGCCTGTTTTCGGGGAAGGAGGGGCAGACGACCGCGCGGTCGCCGCCGAGGGCCTGGAGCAGGGCCTCCGCCACCGGGCCGATGTTGCCCCTAGGGGTGGAGTCGAAGGTGGAGCAGTATTTCCAGAAGAACTGGCGGCAGCCCGCGGCGCGCAGGGCTTCGAGCGCGGCGAGGGCCTGGCTGACGGCCTCTTCGACGGGGACGGTGCGGATCTTCAGGGCCACGACCAGCGCGTCGGCCTGTGCGGCGGCTTCCGAGGCCAGCGCAGGATCCGGCACCCCCAGAAGCTGGATGGTGCGCATCCCGTTGCGGCTCAGGGTTTCGGCAAGGTCGGTGCCGCCGGTGAAATCGTCGGCGATGCAACCAAGAACGGCAGTCATGGGATCAGGCTCCTTTGGGGGGAAGAAGTTCGGCGGCCTGTTCCGGGGTCAGGCAGCGCACGGGCAGGCCCCGCAGCGTCAGGTAGAGGCGGCAGGTGGCTTCCAGCTCCTCAGCCGCGTCCAGCGCCTTGGTCAGGCTCACGCCGCCGGTGATGGAGCCGTGGTTGGCCATCAGCAGGGCCGTGCGTCCGGGGGCGAGGCGGGCGACGCCCGCGCACAGTTCCGCCGATCCGGGTTTCGCATACGGCGCGACCGCAAGATGCCCCAGCTTCATGAGCTGGTAGGGCGTCAGCGGCGGCAGGGGGCTGTCGGGGTCGAGATCCGACAGGCAGGAGACGGCTACGGCCCACGGCGAATGCAGGTGCACCACCGCGAGGTGATCGGGGTTGGCCTTGTACCACGCGAGGTGGAACGGCGCTTCCTTGGTGGCCTTGGGGCCGCTGACGAGGGCGCCCGTTTCGTCCAGCAGGGAAAGGCTTTCGGGCGTCAGCTCGCCGAAGGGGATGCCCGTGGGCGTGGCGAGGATGCCCCCCTCGACCCGCAGGCTCATGTTTCCGGCGGAACCGCCGGTCAGGCCGCGCTGGAAGACGGAGCGGCAGGCTCCGGCAAGCAGGTTCCGGCCTGTTTCGCAGTCAGGGCAGGTAATCATTGTCTTTTCCTTGGTCTTCCTTGCACGGCGCGCCCGCAGGCGGGTACGCCGGGGGCCTTCCGGCAAGGCCGCGCGATCCCCTTCCGGGGAGGCGGGATCGGCGGCCCTGCTATGGCTCGGTTGCGTCCGGTTCGTCCGGTTACGGCCTGAATACGATCTTGATGGCGGCATCGTCCTTGTCCGCGAGGTCGAACCCGGCCTTGATGTCGTCCAGCCTGAATTCGTCGGTGATGAGGGGCCTGACCTCGACGAGCCCTTGGGCCACCGGGCGCAGGGCTTCCGGGCACCAGACATAGCGCTGTTGCCACGTATGGTGGACGAGGCAGGTGTTGATGAATTCCAGCCCGTCGTCGTGCCAGCGGCTGATGTTCAGCGTCACCGGGGTGGTGACCCAGCTGTAGAACACGAACTTGCCGTTGTGCTTGATGATCTCGCTGGCGGTGTTGAAGGATTCGGCTGTCCCGGCGGCTTCGACCACCACGTCCGCGCCGAGGCCGTTGGTCAGATCCTTGACGGCCTCGATGACGTCGTCCTGTCCGGGGTTGAGGGTGATGTCCGCGCCGAGGCTGCGGGCGAGGGCCAGCTTGCCCTCAAGCACGTCCACCACGACGACGCGGTGCGCGCCCTTGCGCTTGGCGCACTGGGCGATGATCTGCCCGGCGAAGCCGCCGCCCATGACCACCACGGTGTCCCCAAGCTGCACCCCGCTGTTCAGGCCGGAATACATGGCGCAGGAGATGGGCTCGCCCAGAGAGGCGATGTCCATGTCGAGATCATAGGGCACGGGCTGAAGCTGGAAGGACTTGGCGGCGAAATATTCGGCGAAGTTGTTGTTCCAGCCGAAGGCCATAACCTTGTCCCCGACCTTGTAGTCGGCTACGCGGCTGCCCACGGCGACGACCGTGCCGCCGCTCTCGTGCCCGAGCAGGAAGGGGAATTTTGGGTCCTGCCGGAATTCGGCGGTTTTCGGGGGCAGGTAGCCGCGGTAGAAGTTCTTGTCGGAACCGCAGATGCCCATGAGGTGGTTCTTGACGATGATGTCGTCCTCGCCGCAGACAAGTTCGCGCTCGATAAGCTCGATGTCGCGGGGCCCGTTGAGGCGGGCGGCCTTGGTGACGAAAGTTTCCATGTCCGTTCCTTTATGACGGAAAGAGGCGGGGACGGTTTTGATGCGTTCCCGCCTTTCCCATGCCATGCGGCCTTGCATGGCGCATTGGGGGAAATCGGCCGCCGGGGGGAGGTAGCCGGGCCCGCCCATTGGTTTAGATGATGCCGGCGAAGTGCAGGATGACCGTGAGGGCCGCGCCGGTGAAGCCGGCTACCGTGGATCCGCCGCCGACCGCCCGGATGCCCTGCCGGATGTCCATGTTGGACATGGTGACGGTCACCCAGAAGCCGGAGGAGTTGGCGTGCTTGAACATGAGCGCGCCCGTGCCGCAGGCGAGGAAGGCGGCGAGCGGCGAGATGCCGAGCGCGCCGAGCATGGGCTCGACGAGGGCCGCGGCGGTCATGACGCCGAGGGCGTTGGAGCCGGTGATGACGTGGATGAGCGCGGCGATGAGGATCGGGATGATGATGCCGGGGATGCTGAACTGCACCACGGTTTCGGCCACGGCGTTGGCGACGCCCGCATTCTTGATGAACGCGGCGAGCGCGCCGCCCATGGCGGTGACCATGATGGGCATGGCGGAGGAGCGCAGGGCGGATTCCACCCAGTCGTTCATGACCTTCTTGGAGCGCCATTCGGCGCCGGTGAGCACCAACGAGAACAGGCAGCCCGCAAGGAGCGCGGCGAGCGGCGAACCGATGAACTTGAAGACCTTCGCAACGGCGGTATCCGGGAACATGGCGTTGATGCCCGTGTTCAGGAAGATGAGCACCAGCGGCAGGACGATGGGGGCGAGGGAGGTGCCCACCGAGGGCAGGGGCTTATCCTTCGAGGCTTCGGCGGACTTGATGTATTCGTCCTGCGGGGCCACGGGCTCCTTGAGGGTGAGGCAGTACAGCCCGGCGGCGAAGATGGAGGGGATCGAAATGATGACGCCCCACATGATCGCATCGCTGAGCGGCAGGTGGAGCAGCGCGGCGGCGGCCACGGGGCCGGGGGTCGGCGGCACCAGCGAGGCGGTGACGAGCGCGCCCATGTATAAGGCCGTGCCGTAGGACATCATGGACTTGTTGGTCTGGAGGGCAAGGTTGGACACGATGGGGATGAGCAGGATGACCACGGTGTCGGCCCAGATCGGGATGCCGAGGATGCCCGAAGCCAGCAGGATGGCCCAGAGCACGCGCTTTTCACCGAAGAGCTTGACGGTCGCCTTGGTGATGCTGACGGCGGCTCCCGTCTCTTCAAGGACTTTGCCGAGGATGCATCCGAGCACGATGACGATGGCGATGCTCTTCAGCGTGTCCGACATGCCCTTGTTGATGATGCCTTCAATCTTGTCCCACGGGGTTCCTATGGAGATGGCAAGAATGATGGTTGCGACCAGAATGCTGGTGACGGGGTGGATCTTCCATTTTGAGATGAAGAGTATCATCAGCAAGATACAGACGGCAAAGGCTATCAATACATAAGCGCTCGACATTTCTATCTCCTCCGCAATAATAGAACAGGTATTCTCTCCGGGCGTTATTTAGCAAGTTCGGTGCCAGAGCTGTTCCTGCGGTGCGCCGGGCGTGCGCCTTCCGGGGCCGCCGGATGGATTTGGCAAACATCGGCGGCCCCCTGGGGGACGTTTGATTGTTCAAACAAAGTGGTAGGGACGGGAATGTCGCACGCCCGCAGGACGGCGGGGATGGGGGCGGCGGGCTGTTGCAGCGGAATACGGATGCAACGGATCGTTGCAACATATATGCAGCAATCCGTTGCAGCGGCGGCCTTGCGCCCAAAAGGGCAACCTGTTGAATGTAAAGGTTATTTCTGTATATATTTCTGGATGTTGCGCCACAGTGTGGTTCGATCCATGCTCAGGTCGCGGGCGGCACGGGTTCGGTTCCCGCCGCATGCGCGCAGGGCCGCGAACAGCCTGCCCTTTTCGCTGTCCGGCATGATGCCGTACGCGGCCTCTGAGGGAAAGGGGGCGGTTGTTGCCGAGTGCCCCGGAAGGCACCCATTTGGATGTCTAGCCTACTTCTCAATATATTTCTGGAGCTTGCGCCACAACGTGGTACGGTCTATGCCGAGCTTCCGTGCCGCTTGGGTTCGGTTGCCGCCGCATGCGCGCAGGGCCTCGAACAGCCTGCCCTTTTCGCCGTCCGGCATGGTGCCGTATACGGCCTCCGGGGGAAGGGGGGCTGTTGTTGCCGTGTGCCCCAGAGGGCCCCCGCTTGGATGTCTAGCCTACTTCTCGATATATTTTTGTAGCTTGCGCCACAGCGTGGTGCGGTCTATGCCGAGCCTCCGTGCCGCTTGGGTTCGGTTTCCGCCGCATGCGCGCAGGGCCGCGAACAGCCTGCCCTTTTCGCCGTCCGGCATGGTGCCGTATACGGCCTCCGGGGGAAGGGGGGCTGTTGTTGCCGTGTGCCCCAGAGGGCCCCCGCTTGGATGTCTAGCCTACTTCTCGATATATTTTTGTAGCTTGCGCCACAGCGTGGTGCGGTCTATGCCGAGCCTCCGTGCCGCTTGGGTTCGGTTTCCGCCGCATGCGCGCAGGGCCGCGAACAGCCTGCCCTTTTCGCCGTCCGGCATGGTGCCGTATGCGGCCTCCGGGGGGAAGGGGGCGGGTGTTGCCGTGTGCCCCGGAAGACACCCATTTGGATGTCTAGCCTACTTCTCGATATATTTTTGTAGATTGCGCCACAGCGTGGTGCGGTCTATGCCGAGCCTCCGGGCCGCTTGGGTTCGGTTCCCGCCGCATGCGCGCAGGGCCGCGAACAGCCTGCCCTTTTCGCCGTCCGGCACGGTGCCGTATGCGGCCTCCGGGGGGAAGGGGCTGTTGTTGCCGAGTGCCCCGGAAGGCACCCATTTGGATGTCTAGCCTACTTCTCGATATATTTCTGGAGCTTGCGCCACAGCGTGGTGCGGTCTATGCCGAGCCTCCGGGCCGCTTGGGTTCGGTTGCCGCCGCATGCGCGCAGGGCCTCGAACAGCCTGTCCTTTTCGCTGTCCGGCATGGTGCCGTATGCGGCCTCCGGGGGGAAGGGGGCGGGCGCCGCCGGAAGCAGGGGCGGCGGCACTTCCTCGATGTCCTCCGGGTACAGGGCCCTGTTGAGATCCGCCGAGGTCAGGACGGCCCGGTTGCGGCGCAGGACGGCGGCCCGCTCCACGACGTTGCGCAGTTCCCGCGCGTTGCCCGCGAACGGGTATTCCCGGAGCAGGCGGAGGGAGTCCGGTTCGACCTTCGGCAGGGCTTCGCGGTTCTTCCAGCAGAATTTCTTGAGGAAAAAGTGGAACAGCTCAATGACGTCCTCCCCCCTGCGGCGCAGGGGCGGGATCGTGATTTTCAACACGTCGAGGCGGTAGAGCAGATCCTGCCGGAAGCGTCTGGCGGCGACGAGCTTGTGGAGGTTGACGTTGGTCGCCGAGATGATGCGCACGTCCACGGCGATCACCCGGTCGTCGCCGATGCGCCGGACTTCGTGCTCTTGGAGCACGCGCAGGAGCTTGCTCTGCATGTTCAGCGGGATTTCGGATATTTCGTCGAGGAACAGCGTCCCGTTGTGGGCCACTTCAAAAAGCCCCATCTTGCCGCCGCGCGTCGTCCCGGTGAATGCGCCTTCCACATAGCCGAAGAGTTCGCTTTCAAGCAGGTTTTCGGGCAGGGCCGCGCAGTTGATGGCTACGAAGGGCCCGTTGCGGCGCTGGCTGGCGTTGTGGATGCCCTGCGCGAACAGCTCCTTGCCCGTCCCCGTCTCGCCCACGATCAGGATGTTGGACGAGGCCGCGGCGTAGCGGCAGGCATCCTCTATGGTCTCGTCGATGAGCCGGCTGCAATGCACGATGTCCGAAAGCTGGTGCTTGGCGGTCAGCCCCCTGTTGCTCAGTTTCTTGCGGATATGCCCTTCGAGCTGCTGGACTTTGTCCACGTTCTGGAAGCTGATGACGACGCCCGCCGCGACCCCGTTGATGGCTACCGGCGTACAGTCGAAGGTGATGGACACGCCGCGCACCTTGCGGATTTCGCCCTGTATTTCCGTACAGTCGCGCATCGACCGGGTGAAGCTGTCCATCATGCAGGGGAAGGCCGTTTCGAGGGGCACGTCCTTGAGCGGGGCGTCGCGCATGAGGCAGGCGGCGGGGTTGTCCCGCCGGATGATCCCGGAGGCGTCCACGTAGAGAAGGCCGTCCTTCACCGACTCCGTGATGATTTTATAGGCCTCGGTCTGGATGCGCTCGTGCTGGACAAGGGTGACCGCCCGGATGGCTTCCTCCAGCGACTGCGCATAGGTTTCCCGGCCCGTGCGCAGCAGGATGGCGGGAAGGCCCAGAAGCCCCGCGTCCTGCTGTACGGAATAGCCGCCGACGATGACGTCGCAGCCGTCCTGCTTGGCCAGCTCCAGCGCGTGCCGGATCTCCGCCGCGCATTCCGGGATGTAGACGCGGATGTCGCAGCCGAACATGCCGGAAAACTGTTCGATCCCGTTGAACGCGTTGTAAAAGCCGACGAAACCGATGCGGCGCGGCTGGAAACGGCGCTGGCACTCCTGAATGGAGCGGATGACGTCGTAGCCGGAAATGGCGATGTCGATGATGGGGACGCCCAGCCCCTGCGCCTTCAGCCGCCGGGCGGAATAGCCGCGGGCGATGACGGCGTCGCAGTCGCGCAGCTCCGAGAGGTCGAGCCTGTCCACGGTTGCGGTGATGATGCGGTTGTCGATGCGCCCGCGCTGGGGATGGGCCGCGATGACGTCCTGCACGATCCTTTCCATTTCCGGGTAAGGGGAAATGCTGACGATGCGGATTTGAGGCAGCGGCATAGTCCTGCTCGTTTGTTTGAGTGTCTTTGGGCCGTTAGCGGCAGGGCTGCCCCCGGAACGGGCTTTGGAAGGCCCGCCTTCAAAAGCCGCCGCCCGAAGCCGCCGTTTGGGGCTGCCGTCCGGCGATGGGGCCGGGAACAGGGCCGGAAACCCCGCCCACGGGACGCCCGCCGACCGCCCGGAATGCCTCCGTCGCGGCAGGACGCGCACCCGCAGGAAGCTCGCCGCCCGCATCCGGGCATCATCCACGCCCTTCCCGCAAGGCGAACCCGTCACCGGCAGATCCGCCCGCGCCCAACCGACTAATATCAACTGCCTAATCCAGCAAGAGCGCGTCGGGCTCGGCACAGGCGGCGTGCAGGGCCCGGAAGCCTTGCCTCGCCTCCGCCTGCGTGGAGGCCCGGACGGTATTGAGCTCGTCGGCGTGGCCGCACAGCATCCCGACCAGATCGCCGTCAAGATGCCCCTGCTTCACCATGTCCTGCATAATGCGCAGGGCTTCGGGCGGCGTCATGCCCGCACGGTAGGGCCTGTCCTCGGTAAGCGCCGTGAACACGTCCGCAATAGCCATGATCCGCGCGGGGATGGGGAGTTCCCTGTCCTTCAGGCCCAGCGGGTAACCCCTGCCGTCCATCCGTTCGTGGTGGCCCCCGCCCCAGGCGCTCACAAGCCCGAAGCCGGGCACGGCGTCCAGCCACAGGCGGCTGAGGTCGACGTGGCGTTTCATCTTGGGGAATTCCTCGTCGGTCAGCTTGCCGGGCTTTTCGAGCAGCGACAGCGGGATTCCGAGTTTCCCGATGTCGTGGAGCATGCCCGCGACGAACAGCGTGTCGAGGTCGTCCCGCCCGATGCCCGCCAGCCGTCCGAGCGCTGCGGCGGTATGGGCCACGCCCGTGGAATGGGTGGCGGTAAAGGGGCTGCACGAATCGATGACGTGCCCGAAAAGGGTACTGAACTGAATGATTTCCTGAGGCTCAAGGAGCCTGTCGCCGTAGCGCCGCCGGAAGGGGCCGGGAAGGTGCCTGTGCGCCCCGGCGAGGCCCCTGAGCGTTTCCTCATCGTGCAGGATGTCCAGCATGGCCTCGGCGTGATCGGGCGAGTAGACACCGGGGCGGCGCTGGCGCACCTTGCGTTCCGCATTCTCCACGGCCTCCCTGAAATCCTTTTTGGCGCGCAGATCCACATCCACGCGATCCGCGATATTGATGAGGCTGCCCTCACGGGCGGCGCTCCCCCTGTCGCATGCCTTTTCCCAATACATATGGTGGAAGCGCACCCGCTCGGCTTCTTCCGCCAGTGTGGGGCAGCTTTGCAGGAACAGGCAGCCCGCTTGGGGATGGAGGTATCGCTCGCGCTCGAAGATGAGGTCTTCCGCGCTGGTTTTCAGGGGAATGACCCCCACATCGTGCATGATCCCGGCAAGGAAAAGCCGTTCGCGCTCCCCGGCGGAAAGGCCGAGGCGTTCGGACAGCCTGTCGAGCAGGAACCCCACCCGCATGTGGTGCCCGGTCAGCGCCGGATGCACCTGATCCAGCGCATTGGAGAAGGCTAGGATCAAATCGTAAAGTTTGATGCGCAGTTGCATGGCGTACCCGAAAAGGAGCGAAGATGTCCGCCGGCACGGGGCATCGGCAGAAGGTTACCGGAGGATATGGGGTCTGCCGCAAAAGTCAACAGCGGGGAGGAGGGAGGTTGGATAGAGGATTGGGAGAGAAGAGATTGGGAGGGGAGGAGGAACCTTTCTGAAGAAAGGCTTCCTCCTCCCCTCCCAAACCCACCCCTCCTCTTCCCAAGACTTTTGACTTTATCGAATCCCTCATCTCAGGCGGGGGAATGGGCGGTATTTTTGAGGGGAATTGGGGAATGGCGCAGATCGCCCGGAGCGGTAGCCGGATTTTTGTATGGCTGTGCCATAGGAAACGGCTGATGTTTTATTCCTTGAAACTTCAAAGGAATAAACCGACAAAATATCTTAGCTATGGATTCCGTTAATGGAAAAATTGGATAAAAAGGCTGCATTTTCACCGCGCTGTGGAGATGAAACAACTACATACTGTGACAGAACCTTTTGTATGTGGCCTTGTCGTTAGGTGTGTCAGTATATTTCCACAATCCCTCCTCTTCCCAAGACTTTTGGTCTTATCGAATCCCCCATCTCAAGCGGGGAATGGGCGGCATTTTTTGGAGGAAATTGGGGAATGGCGCGGCTCGCCCGGAGCGGCATCCGGATTTTTGTATGGCTGTGCTATAAAACGGCTGATGCTTTATTCCTTGAAACTTCAAAGGAATAAACCGACAAAATATCTTAGTATGGATTCCGTTAATGAAAAAAACTGGATAAAAAGGCTGTATTTTCACCGCCCTGTGGAGATGGAACAACCGTATACTACGGCAGCGCCTTTTGTATGTGCCCTTGTCGTTAGGTGTAATCAGTATATTTCCACAATCCCTTCATCTTCCCAAGACGTTTGACTGATGGGGAGGCTGTGCGTAAGTTCGTTCCGGCATGTTTTTGAAAGGCCTTGCATAGCATGTGGTTGTTTTATCTCCACAGCACGCTGAAAATACCTCCTTTTTATCCAGTTTTCCGTTGGCGGAATCCATAGCTAAGATATTTTGTCGGTTTATTCCTTTGGAGTTTCAAGGAAAAAAGCATTAACCACTTCCCATGATACAGCCTTTTGAAAAAGTTCCTTTGGGCCGTATAAAGTAGAGATGTCCCCGTAGCCTCCATTACCCCGCTAAGCGTTTGCTTTGGCGGCTTGCCGCCGAAGCAAACGCGCTGCCGGGTCAAGGGGCGGCTCGCCCCTTGCGGAGTGCAGAGGCAGCGCCTCTGCCGGGGTTCCAGGGGCGGAGCCCCTGTACTCGTCCCGGTTTCCGGGGTTGCGCGGGACTGGGTTCGGCTATAGAGGTTGGGGAGGAGGAAGCGCATGAAGATAGCGGCCTGCGATTTTGACGGAACCCTGTTCCGCGACGGTGTGGTGAGCGAAGCCGATCTTGAGGCCATAGCGGGCTGGAGGCGTTTGGGGAACGCTTTCGGGATCGTGACGGGCCGGGGCCGGAACACGCTCCTGCGCGACGTGAAGCGGTTCAACATCCCCTACGATTTTTTGATCTGCAATAACGGCGCGATGATCTGTGACGAACAGGCGCAGGATGTGTATTGCGCGGCCCTGCCTGAGCCGGTGCGCGCCGAAATCATGGAGCACCCAGGTATGCGGGCAAGTTCGCAGTGCGCGTTCTTCGCGGGGACGTCCATTTTTACCCACGCGGATAAGACGGACTATTGGATCCTTAAAGATCATGTGCTCCCCCGGCTTTCCCCCTCGGAGGCCCTGCGTATGCCCGGACTGCATCAGATCAGCCTTGCCTACGCCGAGCCCGGCGAATCGGCGGCGTGGTCTGAAGCCCTTGCGGAAGATTGCGGGGGGAATGCGGGCGTGCATTTCAGCAATATCTGCATCGACATCACCGCCCCGGACGTGAGCAAGGCCGCGGGCATGGCACGCCTGCTTGAGCTGCGGCGCTGGGGCGAAGCCAAGGAAGTGCTCGTCATCGGCGACGATATGAATGACCTCCCCATGATCCGCCATTTCAGCGGCTATGCCGTAGCCAATGCCGCGCCGGAGGTCCGGGACGCGGCGTCCTCCGTGTTCCTGAGCGTCGGCCAGATGTTGCGGGAACGGGCGTAGGGGCTAGCGGCAAAGGGGAGGGCCGGAGGCTTTCTTCTCCGCTCCTCCAAAGGCGCTCAGCCCTGCCGTGGGGAGGGATGCAGGCGGGAAGCGTATGCCGGGCCTGGCCGTGGAGGGCGGGAAGGGCGCGCGGCATGGGCTTGCATTTTGGTGCGGAAGGTTGATGGACGGGCTGTTTTCCAAATGGCGGCAAGGAGAGGCATGATGGGACATGGCGGGGCAGGGGGATGGGGCGATGCCGAACTGTATGGGGCGCTGGCCCGGATATTTGGCTATACGGCCTTCCGTCCGCATCAGCTTGAGATTGTAAAGGGGATTCTCGGCGGGCATGACTCGCTTTCCATCATGCCCACGGGCGGGGGGAAAAGCCTGTGCTTTCAGTTGCCGTCATATTTGATGGATGGCGTATGCGTGGTGATCAGCCCGCTGATCTCGCTGATGAAGGATCAGGTGGATGCCGCCTGCGCCAATGGGTTGCGGGCCGCGGCGCTCAACAGCTCGCTGTCCCCCGAAGGGCACAGGGCCGTGCGGGAGGCGCTGGCCTCCGGCGGGCTGGACTTGCTGTACATTTCGCCCGAACGCCTGAGCGCGCCCGGCTTCTGGGACGCGCTGGCCTCATGGCCCGTCTCTTTCTTCGCCATTGACGAGGCGCACTGCATTTCCCAGTGGGGGCACGATTTCCGCCCGGATTATCTGGCGCTTTCCGGGCTTGTCGAACGCTTCCCCCAGTGCCCGGTGGCGGCGTTCACGGCCACGGCCACGCCTGAGGTGGAGCGCGACATCCTTTCCCGGCTCGGCCTGCGGGAGCCCCGGCTGATCCGGGCTTCGTTCGACCGCCCGAACCTTTTCTATCATGTCCTGCCCAAAGAGGAGCCCCATGCCCAGCTGCTTTCATTCCTTGGCGGGCACGCAGGGGAATCGGGCATCGTCTACCGGGCCACACGCCGGAAAGTTGAAGAAACCGCCGCATTCCTCCAGAAAAAAGGCGTGAAGGCCGAGGCTTATCATGCCGGTTTGCCCGATGCGGAGCGTATGCGCGTACAGGAGGCCTTTCGGCGGGACGAGTGCCCCGTTGTGGTGGCGACGGTGGCCTTCGGCATGGGCATCGACAAGCCCGACGTGCGTTTTGTGGTACATCTCGACCTGCCGAAAAACGTGGAAGGCTATTATCAGGAAACGGGCCGGGCCGGGCGTGACGGCGATCCCGCGCACTGCCTGTTGCTTTACAGTGCGGCGGATATGGCGCAGCTGCTCTATTTCGCGCGTCAGACCGAGGATGAAGGGCAGAGGGGCATTGCGGAAAAACACGCCTACGCCATGCTGGAGTATGCGGAACGCAACCAGTGCCGCCGCAAGGCGCTGCTGGCGTATTTCGGGGAAGATTTCGCGGAGCCCAATTGTGGAGGGTGCGACGTATGCACCGGGGAGATACAGGAGGAAGATTACACCATCGAGGCGCAGAAGGCGCTCTCCGCAATGGTGAGAAGCGGGTGCCGCTTCGGGCGGGTGCTCATCATGGACATCCTGATGGGGGCGGATAACCGCCGCATCCGGGAAACCGGCTTTCAGCATCTGCCCACCTATGGCGTGGGTAAGGATCGGACGCGCCGTTTCTGGAAATACTTGATCGACGCCCTGATCCGTCAGGGGCTGGTTGCCGTGGAAGGTGAAGAATATCCATATCTGCGTGTTACCGAAGCTGGGTGGGGGACGCTGCGGGGCGCCCCATTCCGTGCCCTGCGGATCGTGGAAACGCGCGCCCGCCGAAACCGGGCGGAACGTGACGGGACGGCGCAGGGTGTGGATGTGGACGATACGCTGTTCCAGCTCCTGCGCGCGGAACGCCGCAGGCTGGCGGAAGCCGCGCAGGTGCCGCCGTATGTGGTGTTCCATGACCGTGCCCTGCGGGAAATGGCGGCGGGAAAGCCGGACAGCCGCGAGGCCATGCTCGGCATCGCCGGGGTTGGGGAAAGGAAGCTGGCGCAATACGGCGACGCCTTCCTTGCCGTGATTGCGCGGTACGTTGCGGAAGGCGGGCGTACCCCTTGAATGGTTTTGGTTGGCTGTGCCGTAGAAACGGCTGACGCTTTTTTGAAGTTCCAAAGGGATAAACGGCAACAGGCCCCAGCCATGAGGCACGCCGACGGAAGAACTGGAGAAAAAGGCTGTTTTTCACCATGCTGCGGAGGTGAAACAGTCATATCCTACTGTCAGGGCCTTTTGGCTGCTCCTTGAACATAAAGGCCCTGTCATGGCATATGGCTATTTTGTCTCGCAATATGCTGAAAAATAGATATTTTTTCTCCGATTTTTCCGCTGGTGGGCTCCATGGTTGGGGGCGTTTTATTGGTTATTTCTTTGGAATCTCAAAAGGCTCCGTTATGGCATGCGGTTGTTCCATCTCCACAGCGCGATGAAAATACAGCCTTTTTCTTCAGCTTTCCCTTGGCGGAATCCATAGCCAAGGCATTTTTCCGGTTATCCCTTTGGAGTTTCAAGGAAAAAAGCATTAACCGTTTTTATGCCACAGCCTTTTAAAAAAGCGTCAGCCGTTTCCGATGGCACAGCCCAAATAACACGCGGTTTTTGGGGAAATATTCTGAAGCCGACGCCATCCAGAAGCCTGGGGACATGCCGGAGCCCGGCTGTTCCGGGGGAGGCTGGAGGTTGGGGCGGATAGCCTGCTTCTGCCGGGCCGGAAGCGAGGGGCCTTCCCAATGGCGTCCTCGCGCGTCCTTTCCCTCCGCTGGCCATGCGTTCTTTCCAGCCCGCCTTTCCTTCAGTACAGCCATGACGGGAAGAAGCGCGGGCCGTTGCCTGCATCATTGTGTACGCCCCCAACCTTCTCCCTATCTATATGTGCGCTCCGTCAGAAGCCGCGTTCCGCCATCGCACATGTCAAAAGGGACGGCTGTAAGGCCGCCCCTTTTTGTATCAACAAACTGTATCCACGCGCGGCGGTAAGCCCCCTTTTTTTCCTTTGTGCCGCCTCACGTTGCATTTTCTTCGTGCACGGCAGAACCTGAACGCAAGGCCGAGGCTTCCCGGCAAACCGGATTTTGTCCGTGTGAGGCAGAAGCCTCCGCCTGCCCGCAGGCTATGGGAGCCAGCCTCAGGCGGTCGTATTTTTCCTGTTTTTTACCGTCCTGCGGATCAGGCCGCCGACCAGCCCGCCGATCACGGCAAACAACAGGATATTGGTCGGAAAAGAGCCGAGATACGAGGCCCAAGGCACGCCTTGCTTGATGCCAAGCTCTTTGAGGATTTTCTGGGCCTGCGTTTTGGCGGCGTCCAGTTGTTGGGCCATGTCCTTGGACGGGTCGAGGATTTGGTATTGATTGATGATGATCACTTTGCCTTGGGCCAGCAGGAAGCTGGAAACAGCGCTCTGTTTGTCCACAGTGCGCTGCCCGTCGGCATCACTCACCTGATCCACGACCGCCATGAAGGAAAAACTGGTATCGCTGGCATCGAAAACGCCTAGGCTGTCAACGGCGCCGATGCCCAAAGCGCCGTCGCTGGCGTTGTTCAGCATATCGTTGGCCTTCTGCCTCAGCGCCGTTTTCAATTGTTCCTGCGCCTTGATAAAGCCTTTTTTCAGTTCAGCGAAATCCTTGACGCTCAATTCCTTGTCCACAAGCGGGCGTATGGTGGACAAAAGGAAGTAATTCTCTAGGCGCTGGTTCACCGGATCCAAAAATTTTTTGTGGCTTTCCTTGTTCACATAGAGGGCCAGAATCTGCACGTTTTTGGGGGAAACCTCGGTCAGGAAGCTACGCACGCTGATATAAGGTTCCTCGTCGCCAGCCATATAGCCGCCGGGCACATTGTAAGCGATATTCTCATCACCGATGGTCAGCGTTTCGGCTTGCGCGGCCGTGGCGAGCAAAAGGCAGGCGGCAAGCGTAAACAGAATTTTCCTCATACGGTTTCCTTTCCCTACTGTAGGATGCGTGGGTGTGGCGGGCGTCCCGGCTGTTGTTTTTGGCGTCAGCGGTGCAGTGAATCCCGTACCGTAGGGCTGTACGCCTGACACGTTATACGCACAAGCATATCTCCAGAACGGCAAGACCGTAAAGACTGCGGCAAGAAAAAGTGCGGATCTTTTGCGCCTCGTCACGATATTCTGGATATGCGGATCATCTAATCCGATGCCGCACAAGGTACGGGTGGTGAGATTTGGGGAATAGAATAGGAAGAGACAATAGTATTTGTAAAACAAACAGGTGTGGAGAAATGGAATATGCAGTTTGTATGTCACATGACAATTCTGCGCCGTTTATTGATTATGCAAAATACGATTTTTATTTTATACCGTTTTTATACGATTCATCACAGCACGTACTGTTACCCATTTCCGTCTTATTATGTATATAATGTGTTAAATTTAATTACTAAGTGAGGCAATACAGAACCATTCTGCATATACCCTCAGCCATAAAACCTCGGCTTGGAGATGATGGCGAGCAAAACTGCATCCCTTTTATTCTTGCCTTCGGTCAGAAGACGTTTTGTAGAAAAAAGCAGGGCCAAAAAATGTTATGTCTTTGGAAAATTTTTTGTTCTCAATGGCTGTGTCATAGAAAATGGTTGATGTGTTATTTCTTGAAATTCCAAAGAAATAACCAATAAAATCCTCCAATCATGGAACCCACCAGCGGAAAAGTGAAAAAAGTATATATTTCAGTATATTGATGAAGCAAAACAACCATGTGCTCTGACAGAGCCTTCTCAATGACTGCGGCAGATTTTTGGAAAGTCTGTGCCACAGGAAATGGCTGATGCGTTATTTCTTGAAATTCCGAAGGAATAATCAATAACATGCCGCAACCATAGCCCAGCAACGGAAAAATTGGAGAAAAAGGCTGTATGTTCATTATACTGCGGAGATGAAACAACCACATCCTATGTCAGGGCCTTTGAGGAAGGACGACTGATGGAGGTTCCCAACAGCAGGTTGATGTTGCTTGGGGGATTCCAAATGAATAATGCTGAAGCCCCCTGAGCGTCAGCCAGCAGGAAGATCGTAGAAAAAGGGTGCATATCCGCCATACGGTGAATATGCAGTCAAATGCTGTACGGATAAAGCGAAGGAACCCACGCTGGACATACTACTCCGATGTGTAAGGGCTCTCTCTCTCTCTCTCTCTCTCTCTCTCTCTCTCTCTCTCTCTCTCGGTCACATATTGCCAATAGGAAGAAATAAATAATTATTAAATTCAATATATTATTGTCAAGATTTTTATCCTGAAAATCTATTTTGGATAAGTTTTGGATAAGCATCTTGCCTTCTTTCGTCGTATCCTCTAACCTGCTCATATGAGTAGCGAAACTGAAAGAAAATACATAAAGACCAAGTTCGAGGGCGTCTTCTTCCGCCAGTCCGCCAAGCGCGATCCGCGCACCGGAGAGTACGACAAAATCTACTGCTTCTGGTACGCAGACCACGAGGGTAAGGGGCACTGGAAAACCGTCGGCAGGCACAGCAAGGGCATCCGTCCGGCTACGGCCAGAAAGGAGAGGGCAAAGTTCCTTGCCGAGTTTGAGGCCACCGGCGTCAACCCCATTGAGCGGGATAAAGTCACCATCGGGGACTTGGTGGATGCCTATCTTGAATGGGGCAGGAGCGAAGGGAAATATGTTGACCAGCACTACAGTCAATATAACGCCCACCTCAAGAACAAAATTCACGCTCTGCCCGTTGTCGAGCTGACCCCGAATCTGCTTTCCAGTCTCAAGGCGCAGCTCCTGAAGACGCCCACCGGGAATACAAAGCCCAAAAAGGCCGCAGGAAAGTCCAACACCAAGACGCGGAAACGGAAAACTCTGGCCGGACAGACCGTGAACAACATTTTCTCGTTCATGCGTTCCGCCATAAACAGGGCTATCGCCACTGGTACATGGAGTGGCGTCAACCCTCTGTCCACCAAGGGCGGGACGTGGAAGATGGTAAAAGCCAACAATGAAAGACTGCGTTTCCTGACCAGAGAGGAGGCCAAAGCCCTTCTGGACGACCTCGAAAAGCGGCATCCGCAGTTGCATGACATGGCCCTGCTTTCCCTGCGAACCGGCCTCCGGCCCACAGAAATTTTCAAGCTGCGCGGACAGGATGTGGATGCCAACGCCTGCGGCCTTTATATCATTCAGAAAGGAGGCAAGCGGGTTTTCGTCCGGGTGCCGGAGGACATGGTCAGGATGCTCCAGGCGTACAAACGCAAACCTGCGGAACCCATCTTCCAGCAGCCCCGCAAGAAAACAGCGTTCACCAAGACGCCAGCCTGCTTCCAGACAGCCGTCAGAAAGCTCAATCTGGCCCCGAAGGACGGTGATAGTCTGTACGCCGTCACCCTGCATACCATGAGACATACCTTCGCATCCTGGCTGGCTCAGTCCGGCAAGGTCACGCTTATGGAACTGCAAAAGCTCATGCGTCATAAGAACATCACCATGACGATGAGATACGCTCACCTTTTCCCAGGACAGGAAAACGAAAAGCTCTCGATTATAGGGGATATGCTGGCGGCCTGAGAACATCATCATTTTGATTCCGAAGTTTGGATACGTCCAGAGGCAATATACTCTTCCAGTACGGCGCGTTCATAGAAAACACGTCTGCCAAAGCTCGTATATGCCGGGCCAATACCTTCCTGACGCCAGTAGGCGAGAGTCTTTTGGCGAATGCCGAACTCTCTTTCCACATCTTTGGGAGCAAGCAGTTTTTGGTTCGATCTGTCAGAAGTATTCCGGGTATTCTCATAACCATAACCGGCGAGTCGCACGGCTTCCGTAATAAGGGGAAACAGTTCTTCCGGTGTGGAAATGATGATGGTACGTCCGTCAGTTTCCATGAAAGCTCCTTGAGAATATTACTCAGCGTATGTCCCGTAATACTTTGCGACCAATTCCAGCATGGAATTACACCCGTTTGCCATGAGCATTTTTTCTCTGTGGCGTCGGACGCCGCTTCGGGAGATTTTCAGGCAGCGGGCGATTCTTGTGGTGTTTACCCCACTGAGAGACAGGCGAAAGACTTCCGCTCCACGAGGCGTAAGTTTTATGGGGTGCTTGGGATAGGCAAGCGTCTCCCCGGTGCAACGCATGATTTCTATAGTGGTATGCACGGAAAACTTTTTGCGGATGCGAGAAAGATGCAGATGGATGAGTTTGCGTGATGTACGCATTTCACGTGCAATTTTTTTTTGGTGTTGTACCTTTCATCAGCAGATTGACGACCTCTTGTTCTTTCTTGGTCAGTAGCTCCAACATAACTTCTCCTCACTAATGGCTAAAACAGATTCAAAAGGGATTGAATCTTGTGTAGCATGGAGAAATCAGGCCGGGCAGTGGCCAATTTATATACTTTTCAAGTTTTCGTGAAAAATGAAATAAATCAATAAAATATACTATTAATGCAGCGAAACGGAAGAGTGGGGGTAAAGAGTCGGAAAGCCCCAAAGGATGTTTGCGCTTCGTCTGCGCTGATGTCCGATAACCGTATTTACGCGCGCATTGCGTGGAGGGAAAGAGTAGGCTATAAGACGAACTGCACGGTTGCTTCTTTTCACTGACTGCCTGCGCTCGGCGCGGCGCAAGCCGGAAAAGGAGCACGGCCATGAGACGTTTAGTCATGGTCTCGCTTATCGCCCTGGCTGTGGTACTGTTGCTGGCGTCTGACGCCAGATAGCAGAATGCCCCGGCCCATTGTAGCGATGGGCCGGGGCTATGAAAAAAAAACCTCAAGCAACCGTGCGGGGCGCTGTAACGCGCCGCGCCAGCCCCGGTTTCTGTTGGTAGCAGGAACCGGGGTTCCCTTTCTATATAAGCCTTCCCCACAGGCTTGGCAAGTGCCCACCTAATCGCCCTCCAGTCTTTGCAGAATCCCGTCAATGGCCGTGCTGATACCCTCCTGGGTATAGAAATTCCCGTTGACCAGGGCATGAACCTTGAGAACCCGTTCAAAGTCCGCCAGTGCGACATCTTCCGGGTTACGAGGTTTATTCCAGAAGGCATCCAGCGGCATTTCCACGCTGTTTGCCGCCAGGCCGGGTATGGCGTAGATGGATGTGCCCACGCAGTAGACCGGCTTGCCCTGACGCAGGGCGGAAATCCCTATGGTGGAGTTTAGCACCACCACGCCGAGGCTTTTTTCCATCATCTGATGCGCCTTGCCGCCCTCGATGAAGTGTACCCGGTCGCTGATGCCGCAGGCCGCGGCGAATGAGGCGATGAAGCCCGCATAGTCGATAAGGCCGTTGTCCAGAGGATGATTGCGGATGAGGATATGGGTATCCGCAGGGGCGCTTCGGGCAAAGGAAGTCAGCACGCAGGCGATGGCTTCCTTCATCCCGCTGTAGGGCGAATAGCGGCGAACCTGAGAGTCGGCGTCGAGCTGGAGGGGAAAGAGGAAGTACGGCGCATGCGAGCGGTACGCGGCCCGAAGGGCCTGAGCGGAACGCCTTCTGCGTGCGGGGCGGCTCAACACACGCAGAAACCAGCCCCAGACTTCCCGGCTGGCGCTTTGTGGGCGGTGTGTCTGAAAGTGCCGGAAAAACGGCCAGAGAAAGATGGTTCCCGCATAATGGGCGATGGCCCGCCATGTCTTGACGGTCTGGGGATTGCCGACTTTCCGGGCTTCTGGAACGTCCGGGCATCGGGCGGCAAGTTCCGCCATGCCTTCTCTGGTGTCCGGCAGGGAGGAAAGGCCGTTCACGCCGCCCTGTTCCATTGTAATATAATCCGGGCGCAGATACCCTTCCTCATAGGCCCAAACACGGATGCCCCGGACTTTGGCCAGCAGGACGGCTTCGCGGTGCAATGGCCGCCAGTCCCCGAAGACATGCAGATCCGTCACCTGTTCCTTATCCATGAGTCGGGCAGCCCATTCGCTCCAGACCGTGGGCTTTTTCCTGAACAGCCGGGTGTGGGGCCAGGGCCAGTCCACCACGTCGCCGCCGCAGCAGTTGACGCGGATGACCGTATCCCCTCGCCGTGCCAGTGCCCGCCCCAACCGTCGGAAAAAGGGACCGTGCGGCCCCTGAAGAAAGAGATGAGTGTTCATCGCCCAATCCTCCGCAGGAAGCTGCGCGCGGCAGAGGCAGGTCGCGTCCAGACACGCTCTCGCATCTGACCGCCCGGCTGGAGCAGACGGCAACAGACATCCTCCACCCGGCAGAAATTCCCTGTCTGCCAGTCGTAGTAGGAGGGATAGAGGAGCAAGACTCCGGCCACCAATTCATCCAGAGTCAGATGGGCCTTGCGGCGGGGGAAATTCCGCCTGTCTTCCGTCAGCCCCCATCCCGCATAAAACGGCCCGCCATAGGTGAACACCCTGACTCCCCGCAGCAATGCCTCAAATCCGGTCTGGGAAGTCAGGGTATGTACCTCCTGGACCAGAGGCAGAAGACGACCCATAGGGAAGTCGCGCAGTATGATATTCGCGTGGCGCAGCACTTCGGCATCAGGAATTGCGCCTTGCCTGTTTCCTCTCTCCACATCCGGGTGCGGCTTGTAGACGATGAAGGTGTCCGGCCTGGCTTCCCGCACGGCCCGCAGTAAATCCAGATTGGCCATGCCGAAGCCGCCGCAGCGCACGGAGGCGTCGTCTTCCACCTGCCCCGGCACGAGGACAATCTTTTTTCCTTCTGGAAACTTTGGCGGCAGAGCGGCCCGGAAGCCGGTATTATACTTGGTCAGTCCCTTTTCCAGAATCAGGGAGCGCAGGGCGGCGGCCCGCTCCAGCAGCGCGGTACGGTCGGGATGTTCCGGCACGGTGTTGAGGATGTCTTCCAGTTCGCTGGGCCGGGAGGGATCGTAGTAGATGCCCTTTCTGTCCACCACCAGGGAGTAGGGCCAGTTGAAATCCGACCCCAGCCCCACGGAGCGGATGAAGCCGTCCTCCATGCGTGCCAGCGTGACTCCCGCATCGTCACATTCCTTTTGCAGCGACGCATCCACACCGGATGACCATGCGACGATTTCCCCGCCGTTGGCCCATGCCGAAAGGACGGCCCGTTTTTCGTCCCGGAAAAATTCCGTTTTTCCTCCGGTGGATTGAAGATAGGCTTTTGCATAAGGTCGATTCCACCAGTGAAAGCCCACACAGGCATGGAAGCGGCGGTTGCGCTCATTCTGCTTTCGCTGTTCGGCCAGCAGGCTGATAGCGTCATGGATGTCACAGCGCCCGCCCCGTATAGGATTTACATAGCGGGCATACAGCAGGTAGGCGGCGGCAAAGATTTCCTCAAGGCTCCGTTTCCGCTGGCGGCGTGGGCAGGTCTGCCTGTCTCTGGTCAGCCCCCATCCGGCATAGAATGGCATGCCGAAGCAATGGACTTCCTTGCCGAGCATGAGGGCCTCAAAGCCCATCTGGGACGTGACCGTGTACACCACATCCACACCGGCCAGCAGGGAGAGCGGCGCATAATCTTCCGCAATGACCTGTACGCTGTGCCCGGCGGCATAGTCACGAAGATAGCCGCGTTTTTTTCCTGCAATGACATCCGGATGTGTTTTTACCCGGACATGGGAAAGCGGGTATGTAGTCAAGACTTCTTCCAACATGGCCTGAAACGTGGCCTCGTCTGCACCGCCCAGTGTGACGCTGGCGTCGCCCACAGTCTGGTCGAGAACCAGTACACGAGGAGTCGGCGTTGCCTCCCACAGACCTTGCGGCGCATCGGGAGCGTGGCTGTACTTGCTCAGATTATGCCGAATGATGTCCCGCATGGCGCACCGGGCGGAATCCATCAGCTCCGGCGTTTCCCACCCGGAAGCATTGAGAAGGTTCTCCAGGTCGGACGGCTCTCCGGCGTCATAGTAAATGCCCGTATGGTCCACGACCAGAGAGAGTGGCTGCGCCCCCTTGCAGCTCAGGTCAAGGGAGCGCAGGAAGCCGTCCTCAAGCGCAATGTAAGGGAGATTATTCCGGGCGGCGTAGCGACGGGCCTTGTCCGCTGTGGTCTTGTGGCCCCAGCCAATAACGCAGGGGGCATCGTTGTCAGGGGCTATCAAAAAAACATACAAATAGGGAATATTGCGCAGTTTTCTGGAAAAAGCGGTTTTCATACTTCTCAAATATTCTTTGTCTTGAAAGCATTGCAAGGCTACCGTAGAGGAAGCAAGAGGACTTTATGTGCAGGTTGAGGACCGTCATTATCGGGTGTTTTAATAAGAAAATTAAATGTTGCATGGGGTGTGTAAGAATATCCATTAGGTACGACTAAATCACGATTTATAAAATCATATATTCGGATATCTACTTCATAACATCCAGGTTCACTAAAATAAACAGGTGCTGTTACTACAAAAGGTGAATTACGATTACTTATAGCTAATTTTTTATTTACAAAAATGCACCCATATTTACTATGCCCTTTTGAAGTTGTTATGATTGTATATGAACCTGGTTCTTTGACATTTAAATAACCCATTGCCCTGTATAAACGCGCTGTATTGATAGGGATTCCAATAATTTTTTCCACTTCTCTGTATGTAAATTCTGATTTTTTGGCGACAAAAGAACCAAGTTCAGCTTTGGGGATTGGATTGTCGGCAACAGAGTCGCCGGGTTCTAAGTTATATTGATATAACTTAAATCCATATGTATATTTTTGTGGTGCTGTAGGAGCAGCTATCGTCAATGGTGCAAAACAAACAAAAGTAACAAAAAATAAAAATGTTAAAATAATAATCCTGCGAGATTGGTTATCTGTGGTCATTGATAGCTCCTTGTGGTGTGTCCGTCGATAACCTTGATGGAGTTGAAGTGTTAGAGGGGCCTATGATATCGCTGTCTGAGATTGGTCGTGCATGTGGGGGTGAGCTTCCACTCTTTTGATGTTGCTTTAGAATAGTATTTGAGGTTTGCGGAGCATTATCTTTTTGTATAGTTCCTTCTGGAGTTTTTTTAGGTTCAATAATATTTGTTTGATAATTTGTTATGTATGCATAGAATATATAAATTAATAAGCCTAATACGGCAATAAATGTTGATATTATTTTATGGTATTTTATATATTTACAACATGTAACTGGAATGTTTGATGTATAGTTGTCACTGATATATGGGGCAATATGAAAAATAAAAACAAGGAGGCATATAAAAGATAAAATACCTATAAATATAACCATTGCAAACATAAATATGTCCTTCCTTGGTTTTTATATTGTATTTTTATGCGGCTATTAAAAGTTGTATTTGATTATTCTCTCTCTCTCTCTCTCTCTCTCTCTCTCTCTCTCTCTCTCTCTCTCTCTCTCTCTCTCTTATAGTTTGATATATCTATTTCATGTAAATAATTATGCATATTTATAAAGAACGATATACTTTCATAGCTTTGTTCAATTATTGCTTTTGTGATATTGCATACTTCATTTATGTTGTTAATGTCTTTTACTAGATAATAAATCTCAGCTTTTTTAGAATTATGTATCATATCCATTTTTATTGATTTGGATACTACATTTTTTAAATATTCTGCATAGTCCTCCCATTCTTTTTCAAAATGGATACAAATAGCAATATATCCACTTCTGAATAAAATTTCATAGTGAATGTTATTTGTACCAAACATCCTTATCTGTACATATCTGTATTTTTTATCGTAATGTATTGTATTATAGTTACAATTTTTTTGTATATATAAAATATATCTTTCTAAAATTAATTTTCTTTCATTTTTATCAAAATATTTAAGAGATTGATTAAATATATTGTATATATCGTGTATTGAAAAATTTTCATTAGCATACCATTTCTCAGTAAAGTGAAGCGAATTAGCATGTTCTATCCAGTAACTAGTAAGCAGTACATGTCTAATATATCCATCCTTATTAAACTTTGCTATATCTTCTGTAATAAATTGTTTCCATGGTTTTAATACAGTAGTATAGTGAATAATTTTAGTATTGTTAATATTTTGAGTTTCAATATAAGGCCTAAAATTATATAAATACTTTAATTTTTTAAATTTCACACCTAATGTTGATTGTAGTAGTCCAAAACAAAACTGTTCACTTGTTTCTTCAGAAATAATTTCTTTTTCAGTAAAATACATAAACACATCACCATATAACTTGGATACATTTTTTTTATTATAAAATTCAAGGTTAAATACAATAAATCCGGTATTCGTACTTTTAAAATCATCTAATTTGAATTTTGATTCGATTTTATTCAAATTATCTTCATCAATATATGTTGATAAGTTTCTTTTTTGAATAACACAAATACCTTCATTTTTTGAAGGTAAAATTTCATCTATATTAAATGCATCAATACACAACATGTCATAATCAAGCTTTATAGCATAATTATATCCTTTTGTGTATAAAAAATCAGGTGCTATATAATTGTAGAAAACATGAACTGGCCACCTCATAAATGCGCTAAAATAATTAATAGTATGTTTTTTATCTATTTCATTTATGTCAATAATAGTAATATTATATTTATTACATAATCTAATATGTTCATCTGTTGCGTATCTTTTTTCTGTAAATAGAAATAAATCAATATCTTTATTGTATTTTTTTACAGAAGAAAGGCATACGATAGATGGATAAATAATATTTTTATCACCAGCAATATATGCACAGATTTTCATACAACCTCCTATGTTTGTAGAAATTACAATTTATTAAAATAAAAATAAGATTTGATGACTTATTCCATATATTCAAGCATACGTTCAAACATAATTTTTAAAGGTATTTTTTCAAACTTATTTAGTTCATTTATTTTGTTTATATCAAGATTTATTTTTAAATCAGGGCTATAAATATTTTGTTTTTCTGGTGAACA
The DNA here is from genome assembly GCF_059728385.1 of Bilophila sp. T19-St14. Taxonomy (NCBI): domain Bacteria; kingdom Pseudomonadati; phylum Thermodesulfobacteriota; class Desulfovibrionia; order Desulfovibrionales; family Desulfovibrionaceae; genus Bilophila; species Bilophila sp. T19-St14. Next base: position 845,913 of record NZ_BAAGFT010000002.1, read on the forward strand.
TTCAAACGTAACATTTATTTTTTTATGAGATAAAGATGCACATAATTGAGCCATATCATAAATGCTAATATATGTATCAGGATTCGATAAATTATATGCTTCACCTTTATTACCTAAAAGTAAAACAGATAAAATACCACGTACCGCATCAGCGGTATAAAGGTAGTCTCTTTTCGTTCTGCCTTGAGTGTGAAGGACGATGTCCTTCCCATTTTTGATTGAACGTGCAAACTGCATGAATACCCGATTGTCATCTTGGGAAACACCTGGACCAAATGTCAACGTCAGGCGCACAATGTTTGCTTGAACGCCGTATTGCGAGGCGTATGCGGCACAAAGAGATTCCGCAATACGTTTTGCCTGTGGGTAACTATTGCGTATAACAAGAGGATTTATATATCCCGAATCATCCTCAGAAGCATTTTCATGTGCAAGTTTTCCATATATTTCCATTGATGACAGATATACAAAACCTTGGCAGCCACACTCTTTGGCAAGTTCTAAAAGATTCCATGTACCGCAAAAAGTTGTCAGAATAGTGTCTACAGGTTTTTCTACAAAATCAATGGAAGCTGTTGGAGATGCTGTATGGATAATGTAATCTGCATGCAGATCTGAACAGAATGTTGAACAGACATCGTTTTCTACAAATTGCAGCAGCGTATTCTTTAATTCCAATTCAGCCTTGAATACTCGTTCTGCTTTAGCGATATTGCGTACGAACGCCATCACCGTCAGGTTAAGGTTTTTGGATTCCGCAGCATACAGCAATGCTTTGACCAGCAGGGAACCGATAAGGCCGGTTGCTCCCGTTATCAGAATTTTTTTGCCGTCCAGCTTGTTCCAGGGGATGACGGAATCAGAGGAGATATATTGCAAATCCTCGACAAGAACAGGAGATTCATTGTTCCACAATTTATGCATTTTTTCCTCCTTCCAGCAGGGCGGCGTTTGTCTGTTCCGGACTCTGCACCTGTTCATCCGATAGTGGGGCTTCGGTGGATTCAAGAATTTCATCTTCTGGTTTTGCAAAAATATTAGTGAATTGGGTACCGTCCCAAGTTTCCAGATAACGCATCAGCCTTTCCGCTACATGGCCATCGCAGGCGGCGACATGTTTTTCCTTGAAGCGTACATATCGTTCGGAGGAAACATCATCCACCGCATCGTCGATAGCCTTCATAAAGGCGTCTATATCCGGCTTGCCGACGAATACCCCAGCCATCTCTTCAGGATATTTGACCATGAAGCCATTGGGACCAGTTTTGTAGTCCTCGATATCGGGGGCGTACAGCACAAGTGGCATATTTCGGACTACGGCGTAAAAAAGACCAGAAGAATAGTCTGTGATGAACACATCTGCTGCGCTAATAAGTTCTTGGAAATTGTGAGATTCATCGACGATGAAATGCCCATTTTTCGACGGATGTACGCCCGATGCATCAATGCCTTTATCTAAAAGTATATGAGAGAACACATGGTGCCTTTTGGTAATCAGATAGGCCCCGCACTCAGCCAGCTTTTCGGATAGCGCTTCAATATCCATCTGAAAATCATAATATTTGCTAGGAACGGCACCGGGCTTGGCAATTCTGAAGGTTGGTGCAAAAAATATAATTTTCGAGCCATTCGGGATGTTGTATTCCTTGTAGAGTTGGGCTTTGGTGGACATCGCGAACTCTTTGTCAAACATGATATCTGTCTGCACCTGTCCAAAAGGCAGCACATTGCGTTCCGCCACTCCGAACTGTTTTGACCACGGCAACACGCAGGATTCAGAGGATGTGACAAGGTAGTCCATCGGATATTTCTTGCGGTCAGGGGAAGCAATTTCTTTCAGCATCCCGCTGCCATGCCAAAGAGTTAAAGTTGTTTTACCAGACGTGATATACCTATGCATATCATTGGATGTCACAATATATTGAGCTGGCTGGATAATAGCACGCATAACCATACAATAGAAAAAATGATAATCGTAATACTGTGGTTTTGATATATAAATTACTTCATATTCTTTCTTCAAGAATGGAACAAAACATGTTTTCAAATCTTCCATGAAATCAGTTTCAACAACAGCAACTGTATTATTTTTTAATTCTATGACATTTTTAACAATATTAGCGTGTATTTTATGAATATTTTCATTTTTAAGAATTGTATCGAAATTGAAAATACTAGAAAACTGATAGAGTATATCCCTATATTCATCTTTTGAAAAAACATTATATAATGAGGCAACAAGTAATGCAGCACCTGAAGCGATATAACTAAGTTTTGTTTCAGTGAAATTCTTAGACTTGATAATGTTATTTAAACATAGCGAGAATTGATTGATGATATTTCGTAAGGTTTCATGAGCTGTCACGGATGAATGTGCCAGCTTCGCCATATCCCTACAGAGATATCCCAAGTCAGGAATGCTTATTTGAGATGGTTCATTGACATTCCAATAGCGTCGCATGGAATTGATCAAAGTGATATCATTATCTTCGATATGGTTGAACAAAATGTGTGGAACCCAGAAATCCCAATCTCCCTCAATCTTTTTGAGTTTGGACTGTAAAAAGGAAGTCTTGAAAATGCCTCCGCTCAACGCACTGATAGCTGGTTCCCGCAAAAAATTTTGACGCAGTTCGGCAAGATTCAACGAGGTATGCAAAACAACCGGCGTACTGGAATCCGTAATCACTTTATTCAGATAGGTGATGAGTGACCTACGATTGGCTGTATCTTTCATGGTAAAGAAAACTGCGTACTCAGTACCGAGGGAGGCCAATGCGATGCTCATTCGCTCCAGAGTGGAGATGCTTCTTGAAAAATGAAAAATACTAATACATTGGTTTAGTTTGAATTGAGATAACGCATCATTGACAGATTTATTATTCTTTACGGTTCTATCAATAACAAAAACAATTCTTATGCCTTCCCTTGCATATGACTTAACAGATTCAATAAAATCGGATGAGAGATAGTTTTTCGTTGCAAATACAACGAATCCGATTTTTTTGTTTTTAGTGTTTGCAAAAATATTTTTGAGTTGGCAAATTGTACTTTCAATAATGACTCTACTATCTCCGATAGGATTATGTGAAATAATACTTGTAAAGTCGTCAAATCCCTTTTTGAATTCAGCAAGTTTTTTAGCTTCAGCAATCCTTTTTGCTTCATTTCCTTTTTTGACTTCAGAAATCTTTTTAGTATCTGCTCTTTTTTTATTAATATTTTTAGTCTTTATATTATCCGTTTGATGCAATCTGAATAAATTGAAAAATTTCATTATATTTCCTCACTATAATCCAATAATCTGCATAGATTCTTGTGCTGCAAGCATGCCCTTAAACAAGTAAAAATCAACAGGATTCGTGATTTTTATATTACTTGGATCACATGGTACATAATGTAGAGTATGTCCGTAATGGCTCATAAGGGAGGCAGAGTCCACCTCAGAAGTTACTCCATCACTCATTGCTTTCATGTGCGCTTCAACAATCTCCCTAATCTTGAACGACTGCGGTGCCTTAGCTAACAGGCATTTTTGCCGAGGCAAGACATGACCAATAACGTGCGGCTTTTCTGCCTGACAAATCGTTTCCCAGGCAAAGCATGCGGAAATACCGTTTCCGTGTTTGCGAACGCTTTCAATATTATCGGTGATCAGTTGCTCTGTGATAACAGGACGTACACCGTCGTGAATGAGTACAATGTCGTCGTCATCCGTAAATTCTTTGATGACCTTTAGGCCATTCCAGATAGATTCCTGACCTGTCTTTCCGCCAGCAACAATATTTGAAACTTTTGTCAGTCTATAGTATCTGACAAGCTCTTCCATGAGATTTAGATGTGTACTGACAGAAACAACGATAATTTTATCAATAAGATGATGATTTTGAAAATGTTCTATTGTATAAGCAATAATAGGTTTACCATATATTTTTAAAAATTGTTTTGGTATTCCTGTTGTATGCATCCTAACACCTGTACCACCAGCAAAAATAAGAGCAGCTATCATTTCTTTCTCCTATAAACTTGCTCTATAAAATCTACAATACGTAATGAACTGTTACCGTCACATGAACTCATATAATTTTTGAATATATAGTTTGAATTTTGATTATTATTTAATATTATTGATATTAGTTCAGTATGGTTGTATGCAACATTTTTTTCTGAAACAAGATTTTCAGGTTTAACATACAGCATACGTTCAGTTGTCGTGTATTCATTAATATCTGGTAAATATAAAAAAATAGGATTTTCTGTAATAGAGAAATCAAATAATATTGATGAATAATCTGTAATAAGTGCATCAGAAAGCAATATAGATTCATCGTAACTATATTTAGAAATATCAATCCACCCATTTTCTATAGATATTTTATCAATTAATGTAGGATGAACTTTAAATATAAAACACCATTCTTGTCCAAGTTGACTATTTAAGATGTTAATATCAATCAAGTTATTGTCACAAGTTCTTGTTTTTTGCGTTGTTCTGAAGGTGGGCGCGTAAAGAAGAATTTTTTTTCCTTTGACCTCAGGATGGAGTTCATAAAATCGATTTTTGACTTCCTGTTTATCACACTGATAAAGCAAATCTGTTCTGGCTAATCCTAACGGTATGATCTGTTCATTTTTGAGATTGAATGCATTTGCATAATATTGTATAAGTTTGCTGTCAGAAATGACAAAATAATTAATCTGTCCGTGGATACGCTGAACTCTTTTGTATTCACTTTGATAGTCATATCCTCTACGAAATGCATCAAATCCAACTTTTTTATACAATCCTCCACTGTGCCATAACTGAATAACAATTGTATCTTTAGAAATAATAATGTTGCTAAGAATTTTTGATGATTGGTCAAGCAAAATAATTTTTGCATGCGCAATAGTCCATAATGTTGATATGCTATAGTATTTACTGCTATCTATCCAGATGCAGTAGTTTTTAATATTCATTTTTTTATATACACAATACAAATTGCAATATTCATAACTTGTTGATGATTTCAAAAAAACAATTATATCTTTTGAAGAGCATAAGGATAATACATTGTATATTGTTTGAATTAACATGCGTTTTATGCAGATGCAGGTCTTACCCAAGGACTTCAATACAAATCGAAGTAAATGTTTTGAGGCAGAGTCATGCAGAAAAGATTGTAGAGAAGTCGCAAGTTTCATCCATGTCGGGAAAGGAGTCATGAAGCCTCCTTTTCCGACAACGAACCGAAGCCTGTTTGTTTCTCTAAAATTTTGTCCACCAATTCCCGCAACGTCTCCTGACTCCCCCAGTCTTCCAAAGCGCGGGCGCAGCTCTCCAGAGCGCACGACCCGGCGATGCAGAATAGGGGGGCCTTGTTATCTACCGGCCCGGAGACCTTGCCCTGAAAGTCAAAACAAAATCCCATGATACTTCCCTACAATCCTACGGCGACCTTGACGGCCACGGCCATCTGGTAGAGCACCTGGGTCACGTCCTTGACCAGTTGCAGGTTTTTGGAATCAAACTTGGGCATGACCAGGATGCGGTCGCCGGGTTCGATGGGCTGTCCCTTGGCATGGGAGACTTCCCCGTTCAGACCCACAATCAGGATATTGTCCGTATCCGCCCGGTCGGACAGGCCGCCTGCGCCGCCGAGATAGTCCTTTAGGGAGAGGCCCTTTTCCCAGGTCACGGCGGCGGGAATGAGCACTTCGCCGGAAACGTGAACCACGTCCGTTTTCCGGGGAATGATGATCTCGTCGCCTTCCTCCAGCAGCACGTCGGAAATTCTGCCGTCGCGGGACACGACCAGCACGCCGTCCGGCTCCAGTTGCGAGGCCCGCTGTACGAAGTTCTGAATCAGCTCCGCTTCCTTCACCCGGATACCGGCCTCGTCCACGGAAGCGGAGGTGGCGGTCAATGCACTCTGTTCCAGACGGCGCAGAGCATCTGCGAGAATGACTTTCTGTTCGGCGGCCACGCTCCTGCGGCGGATGTAGACGGACTTGATGTCCGCAAGCTCCGGTTCCACCGCGATATATTCCAGCAGCGTCTTCAGTCTGGTCTGCTTGAGCACCGGGAAGCGCGACGCGCCGTGGATGGCCCCGGACGCGGCCACCATGATGGTCCTGCCCCGCGTGTCGGCCACAAACTCCACGCGGTCGCCGTCCGCAAGCTGAAGGCTGCGAAAGTCATGCAGGGTCACATAGACGTTGAACGGTTCGCCGTTGCGCATGCCGCCCACGCTGACGTGGGAAACGCCGTTCATGGGCAGGGCGTAGTTCAGCAGGTCTTTGCCGCTGGCCGCGCCTCTGAACTCATAGCGGGCGGGCTGGCGCAACAGGCCGTAGGCGGCCACGGACATGCCGAAGGGTTCCACCAGAATGGTATCTCCGTCTTTGAGGCGGATATGCGGCAGCTCCCCGCGCATCATGTAGCTGTAGAGATCCACCTGTCCGATGACCTGCCTGCCGCGCAGAATTTTGATGTTCCGGTAGCTGCCCTGTTCCGGGAGAATGCCCCCGGCCCGGTCCAGATAGGACATGACGGAATCCTGTGGGCCGCCCGCGTAACGGCCCGGATTGGGCACGTTTCCGGCCACATAGACGGCCACGGGCTGGGCGCTTTGCAGGTTGACATAAATATTGACGTTTTCAGGAAAGACCGAGGCCAGTTTCGCCCGTACCGAGCCGGAAAGCGCGGACTGCTTCAGTCCGGCCACCCGCACCGGCCCCACCTCCGGCAGAAAGATGTTGCCCTGCTGGTCTACGAACAGCACGTCATCGTAGCTTCTCGCGCCCCAGACGCGTACGGTGATCCTGTCGCCCGGAAGAATCACATAGTCGTCGTTCATGCCGCTGCCGTAGGTGGAGGCGAAATTGCCCCGGAACAGATTCGCGCCGAAAGGTTCCAGACCCTGCGTCATGTCCGGGCGATAGTTTTCCAGCGCCCAGGCGGGCAGGCCCGGCATGGACCGGCGTTGGCGCTCCTCTAGTTGCCGGGAGGATTCCTGTCCGTACATGGCCTGCTGAAAGACGGCTTCCCGCTGATAGCCGCCGGGCAGATAGGACGGAGGCCGGGTCGAAGGCGTACCCTGAATGCCTCCGCTTCCGCCGGGGCTGGGGTTGCCGGATTTGCCCAGGCTGCCGCCGTAGGAAGAACCGTTCTGCGGCGTGGCATCCGCTCCCAGGGCGGGTGTAGTCATTGCCAGAATCAATGTTGCGGAAAGAAGAAATCTGCTGTTCATATCTGTCTCAGAATCCGGCGTGCTCGCGCACAGCGGCTATAATCAGGGAACAAAGCCCCACCAGTACCAGAGCACCGACAAGGACATAGGTCGTAAACAGGAAGGGGCGGGGGTACAGGGATTCATCCGGCAGAACAGGAATCTGGAAGGCCACCACATAACGGGACTTGGCTTCCGCCTTCACGCGGGCGGTTTCCAGCGAGGTCATAGCCGAAACGAGCTGCTGCCGGGCGAACTCGCTTTCGGTCTGCAAGTCCTCATATTCCCCTGCCACGGAAGTCAGGCTGTCGGGCCGGGCTTCCCCGGCCAGGCGCAGCTTTTCCGAGGCAAGCTGTTTTTCCACAGCCGACAGCCGGGCACGCAATCCCACCAATGCCGGGGCGTCCTTGCTCATATAGGTGGAGGCTTCCGCGATTTCGGCACGGACTTTTACGGCTTCGCCTTCCAGTTGGCTGACGATGCCTTGCAGCCCGCCCGCCGTACTGGCTGGGTCCAGCATCCCGCTGCGATCCCGGAAGGCGCGCATGGCGTCCTGCGCGGCACTTACCCGTTGTTCCGCCGTTTTTACCTCGCTTATGGCCAGGGCGATGGCGTCGTCCTGCGCGCGGCGGCTCATGGCGTTGACCAGGGCCTCGCTTTTGGTCAGCACGGCTTCCGCCAGTTTTTGGGCCGTAACAGGGTCATAAGCCCTGACGCTCAGAGCGATGATGCCGGTTTCCGGGTCAAAGGAGGGTTTTACTGCCCAATTCCAATAGGAAAGGCGCTCATCCCGCGTGGCATCGGTGGCCAGACGGCTGATGAAGTCATACTCGCGGCTGGAGAAGTGGCGGAAAATGTGCAGCTCTCCGTCAATGGCCTCCATGATGTCCGGGGACTGGATGTATTCGGCCACGATATGCGCGTCCGCGCCCACAGACGCACCGGAAGGTAGCAGCAACGCGGCAAGGCCGCTGGCCCCTCCGCTGGTTTCTGCCCCGCGCACGGCGAAACGGGCTTCGGCGATGTACATGGGTGAAGCCCACAGGCCGAAGTACAGCAAAGACAATAAAGTGGGCAGCAGCACGGCAATCAATACCGTTTTTATGGCCGGGGAAAGTCGGGAATTTATTCTGCCGAGCGCCATAGAAGCGGGGCGCGAGGCCAGGGCCAAATGAGAAATGGTTTGAGGTGCTGATTGCTCAACAGGTGTGGCTTGCTCTTTGGCTTTCGGAGATGCGATGGGAGAAGTTGGCCTTACGTCTGTTTCTTGCTTTGCTGGAGCCACCTTTGTGTCCGATGCGGTTTGTACGGTGTTTTTTTCAACGTCCGGCATGGCAAATTCCCGTGTAGACGCGCAGAGCGTCGCCCAGAGTTTCATATTCGGAAAGGACGCCGTCATGCAGCACGGCGGCCCTGTCGCAGTTCTTGCGGATGGTGGCTACGTTGTGCGACACCACAACCAGCGTCGCGTGCGCCTTGCGCGCCTCAAAGAGTTTTTCCGCTTTGGCCCGGAAGGAGGCGTCCCCCACGGACCATGCCTCATCAATGAGATAGAAATCGAAGCCGATGGACATGCTCAGTCCAAAAGCCAGCTTGGAGCGCATGCCCGATGAATAGGTTTTCACCGGCATGTCCATGTATGGACCGAGTTCCGTAAACTCCTCCACAAATTCCGTCACTTCCTGAATGTCCGCGCCGTAGATGCGGCTGGTGAAACGCAGGTTTTCCCGCCCGGTCAGGCTGCCGTTGAAGCCTCCGGCAAAGCCGATGGGCCAGGAAACACGGCTCCTGCGGGTTACCGTTCCGCTGTCGGGACGTTCCGAACCGCTGATGATGCGGATGAGCGTGGACTTGCCCTGTCCGTTCAGGCCGAGAATCCCCATGTTCACGCCAGGCCGGAAGGTGATGCTGACATCACGCAGAACATCCTTTCGTTTACCATGTGGCAGGCTGTAAGACTTGCAGATGCGGGAAAGTTCAATCATCGGACTTCCCTCCCGCGAACATAGCGTTCCAGCAGCAGGCCGAGGCAAAGCGAGCCTAAACACCATGCGGTCACATAGCCTATGCTGTATAAGGGGGATGAGGAGGATGCGGAAAAGCCGTAGCGTTGCCATTCAATAAGTTGAGCTACCGGGTTCAATAGCAGAGAACCGGAAAAGCGGGCAGGCAATTCAGAGACCTGAAAGAATACACCGGACGCAAAGAACAGGAAGCGCATCAGGATGGGGACAAGCCGTTCCAGCGTGGGCCAGAGGCGGGCCAGAGATGCGAAGATAAGCCCTGTACCCAGCCCCAGCAGAGGGGCGAAGAACAGCGTAGCAGCAAGGCTGTCAACATGGCGTAGTTCCACGGACTGGCCCAGAGCGGCGGCGATGGACAGAATGATGACGGCGCAGACGAGCTGCGTTCCCCAGACCACGAGGCACCGTGCAATCATCAGATCCAGTTCCGTCACTTGCGGGAAGGTCAGCAGCGCCTGATTGGCGCTTACGGCCTTCATGCAGCGGGAAACGGTATCGCTGAACATATACCAGGGGATAAAACCGCAGAGAAGGAAGACCGCCATCCCCATGCCGTGGGGGGCGTGTGCGCCGAGGAACTCACGAAACAGCCAGAATACCGCGATGTTGAAAGCCGTCTGAATGATTGCCCAGAGGTAGCCGAGCCGGGTATTGCCGTACAGCGTATGCACTTCCCGCATGACCAGAGCGTAAATCACCCTTCCCTGCACGGTCAGCGCGGACGATACGGATAAAGCTGGCATGGTGTCGGCGTTCATTGCGGCATGCTCTCAAAGATGGTGGGGATGAAGTGCCATACGCTGTTTTTCTCCTTGCAGAGCGCGAATCTGTGGCTCGTGCTTCCGCGTGCGACGCGAACCGAACGGCATTCGTCACCCAGACCGGAAAGGTAGAACGGGCCTGCATCAATGGCGGCCGGACCAAAGGGGCTTTCGGCAAAGTATTGTGCGGAGCCTTCCGGCAGAGCGGCCACCCGTTCTTCGAACGACAACGCGGGAGCCTCCTCCGGAACGAGGGCGGTCGGAGCAGCGGATTCACGCGCGGCGCAGCCGGAAAGCACGGCACAGAGGGCGAGGGAGAGAATCAGGCAGTGGCGCAGCATCATTCCACCCCCGCCCGCAGGCAGTCATGAACATTGAGAATCCCGACCGGTTTTCCTTCACTGGTGACGAACAGCGAGGTGATCCTGTTTTCCTGCATGAGCCGCAACGCGGCCACGGCAAGCGTGTCTTCGCCGACCGCCACGGGATCGGGATGCATAACCTGCCTTGCCGTCTTGTCCATGAGGGAAGGCCCCATATGGCGGCGCAGGTCGCCGTCGGTAATGATGCCCGCAAGCCGTTTTTTTTCGAGAATGCCCGCCACGCCGAACCCCTTGCCGGTCATCAACACGAGTACTTCCGACATGGGCGAGGACGCCGGAAGCAGGGGGAGTTCCTCGCCCGTGTGCATGATTTCCCTGACCGTCAATAGCTTGCGGCCGAGTGAGCCACCCGGATGCCAGCGGTGAAATTCTTCGGGAGAACAGCCGCGCCGACGCATCAGCGTCAGGGCCAGCGCGTCGCCCAGGGCCATTTGCAGGGTGGTGGACGTGGTGGGGGCGCAGTCCAGCGGGTCGGCTTCCGGCACAAGCGGCAGCAAAAGGAGGTGCGCGGCGTTTTTGCCGAGCAGGCTGTCCGCGTTGCGCGTTACCCCTATCAGGGGGATGTTGCGCCGGGCCGCATACAGGATGATGTCCGAAAGTTCCGCCGTGTTGCCGGAATTGGAAAAGGCCAGAACAGCATCGTCGGAGGCCAGCATCCCCAGGTCTCCGTGGCTGGCTTCGCCGGGGTGGATGAAATAGGCGGGGGAACCCGTGGATGCCAGTGTTGCCGCCACCTTGCGGGCCACATGCCCGCTTTTGCCCATGCCCGTGACTGCGATACGCCCTTTTACATTGTACAGACGGTCCACAATTTCACAGAATGTGGTAGTGAGGCCGTGCGCCAGCAAAGTCAGGGCGTGTGCTTCCTGTTGCAATATGGAAACGGCGAATCCCACTTCATCCATTTTTTCTTTCCGGATAGTGCGGGTGCGAGAATTTTCACCGGAGACTTTCCTTACGGGCATAAAAAACACTCCAAGGCATGTTTTTTCCAAGCCATTGGGCAAGGGGTAAGATTCCTGTCGAATTTGACAGAAACACTGTCGATTTTTTGAGGCGTAAAAAAAAGAATGAAAAAGGTAGGCAAGTGAATTTATGAGGATTTTTTCAAAGTAAATATGCTTTGTAAAAGTTCCCTCAGGGATGATATTGCAAATTAGAGGTGTTAAATGTATTGATACCTCAAGATTCATCGACAGTGTTTCTGTCAATGAGCATTCGGTTTGTGCCCGAAGAAGAGTGTTTCCGACCGGGAACGACCAAGTTCATTCAGCGTCTTCTTTTTCGTATTTTTTATTTTTTGCCTTTTATCTCCATCTACTATCGTGTTGTAGGACTTGCTCGGTTCCTCTTGTAGGCACCATGCGGGCGAGGAATAAAATTCCCGTCCTTGTGTTCTCCGGTGTTTTCCCTGCCGGATTGAGCAAGAAAAATACTCACCGTTTCAGCGACGGCCACCAGGGAAGCCTGCTCCAGATGGGCGTATCGCATGGTGGTTCTGGGATCGCTGTGCCCCAGAAGTTTTTGCACTTCATAGAGAGAGTGCCCGGCATTGACCAGAAATGAGGCGAAGGTGTGCCTTAAATCGTGGATGCGCACACTCGTAAGCCCCAGGCTGCGGCGCAGACTGTTCCAGAAGAGATAGAGGTCGCTGAGGGGCTTTCCCGGAGCATGGCCTGGGAACAGCCAGGGGTTCCCTTGCTGGCGCGGGATGGAGCGAATGACTGTTATGGCCTCGTCGGACAGCGGAATATGACGAGGCTTGCCGGACTTGGACAGCGGTACGATGAGCAGCCGCAAATCCAGGCGGACGTGTTCCCAGCGCGCCTTGAGGACTTCGCTCTTGCGCGCCCCGGTCAGCAGAAGCAGACGGATGGCAAAGGCTTCCGGCCGGTCGCTTTTTTCCAGCGCCCGCATGAGCCGTTGTGCCTCATCCCGCGAGAGGTAGCGTTCCCGCTGCGCGTGGATTTTGAAGGGCGAGACTCCCGCGCATGGTGATTGCCCCGTGAGCAGAAGACCACGCATTACGGCCAGAGAGCAAATTGTCTTGAAGACCGCCAGAATACGGTTGCAGGTGGCCGGAGCCAAACCGCCGGACGACAGTCCGTGCAGCCAGTCTTCCACTTCGTGGCGTTGTATGTCGGCAAGTTCCCGCGCTCCGAAGGTCGGGGACAGATGTTGTCGGGCAATGCGCTCATCCACGCGCCAGCTCCGCTTGCGCAACCGGATATACGGCAGATAGACGGATGAAACAAAACCATCAAGATTGAATGTGTCGCGCTCCGGTTGCCCGCTGTTCCTTTTGACCGGCAAGGACGGCGAGCTTGTGGAGGAAACTGACGGACGGCAGCGAACCATGCGGCGTTCTCCAGGTAAAAGATTGACGGTGGACCATAAAGCTACGGCAATCTCGTATGAGCCGCATTGGGGCGTTTGCGCCGGTTCCGCATGGGAAAAGAAGGACGAACTCCATCATACTTTTCTCCTATTGTATTGAACTGTATATATTTGTCGAAGCTGCACACTGTTGAAAGATTTTTATTTCAGTAATATAGAACTGATTGGGAAAAAAGAAAAAATATTTTTGAATCTGGTTCCATATATGCTCTTACCGTGAAAGTTTTTGATGATTTCCACTCTTGATAAGGAAAAATGCCGTGTAAAGAATTTTATTGCACGGCATTTTTTTATGCAGAGGACAAGAGGAGAATATCACACCAGCGTCAATGCGGTGAAGCATCATCCCAGCACGATACAGGCGATTGCCACCAGCAGGAATTTACGTCGGTCCCGATTTGCTTCGGAGAACTTTTTTGCGGCGAATATCTCGAAAAGAATTCCGCAGCAGAGGCAGATTGCAGCCAGAATGATTCCCGCAGGCATCCATAACAGGGCGGGCGGCTGCACCTGCCCTGAGCTGAACCGGAAGCCGACCCACAGCAGGAAACTTCCATAAGGCAGCAGTGAAAAAGATGCCGTGGCTCCCCATGCCAGCATGTATGGATATGCTGTTTTCGGGGTTGGCTTTCCGCCAGACGGCTCTGCACCAGAGAGTGACTTTCTTTGTTGTACACATCGAGATTCGAGGTATCGCTTTCCAGCAGAAGCGCCTGTTTCCCATTATCGAGCAGATAGCCAATCAGGGTGAAGGCCAGCTTATTCTTGCCGACGATGCCTTTGTTTATTCCAATATAAAAAATGGGCATGTTCATGTTACAGATTCTCGTTTGATGTATCGGAGACAATGAAAGATGCTTTTTCCGTGGGGTGTTTTTTTACAGGTGTCGTCTCATTTTTCTGAGGAGCGGAAACATTCTCGTCCTCCGAAAAAAATCGTTTTATGAGATACGCGGGAATGATGATGCCCTCGTTCTTGAGCATTTGGCTCAGTTCTCTGGGGTTGTAGCCTTTCTCCTTCGCCTTTCTGAAATCCCTCTCCAGTAGTTCCGCCGCCTCCGGGCGTGTTTTTCTGTCTTCTTTCTCCGGCAAATCCTGAAGCAGTTTCCTTGCCCGTTCTATTTGTTGAGGGCGGATAGTTGCGTTTTTGGCCATAGTATTTCCTCCTTGTGGAAAAGTGCCGCCAGTATATGGAAAATTTCTTCATATATACAATTTGGCCACTGCACGAGGCGGGTTCTTCGTGGCAGGATGGTAGTTGTAATACACAACTACCATCCTGCCAGAAGGCTACGCCCTCTGGACTCCCGAAATGCTCGGCGCTTCGCTTCTCGCATTCCAAAGGCAAAAGGCATGAAAGGCAGAAAAGGCACGAAGGGAGGCGGCAGGTATGCCGCCAATATCCTGATCACTCTTCGAGTGACCGTTGAGGAAAAAACGCGCCTCACGGAGCAGGCGGAAATCGCCGGGCTGTCCCTGTCGGAATACATGCGGCGGCGTTTTTTCGGAGGCAGGATTGCCGCCCATACGGATTTGAACACCATCGCAGAATTGAGGCGTATCGGCGGGTTGCTCAAGCACAATTTTGAGACGCTCCGGCAGGCCAAAGCTCCCCCGGATGTCTTTGAAAGGCAGGAGGAAGCCCTGCGAAATCTGACATGGGCCATCCAGAAAATTTCGCTGCGTTGTCATTATGATTGTCAAGAAAATCAAGAATACGAAGGCTGAAAAGCCCAAAGTATGGCAGATAGGCGACCTCGTGGATTACATCCGCTATCCCCACAACAGAAATCCGCAGGAGAAAATCGAATACGCGGGCGGGAGAGGTTTTCTTTCAGCGACCCATACCGGTCAGAAAATGGAAATGATTGCCCTTGCGCGGGAGTCCGCGCACAGCAATATGCCGGTACAGCACTGGATGTTTTCCTGGCAGGAAAGTGAACAGCCCACCAGAGAACAGGTGGAGGAATTGGTGGATGTTTTTCTTGAAAGGATGGGCTTGACCGGACACCAGACTGTCTATGGCCTGCACTATGATACGGACAATTATCATCTCCATATTGCGGTCAATCGCATGAACCCGGATAGCGGAAAAGTTGTGCAGCCGCACAGAGGTTTCGATATCCGGGAAGCGCATAAAATCGTGGCGTTCATTGAACACAAACAGGGATGGGCCGGTGAAGAAAACTCTATGTACGCGGTATTGGAAGATGGCGAACTGGCGCGAAGAAGGACGACCCGCGAGATAAAACCGAAGCAGGCCGCGCTGGATTTTGAACACGCCACCGGCGAGAAATCCGTCCAGCGCATCGCGCAGGAACGCGGCCACGGCATCATCAAAAACGCGAAATCGTGGGCCGAATTGCATGAGAAGCTGGCGGGAGTCGGTTTGCGTTTCGAGAAAAAAGGTTCCGGGGCCATCATCTTTGTGGGTGAAATCGCTGTGAAGGCATCCTCCGTAGACCGAGCTTTCAGCATGGGAAAGTTGTGCAAAAGGTTGGGGGAATTTGAGGAAGGTGCGTACCCCGAAGACCTGGGAAAGATTGCCCCTGAGCCGGTGAGTTCCGTCAATCTCGAAGAATGGAAAGCCTATCAGAAAGAGTTCATCGGAGTGCCGAAAAAAGCCGGAGCAGGGGAGAGTATCGGACTTGTCCACATGAAGGAGCGGCACAGGTTCGAGCGAAAAAGGGCGCTCTCCCGTCTGACCCGTTACGGTCTGCCTGTTTTGAATATCGCCCGGCATTGTCTGATGGCGCAGCAGCGAGCGGAACGGCGTTCTCTGCGTTCAGGCCGGAAAAAGGCGCGTGGCGGCAAGCCGCGTTTTGAAACCTGGTTGCGAACGCAGGGGCTGTTCCAACAGGCCGACCGCTGGCGACACCGCGCGGCATGGGAACAGGCGAGACACACCCCGCCGTCTGTCCAAAGGCCGGAAAAAGGAGCGGAAGTCATGCGGGAAATCACAGACTTCAGGAAATATGCCGTTGCCGTGAACGCGGATCGCTATCGTGTAACCTGCATAAAAATGGATGAGGACGGAGGGAAAAAGACCTTCATCCTCGACAGGAAGGGCGGCATGACCAGAGGCTTTTCCCCTGGCGAACTGGAAGCGCA
Organism: Bilophila sp. T19-St14; assembly: GCF_059728385.1. NCBI lineage: Bacteria > Pseudomonadati > Thermodesulfobacteriota > Desulfovibrionia > Desulfovibrionales > Desulfovibrionaceae > Bilophila > Bilophila sp. T19-St14. The sequence goes on from NZ_BAAGFT010000002.1 coordinate 861,800, forward strand.
CATGCCGGAAATGCTGCGCTTCCAGCGGCGCGGCGAAAATATCTACTACACGCCGCTATCAGATGACCGGCATCATATCCTCATTGATGACATGAGCCGTGACAGTCTGAAACGCTTGCAGGAAGACGGCTTCCGGCCCGCCGTGGTGTTGGAAAGCTCGCCGGGCAATTACCAATGTCTCTTGACCATTCCCAAGCTGGGCACGGAGTTTGACCGGGACGTGGGCAACCGCATCACGGAACGCCTGAATCGGGAGTACGGCGACAAAAAACTGTGCGGCTGCATCCATCCGCATCGTGCGCCCGGCTTCGAGAATCGCAAGCCGAAGCATCGGCGGGAAGACGGCTCATTCCCGCAAGTGAAGCTGTTGTTTGCGGAGCGCCGGGAGTGCGGCAAAGCACTTGCTCTGGCCAGACGGATTGACCACGAGTACGCGGAGGAGGCCGAGAAACGGAAGGCCGAGCGCCGGACATTTCCGATGCCGGACTTTCGGCCCGGCGACCCGGCAGCGGCCTATTATGCCCATCTGGAAAATATCCGCCGTCATTTGACCATTGAGGACTATTCCCGCGTGGACGCCATGATTGCCTTGCGGATGCGCTCCAACGGCCACAGCCGGGAGAATGTGGAAGAAACCATCCGTATTTGTGCCCCGACCATTCGGGACTCCCCGACCGGGCGGAACTGGCAACGGTATGCCGAGCGCACGGTGAATTACGCCTTCGGTCCGGCAGGAGACAGGGACTTGGAGCGGAATGCGCGGTATCGGGAACTATGGGGGAAGGTTGAAGGGAAGGAGGAAAAGGAACAGCGCATACGAATGAAATAGGTGAAACCTAGTATGAGGAAATAACAGGTAAAATATGTGTTCAGCATCTTGCTCATCAGGCATTACTCGGATAGGATATTTACATGGGAAAAGAACGAATGCCGCATGATCCGGCGTATAAGCAGTTTTTCAGCAATCCCGAAATGGTGGAATCATTGTTGAGGGATTTCGTGTCTGTTGATTTCATCGCCGACCTGGATTTTTCGACGCTTGAACGCTGTTCGGGCAGTTATGTGACGGACGACCTGCGGGAACGCCATGACGATATCGTCTGGCGTGTCGGCTGGAAAAAGGGTTCCTGGTGCTATGTGGCGTTGCTTCTGGAGTTCCAGAGCACGCCCGACCACTGGATGGCCCTGAGGACGCTGTCTTATACGACCCTGCTTCTGCTTGATCTCGTCAAGACGGGAAAGGTACGTGAAAACGAAGGGTTGCCTCCGGTGTTCCCCATTGTTATATACAATGGAGGCAAGGCATGGAAAGCGCCTCAGGAAGTGGCGACCTTGTTCGCTCCCATGCCGGAGAGTTTGAAGTATTATCGTCCCCAACATCGGCATTTTTTGCTGGACGAAAGCCGAGTGCCGGGAGAAGAACTGGATAAAAGCAAGGGCCTGGCCGCGCAGCTCCTGAGACTGGAGCGGGCGCAGGAGCCTGAACAGGTTCGGCAGATAGTCAGGGAACTGATAGCCCGGCTTCATGGGCCTGGATATCTGCCTTTACGCCGGGCGTTTACAGTATGGTTAGGCCGTGTTGTCCTTAAACGCTCTGGAATAACAGAAGAAATTCCCGAATTTCAGGATTTGCGGGAGGTGGACGCCATGTTGGAAGAACGTGCAGCTCAGTGGAAAGATGAATACATTCGGCAAGGGGTAATAATTGGCGAGGCCAGAGGCGAGGCCAGAGGTGAGGCCAGAGGTGAGGCCAGAGGTGAGGCCAGAGGTGAGGTCAAGGGAATAGGACTGGTCTTGCGGGATCTGCTGGAAGCCCGTTTTGGAACGCTCCCCCAATCCGTGACTTCCTATATTGCGAATTCATCTGATTCAAACGCTCTGCGGAAACTGACGCTTTCTGCATACCATGCGGAATCGTTGCAGGCGTTTATTGACCAGCTCAAAAAAGACGATACCAAGCTGATGTAATTGTATATTCAGCAAAATATGCCGTCTGTATCCTTTCTACAGGCGGCATTTTTTGTGGATTCTGACCGGAAGAAAAGGGCTTTTAGAGGTTTTTATTACGGTATATCTGGAGAACAGAAGCAAGGTGAAAATAAGGAGTTACCGGAGTTGTTCAATAAATCCACAGAACTTGGTGTGAACGTATTTCAATAACAAACAGAGGGGAGTAAGATGAAAGTCATCATAACAGGCGGATGTGGTCATATTGGAACCTATCTTGTTCCAATGCTTATAGATGCAGGGTATGATGTCATAAATATTACACGGGGTATTTCCCGACCTTACGAATACAATCCGGCATGGGAAAAAGTCCGTTCTGTTCAGCTTGATAGAACAAAGGATTTTCAATTTGCTGAAAAAATTGCAAAGATGAATCCCGATATTGTCATTGACCTTATCAATTTTGATGTCAACGACACAAAATCAATGGTATCGGCATTGAAAAACACGCGATGCTGCCACTATCTTTTCTGCTCGTCCTGTTGGGCGCACGGCCGGGCTGAAGTCCTTCCTCTTAATCCGGACGACCTGAAAAAGAGTCCTCTGGATGACTATGGAAGGAACAAGTTTGCTTCAGAGCTGTATCTAAAAGAGATGTACCGGAGTGAGGGCTTTCCGGCAACAATCATCATGCCGGGACAAATCTCCGGTCCCGGCTGGACCATCATGAACCCCTGGGCAAACAAGACTCCTGTTCCGTTCCAAAAAATTGCGGATGGTGAAGAGATTATGCTGCCCAACTTTGGCATGGAAACGCTGCACCATGTACATGGATACGATGTTGCTCAGTGCTTTTTCAAGGCCATAAGCCATAGAAATCAGGCGTTGGGAGAGAGCTTTGATGCCGTAAGCGGCGGGTCCATCACGTTATATGGATATGCAAAAATGATGTATGAGTTCTTTAATAAAGAACCGAGGATAGGGTTCCTGCCCTGGGAGGAGTGGTGCAAATATGTTGGGGATGAAAAGGAATGCGAGGATACCTATTTCCATATCACAAGAAGCGGGTTCTTTTCCTTGGAAAAGGAACAGAAGTTGTTGGGATATTACCCCAGGTACACCAATGTGGAAACAATCAGGATAGCGGTCAGAAGTTATATTGAACGCGGGCTGATTCGTTTGTCATGATTTGATTGCAGCACCATGTGGAAATTCCGGGCCGCTCTGCAGGGGCAGCTCGGAAAACCTGACCATAAGCCGCAGCATAAGAGAGATGCGGATATATTGAGGTCAGCCTTTTTTCCTTTTGTTGCACCTTTGCCGCAAGAGCGACGGAGGTCTGACTGCTCCGTACAGGTATCCGGTGCGGAGTAGAAGAGCGATAGTCTCCCAGCCGCAATGGCTGAGTCTCTGAAAACTCAGCACCCCCGACACAAGAGTTTGCTGCCCGGTGGCATAAAAATGCTTGACGCTAAAAACCAGGTAAAATATATACCGACCAGTCGGTATATATTTTACTGGAAAGAAGGGCCATGAAAAGAGACCTTCAGGTAACACAGACACGGGAAAGGATTTTGAAGGCGGCAGCCGCCTGCTTTGCCGAAAAGGGGTATTCCGGATGTTCTGTTCAGGACATTGCAGACCGGGCAGAAGTGAGCAAAGGGGCCTTGTACGGTCATTTCAAAAGCAAGGCCGAGCTGTTCAAGGCCATGATAGCCATTGAGCATGGCCTTGGAGCCGAAAGGGCGCAGAAGGCGGCGGAGAAGACCCCCTACCTGGACGGCATCATCTGGTTCATGACGGAGTGCATCCGCAATTCCGGCTTTCCTATGGACCACCGGCTGTGGGCGGAAGTTCTGGCTGTGGCGGCACGCGACCCCGACATGAGAAATGCCTTTGTGACGAGTGAACGGGCAACACGCAGATTTTTTACGACATTGCTGGAAAAAGCTGCCGCTGCGGGAGAGATTGACGCTTCGCTCGACCTCAATGCCGTGTCCATCTGGCTGTATGCCCTGGGCGATGGGCTGATAGCCCGGATTGCCGACGACCCCGGCTTTGATTTCCAAAAGCATATCGTGGTGTTTGAAACGCTGGTTCGTCGGGCGTTACGCGCATAGTGGGGAGAATTGAAAATATATTCAATTTTCAAACCTGGAAAACATGAATGATAAAGGAGGAACGTGCTATGGAATACAGAGTAAAAGTGACGGTTTTAGACAAAAAGTTATTTCCTGAGTTACAGGCCCAGTATTGTGCTGTGCCCGATAGCGGTAAGTGTCCCTGCTATCACACGGGCGACGAATTCATGTTTTATAGGAATAATGAACGTGACGATTATTGGCATATGGGTGCGGGAACTTTGATTAAGAGTGGCGAACCCGATGAAGGAGTGCTCCTCTCCCCAGGAACAATGCATTGTGGGACTGAAGGAGTTCCTTTCTGCTCTGAAGCATGGGATGCTATCAGCAGATATATTTATTCTGCACTTCAAGGTGGAGCAATTATGCATGGATGGACAAATGATGACAAAGTGATGATTACCTGTTGTAACGATGGTACAAGGCCAGTTATATTCAAAATTGAACGAATTGACGTTGAGTAATGTATGGATTTTCCATATCAAAACATATTTTCTACAGTAACAACGCCAACGCTTTCTGCTTAACGGTCGGCATGCGTTTGAAAATTTCGTTATTGCTTTTTATACAGGCTGGCCACCAGTCGCACCGTACCTCTGCTCTGGGTATGCTCTCTGTACAGATTGTGCCATGATGAGAGATGGAAGAAGGTTCTTGTTCCGTGTACATGGGAAAGGGCATATCGAAATCCTACGAGTGGTATGAGACAAAACGAAAGCGGCGCGGTCAAGGCTCATGCCTTGGGCGCGCCGTCGTATATTCCCAAAGAATATTTCCCCTGTTCCTTCTCAGGGACAGATGGGCCACGGGCGTAACCTTCGTTTTTCTTGACTTAACGTAAAGAATGTTTATTCTGACCAAGTCGGCCATACTGGTATTTGGCTGCATTGTTCCTGCTGGTATTGGAACTTGTGTGTGGAAAGGCGTGTCGCGCCTTCTTTCAAATGCGAGTAACCGATTGATATAGCAGGATTTTTTTTATGCTCTCTCTCTCTCTCTCTCTCATAACCGTTATCTTTTGGCGTAATCCTCCTCCTTCCATTCCTCCGCCTGAATAAGCCCTGTCCGGTGTACCGCCGGTGCAGGGCTTTTGTGCGCTGTAATCATTTTCTTTTTTCAGCCCCTTCTTTTGCCAGGAGATAACCATGCCTGATGTGCGCCTTGTAAAGCCCGCTGCGGGTATATCCCAGAATATCGTTTGTGAACCGCAGGCTCGTTTCGTTTTTGATTTTCCTGCGGATGCCGCCACGCTGTCCCGCTCCGGAGACAATCTTGTCCTGACCTTCGATGACGGGAGCAGTCTCCAGCTTGAAAATTTCTATACGGCCTATTCCAGCGAGAACATGCCTTCCTTCTCCGTGGAGGGAGTTGAGATTTCCGGTCAGGATTTCTTCGCGGCCATGAATGAACCCGACCTGATGCCCGCTGCCGGTCCTGCCGCGAACGCAGGCGATCAGGGCAACGGCAGCCGTTATCATGAGTACACAAGCGCGGACCTTCTTGATGGCCTTGACCGCCTTGGCGGGCTGGATATCGGCTGGACGGACAGCAACATCCCGTTTGACGATCTGGAAGCCCTTGGCGCGGACGAAAGCGCCGTTGCCGACTTTTCCGTCACCATCACTCCCGGTACTATCGGTATCGGGAATAGTCTTCTCAGTGTCTCGGAAAAGGACTGGACTCCGGAAACGCACCCTGAAGCGTTCGGAAATATGCTCATCACCGCTCCCGATGGCGTTGCTTCCATCGTTTTTGGCGGCGTTACCATTTTTGAGAACGGCGCGATGACGGGCGCTCCCGTTACTGTTGACGGCGGTCATTTTGAATTTGCTTTCGATGAAGCAACCGGGCGCCTTGATTATGTCTTTGTTCTGGATGATGCGGCAACTCACGATAAGAGCCTCGGAAATGACGAGCAGCTCTACCATGATTTTACCATTACCGTTACCGATACGGACGGCGACAGCGCCAGCGGCGAAGTAAGGCTGGAGATCGTTGACGACGTACCGGCTTTGACTGTTGGTGACGGAATCGAGTCCGTGGTTTCCGGCGCGACGAGCAACGTTGTGACGGGCCAGATTTCTTATGACTTCGGCGCGGACGACGGCGAAGGAAAGACCTTCACTATCACGGGGGCGAACGGCGAGAGCAAGAGCTACCCGTTGACCGGTGAAAGCGTGACTGTGGCGGGCCAGTACGGCACGCTGACGGTGAACTCTGACGGCTCGTACAGCTACACGGCGAATCCGAACGCCGAAGGCAGCGACAGCTTTACCTTTACCATCACGGACGCGGACGGCGACAGCCGGAGCGCGAGCATCGACGTGGAAGTGACCCCGGCGCAGGCCCCTGTCATTGATGATGAAACGGGCAGCCTGACGGTGAACGAAAAGGGTCTTGACAACGAAGCCGACGCTTCGGAGACCAGCACCTGGACAGCGCCCGAAGGCTTTACGGTGATCGGCGTTGTGGACGAGAACGGCGGGGCGCAGCGTGGCACGGCCAGCGTCGTTGACGGCAAGCTCGAATACACGCTCAGTGACGCCATTACCCACAGCAGCGGTGAAGGAGCCAATACGGCGCAAGGCGCGGACACCGTGAAGGTGACCGTGCAGGACGGCAACGGCAATACCTTTGAAGTGGACGTGAAGGTCAACGTTGTTGACGACGTACCGACCCTGACCGTAACGGACGGTATCGACACGGTTGTCTCCGGCGCGACGAGCAACGTTGTGACGGGCCAGATTTCTTATGACTTCGGCGCGGACGACGGCGACGGAAAGACCTTCACCATCACGGCGGCGGAGGGCGAGAGCAAGAGCTACCCGCTGACCGGTGAAAGCGTGAGTGTGGCGGGCCAGTACGGCACGCTGACGGTGAACTCTGACGGCTCGTACAGCTACACGGCGAATCCGAACGCCGAAGGCAGCGACAGCTTTACCTTTACCATCACGGACGCGGACGGCGACAGCCGGAGCGCGAGCATCAACGTGGAAGTGACCCCTGCGCAGCCCCCTGTCATTGATGATGAAACGGGCAGCCTGACGGTGAACGAAAAGGGCCTTGATGACGAAGCCGACGCTTCGGAGACCAGCACCTGGACAGCGCCCGAAGGCTTTACGGTGATCGGCGTTGTGGGCGAGAACGGCGGGGCGCAGCGTGGCACGGCCAGCGTCGTTGACGGCAAGCTCGAATACACGCTCAGTGACGCCATTACCCACAGCAACGGTGAAGGAACCAATACGGCGCAAGGCGCGGACATCGTGAAGGTGACCGTGCAGGACGGCAACGGCAATACCTTTGAAGTGGACGTGAAGGTCAACGTTGTTGACGACGTACCGACCCTGACCGTAACGGACGGTATCGACACGGTTGTCTCCGGCGCGACGAGCAACGTTGTGACGGGCCAGATTTCTTATGACTTCGGCGCGGACGACGGCGACGGAAAGACCTTCACCATCACGGGGGCGAACGGCGAGAGCAAGAGCTACCCGCTGACCGGTGAAAGCGTGAGTGTGGCGGGCCAGTACGGCACGCTGACGGTGAACTCTGACGGCTCGTACAGCTACACGGCGAATCCGAACGCCGAAGGCAGCGACAGCTTTACCTTTACCATCACGGACGCGGACGGCGACAGCCGGAGCGCGAGCATCAACGTGGAAGTGACCCCTGCGCAGCCCCCTGTCATTGATGATGAAACGGGCAGCCTGACGGTGAACGAAAAGGGCCTTGATGACGAAGCCGACGCTTCGGAGACCAGCACCTGGACAGCGCCCGAAGGCTTTACGGTGATCGGCGTTGTGGGCGAGAACGGCGGGGCGCAGCGTGGCACGGCCAGCGTCGTTGACGGCAAGCTCGAATACACGCTCAGTGACGCCATTACCCACAGCAACGGTGAAGGAACCAATACGGCGCAAGGCGCGGACATCGTGAAGGTGACCGTGCAGGACGGCAACGGCAATACCTTTGAAGTGGACGTGAAGGTCAACGTTGTTGACGACGTACCGACCCTGACCGTAACGGACGGTATCGACACGGTTGTCTCCGGCGCGACGAGCAACGTTGTGACGGGCCAGATTTCTTATGACTTCGGCGCGGACGACGGCGAAGGAAAGACCTTCACCATCACGGGGGCGAACGGCGAGAGCAAGAGCTACCCGTTGACCGGTGAAAGCGTGACTGTGGCGGGCCAGTACGGCACGCTGACGGTGAACTCTGACGGCTCGTACAGCTACACGGCGAATCCGAACGCCGAAGGCAGCGACAGCTTTACCTTTACCATCACGGACGCGGACGGCGACAGCCGGAGCGCGAGCATCGACGTGGAAGTGACCCCGGCGCAGGCCCCTGTCATTGATGATGAAACGGGCAGCCTGACGGTGAACGAAAAGGGTCTTGACAACGAAGCCGACGCTTCGGAGACCAGCACCTGGACAGCGCCCGAAGGCTTTACGGTGATCGGCGTTGTGGGCGAGAACGGCGGGGCGCAGCGTGGCACGGCCAGCGTCGTTGACGGCAAGCTCGAATACACGCTCAGTGACGCCATTACCCACAGCAGCGGTGAAGGAGCCAATACGGCGCAAGGCGCGGACACCGTGAAGGTGACCGTGCAGGACGGCAACGGCAATACCTTTGAAGTGGACGTGAAGGTCAACGTTGTTGACGACGTACCGACCCTGACCGTAACGGACGGTATCGACACGGTTGTCTCCGGCGCGACGAGCAACGTTGTGACGGGCCAGATTTCTTATGACTTCGGCGCGGACGACGGCGACGGAAAGACCTTCACCATCACGGCGGCGGAGGGCGAGAGCAAGAGCTACCCGCTGACCGGTGAAAGCGTGACTGTGGCGGGACAGTACGGCACGCTGACGGTGAACTCTGACGGCTCGTACAGCTACACGGCGAATCCGAACGCCGAAGGTAGCGACAGCTTTACCTTTACCATCACGGACGCGGACGGCGACAGCCGGAGCGCGAGCATCGACGTGGAAGTGACCCCAGCGCAGACCCCTGTCATTGATGATGAAACGGGCAGCCTGACGGTGAACGAAAAGGGTCTTGACAACGAAGCCGACGCTTCGGAGACCAGCACCTGGACAGCGCCCGAAGGCTTTACGGTGATCGGCGTTGTGGGCGAGAACGGCGGGGCGCAGCGTGGCACGGCCAGCGTCGTTGACGGCAAGCTCGAATACACGCTCAGTGACGCCATTACCCACAGCAACGGTGAAGGAACCAATACGGCGCAAGGCGCGGACATCGTGAAGGTGACCGTGCAGGACGGCAACGGCAATACCTTTGAAGTGGACGTGAAGGTCAACGTTGTTGACGACGTGCCGACGCTGAGTGTGGGCGGTTTCTCCGGCACATACGGACAAGGCATCACCGGCAAGGTGGAGTTCAGTTTCGGCGCGGACAGCGGCGGAGACGCGAAGATCGAGCTTTCCGTGAACAACGGTGGCAAGGTTGCAGGCGTCAGCACTGACGGCGGCAAGACCTGGACGTTCAATGTGAACGACAGGAAGGTGACGCTGGATGCGGAAACGGGTGAATTCCATTACGCGCTTCCTGTTTCCGGCAGCGAAGATACCTATACCTTCCAGTTCACGGTGACGGACGCGGACGGCGACGTGGTGAGCAATGCTGATCCTGTGACGGTCACGGTGGAAGGCACCGACCTGAGCGAAGAGAAGACCAGTGTGACCGGCGACGATGCCAACGTGCTTACTGGTACGGCAGTTTCCGTGACGATGATTGAACTTCCTGAAGGTGTAACCCTGGACACGAACCAGAAGGTAGACGTGACACTTGATGGAACGAAGTATGGTGAACTGCATGTCGATGAAATCGGCGATGTGACGTTCTGGCAGACGAAGGCGTATAGAGGCGAACAACATGGTACCCAAGGCGAATCCGAAGTTGCGACCGGTTTCAGCGGCAGCCTTAAGGTGTCTCTTGCGGACGGCACGTCCTCCAGCATTACTGTGGAGGTGAACATCAGAGACGACATGCCGACGGTCACTGTCGCGGAAGGAGACAGGGAATCTCTGGAAGTTGACGAAGCGGATATGGCGAAAGACGCCACGGTAAACGTCACCGACTGGTTTACTTCAGATGCCGGAGCGGACGGAGAAGCAAACCGCAGCTACGAGATCACGCTGAAGAAAGATGCCGGGCAGGGCCTGAAAGCCATTGTGAATGGACAGGAGTACGATGCAATACTGACCGTGGACGACACCGGAGATCTTCGGTGTACTGCCGGGGATAGTAGCGATACGGAGATTTTTACGGTTTCCGTGGATGGACAAGGCAATGTGACGCTGCACATGACCGGCAAGGGAACGCTGAAGCATGATGAAGGCGCTCTGACGTTGAACGGCGTGAATGTGAAGCTGACCGTGGAGGACAATGACGGCGACAAAGTCAGTGCCGAAGCAGCGCTGAACCTGACCATCAAGGATGGCCCCGTTGTGTTCAGTGGATATACGTCGGAGTTCCGAACTAATGATGCTGAAAAAGATACTGTAATTCTTGATTTTAATGATGACTCCAATAATGCGGACAACCCGCAAAGGCATGATAGTTGGACGCCGGATGGCTATAAAGAGTGGGACAAGGACGGTGAAGGTATTGTCTGGGATCATGGACATAAAGAAACCGGGCATAAAACTATTGAGATAACCCAAGAAGAACACGCCATAAAACTTGAGGCTGTGACGGTTAGTTATAAAGATTCGTTTGGAAATGTGATTCACCAGCCTGACAATAGATACGGAAATAATAGTAGTACTCCTGCAAGCATAGAAGAAACATCTGGGCACAATCCGCTTCTTTCCTTTGTGTCTACTACAGCCTATGCCAAAGAACAGGATTTTCCTGAAAGTGGACTCAGTGTCTTCAGCGGTAATAGAGGAAACAATGAAGATCAAGGTGATGGAGAAATCGGTGGAATAAACGGTGCCCAAAACAATACAGTCAGCGAAGCCGTTAAGATTACTCTGGACGAGACAGCCTATTCCATAACAATTGGTCTCAATGCTTTTTATAATGAAGACTGGGGTCATGGCGCTGATATTGAGAAAGCGTGTGTTGTATTCCTGGATGAAAATGGCAAGCAGGTCGGAATGTTCTTCTGGGATGCCGAGTCAGACAACAACGGTGTAAGCGACAATAACACCTTCTATGTTTCGTCAGGTTTCCAGACGGCTTACATTATTCCGTGGGGGAAGCAGTCCGACTTTCTGGTCAACAGCATTTCCATTGACTACAACAATACACCGCAATGGACCCTGGACGGTACGGTTACGGCATCCAGCGCGGACGGTATTTCCGGTTATGCTTTTGGTGATTTCCAAGAAACGATTTCGATAGATGGCGAAAAACTGCAGGTCCGCTATGATAGTGATAAAACTTCCATTGACTTTACTACGGTTGAGAAGAATGGAAACACGCAGACTGTAATTGTGCATGGACAGGTCAGCATCAACGAGAAGGGAGAATGGCAGCTCAACTGGTTTGATAATGACCTCTCCCCTGAGGGGATAGCCATTCCTGTCATAGCTACGGACAAAGACGGTACTACCTCGGAAATAAACATCATCGTGGCAGGTACGACAGGTGATGGCGTTGTAACCGTATCCGGCACGGACGATGCGGATGCCATAGCGGGCGCTGTCGGGGATGATTCCATTGCCGGCGGAGAGGGAGACGACCTGCTGTACGGGAACGAGGGGAATGACCTCATCTTCGGCGACGGAGCGTTGATCGGGAATACCGGGAAGCTGAATGAGGCTTTAGAGGACGCTGGTGTTGAACTATCAGGCGAAAACCCTGACTACGCGACGCGGATTGAGAATATTACCTCCAGCCCCGACGAGTCCGGCAAGAGCGATCTTGACCGTTTCCTCGACAGCCTTGAACACTACCTTGACGACACCTCCAAAGGCGACGACAGGCTTTTCGGTGATGTTGGGGATGACCTCCTTTTCGGCATGGGCGGCAATGACTACCTCGATGGCGGCGAAGGGGTGGATTATCTCTTCGGTGGTTCCGGCAATGACATTCTCGCCTATGACAAGAATGATTACCTTATTGACGGCGGTTCGGGCATCGACTTCATGGTGTCGGATGGAAACCTGTCTCTCGACGATTTGCTTAAGGAGAGCGGCAGAAACGATGAGCACCCTGGCCCTATCGTCAATAATGTGGAAGTGCTGATTACCGGTGATAAGGCGCTCAGCCTGACCGATATCGACCAACTGGCGAAGGAATACGGGATTACTCTTGGCTCCTCTGATGAAGGAGAAAAGCTCTTCCTGGATTTGAACAAATGGAAAGCAGGCGAGAACGATGGCCCCACGCATACATACACATACGACGATGGTGACGTGCACCTTACCCTGGAGACAAACCTTACTCCCATACACGATTCGACTACAGACGAGCAAGCTCAGGTGCAGAGCTTCATCCTCAATAACGCAAACGGGTAACAGATAACAACCGAGGTGCCGGTATCGCAATACGGTACCGGCACCTTCTTTTTGACCTGCCAGACAAAAAGCAAAAACGGCAATCATGCGTTCGACAGGCGTGGCTGTCGAACGATAACGCCATGATCTCATGTATCTTTCATGCGACCGGAGTTGAGGGTATATGCGTATCCTCTTTTGTAACGCCAATTACCCCGGCGGGTTCGGCAGAATGCCTTCCGACCTGGCTGCCGACCCTGCCAATGAAGTGATGTTCCTTTCCTTCCATCCGAGGAAGGAAAACGCGCCGTCCGGGGTTATTCATGCCCGCCTGAATCTCAACAGGGACCGCGAACATATCCCCCGGAACAGGGATGCCTTCGTTTCCGAATGGGAAAAGATGTTCAGCCTGGGAAAGCAGGCCATGCAGACCCTGCTGCATATCCGGGATTCGGGGTTCGTGCCGGATATGATATATACGTCGCTTTTTGACGGCCCCGCGCTTTTCCTCCGGCATATCTTCCCCCATGCCTTCATCATTTTCTATTTCAACGGATTCAGGAGCAGAGGGGGCGATGTCGGGCGTTTCCAGGCCGTCATGGACTTCCAGAGGGCGATGGCCGCGCAGAGCAACCTGTACTTCGTGCGCTCGGAAATGCAGAAAAGCTCTTTTCCGCCCGTGCTCCATCCGCTCGTCCATGTATGGCCGCCCCATGTGGATACGGAATTTTTTCATCCCGCTCCCCGGAACCTTTCCCTGTTCTTCCCCGATGAACCTCCGGACTCGGACAGGGAGCTGATAACAGGACACATGAAAGGCTCAGGACATTCGCAAAAGGAGCTGATGCGGGTCATGCTTGACCTGCTCGAATGCCGCCCTCATTGTCTGGCGGCGTTCGCATTTGAAAACGAGGCGGTCAGGCGGCAATGGCAACAGGCGCTCCATGCCCTGCCGGAGCATTTGCACCGGCGTCTTTTCCTGGCGGGAGGACTCGACGGCGCAACGTATCATCACCTTTTGTGTTCCAGCACCGTTTATATTTTCCCCGAATATGCCAGCCCGCCGTTGCAGGGGATGCTTGAAGCCATGAGCTGCGAAACGCTGCTGATGACGCCGGTATCCGACGGGGCGGATGAATTCCTCCGGCATGGGGAAACGATGGTGGCCTTTCCCAAACAGGGAAAAGAGCGGCAACTGGAAGCGATCTGCCGCGTCATTGACCACCCGGAGGCATGTGACGCCATAAGGAAAAGAGGAAGGAAACGGATTGCGGCCAGATGCAGTGACAGGGTCGTTTTTTTCGAGCATCTGAATTTTGTCATGAACGAGTATAAGAACTTCAAAAAACATGGCGGATGGATTGCGCAGCCGTGATGCGGCAGAAAGCGCCCGGATTGAAAACATGCCGAACGCATTGAACGGCATGAAGCGTGGGCGGACCTCCATGAAAAGATGGACGGCACGGAATGTGCCGTCAGGAATATGAAAGAGCGGGGCGGCCGGGGAGTCCCCGGTCGCTCTGCTTTTGGGATATGCGGCAGAGAGGGAGTCTTTCCCCTCTATCGTCGGAGGTCCGCCAGCGTATGGCGTTTGAGCAGAAGGTCATTCCGTCCGCATGTTCATGGGCAAACCGTCAGGCAAGTGTTTATATTACGGGACGCTACCTTTTTCCTCCGTTGACGATCTGCAGGGCTGCCGCATCCGGCATTTGGACAAAACCATGCCGTTCATAAAAGGAGGCATTGCGGCTTTCCTCCGGCATGACTTCAAGGTAGAAATACTTTTCATATTTTTTCTTTACTCGATTCAGCATGCTCCCGGCTATTCCCTGCCCCTGATATTCAGGGCGCACCAGAACGTAATGGATATATGCCAGCATTTCTCCGTCATCCAGAACTCGAATCAAACCGACCAGGAGCCGACCATCCCATGCTGTAAGCACCGTCGAGGACCCCATCAAAGCCCTGTACAGGCGATGGGGGTAATGACCAGATATCCAGCCCACGGAGAGGAACAGGGACTCCACATCCTTCTGGCTAAAACATTTTGCTTCCGTAAATGTTATTGCCATATCTACGACCTTTTTTCCGCCGTGTAGTCGCATTTTCTGCACTGAGCGATACTCAGTCCGCTGATTTCTCTATGATAGGCTCCTGACCAGCGACAAATAGTCTGGAGTATAGGTACGACGGATTCCCCCTTTTCCGTGAGATTGTACTCTACGCGAGGCGGAATTTCGTCGAATGATGTACGCCTTACTATTCCGTCGGCTATCAATTCCTTTAGATTTTGCGCAAGCACAGCATCGGTGATGTTCGTCATTTCCCCTTTCAAGATACCGTAGCGCAGGGTACCCTGATGCGCCAACACACAGATGATGCGTGACTTCCACCTTCCTCCAAATACGTCCAGCCCGTATTCCAGCGGGCATCGGATATCCTTTTCCAATTTGGCTTGATACATACCTCGTCCTTTATTCTGTCGAAATGTTGGGTAGGCATATCCTATGCAGGCATGTCGCTGTCGGCAAGTTACTATGAAATTTATGAGTAGCTCATAAATTTGCAGACGTCTTTTTTTTTGCCGGTAACCGTATATTCTCTTTTTCATCCGGCAAGAAATGTTGGTAACATTATAGTATCATAGGAGTTTTATCATGGAAGTCAAAGCCTATCTCGAAATCACCATGCAGATCGACAACACCAATCGCCCAGCGGCAGCCAAGGTCTATACCGACTACCGTGCACCCTTTCTGGACACCATTGAAGGTGCGCTCACCAAGGAACTGCTTATTCGTGATGAGGATGTGCAGGTTCTCCACGGCTTTGATTCCGCCGAACATGCTGCGGCCTATTTGAGCAGCGACCTCTTCAATGCCGATGTGGTCAAGGGACTCAAACCCCTCTGGAGTTCCGAACCCAATGTGAGAATCTACACCGTAGCGTAATCGTTTGGTGTTTTTTAGAAAGGTCCATAAGGGGGAATTAGCCTTATGGACCTAATTTTTTCTGTAAACTTTTTCATGAGATACATGGGCATAATTCCCCGTATTTTCAGCATCATGCCGATTGCCTTTGGGGCAGTGGTAAAAGTTTTTCAATTACGCCAGTATCTCTCTGTATTTTCTGCCGTTTGAGACCGGTACGCGGAATTGCTTTTGTCTGTAATCCGTGGACAAAAAAGAGCTGCAGGTCGGAGGTACAAGTTCCGCCTGCGGCTCCGAATTACGTTATGCAACGTACTACGCCAAAGCTACCCCTTCCACTATATCAGCCACTCGTGAGCAGATGTCGGCATTCAGAAGGAACGTGCCATCCTCTTCCATACCTTTTTCAGCCTTGGGAAACCGCAGGCCGGAAACAGCCAGGGAAGAATCCAGCATGAAATCCACCTGCCAGTCCGGTTCGCTGGCGGACGTGGCCATCAGATGCAGCTTCTGAATAGCCATCCCTTCCTCAAGCGCCTGAGCCACGGCATTCAGGCTGTTCTGCACGGCCACAGCGGATTTTTCCTCAGCCTGTTCGGGGGCGGACAGTCTGGCGGACCCCATCGGATGCAGAGTGTACCCTTCGCACGGATAGCCTTCTCCGTGCAGGATGGCGGCAAAGAGCCTCGGCATGTCGCCCGCAGGCGTGATGGGTACGGCGTCCATGCCGAACGTGGTCTTGAACAGGTCAAGCACCGGCTGCACCGCTTTAGCGGCACTAGAGCCTATAAGCAGGCGTCCTTTTTCCGCATCCCAGATGCAGTCAATGACGGACGGCACAAATTCCGCCCTGGCGGTCAGTTTGGCGGTGATGGCCTCCTTCAGCTCCTTTTTGCGCTTGTTCCCGACCTTTTTGCCGGAAGCTCGTTCTTCCCGCACGGCGTCGGCAAGCTGGAGCCGGATAACGGCCCCGGATGCCTTACGGGTATCCAGCCGGAAGGAAAAGCCGGAATAGCGGCCATCTACGGAAGCCAGTTCAAAACCATCGGTATCCAGCGGATTGCCAAGCGCTACCCAGCCGAGACGTCTGCCGTCAGCATCAATGTCGGGCGTAAAGGTATCATTCCTCAAGGCGTCCAGGGTAAATTTGACGGTGGAGTTGACCTTGCAGATGGTCATGGCTGTAGTTGAAGACATAAAACCTGACATAACAACCTCTTATGTTTTGACGAAGTTAGAGAATGAAGTGACTCGCGCCGTTCATCTCATGCGCGGTCTTGAAATCACAAATCCATGTACGCCGCCGGAGGGTGAGGCCGTCTGAGCGGCGGCTTTGGCCTGCGGAGCCGTGAGCTGCCTGTACGCCTCCACATGTTCCAGGGCTTCCGCAAGGGTATCAAAGGAGGCGCGAACGGTGCGCGCCCCGTTGATGATATGGTTTTTCTCGTACTGGACACGAAGGCCGATTTTGCCGTTTCCTGTCTGGAAGACGCGCAGCTCATACATTTCGTTGTCTTCGGCGTCCAACTTCAATGTATGTTCGTGTTTGCCGTAGAAATCCAAACTGCTGGCGGAGAAGCCCGCTCCCACAAGCCGGTCATGGTATGATTGAGAGGCGTCGGAACTTGAGGAAATTCTTTCGGCAGATTGTACTGCCGCGGTTTCGGCGGGAGGAGTCTCCTTGAGTCCGCGTCGCGCGGCATCCGCACGGGCAGCGGCCAGGCCCTCTTCCAGTGATGCAAACAGCCGCAACTTCACCCCTTGCGGTGCGGTCGTCGTACTGTGCCACTTCCCGTCCTCGTACAGACTGCTTCCCAGGGAACCGACGTGACTGTTGAAATAGGTACGGCGTAGGACATACCCTTCTTTCAGTGTATGGCCGTTGTGCTGATTGGACACCGTGTACTCCGATCTGCCTTCTCCTTCACCGTATTTAAGCGTGTGAAGCCGCTTTTCCGGCAGCGTGACGGGAGGGGCAATAGCGGCACAGTCTTCCTTCGGCGGCGCTGCCGTTGTCGTCTGCTGTTCATCCGTCAGAGAGGTTTTGGGCGTCCAGGTGGAGACGTAGCTTGCATCATCCTGCATTCGTTGCAGCTCCCGGATGACGGAGTTATGATTTTCCCGCGCCAGAGCCAATTCTTCCTGCTGAGGAAACTCCTGTCCAAGAGCGGATTTGACGGTTTCCAGTTCAGCTTTTTCCTGCCGGGCGTTCTCGCGTTGCGTGGTGATGGATTCGTCCAGCCCTTTGGCCAGGAAGTTGTCAATGCGCTGAAAGAGACCGGCCAGACTGAGATTCTCTTCAAAATCATAGAACAGATTTCCCGGTCGGAACTCCCTTTCTTCCGCTCCCAGCAGGGAAAGCTGAAAACCGTCTTTGCCGCCGGCGCGTCTTGAGCGTTCGACAAAGACCTCAAAACCGCGATAGGAGCCGAACAGAAATTTTGCGCTGGAATCACGGGTAACTTCCTTTATTCCGTCGAGCAGCCGATCTCGTATTTTATCGCTGTCCCTGGCCGTGAAGGTTTTGCCGTCAACCGTCAGCTCCACCAGAATTTTTTCTTTCCCCTTTTCTGTGATGGTACGGGTATGGGAATCCCTGCGGCGTATGTTTTCCGCATACAGAGTTTCCTCTTTGGCAAGCCGTGTTTCCGTGGAAGCAAGATACTTGAGACGGTCGCGCATCCGGTGCTGGCTGCGTTGATGCTGCGAATACAGGGCTTCGAGTTTGCGCAGATCGGCGGCAAGCTGTACCTGCATGAGAATAAGCGGATTGCCGGAGGCTGCGGCCTTCATTTCGGCGGCGTTGGCGGCTTCCGAGGCCACATCGTCAATGACGCGCTGAAGCAGATCGCCCTTGCGAAACTGTTCTATTGCTGCTGACTTGTACTCAATGGTCTGCCACATCCGCGCATCGTAAGTCTGTTTTGTTGCATAGTTGAATATTTTTACTGTAAAAGTATCGGGATTGCGTTCATAAAACATATTCCCCTGACGTATAATTCTTCCGTTGCGTTGCTCCAGATCTGACGGCCGCCACGGTGCGTCCAGATGATGCGCGGCCACCAGACGTTTCTGGACGTTCATGCCAGCGCCCATCTTGCTGGTGGAGCCGAGCAGGATACGAACGCGCCCGGCGTTCATATCGCTGAACAATTTTGCTTTCCGTATGTCCGTGTTGGCGTCATGGATGAAGGCGATTTCCTCGGCGGGAATCCCGTGTTCCATCAGTTTTTTCCGCATGTCGTCATACACGGAGAACTTGCCGGATGCGGCAATGACCTCATCCATATTGATGACACCGGCAAGAGCATCCTCATCGTCTTCAGGCTCGTTCTCCTGTTCCGAGGTTTCGCGGACAAGCGTGCCGTCCACGTCTATAAGTGCCCCGGATTCCAAATCCTGCCGTTCGCTCCGAGTGGATGCCGGAGCCTTTCCTCCCTTGGGCGTGGACAGATCGCAGAAGACAAGCTGCGTACCCTTGTCGGCGGAAGTTTCACGCCAGATTTCATGAATACGTTCAACAGCGGCATTGAGCTTGGAGCCTTCAAAATCATCGGCGGTTGGCTCTATCAGCCGGTAATCAAGCCCCGCTTTTCTGGCGTCATTGGTGACTTTGAGAGGATTGTCGATGCGCGGGTCTGGAGGAAGATTCTCCATACGCTGGATGATCTTGTCCATATACGCAGCCTGAACCGGGGAGCGTTCCACCACATCATTATAAGGCTTGCCTCCCTCAATCGGAGGTGTCAGGGGTCGTTCCCCGGCCTGTTTCGCCTGTGCATCAAGGTCGGCTTTTGTCACCACATCGGCAAAAGTCCGATACATGGACAGCAGTTCCGGCACGTTTTGGAACTTGGCGAAGCGGCTTTTTAACTTGTAGTTCACCCCTGTTTTAGGATATATTTATTTGAAATTATAGGATAAAAATTTTTTAAATATTTTTGATACCCTGAAAGTTACCCGGCAAAATGCTGGATTGGAAAAGTAGCCTTTGGTCAGTACCAGACAGAAAGAGGGATGGCGCTGTATGGGGAGTGAATAGCATGTCCAAGGAACGAATGGGTCGGAAAGTCGCTTGCCGGGTAACCTTTTGCCTGCTAACCTTATTTTTCAGGAATCTGTCATGGAGAAAAAAATGGGAAAACAAAGTACAAGCAATATAGGTTTTGAAAAACAGATATGGGATGCCGCCTGCGTTTTGCGTGGCAATTTGGATGCTTCTGAATACAAATCCGTCGTGCTTGGGCTTATTTTTCTCAAGTACATATCCGACAGTTTTGAAGCCAAATATCAGGAGCTTCTCGCTGCCGGAGAGGGGGATGAGGAAGATCGGGATGAATATACCTACGAAAATATTTTCTTCGTGCCTCCTTCTTCCCGCTGGTCTCGCATAGCGCAGGCGGCGCATACGCCGGAAATCGGTGTGGTCATTGATGAGGCTATGCGCGAGATTGAAAAGGAAAATTCGCGCCTAAAGGATATATTGCCCAAAAACTTTGCCCGCCCGGAGTTGGACAAGCGCCGTCTTGGGGATGTGGTGGATCTCTTCACCAATATCAGGATGATTGAGCACGGCAACGAGAAAGATATTCTGGGGCGAACCTATGAATATTGCCTTTCCCGTTTTGCTGAGCAGGAAGGCAAGCTGGCTGGAGAATTCTACACGCCTTCCTGTGTGGTTCGTACCCTTGTGGAAATTTTGCAGCCTTACAACGGCAGAGTGTATGACCCATGCTGCGGTTCCGGCGGCATGTTCGTCCAGTCGGCAAAATTTGTCGAAAATCACGGCGGCACGATCAACACCATTTCCATTTTCGGGCAGGATTCCAATCCTACCACATGGAAGATGGCGCATATGAACCTTGCCATCAGGGGGATTGAAGCCAATCTTGGAAAATTTCATGCCGATACGTTTTTTGACGACAGACACCCCCAGCTCAAGGCGGATTTCATCATGGCCAATCCGCCTTTCAACCTTTCAGATTGGGGCGCGGACAAGCTGAAAGATGATGTGCGCTGGAAATACGGTCTTCCTCCGGCGGGAAATGCCAACTTCGCTTGGATGCAGCACATGATTTTTCATCTGGCCCCACGGGGGAGGATCGGGCTTGTGCTGGCCAACGGCTCGCTTTCCTCACAATCCAGCGGAGAGGGGGAAATCCGCAAAAAAATTATTGAAGATGATTTGGTGGATTGCATCATTGCCATGCCGCCGCAGCTTTTCTATACTACCCAAATCCCCGTCTCCCTCTGGTTCCTGGCCAGAGACAAGAAACAGAAAGGAAAGACGCTGTTTATGGATGCCCGGAATATGGGCACAATGGTGACGCGAAAGTTACGAGAGCTGACGGGAGAGGACATAGCGAAGCTGGCGAAAACCTATGTCGCCTTTACCGAAGGCTCCCTTGAAGAGGTGAAAGGCTTTTGCGCTGTTGCAGCAACGGCTGATATAGCAAAACAGGATTATATCCTCACGCCGGGGCGCTATGTGGGCATTGAGGAACAGAAAGATGACGGTGAACCCTTTGAAGAAAAAATGACGCGTCTGACTGGAGAGTTGTCCGAACTCTTTGCCAAGTCGCATGAACTGGAAGCGCAGATCAAGAAGCAGTTGGGGGCGATTGGGTATGAAATCTGATTGTTACGCATTGTTCGACCTCGCCCAATGGAAAAATGGATTAGCTTTCAAGAAAATTGATTTTTCTTCAGACGGGGAGCCGGTTATCAAAATTGCTGAATTAAAAAATGGTATTACAGGTCAGACTCAATTTACAGAAGGTGACTATGGAGACGAGGTTCATCTTACCAAGGGAGACATGCTGTTTTCGTGGTCTGGGAACCCTGAAACATCCATTGATGTATTTTGGTACAACTTGCCCGACGGTTGGTTAAATCAACACATTTTTAAGGTGATACCCAAGCCATTTGTAGATAGAAACTTTTTATACTATCTTCTTAAATCACTCAAAGCAACTTTTACTGCTATTGCCTCGAACAAGCAAACAACAGGATTAGGTCACATCACACTAAAGGATCTGAAAAAACTGAACATCGCATTGCCAAGTGAGAAAGAACAAAAGATTATTGGTCGTTACTTGTACACTATCGACCAAAAGATAAGCGTTAATCAAGCTATAAATGATAATTTACAGCAGCAAGCCGCTACCTTATTTGCCAACTTCTATGAACAGGCTGAAACGGAAGTAGGGTTCACTGAACTCGTTCAGATTCTTGGTGGCGGAACGCCCAAAACCGGCGAAAAGTCCTATTGGAACGGGAAAGTGCTGTTTTTTACACCTAAAGATATTGGCTTTCCTTACACTTTATCAACAGAAAAAACTATCACGGAAGAAGGTCTTGCCCATTGCAATAGCCGCCTCTACCCCGTGAATACGGTCTTTGTAACAGCCAGAGGAACTGTTGGTAAAATTGGAATGCCCGGAGTCCCTATGGCGATGAACCAATCCTGCTATGCTCTTATTGGGAAAAATACTAACCAGATTCTTGTGTACTTCTACACGCTGAAAGTAGTGGATAGACTAAAGTACAAAGCAAGTGGGGCTGTATTCGACGCAATCACTACCAGAGATTTTGAAACAGAGAGTATTTTCAAACTCTCTGATGCCCATGCCGAAGCTTTTCTCAACATTGCAAGGCCGATCTATCGAGCTATATTAGGTAATACTTTCGAAAATCAGCAGCTTACAGCATTGAGAGATTTTTTGCTGCCAAAGTTAATATCCGGCGAGTTAGATGTCTCCGAACTCGGCATTTAGGCCGCTAAATTATCATTTATCTTGTTGTTCAATTTGATTTTGTCATCTAGTAAACTGAGAACAGAGACAATTTTTTTTTGTATATTAAGGCTAGGAATAAAGATTTTAACATTTGAAAGATATTTTACCGAGAGGCCAGGCTGTGCGGATTGTCCAGATAGGCGACCTAAGTTCATTGTTGAAAGCAGGTATGATAAATACCTCGTATTATTTTTATTATTTGCACATGCAATAATAGCATGTTCTGTCATATAAGCATTCCCGGTAAAATACCTTACATTGCCGCAAAAAGCTCCTTGTCTGCCAATAATGGCACAGTCACCTGAAAAATTGTAGTGTGTCGTATAGCCACGACAACCATTTCCACCAAAAACAGGATATTCTCCATGTGTAGAAATTTCAGAAGCAGTAATAGTCTTACCACTCCTGAGATAAGAACATACGTCTACTAACCTCTGTTCTTCAAAAAGGTTCATTTTTATCCCTCGCGGCATTGTTACCTAACGCCAATGCTTAAATCATATAATTCATGTGGCGCAATATCCTGTCCATCAGGCCATGCTATGCCTTCTCCGTGGGAAATGATTTGCACCTTTGTAAAATACGATGTGTCCTTGAGCTGCCCAAACCAGCTTCCCTTTATATATGGTGTGACATCGAAAATCTTCCTTTCTCCTGTCGAAAAATGCAGCAAGAGCTTGTAGTTCGGCATAGGCGAGATGGATACAATCTTGGGCTCATTCATGGATACCTCCTACTTCAGCGGATCGATTCTGAAAATGGGTTCACCACTGGAGAGCAGTTCCCAGTTTGCCTGCAAATCTTCATGATGAATGATCATCCATGCTTTG
Organism: Bilophila sp. T19-St14; assembly: GCF_059728385.1. Lineage (NCBI taxonomy): Bacteria > Pseudomonadati > Thermodesulfobacteriota > Desulfovibrionia > Desulfovibrionales > Desulfovibrionaceae > Bilophila > Bilophila sp. T19-St14. The sequence goes on from NZ_BAAGFT010000002.1 coordinate 884,910, forward strand.
AGAAGCTGAAGCTGCTTGGAAGGGAACTCTCCTTGGAGAATCTCACCGTCAAGCGACATGACAATCTTTTTGCCGGCATATTCCGCATGAATATGCGGCATATTATGCTTTCCGCCCACTTCCATGTACATGCGTACAATAATACCATAAAAAAGAGATAAAATCGGCATGATTCATCCTATAAATTTTCTGTGCGCCAACTTCACATTGTGTTGTTTCACCATTGCATAGTGCATGGTCGTATCAATTTTCTGATGCCCTAAAAGCTGTTGCACCTGTTCAACGGGCATTCCCTTGTCTATGGCTGTCGTTGCCAGTGTTCGACGAAATTTATGGGGATGGACTCTGGCGAGATGCAAACGTCTGCCCATATGTCGGAGCATGGCTTCAAGTCCGCCGATTTGAAGACGCTCATAGGGACTTTTCAAAGAAACAAATAGTGCCTCATTGGCATCTTTTCGTTCCGCAAGATACTTTTGCAAGTGTATTTTAGTGCGTGCGTCAAAATACACTATACGTTCCTTGCTTCCCTTGCCAAAGACGACACATTCCCTTTCTTCAAAATTAACGTCACTCCGATTGAGCGTAACCATTTCGCCCACACGCATACCGGTTGACGCCAGCATGTCGATAATAGCCAAATCCCGTGTCGTCGTACAGTTATCGCGCAGGCGTTCGAGGGCTTCATCCGTATAGGTGTCTTTGATGGTTTGCGCTGCCTTAACCTTGTGAATCCGGCGCACGGGACTTTTGATAATCCGGTCTTCATCTTCCAGCCATGCAAAGAAACTGGACAGGATTCGACGGATATTGTCAATAGTTACTCTGCTTGATTTTCGGGATGCCTGATATTCCGTCAGATAGGCTCGCAGGTCGTCCGTGACGATTTGTTGCGGCGATTTTCCCACTTTTTCCAGCATGGCCGTTATGGTAGCCCGGTAATATCGCAGCGTTTTTTCCGAACATCCCTCAATGCGCTTGGCCGTCAGGAACGCTTCAACACAGTCAGTCTCCTGCGGCTGAGGGAACGAATTTGTCTCTCCCAGCACTAATGCTCCCAAGCTGACGATGAGGACTTCCCGAAGGTGCAGCATTTGTTCATTGGTCAACCAGGGCAACATTTTTTGCTGAATTTCTGAAATAATTTGCAACATTAGATCATTTCCTCCCGTTCCGTTAGAATGTCATGGCGAGACTTTGCGGGAGAATGCGATTCGAGGGAAGAGGGGGAGGTAAATGATAATTTACAGCAGCAAGCCTTCGCTTTGTTTGAGCAGCTCCTGATCAACGCTGGTGATGTGGAGTGTTCGGTAGCTGATATTGCACACCTTAACCCAAAGCGTGCTTTGGCAAAAAATCAGGAAGCAAAATGTATTGAAATGTCACAGTTATCAACAAGCGGTGCATTTCCCAGCGGTTGGGAGAAGAGACCATTCACTGGAGGCATGCGTTTCTCGAATGGAGATACTCTCTTGGCAAGAATCACTCCATGTCTTGAAAATGGAAAGGCCGCTTTTATAGATTTCCTTGATACTTTGGAAGTAGCTTTTGGATCTACTGAATATATCGTTCTTGCGTCTAAAGGTGAAGTTCCTCCTGAATTTCTGTATTGCCTTGCCCGTTACCCTGCATTTAGCGATTATGCCGTCAAAAATATGAACGGAAGTAGCGGAAGACAACGGGTTTCGGCTGAAACCATTGGCCAATTCAAACTGCCTCGACCGAGTACAAATGAGTTAAAGAGATTTGGAAATGCGGTATCTTCATTATTCCTGAAGATGCGATTTAATTCTCTCGAAAATACATGTCTATCGTCTTTACGGGACAGCCTTCTTCCTAAACTCATATCCGGCGAGTTAGATGTCTCCGAACTCGACATTTAAGCCGCTAAATTATCATTTGTCGGCAGATATTGCCATTCTGACGGTTTCCTGCCATACCTGTAAAGAGCGATAATGCGGAGAAAACGCCATGTCGGAAAAATATTCAGAAAGTAATTATGAAAATGCCGTACTGGAGATTTTCAGATCCTCGCTTGGCTATAACTATATCTATGGTCCTGATTTTGAAAGGGATTACCATAAACCTTTCCATGAAGCAGCGTTGCGGGATGCCCTGCCGCGCCTCAATGCGCACTTGCCCCGTCAGGCTATTGCCGAAGCCCTTTCCAAACTGGAAAATCTGGAAAGTGGTTCGCTGCTTCAAAAAAACATGGTTTTCATGGATTATCTGCAAAACGGCATTCCTGTAAAATTTTTTGAAAACGGTACGGAACGTTCTTCTATTGTTCATCTGCTGGATTACAATGATCCATCAAAGAATAATTTTGTTGTTGCCAATCAGTGGACATTTATTGAACATTCAGAAAAACGGCCAGATATTATTCTCTTTATCAATGGGCTTCCTCTGGTTGTTATAGAGCTGAAGTCTCCTTCTCGTGAGGAGACGGATGCTTCCGCAGCGTACCGGCAACTGCGTAATTATTTCCATGAGATCCCTACCTTATTTGCGTATAATGCCATCTGCGTCATGAGCGATATGACGACCTCAAAGGCAGGCACTATTACCTCAGGTGAGGATCGCTTCATGGAGTGGAAAACAAAGGATGGAAGTTATGAAAATACGCAGTATGCCGCTTTTGATACCTTTTTTGAGGGAATGTTCGAGAAGGAACGTTTTCTCGATATTCTGAAAAATTTTATCTGCTTCAATGTCGATGGGCAAAATACTTTCAAAATCCTTGCGGCCTATCACCAATATTTTGCTGTGAAAAAGGCTGTGTCCTCAACACTGACTGCAAGTGTTGGCAATGGGAAAGGCGGTGTCTTTTGGCATACTCAGGGAAGCGGGAAATCCCTCTCGATGGTTTTCTATGCTCATGCCTTGCAAGAGGTGATGGAAAGCCCGACCATAGTTGTGCTGACCGACAGAAACGACCTTGACGATCAGCTCTATGGACAATTTTCCCGCTGTCGCGATTTTTTGCGACAAATTCCGCAGCAGGCAGGAAGCCGAAAGCATTTGCATGAGCTTTTGGCCAATCGACAGGCCAACGGTATCATTTTTACCACCATGCAAAAGTTTGAGGAAAGTTCCGAGGCTTTATCTCTGCGAAAAAATATCGTCGTTATGGCGGATGAGGCACATCGCGGACATTATGGATTGGTGCCCAGAATACAAACCCGCACACGGGAAGATGGCGAGGTGGAAACAAGAACAATAACAGGCTCAGCCAAAATCATTCGTGATAATCTGCCACATGCCACGTTTATTGGCTTTACCGGTACGCCAATATCCTCCAGAGATCGCAGCACACGGGAAGTGTTCGGCAATTATATTGATATATACGATATGACTCAGGCGGTCGAGGATGGAGCAACCCGCCCGGTATATTATGAAAGCCGTGTTGTCCATTTGAATCTTGATGCTGAGATTCTCAAACTCATTGACGCCGAGTATGATCTGATGGCGCAAAACGCCGAGCCTTACGCCATCGAAAAAAGCAAGAAAGAACTTGGCAAGATGGAGGCCATCCTCGGAGCGGATCAAACACTGAACTCATTAGTTGATGATATTCTTGAACATTATGACGGAAGCCGAGCGTTTTTGCTGACAGGCAAAGCCATGATAGTGGCCTATACACGCTCCATTGCCATGAAGATTTACCACAAAATACTGGAACGGCGTCCTGACTGGACGGATAAGGTGGCAATCGTCATGACGCAGGGCAACAATGACCCGGAAGAATGGAGAAAAGTCATTGGAAATCAGGCACACAAAGAGCATATGGCCCGTCTCTTCAAAGATAATGCCTCGTCCCTGAAAATTGCCATTGTCGTTGATATGTGGCTCACGGGGTTTGACGTGCCATCCCTTGCCACCATGTACGTCTACAAGCCCATGTCCGGGCATAACCTGATGCAGGCTATTGCCCGTGTAAACCGTGTGTTCGGCGACAAGGAAGGCGGGTTGGTGGTGGATTATGTGGGTATTGCATCGGCACTCAAACAGGCTATGCACGACTATACCGGACGAGACCAGAAAAACTACGGCGATACGGACATCAGCAAAGCGGCTCTGCCCAAATTTCAGGAAAAGCTGTCCATTTGCCGTGACTTTCTGCATGGTTTTGACTATGGGGCGTTCCTGCACGGCAATGATCTGGATCGGGCGAAAAGCATCAGCGGCGCGGCCAACTTCCTGCTTGCAAAAAGCACTGCTGATCATCAAGCCGGGATTGATGACAAAGACACCAAGGAAAAATTCATCAAAGAGTCCTTGCTGCTGCGGCAAGCTCTCTCTTTATGTGCGAGTTTGGTGGATGAGCTTACCCGCCTTGAAGCCGCTTTCTTTGAAGCCGTGCGCACTGTGCTGGTGCGTCTTGCCAGCGGAGGAACAGAGCAGAAGTTATCCCTTGATAAAATAAATGCCCGTATTAATGAGTTGCTGAAACAGAGTATTAAAAGTAATGGAGTCATCAATCTTTTTTCGGATGTTCAAAAAGGATTTTCGCTTTTTGATCCAAAGTTTCTTGAAGAAATAGCCGGTATGAAAGAAAAGAATCTGGCTATAGAAATACTGAAAAAGCTTATCGCTGAGCAGGTTTCGGTATACCGAAGAACAAATATTGTCAGATCGGAAAAATTTTCTGAAATCATTCAGCGCGCTATGAATCAGTATCTCAACGGTATGCTTACCAATGAAGAAGTAATTCAGGAACTCTTGAAGCTTGCTGGTGATATTACCGCAGGAAATGAAGAAGGTGAATCTCTTGGCCTTACGACAGAAGAACTGGCCTTTTATGATGCCTTGACAAAGCCTCAGGCTATCAAAGATTTTTATCAGCATGAAGAGTTGAAGTCACTTACCAAAGAATTGACTGAACTACTGAGGAAAAATCGTACTATCGACTGGCAGAAAAAACAAAGCGCGCGCGCAGGTATGAGGATACTTGTGAAGCGTCTTCTCAGACGTTACAAATATCCTCCTGAGGGTATGGAGGATGCTATCCAAACTGTGATGAAACAATGTGAATTATGGGTAGATAATCAATAGTAGTATAGGATATTACGATGGAGAACAATTTATATCAAATTTATGAAGAGCATTACGCCAACCGTCATAAATCCAAATGCGGCTGTCGCACTTCTCCGCCACCCTTTTTTCTCCTCGGAAAACTCCCATGCAGCCAATCCTCCACAAAACACACCCGCAGCGAGACACAGCCCGCTGACGAGCCAGCCGGAAGGCATATGTAGAATTGCCGCCAAAGGCATATCCCTGCCGGTGTCGATGCGGAAGCCCGCCCAGAGCATCAGGCTCCCGTAGGCCAGCAGACAAATCAGGGCCAGCAGCCACATCGGTACCAACTTGCCGTATTGAATCTTTGAAGCAAGGTTTTGAGCTTCTTTCACCACGCTGTTGGTAAGCTTGGCTTGCGCGGCGGCAGTCTCCTTTTCGGCGGCAGCGGTCATGCCGTCCATGATGGCTCTGGATGCTCCGGCGATTTTTTCCGGCAACGCTTCATAGTAGATGCGCTGATATTCCATCGCAGCCAGCAACGGCCAGAGAGCGTCGTCATCTCGGAGATTCAACCTGCTGCCGACCTCCCGCAAACGGGCTGCTTCCGCTTCGGACAATTCCCTGCCGCACGCCTTGCTGAGATCAATCACAGTATCCATGCTTATGACGCTTCTCCCAGGGCGGAATCAAACATTTTTGCGCACACTCCCCGCCATCGTTGCAGTTCCGCCCGTGTGCCGAAGGGCATTTCAGGCTGAGCGGCGCGAATGGACATACGCCTGGAATAGAGCCAGTCGGCCACACGGTTGCCGACAGCCGGAAAGTCCAGCGTCATGCCGTTCTTCTCCACCGCTTCCCGTGCTTTAGAGCTGTTATACATATCAAAACGCCGCGCTTCACCGAAATACAGGTTCCGGCAGACATGGATGGGTACGTCCGTGAATACTTCCTGAAAGGAATGCAGAAGCTCGATGGAATCGCGATGCCGGTTGATTATCCAGAACACAGTCAACTCCCGCCGCATCTCCCGCAACGCTTCCTTCATGATGTCGCCGTAGCTGGTCGTGCTGGTCTTGGTACGGGCGGCGGCATTGATGACAACGGCATAATCCGGGTAGTTCTGTACAGTGTCCAGCAAATCCGCCCAGCCGTCGGCGTCGTCCAGACTGTTCAGACGGCAGAGCAGATTCGGCAGGGCAAGGTCTTTATGCGCCTTGAACACGTCCGGGTTGTCGGTATCGGTATCCACAAGCAGGGCGTTTGCGTTTCTGCTGAGAAGATAGTCCACAAGGGCGAAGGAAAAGAGGCTCTTGCCGACGCCGCCCTTGCTGCCGCCGACATAGAATACGCTGTTCTGAATATTCATGATCAAAGCTCCGAATCAGGTTTGTCCGGCGTATAGAAGCCTGGAATTTCTTCCTGTGCCTGAGGCGTGGCGGGAGGGGCCGCGACGGGCTTCACGGCTTCAAGCCGGGGTTTCGGCGTACGCTTTTGCCGCGTCTCCTTTTTGGGAAGCACCTTTGCCCGGATGATGGGCGCGGGAATGACCACGTTGCCCTGGGCCATGATTGCCGCCACTTCCTTCACCGTGTATCCCTTTTCAAACGCTTTCAGGATATTGGCGTTGAGCAGTTCGGCTGCTTCCTCCCGTGTCTTACCGAGATTTTTGTCCGGCAGGTCGTCAAGGATTTTCCGCATGGCATTGATGTCTTGCACCGGAATGCGTTTGAACTTTCCCATGCGCGTCGCTCCCTATCGCATCCGCATACGCGGTCGGTTCTGCCGTTCGCGTTCTATGCGCCGTTTTTCAAGGTTGCCAACAAGGTCTGCAAGCTGCTGTACACTTCGCTGACATCGTTGAACAATCGCTTCAAGGTGCGCAGTTCCGTCTGAATCAGCATCTGTTTGTCCTCCAGTACGTCGATCCTCGTGCCGAAGGCCGTCAGCCGGGTGTTGCAGTTCTCCTCCATCCGTTTCAGGCTCTGCGTCAGCATCCGTTCCGTTTCGGTCATGAAGGGTATCCTCCTGAATCCGGGGCAAAAGAAGAGCTTCCTCGTCAGGGAGCTGTTTCCATTTTGCCGGATAGCGTTTGATGTTGCAGGCCGCGCGCTTTTCAATGACGCGCTCAAAAGCCGGTTGCAGGCGGGCGACCATGCGCCGCGCCGTTTCCTTCTTCCTTTCTTCGGATTCTTCCTCTTGGGCAGCTTTGGGCGGGGCGGTTTTGGGCGTCCAGCCGACGGCGTAGAAACCTCCCCTGAACCGCATTTTCATACCGCTGTCCGGGGCAATGACGCTGATGTAGTCCCTGCCTTCGCGGTTGATGCGCAAACCCTGCTCTTTCAGGGCGCTCAGAATATCTTCCCGGTTCCGGACAAGTCCCTGTGTCACTTTTTCCTTGAGGAAAGCATGGATAACCTCTTTGGCCCGGTCGCGGTCGCTTTCCCTGATTTCCTTGCTCCATCGCGCCATTCGCGCCTTGAACAGGTCGGCCTTTTTCGGAAGCTCATCCCGTGCCCGTGCCGGGTCGTCGGGCCGCGCCCAGCCTTCGCGCCAGTTGAACAGGTCGCGGAACACGTCAAAGTCTTTTTGCCAGCCGGGAGGGCAGGCATTGAAATCATTGCCGCTGGAAAGTTCCAGTCGCGGAATGAGGAAATGCAGTTCGTGATGTCCGGCATGGGTATGCCTCACCCAAAGGATATTGCGCTGATCCGCTTCCAGTCCAGCGAAGGCCACCTGCTCGAAGGCGTTCATGACTTCCTCTTCCTGTTCCTCGCTGATCTTCTCATCTGGGTGCCACGACAGAACGCCGGAGGTGAATTTCCATCGCCGCTCTATGCTGTCGATAAGCGCACGAGTCATGGCAGGATCGCCGCGCAATACCTGCGGGGGGCGTGTGTCTCTTCCCGGATAATCCGTGCGCACAAGATAGCGGCTGGGCTTGTCGCCTTCTCCTGTACCATGCGGAAAGACCTTCATCAGCATGGCTCCGCCTCCGGTTCGCCTTCCGCTGAGGCACAGGATACAAACTCGGTAATGCGCCGCTCAATGCCCGCCAGCGCCGTCACTACCTCCACGGCTTCCGCCGTCCGCTTGTATGTGTTGGCCCATCTCGCAAGCTGATTGATGTTCGCGCCGATGCGGGCCAGTTCCCGCAACCGCCGTTTCTCTTCCGGCGTTTTCCGCAGGCGGATGCCAAGGCAGGTCTGGCGGATGTAATCCGACATGCTCATGCCGTGCAGCCCGGCGTTGAAGCGGAGGATGTCGCGCTCCTCCGGGAACACGCGCACGACCACGGCGGCGCTGCGGACAGGCTTGACGCGCTTCATTGCCTTTTCTGCCTTTTGCCTTTGCGGGGTTCAAAGGGGCAGCGCCCCTTGCCAGCCGTGAGGCTATACGCGCAGCGTATAGACGAAACGTAGGCTGGCCCTCGGAAACAATGCCGGACGAATGAACAGGCATCCGCGCAAAAACGGGGACTCATGATGCGAGCATCGGGAATGTGGCGTGTGCATATCGGCTGTGGAGCGGAGTTGTATCCGGCGTGTCGCTGGTAGGTATACTGATGGCTCCAGATAAACATCCGGCACATGAGGAGACGGTATGCGGCGAATGCCAGAACGCTATGCGCAAGCCGTGTAGACAGTATCCGACGCAAGGCAAGGTCGGCATAACGCGCATGACGGCGCGGGTATCTGAACGCCGCGTGTGAGGCAACGCCGTATGTATCGGGAAGATTCTGTGGAGCGTAAGTCGAGGCAGACTTGTGTGCATCATGCCCGCCGCATGTCGGTATGCGGGAAAACCGCGGGAGGCGAAAAACGCTTTTTTGTATTGCTGCGTTTGTGTTTTTGAACTGCGGACTTCCTTTGACAGAGCCCCCGCCGGAGGCTTCCTCGTCCGTCGCCCGCAAGTATCCATAGCCGGAAAGCAAGGGCACCCGGTCAAGGCCCGCGAAGCGGCCCGGCAGGACATGGCCTTGACCGGATGACCGCTTCCGGCACCCGTGCGGGGGGGACGGACGAAAAGCCGGGGAAGAAACGAGTTTCATTTTTCCTCCGGTTCGGCGGTGAGCTTTTCCAGAAGTGCGGCAATATCCGCTGCCCTCCACGCCGTTGTGCGCGGGCCGAGTTTGACGGGTTTCGGATAGCGGCCGCTTTTGCAGCCCGCCCACCACGCGCTGCGGCTGACGGGAATGAGCGCGAGTACCTGCGGCAGACGGAGCAGAGCGTTATTGGGGAGATTTTGCATGGATTTCCTCCTGTCTGGTTATGTTCGGCACAGTATATCATGGGTTTTCCCGCTCTTTCGTTTTCGAGGTCCCCGCATACAGCGGGATAAATCCAATAGTGTCCTGTGAAATGCCGCGTGTGTTCAAAAAAAATTCAAAATACAGCTTGACATGTTTTTGTGTCTGAAAGTTATGTTGTGTAATCTATTGAGATTGCACAACTCTAATAACACATAAAAACACTGTTTGCACTGTGTTGTATTAGACGTATTTGTCTTTTACGGACTTCAGATGGCGCTATAGCATGTCATTGTCCGTCTGTGTTGCTTCGCGCAAGCCGTCCAGATAGTCGGCCCATGCCTGCATCATCTGGTGCCGCTGGGGAAGATATTGGGCATGGTTGTAGGCGATACGGGAAGTATTCTTTTCCTTGTGGGCCAGCTGACGCTCAATCCAGTCAGGCTCAAAGCCCTGTTCATTGAGCAGGGTTGAGGCCATAGCCCGGAAGCCATGAATGCACATCTCCTCCTTGCCGTATCCCATAGCGCGTAACGCCTGTAAGGGCGTGGAGTAGTGGATAGGCTTCCTCACACTGTTTCTTGAGGGAAAAAGATATGTTCCGCCTCCGGTGACGTCGAGAAGCTCCTTGAGAATGGCAACGGCTTGTGATGACAACGGAACAATGTGCGGCTTTCGCATTTTCATGCGTTCGGCCGGGATGTGCCATTCCCGCGTTTCCAGATTGAACTCGTTCCATTCGGCGCGGGCAAGTTCGGCGGAACGGACAAAGAGCAGGGGAAAAAGGCGCAGCGCGCATTTGACCTGAAAATGTCCGTGATAGTTGTCCAGCCTGTTCAGAAGCACGCCGATTTTTTCAGCGGAAACGATGGTGGCCCTGTGCCTGCCCTGATGCGGACGTATGGCTCCGCGAAGATCGGCGGCAATGTTGCGCGGCACTCTGCCTGTGGCAACCGCATAGCGGAAAACCATGCCGCAATACTGGATGATTCTGTGGGCGATAAGTTCCTTTCCCTTTCTTTCAAGCGGCTTGAGTATCAGCAGCAGGTCTTGCGCCGTGACCTCGGAAATGGGCTTCCGTTTCAAGGCGGGGAAAAGATAGTGTTTGAATGTGTGCAGTTTTCTCCCTCTGTCTTTTTCGGAATTGTGGACTGTCTGCGTATCGTGCCATTCGAGAACAACATGCTCGAAGGTATTGGCTTCCGCGAGGAGGGCGGCGTTTTTCATCTCCTTCTTGCGTTTGCCCGGATCAATGCCGTCGGCAAGCAGCTTTTTCGCCTCATTTCGCTTTGTCCGGGCATCCTTCAGGGAGACAATCGGATATTCCCCGAAGCTGAGCAGCTTTTCCTTATCGTTGAAACGGTACGCCATACGCCAGAGTTTTGAGCCGGTTTTGGCGACATAGAGGAACAGGCCGCCGCCGTCCGCGTACTTTTTCGCTTTTTCAGCGGGCTTCAGATTCCTGATTTGCGTGTCGGTCAGCATGACGTACCTCCCTGACTGGATGTATCCCGCAACGCCTTGTCCCGCAGGAGAAAAAGATACCTGGCCCATTCCCGCATCATGGTTTTTCTTTCCGGCAGATGCTGCCACGGGTCAAAACGTGTGCGCCCGGAGTGCGCCAGCTGCAAGTCGATGATGTTCTGTTCGTACCCAACGTCGAACAGCAATCTGGCGGCAAGGGAACGGATTCCGTCAAAGGACAGTTTTGCGCCGTCATATCCGCGTCTGCGCAGGGAAACGGTGATGGTGGATATGTCGATGGGGCGTTCAGGAGAACGGACGCCGGGGAACAGCATGGTTCCATGACCGGAGTATTCCTTCAGTTCCCTGAGAATTTTTACTGCCTGCGGCGCGAGAGGCACAACATGCTCATGTTTCGTCGCCATGCGTTTCGCGGGGATAACCCAGAGCCTGCGGGAGAAATCAAATTCGTTCCATGCCGCACAGCGTAATTCACCGGAACGGACGAACAGCAGGGGAACCAGTCGCAGGGCGCACCGCACAGGGAAATAGCCGTCATGCCGCTCAAGGTTCAGCATAATCTGACCGAGTTTCCCGGCGTCGAGCGCGGCGGCTCTGTGGCCTGTCTGTCTGGAACGCAGCGAAGCGGGCAGATCTTCCGTGGCGTTCCGCGCGGTCTTGCCGGTGGCGACGGCATAGCGGCATATCTGGCCGCAGACATCCGTCAGCCTGCGTCCTCCGCGCAATTTCCCGGATTGCCGCAACGGTTCGATGGCGCTCATAATGTCCTCGGCGGTAACGTCTGTCATGGCCTTGCCGCCGAAGGCCGGAAAGAAATATTCCGTCATCCCCCGCAACATGAAGGCGCGATAGCGGTTTTTACAGTGAAGGGTTTCCCGTTCGTACCATTCCATAGCCACGGATTGGAACGTAGCGTTGGAGGCAGATGTCCGTGCGGCCTTCCTGTGTTCCGCCGGGTCAATGCCGTCCTTGAGCAGGGCCTTGGCTTCATCCCGGCGTTGCCGTGCGGCGCGGAGTGATACCTGGGGATACTCGCCGAAGGAAAGGAGCTTGGCCTTTCGTTCAAAACGGTACGCCAGCCGCCAGAGTTTTTTGCCGCTGGTCGGAATGAACAGGAACAGCCCGCCGCCGTCCGCATACTTTTTCGGTTTGTCGGCGGTTTTCAAGCCTTGAATAATGTGGTCATCCAGCATGATTTTCTCCGTATTCGGGATACCCGTAAATCCCCATGAATCCAGTGGCATCCGATACCCACAAATAAAAATATTTGTAGTATTCTCAATAGATTATATGAGAATATTTCAGAATGCCGATTTGTATGGATACCCTGAATAATACCCGGAAAACAGCGGGATGCAAGGCGCTATTTCTGGATTTCTCTGGATGACTGTTTTAATATAACATATTGAAATATAAAATATTATGAGTCTAAATAAGTCTATTTGGACGTAAAATGAGAGTTTGTAGTTTACTCCCGTAGCATCCAACTCCCAACCGCTTGTGACCTGCCCGAAAGTTGATGCCCAGGCATCAAAGTGTTCTATACCCTTGTCTTTCAGTTCATCATACTGCATATAGCGTTGCAGAGTATAAACTTCGGCAATGGTGTTGCTGATGGGAGTTCCGGTCATGAAGTACACACCACGCCCGCTGTTCTGGCGTTGCAGATAGCGGCACTTGATGAACAGGTCGATCGCCTTAGCGGAACCGCTGATATTCCCCAGGCCGGACACGTTCATGGTCGTTTGGAAGGCCAAATTCTTGAACTCATGGCTTTCGTCGATAAACAAGGCGTCCACGCCCAAATCAGCAAAGTCCACGGCCCGGTCTTTTTGCCCTGTTCCGGCAAGCAGGGCATTGTAGCGTTCCTCCATTTTTTCTCGCTGTTTCTCCAACTGCTTGACCGTGGCCCGTCCGCCCTCCGCAGCCTTTGAAGCTTCGATGGCCTCAATCACCGCGTCAATCTGTTCCTTGAGGATTTCCTCCTGCACATCGTGGGGCATGTCGATTTTTTTGAAGGAACTGTGCGCCACAATGACGGCATCCCAATCGCCGGTGGCGATACGCCCGAACAGCCTTTCCCGGTTGGCCTTGGTAAAGTCATTCTTGTCCGCCACCAGAATATTCGCATCGGGATAGAGTTTATAAAATTCATCTTTCCACTGATATAACAGATGGTTGGGGACAACAATCATGGGTTTGGAAAGAAAGCCCATGCGTTTGGACTCCATCACCGTAGCGACACAGGCCAGCGTTTTCCCCGCGCCCACCACATGGTCGAACAGACAAGTGCCTTCCTGGATGGCGCGCCAGACCGCATTTTTCTGGTGCGGACGCAGCTTGACGGCTTCGGAAGCGCCCACCAGTTCAAGGTGGGAACCGTCATAAGTTGGAGGCACGTTGGTATTGAACCGCTCGTTGTAGAGTTTGGTAAGCATGTCGCGTCGTTGGTCATCGACCCAGACCCAATCGAGGAAAGCCTGTTTGATTTCATCGGCCTTTTGCATGGCGGCGGCTGTCAGTTCCTGGTCGATGACCATGATGGGCCTGCCCTGGTCGTCACGCTGTCCGCTTTCCTTCTGTACCTTGATGGGCTTGTTCATGAGCAGGGCTTCGATAATCTTTCCGGCGGAATATTCGGGAATGCCCCATACGCTGGAGGCAAGCGAAGCATCCCATATGCTGACGGACGCTTCCCAGCGCCCCAGCGTCGGCAGGTAACTGATGGTCTGCATCCCCTTGCCGCCGTGCAGGTGTTCCACGAAGTCGGCAAAGACCTGCGCCGGAACCCAGGAGGAACCGAATCTGATGCCGATGTCCACGGCTTCGATGTCCGGCGGCATGGCGGCGGACAGGGCTTCCACATTTGGAGCGAAACGGGCGTCCGTTTGGGCTGCTTCCTGTGCCTGGCGCAGTTTGGCCCGCACATTGCCGGTCAGGTATCTGTCGCGGATTTCCCATTCCTCACTGGCGGGATTGAGGAAAATCTGCCCCTGTTCCCGCAGTTCCGTCTGAATGTCCTCCGCCGGACGATGGAGAAGCTGCGCCATGCGGCTGAAATCCACCCTGCCGTTTTCCCGCAGGGCAATGAGCAGGGCATCCTTGATGGTTTCCGCATGTTCCACGACCTGGGCGGGCTTGAGTACCCTCTGGCGGAAAATGGCGGCTTTTTTTGCTGATGCCGGACGCGCCTCGCCGCCATGCTTGCGGGCAGTCTCCGGCGACAGGCCCTTGTCGTAATCCAGTTCCAGCGATTCCAGCAGGGAATGTTCCGGGTCGCTCCTCATGAGGCCGCGATTGGTCTGGGAATTGAGGTGGCCGTATTTTTTGACAAAAGCGTCATACTGCGAGTTGAGCCTCTGGCGCAGCGTCGTCATGCGGCCTTCATCGGCATCGGCGGACTTTTCTTCGTTAAGCAGTTCGCGCAGGGTGTCCCGGATTTGAATCATGGAAACCAGACGCAGGCGGGCCGTTTCATTCTTGACCGGGAAAATGTCGTAATCGCTTTCACCGAATGCGGCGGCGGTTTTGAAGACAATCTTCCGGCTTTGCGGCTCCACGCACAGGGCATCCGTTTTCAGAGATTGGAAATACGGGCTGCGAATGAAGTCGGCGTTGCGTACCCTGACTTCCGCATTGAGCGGATTTTCCTCTCGCGGAATGAAACAGTCCGCCGGAAGCACGTCCAGCCGCGCGGCGATTTCTTGTCCCAAATCCGCATGAACCGGATCGGGCAGGCAGTTCAGCGCCCCCTCGAACATTCCCCCGGAAAAAGCCAGTGTGCCGACAATCTGCCGGGGATTTTCCACAAAGTAGCTGTTGACCGTGGCCGGACGCCTGCCGCCGTTTTTGAGGTCATCAACCTCTATGGAAGCCGTGTTTATCCAATCCCGGCTGCGTTTGTTTTCGCCGTCATGCCGCTGGAAAAACACGATGTCGGTCGTGACATCGGTGAGCGCATTCTGGCGAAAGGCCGTTTCCGGCAGGCGGATAGCGCCAAGCAGGTCGGCCTGTCCCGCGATATGCTCACGGGCCGAGGAATCGACGGCATCCATGAAATAGCGGCTGACCACAAAGGCCGCGACGCCGCCTTCCCGCAGCAGGCTGATGGACTTGGCAAGGAAGTAGTTGTGAACCGAGAATTTCCGCAGTTCAGGAAAGTCCGGGTCATACAGGGACTGGTTGCCGAAGGGGGGATTGCCGACTACGGCGTCGAAAATTGTTGATTTGCTGTTGGTATTTTGGAAGCCGTTATTTATATGCAGAGCTTTCGGATAAAGGTACTTGGCGATGGCGGAAGTCGTGGGGTCGAGTTCTACTGCAAGAAATTTTGCATTGAAGTGTTCGGGACAGAGGCCAATGAAGTTGCCGATGCCCGCCGAAGGTTCCAGAATACGGAGCGATTCTCCAGTACCAAGGCCGAGGCGGGAAAGCCCCAGATAGATGCCTCTGATAACGGTTTCCGAGGTATAGTGGGCGTCCTGAGTAGAACGGCGGGCGGCCGCATAGTCTTCCGGGGAAAGCAGGCCCTGCATTTCCCGGTATTCGGCAGCCCATTGTTCGTTTTGGGCGTCAAAGACCTGCGGCAGCCCGCCCCAACCCACATAGCGGACGAGGATTTTCTGTTCTTCCGGCGTGGCCAGTGCCGCGCCGTTGGCCTGAAGCTGTTTGAGCAGGCGTATGGCGGCGACGTTATCCACATATTTGGTTTTTGCGCCGCCAACGCCCAACCTGTCCTCGGAGGTTATTTGGTAATTTTCAGGTTCATGTCGATTCCCATGCTCTCCAATATCTCCGAATCTGACATACCCCGCAGGCTCGCCTGCCGTGCCGTCTCGCTGCTCAGTGCTCTGTTCTCTATGGTTGCCTGTTGATCCAGAGTCACCAACAAATCCAATGTCCCCATCGCCTCCAGCATTTTCAGCTTTTCGGGGCTGTTCAGTGCCCAGCGATCCAGAATCGAGTAGCCCAAACTGGTGTATCCGCCGCTTCTCACGTCGTTGATGGTTTCGGGCCTGAGTACCTTTCTTGCGATTTCGAGCGGATAGGTTGGTCTGTCGAGCATGTTGCACCTCCTGGGGAAGGATATGGGTGAATTGGGAAATTTCCTGTATGGTCAGAAAGTCGTCCGCTCCGGCCTCGAACAGTTTTTCAGGTGTCCTTTTTTCACCGTCAAGGAACTGCATGATGTCCAGGTTGGGACTGTACATGCGGGAGCCGTCTTGCAGCTCATATACGGAATCGCCCCTTCCATTGAAGCCAAGGCGTCTCTTGCCCCCGTCATTTGTGGGGAAGGGAAAAGGCGTTTCTTTCCGTGCCGGTTCCGGCTGGCTTTCTTCCTCTTTTTTTGTTTCAGTTTCCGGCGTGACGGAAATGGATTGTTCCTGTTCACCCTCTGCTGAGGGGGCGGGAATGTGTTCCTCCCGCATGTCATCCTGAATGTTTTCTTCCCGTATTTCTTCGATCTGGTTCGCCATTATGTCGAAGAACGACAACTGGCGGGGGTCGTGAGTCTGCTTGCGCCGTCTGGCCATGCGTTCCCATCCTTATCTGAAAGGCGGGAAGGCGACGCAACTGATTACGGCGCTAACTCTTCCCGCCGGAATGTTCATCCGGGGCGAATTTCAGCTTTTCAGCGTTTTCAATGAAAATCCGTCCGTTTTCCTCAAGAAAAACAACCTTGTCTCCCGCTCCCACATTGAGTTTTTTACGAATTTCAATGGGAATCGTGATTTGACCCTTGGTTGTGAGCTTGGCGAGTTCCATATTCTGGCCTCCTATTCTTATAAGTAATGCTTTTCTTACTTGTAAGAATAAAAGAGACAGACGAAACTGTCAAGAGGTCAGGTCATGGGAGAGAAACCGTTTTATCTGTCAGCCCGGATAAAGCTCCTGCGCTGTGAGGGAGTTTTTCAAAAAGGACTACTGCACTCGGAAAAGGCGCGGAAGATTCCGCCCCTTCAAAACGAATACGCCCGCGCAGATAATGGATTTCCGCCGCAAAGGGCAGGACATACCTGTGCCACCATGCCGTATCTGTCCGTGCGGGAAGGAGGCAGATCACTCTTTCAGCGCGTTCCATCTCAATTTCGTTCACGGCCTTGGCCATCCAATACGGCAGCGCCCGTCCGTAGGGAGGATTCATCCAGCAGACGCCGTGCCAGACCTGGTTCAGTCCGTCATCTTCCGGTGAAAAAAATTTCTTGCATTTTGCGTTGTGCGCCGTGGCGCACACGTCCAGTTCAAACGGCCCGAATCTGGCATCCAGTTCTCGGAACAGCGGCCAGGGGGTCGCCCAATCATACTTTTTGCTCAGAAAATGCACGCTCATGCGTTCCCCCTCAAATAAGCGGCTCGTTCAGCAGGCCGCGCGTTATGATTTCCACCACACGCTCCTGTGCGTCCGTGTCCCCGGAGCGGGTCTTGCGGGCCAGTTTCAGAGCTACGGGAAGTTCCGTCGCCTTGAAGTCGCAGGCGGGGAAGCGGATACCTTCCAGAATCCATGTCGGCGTGGAAGTGATACGGGACTGCGCCGCGACAATATCCGCGCCCACCAGGGGAGCGGCGGCTTGCAGGGCGTCCGCGAAGGCATCCGGCGCAATGGCCGCTTCCTGAATCGCGGTCTGGAGAGCAGCTTCATAGGGAACCGGAATACCGAGAGAAGTTTTCGGCAGAACGGCATCCCAGAAGCGATGCGCCGCATTGACGGAAAAGGTTTTCAGAGCTTCATAACTCAGGGCTTTTTTCAGCGATTCTCCGTATTCATCCGAGGGGATATGCCGCACGACGATGCACAGGCCGGGATTGTCCCGCTGCGCCTGAAGCGGTTCCTGAATACCGCAGAAAGGGCACTCAAGATTTGACCAGAGTTCTACAATGTCGCCCTGAAAGCCGTCCACCGGCCTGCCGTCGAGACAGGTTCTGCCGGAGAGACTTTCGTGCGGGGAGTAAGGAGACGCCAGGTCTTTGGCGATTTCCGTTTTTACACCCGCTTCCACAGCCATACGGTCGGATATGGGCGTTCCGGCGTGGGCAAAAGAGGTTATTCCCAAAAAAAGACAGAAGACAAGTGCCATGATTTTCACGGATTGTATGACTCGCAACATAATTGTTCTCCTACGCGGTATTGCCAAACGGCTTGCTATTTTGGAGGTTGTGAGTTATATAAAAATATAACTTATGGAGGTTTACCATGTATACAAGCAATTTGAGAAAGGTCGGCGGTTCAGTGATGCTGGCCGTGCCGCCCGCCATTCTGGAAATGTTGCAAATGGAATCGGGGTCGGCTGTAAGCATGGCCGTGGAATCCGGGCGTCTGGTTATTGAGCCGAACGTCAGGAAGAAATACAGCCTGCAAGAACTGTTGGCCCAATGTGACGCTTCCGCGCCTCTTTCCGGCGAGGATGGCGTGTGGACTGGTTCAAGCTCCACTGGCAGGGAGCTGCTCTGATGCGGCGCGGTGATATTTATCTGGTGACTCTTGACCCTACGGAGGGTCATGAGCAGCAGGGGACACGCCCGGTGTTGGTGGTTTCTCCCGATGAGTTCAACAGGGTGACGCAGGTTCCCGTGGTGTTGCCGATTACCAGCGGCGGTAATTTTGCCCGTACTGCTGGATTTGCGGTATCGCTCAGTGGATGCGGTACACGCACCACGGGAGTGATTCGCTGTGACCAGCCCCGCGCCTTGGACTTGCGGGCGAGATCCGGCAGACAGTTGGAAAGGGTTCCGTCCGTCATCATGGAAGAAGTTCTTGCAAGGTTGGCGACCATTTTTAGTTAGAGGGAATATCATCTTCTTACGCGGCATCGCCATAGGATTTCTCCAAGCTCAGTTGCAGGAGTTGCGGCACACGCAGTTGCGCCTTTTTGAGAGAGGGATTGGCGAAGAACATATCCCCCCGGACGATCTGCCCGGAAAAGACAAAGTGGGCCTCGCCCTCTATCTGTTCCTGCAAGTCACGCAGGACAACGCGGTCTTCCTGTTCCACCGTGGTGGAGTTGGCGTCGCGGTAGCCGGAGCTGATTTGTTCGTTGACGTTGAAACCTGTGGTGCGCAGGACAGTGCTTTGTCCCGCCTGTCCACGTATTAAATCCCATGTTTTTTCAGCGTCTTGCATTTTCATGAAAATCAAAATTTTATAAATATAAACAAATATATCAATATAATAAATTTTAGCTACTTTAATTTTACCCCCATAATAAACCCCTAAAAATTGTAGCTGGAATTGGCTTTCTTTGGCCTGTAAAAGATGAAAATCGGGGTAGGTCATCCGGCCTATTCCCAAAACACGGCGCGACCGGGACATGAACCCTGGCCGCGCCGTTTCTATTTTGACTTCCACCAAGCTGAAAACCGTTACCATAGCGCTTCACGGATATATGCCGCGATAGCCTCCTGCCGGTCGGGCCCAAAAAGCAAAGCGGCGCTTTGCCAGGTCGTTTTCCCGGTTCGCGTTTTCCGCGTCACTATCCGGTACAGCCCGTTTTCAATGCCCGCTTCGCTGAAATCAATCACCCCATCACGAGGCGTATAGCGACGGTTATGGGCATTGTCGTAGGCGTACAGCACAAACTTTCCGCCATCGGCAATATTCCGAAAGTAGCAGCCGAGACAGGGACTTTTTCCCCATACTTTGAACTCAAGAATGGCCTCGGCATCCATCGGCTCATCAGGGACCTTATAAGTTCGTGGATTCAGACCGTTCTCGACCGCTCTTTTGTAGCTGTACGCGCGAACAGGAAGATTCGGTAGAGTAAAAAGGGTAAGCTGGACAGGCATAATTCGCGTCATAGCCGTACCTCCTCCTGTCGGACTTCATCAGAATCTGCTCCTGGTTTCGGGAAGGCATCAGCCTGATACGCCTCAAGGTTGACGCCATTTTGAACTTTACATTCTCCTGCGTCATTGTCCTTTTCATCCGGTCCGTTGAGCAAGTTTCGCATCCGGGCAAGAGAAATCTGAACTCCGGACTGAGCGAGCACATCCCGAATTTCTTGCAGCGAGTATCCCTGTTCAACGGCCTTGCGAATCTCCCCGGCCAGCAGTCCGGCCACTTCCGCGCGCGTTTTGCCGACCCTTTTGGCGGCCAGACTGCGGAGCTTTTTTCGGGCATTCTCTATCTGTTCCATTGAGTAGCGTTGCGCTTTTGCCATAGTCGATTGTTCCTTTTGCATATCGGTTAGAGAAATGGATATTTCCCTTTTTCATACCACGTATATGATATTATATTCAATTTAAATTTCTGGATAATATCGTACTATACGATATATATACAGACTATATTGCACATATATGGATGAAAAATTTTTTTTTCATTACAAAGTAAAAATTCACATTATATATTGTTTATAGAAATATAATATGGTCTTTTTGCTTTTTTCTCTGGTAATCAGCACAAAATTTCAGCTATGCTTGCCGCAAAAGAGAAAAAACAGGGCGTGAATACATGCCGAAAAAGAGACGAAGCGGTTTCAGGCCGCGTCGGGAGTTCTTCCTTACAGGTTGGTAGCTGTCTGACGCCAGCCACAAACCTGCCAAAGGCTGCGCCTCTGGACTCCAGAAGAGCATTCGGCGCTGCGCTTCTCACGCTCTCCAAAAGGCAGGAAAGACAGATGGAAAAACGGAAGACGACAAACAGATTTCAAAGGCGGCGGACGCTCAGACTTACCGCCGGGGAAGACGAAAAACTGATCCGGCAGGCCGCGACAGCCGGACTCTCCGTTTCCGAATACATGCGGCGGCTGTTTTTCGGCGGCAGACCCATCATCGCCAGAACGGACGAGCAGGCTATCCGGGAACTGCGACGACTTGGGGGTCTGCTCAAGCATCATCTTACGGATATTCGGGCAACGGGAAGAGCGGAAAGCCTGGAAGAAGTGAACCGGACGCTCCAGTCAATCCGGCGGACCATTGAGGCATTGAGCGGGACGGTATGATTCTGAAAAAGTTCAAGCGCACCAGTTTCCAGAAAACCAAGGCCGCCATGATCGGCGGTCTGGTGGATTATGTGCTTGCCCACAAGGATGAGGAAGGGAACCGGAAACGGCTTTACGCCTTCGGCATGAATTTTCTGACCGGAACTACGGAGGCGTGGAAGCGGGAAATGATAGCGTTGGCCGAGGAGTCCGTCAAAAGCCGCATGCCGGTCGCTCATTGGGCCATGTCGTGGCAGGAAAACGAGATGCCCGACCGTGAGCAGGTGCTGGAAGCCGTGAACATTTTTCTGGAACGCATGGGACTGAAAGGTCACCAGACGCTGGTGGCGGCTCACGCCAACACGGGGAATTTCCATGTCCACATAGTCGTGAACCGGACGCATCCGTATACGGAAAGAGTGGTTCAGCCCCACCGTGGCTTCGACATCGAAGCCGCACACAGAATCGTGGCGGAAATCGAGCATAAACAGGGCTGGGCCAGTCAGGAACACGCCCGCTACCGGGTCGATGAAAAAGGGAATATTGTCTGCAACGCTCCGCCGAAACAAGCCAGGCCCTGTCCCGGAGCGGAAGATTTTGAGAACGCCACAGGCGAAAAGTCCACACAGCGGATAGCGCGGGAAAAAGGGTGTACCGCCATCCGGAACGCCACATGCTGGGAAGAACTTCACGCCGGACTGGATGCGGTCGGTTTGCGTTTCGTCCGTAAAGGTTCCGGCGCGATAATTTTCGTGGGAGACACGGCGGTCAAGGCATCCAGTGTTGACAGGAGTTTCGGATTATCCAAACTGTGCAAGCGACTCGGCGAGTTCAAACCCGGCTATTATTCTGAACGGTCATTCAGCAAGCCCTCCCCGGAGCCGGTCAGTCACGTTTGCCGGGAGGAATGGCTGGAGTATCAGAAAGAACGGCAAAGACTGGCGGAAGAAAAATATCACGCCAGAAAGAGAAGGGAAGAAGAACAGGAGGCACTGGAGCAGCGGCAGCGGGAGCGCCGGGAAACAGCCATAGCACGTCTTGCTCCGCGTGGACTCTCCATACTGAACATCGCCCGGCACTGTCTGAAAGAACAGGAACAAGAGGAAAAAGCGGCGTTGCGGAACAGGCAGGCTCAATCAGAAAAAACGGAGCGGCTCAGGCGCTTCAAGCACTGGCTCGGCAAGCGAAGTCCGCGCCAGGCTAATCTATGGCGCTTCAGGCGGCGGATTGCGCCCGACATGCGGGTCAGACCGTTCGAGTTTCCCAAGACCGGTGCATTGACCACGCCTTTTCCGGCCTATCGGGAAATGGTGAGACGGCGTTTCGCAAATACAAAACTGGCGCGGTCGCGTCTGGACTACATGACGGCTCTGTATCTGCGTTGCGCTGGATACACGAAGTCCGAGGTATTGGCGGAACTTTCAAGACACACCCCCGCCCCGTCTTCCCAGCGCGATAAAAACATCAGGGTACTCTACGAACGCCGGATTGTCGGCCAGGCTTTCGGCGTGGCCGGAGACATCGACATCGCTTTATTCCAGCCAACTCCAGAGCAGATTCAGAACTTCAATCGTGAAGCCGAGGAAATGGAGCGGGAGCGGATACATCACGAAACACGCGAAAGGCGGGCACGTTCAACCGTCCGGTTACGATGATTTTTCAGTGGTATCCCGCATTGTCAGGCGGGAATGGATGGGATATAACACAAACCGCACGGTTGCTTCTTTTCTTTGAAATGCCTGCGCTCGGCGCGGCGCAAGCCGGAAAAGGAGCACGGCCATGAGACGTTTGGTCATGGTCTCGCTTATCGCCCTGGCTGTGGTGCTGTTGCTGGCGTCTGACGCCAGATAGCAGAATGCCCCGGCCCATTGTAGCGATGGGCCGGGGCTATGAAAAAAACCTCAAGCAACCGTGCGGGGCGCTGTAACGCGCCGCGCCAGCCCCGGTTTCTGTTGGTAGCAGGAACCGGGGTTCCCTTTCTATATAAGCCTTCCCCACAGGCTTGGCAAGTGCCCACCTAATCGCCCTCCAGTCTTTGCAGAATCCCGTCAATGGCCACGCGGATGCCCTCCTGGGTATAAAAACTTCCGTTGACCAGGGCATGTGTCTTGAGTACCCGCTCAAAGTCCGCCAGTGCGACATCTTCCGGGTTACGAGGTTTATTCCAGAAGGCATCCAGCGGCATTTCCACGCTGTTTGCCGCCAGGCCGGGCATGGCGTAGATGGACGTGCCCACGCAGTAGACCGGCTTGCCCTGACGCAGGGCGGAAATCCCTATGGTGGAGTTCAGAACCACCACACCAAGGCTTTTGTCCATCATCTGATGCGCCTTGCCGCCCTCGATGAAGTGTACCCGGTCGCTGATGCCGCAGGCCGCGGCGAATGAGGCGATGAAGCCCGCATAGTCGATAAGGCCGTTGTCCAGAGGATGATTGCGGATGAGGATGTGGGTATCCGCAGGGGCGCTTCGGGCAAAGGAAGTCAGCACGCAGGCGATGGCCTCCTTCATGCCGCTGTAAGGCGAATAGCGGCGAACCTGCGAGTCGGCGTCGAGCTGGAGGGGAAAGAGGAAGTACGGCGCATGCGAGCGGTACGCGGCCCGAAGGGCCTGAGCGGAACGCCTTCTGCGAGCGGGGCGGCTCAACACACGCAGAAACCAGCCCCAGACTTCCCGGCTGGCGCTTTGGGGGCGGTGTGTCTGAAAGTGCCGGAAAAACGGCCAGAGAAAGATGGTTCCCGCATAATGGGCGATGGCCCGCCATGTCTTGACGGTCTGGGGATTGCCGACTTTCCGGGCTTCAGGAACGTCCGGGCATCGGGCGGCAAGTTCCGCCATGCCTTCTCTGGAGTCCGGCAGGGAGGAAAGGCCGTTCACGCCGCCCTGTTCCATTGTGATATAATCCGGACGCAGATACCCTTCCTCATAGGCCCAAACGCGGATACCCCGGACTTTGGCCAGCAGGACGGCTTCCCGGTGCAATGGCCGCCAGTCCCCGAAGACATGGAGATCCGTCACCTGTTCCTTATCCATGAGCCGAGCAATCCATTCGCTCCAGACCGTGGGCTTTTTCCTGAACAGCCGGGTGTGAGGCCAGGGCCAGTCCACCACGTCGCCGCCGCAGCAGTTGACGCGGATGACCGTATCCCCCTGACGGGCCAGCGCCCGCCCAAGACGCCGAAAAAAGGGGCCGTGCGGCCCCTGGAGAAAGAGATGGGTTTTCATCGTCCCATCCTCCGCAGGAAACCGCGTGCGGCAGAGGCAAGCCGCGCCCAGACACGTCCCCGCATCTGGCCGTCCGGCTGGAGCAGACGGCGGCAGGCATCCTCCGCCCGGCAGAAGTTTTCCGTCTGCCAGTCGTAATAGGAAGGGTAGAGCAGCAAGGCTCCGGCCACCAGTTCATCCAGATTCAGGCAAGCCTTGCGGCGGGGGAAGGATTGTTTGTCTTCCGTCAGCCCCCATCCCGCATAGAACGGCCCGCCGTAGGTGCATACTTTGACTCCCCGCAGCAATGCCTCAAATCCGGTCTGGGAAGTCAGGGTATGTACCTCCTGGACCAGAGGCAGAAGACGCCCCATAGGGAAGTCGCGCAGCAGGACATCCGCGTAATGCCGGGCTTCCGTTTCGGGAATTGCGCCCCGACGATTGCCGCTTTCCACGTCCGGGTGCGGCTTGTAGACGATGAAGGCGTCCGGTCTGGCTTCCCGCACGGCCCGCAGCAAATCCAGATTGGCCATGCCGAAGCCGCCGCAGCGCACGGAGGCGTCGTCTTCCACCTGCCCCGGCACGAGGACAATCTTTTTTCCTTCCGGAAATTTTGGCGGCAGAGCGGCCCGGAAGCCGGTATTATACTTGGTCAGTCCCTTTTCCAGAATCAGGGCGCGCAGGGCGGCGGCCCGTTCCAGCAGCGCGGTACGGTCGGGATGTTCCGGCACGGCGTTGAGGATGTCTTCCAGTTCGCTGGGCCGGGAAGGATCGTAATAGATGCCCTTTCTGTCCACCACCAGGGAATAGGGCCAGTTGAAATCCGAACCCAGCCCCACGGAGCGGATGAATCCGTCTTCCATGCGCGCCAGCGTGACTCCCGCATCGTCACATTCCTTTTGCAGGGCTGCATCCACGCCGGATGACCATGCGACGATTTCCCCGCCGTTGGCCCATGCCGAAAGGACGGCCCGTTTTTCGTCCCGGAAAAATGTCGTTTCACCGCCGGTGGAGTGCAGACAGGCCCGCGCATAAGGCCGTTTCCACCACGGAAACCCCACGCAGGCATGGAAACGGCGGTTGCGTTCATTCTGCTTTCGCTGTTCGGCCAGCAGGCCGATGACGTCATGGATGTCGCAGCGTTCGCCGCGTATGGGATTCACATACCGGGCATACAGCAGGTAGGCGGCGGCAAAGATTTCCTCAAGGCTCCGTTTCCGCTGGCGGCGTGGGCAGGTCTGCCTGTCTCTGGTCAGCCCCCATCCGGCATAGAAGGGCATGCCGAAGCAATGGACTTCCCTGCCGAGCATGAGGGCTTCAAAGCCCATCTGGGACGTGACCGTGTAGACTGCATCCGCCCCGGCCAGCAGGGAGAGCGGCGCATAATCTTCCGCAATGACCCGCACGCCGCGCCCGGCTGCATGGTCGGCAAGATAGCCGCGCTTTTTCCCGGCAATGACATCCGGATGCGTTTTTACCCGGACATGGGAAAGCGGATATGCCGTCAGGACTTCTTCCAGCATGGCCCGAAACGTGGCCTCGTCCGCGCCGCCCAGCGTGACGCTGGCATCGCCTGCCGTCTGGTCGAGAACCAGCACGCGGGGAGCCGGTGTTGTCTCCCACAGATCTTGCGGCGCATCGGGAGCGTGGTTGTACTTGCTTAAGCGATGCCGAATGATGTCCCGCATGGCGCGCCGGGCGGAATCCAACAGCTCCGGCGTTTCCCAGCCGGAAGCATTGAGCAGATTCTCCAGATCGGACGGTTCCCTGGCGTCGTAATAGATGCCCGTATGGTCCACAACCAGAGAGAGCGGCTGCGCCCCCTTGCAGCCAAGGTCAAGGGAGCGCAGAAAACCGTCCTCAAGCGCGATGTAGGGGAGATTATGTTGAGCGGCGTAGCGCCGGGCCTTGTCCGCTGTAGGCTTGTGGCCCCAGCCAATGACAAAAGATGAAGAAAAGTCCACCTTTTCCCGTTGCAGAAGAGCACTGGCTATCCGGATAGGAAGTTTCTTTGAGAAACTGAACATCACTCGTCCCTGACATCTATCCTTGAAGAGTTAGGCTATCCCAATAGTTATTTAAAATTTTCTATACCACCAATGAAGGATGCTATGGTTACTATCCTCAAAAAAACCTTGACGATCCTTTAAGTATTTATTTCGTTTACGGGAAGAAAGTAGTTTGGTAAATATATATTTTTCTATTTTGCGGACAACTGTAGGTTTATTTTCTATCACTTTAGGTTCATTAATTTTTTTTGATGCTGTTTCTGTCGGCGGAACTTTCTTTTTTATATTGAAAAAATCCATTGCAGAGCTTTTTTTCAAACCGCCTACAGCATCAGCAAATAAAATATTTTTCAAAAGTTCAATATCTAATGGCATAGGTTTTTTTATAAAACTTTCCATAACTCGGGTAGAGAATTCAGGCGTAATAAACATTGTTTTCAAAAAGTCTGAAAAATATCGAACAAAATCTCGAGAGAAATCTATACATCCAGCATGAATAGAAGAAATAAATGACTTCCGTTCGTAATAATTCTCTTCATCTATGAAATTTGGAACTGGCTTTCCGTCATTTAAAGAAAAATATTCCAAGCTCATATCATCACTGCATATGAGTAGTTCAAAGAGCTTCCTATTATTAATTAATAAATTTGAACTTGAAGTATCCGCGCCTTCTGTGCAGAAAGCATGAACATTATCCCCTAGTGTTAATGAATATTCAAACTCAGAAATTGTACCATAGTAAAAACCAATTATCTTTTTTCCCAAAATTTTATGGAGTTTCGTTTGCATCCTTGCCTTCCAGCCTAGATCTACAATAGCGATTTCTTTTTCATCATAACACCCCAGGGAACTGAGATAGGTGATATAGCCATTTCGCTCTGTTTCAGCTTTTGCAAATATTGCCTCTTTATATTTCAAGCACATTTGTACAAAACGTAACCTTCCTTCAACAGAGTACTCAATCTTTTGTTCTAAATCAGTATCACAAAATTGATTGTATTCTATACCGAATCTTGATTTAATCAGCTCTGAAATACTTGATCCATTAACGTAAGGTAAGGATGCAATTGCTATAATATCAGCTTCAGTATTTAATGTAGCCATATTCAAAGCACGTCTCGACGCGTATAAATATACGCTCTCTGGGGCTCCATTGAAATAAGGGGCTACAATATCGTAAATCTCTTTAATTAACCACCCCTCACGAGAAAGGAAATAAAGCTTCTTTACGCCAATTTCATTTGCCCTTCTTATTAGCCATAAAACATAAGAAAGCAGGATAGGGCCAAGGCCGGCATATCCAAGCATATGAGTAGAGCCAAGAAAAAGGCTATTTTTTTCATAATCTGGAGTAGTAGCAGAAAAAGCCTTCAATGCAATAAGGCCAACACAAGCAGACCTGGCTTTGTTTGTTGCCTTTTTAGGAGAAAATATTTCATAATAATTTTTATTTATTCTCAATCTTGTAATGGCATTACATAAATAATAAGAGTTTAATTTGTTTTTTGTACTATTTTCAATATCGTTCTTCTTATTATCGCCAAAATGAAGTATCTTCTCAGGAGCAATCTCGAGATCTTCTATAATATACCTATAAATATCACCCTTACGCTTTGAACAGCCAATTTCACAAGAAACATAGAGTTTTTCATAGTTTGAATAGCCATTCTCATTCAGGAGTTTTTCTATAAATACCTGAGGGAGATACATATCAGTGACTAAAATAATACGTTTTCCTAAATCCTGTGCAATTTTATATATTTTATTTCCAAGTGGATGTGGAACAGAGAATTTTAGTTCCAGATTAAGTTCATGCTGCTTCATCTTTTTTAGAAGCTCTCTGTCCAAATGGAATTTTTCTTCAATATATGTATATATAAAGTCGAGAGAAGTTTCTTCTGATTCAAATAATTTTCGTGATTCAATTTCTGCTTGAGTACGAAATAGGGCAAAGTTACCGATTATACCATTACTTTCCTTAAAGCAAATCTCTTGTAAAAATAAGTAAAGATCAGCAGGTTTTTCTATTACACGGGATATAAGTGTATCAAAAATATCAAAAGAAATAATTTCAAAGTCATTATTTTTTATATTTTTATCTATTTTATCTAGTTGTATATCTTTTTCTATAACTTTTGGAAAAAATGATTTTAAACTTTTTCGGCTTCTATTATACCTAAAAGAGTTTAGTAAATTTTCACTATAATTATCATCTATATCTGAAAAACAACAAAAAGTATCAATGCCAGTTTTCCCTTTTTTTTTCTTCTCTACAAGTTCTTCAAGGAACCTTGTCATAAATATAGGTTCTTCAAGTTTAGAAGCAAGAACTTGGTGCTTATCAATAAAAAAATTTATTGTATTGGTGTGAGCTTTTTTAATATCTAGTTTACTGGAAAATATATTTTCATCTGCATAAGGACTCATGAAACTATCTGTAAAAACTTTTATATTTTTATTCCAAAGCATACTTTGAAATAATAATGATGATGAAACACTAATTATTCCATCCACAAATGGAACAAGATATTGAGACACTGAATCTATTTCATTAAATAAAGGATCATATATGATATTACTATATCTGCTATTCAAAAGACGAACAACAGGGCCAGACAAAATTTTATCTGAAGTATTAGGTGTAATATACTGTGTTACAAATATTCCTTCATCTCTAGGGATAGTCCTGCTTACATCAAAAAGTAATTCTGTCTGTGAATGATAGCCTGAGTCTACTCCAAAGGCATAATGCGCACTGACCTGAAGTGGTAATAAATGTATTTTATGATATTTACTTCTTGCCTTATCTATTTTATCACTGAAAACATTGAGTTTAGAAAATATACTATAGCAAATATTTATAAATTCATATGCAGTACCATGATGTGTATCGTATGTTACGATATCTTTCCAACTATTATAAATAGTACCCTTTTTATAAAGACCTGTAACGTCAAATGTTATTAAATGAGGATAAGGGGGACGGCAAAATACACCAGGCATCTGATGGGCAATCAATGCCTCTGGATACATTTTTTCAAGAAAAGGTACTGGTGTTTCCCATAATAATATAGCATCATAATGATTATTTAATTTTTTATATAATACATTACTAATTTTATTAAATTTAAATTGATCATTTTTATAAAAATTTGAATTTGGATCATACATCCCATCTAACATTTCAAAAACATCTTCTCCTGATATAAAAATTTTTTTTGCTCGAACATCAAGAAACTCTACAGCATCAACTGTTGAATCCGTAATAATAACATCAACATTATGTCCTGCTTTACACAATGTGTTAGCTTGAGGAATTAATGTCTTAATAAAGCAGTTTTTAAAGAAAAAAATATTACCCTGTGATATAAATGGGGAATTCCATACTAAAATTTTCACACTTTACTCCTATTACTTTTCTATTCTATGTAAATCTATGATCAAATCTATCAGTTCCCGAAACGCGCCTTGGCCGCCGAAGCTTTCCAATACGAGATCGGCTTTGGTTTTCACATAATCCGGCGCATCTCCCACAGTTACAGACACCCCGCAGAGACCAAAGACCTCCATGTCCGGAATGTCGTCTCCGATAAAGGCGACTTCCTCAGCGGAAACGCCGCAACGTTCTATGATACCCGACAGAACCGCCCGCTTGTCCACCTGCTCCAGCACCGCCTTGGTAATGCCCAAATCCGCGAGCCTTCTGCGCAGAGCCGGGCAGTCCCGTCCGGAGAGCACGGCCACCTGTATTCCGGCCTGTTGCAGCAATCTGACGCCCAGGCCGTCGCGGGCATGAAAGCGTTTCAAACACTCGCCGTCTGGCCCGTAGTACAAACTGCCGTCCGTGAGTACGCCGTCCACATCAGTGATGATCAAACGGATATACTTCAGCTTTTCCAGCGCCTCCGCACGGCGGCGTTTTCTGACCACCGCACGTACCCGCTCCAAGTCTTCCGGGGTGTCCACCCCTACACCCATCGGCGGCACTTCCAGCACACAGACGGGAATACCGGCCTGGAGAAAACGGAGCTGTTCCAGCTTTTCCGCCTGTTCCAGCGGAGAGAACGGCAAAGAGGCAAAGCCGCGCAAGGCATCGGCCCTGTAGGCGTAGATGCCTACATGACCCAAAAATTCGGTGGATTCGCCACTCTCGCGCACAAAGGGAAGCGGCGCGCGGCTGAAATACAACGCGTTTCCCGCATGGTCGCGGATGACCTTGACTTGATGCGGAGAACGGGCCTGTTCCTCGCTGATACGGCTGCACAGGGTCGCCACCTGAACGCTTGCATCTTCCGTGAAGACGTCCCGCAGCCTTTCAATGGCCGAAGCTTCCAGCAAGGGTTCGTCTCCCTGCACATTGACGTACACGTCAGCGGCAAGAGAGGCGGCGACCTCGCGCACCCTGTCGGAGCCGGACCGGCAATCCGGGGAAGTCATACACACCTTGCCGCCAAAGGCTTGAACGGCATGGGCGATGCGTGCGTCGTCCGTGGCCACCACAACTTCATCCAGCCCACGGGCACGGGACACTGTCTCCCAGACGTGCTGAATCAACGGCTTGCCGCAGATGTCCAGCAGCGGCTTTCCCGGCAGACGAGTGGAAGCGTAACGGGCCGGAATGACGGCGATGGCTTTCATACCCGTGCCTCCGCAGTTTCCTTGGCCAACCGGTCAAATTCCCTGAGCTGTTTCAACAGGGGCGGCAGATTGCGCAGGGCCAGCATGTTGGGGCCATCGCAGGGGGCCTTGTCCGGATCGGGATGCACTTCCATAAACAGACCGGCCACGCCCACGGCTACGGCGGCGCGGGCCAGCACGGGCACGAACTCCCGTTGTCCGCCGCTGCGGTCGCCCAATGCTCCGGGAAGCTGCACGGAATGTGTGGCGTCAAAGATGACGGGTGCTCCGGTGCGCTTCATGATTTCCAGCCCGCGCATGTCCACCACTAGGCTGCCGTAGCCAAAGCTCGTGCCGCGCTCACACAGGCAGATACGCTCGTTGCCCGTTGCTCTGGCCTTGTGCAGCACGTTCTCCATCTCCCACGGGGCGAGAAACTGGCCTTTCTTGATGTTCACAGGCTTGCCCGTGGCGGCCACGGCCGCAATCAGATCGGTCTGGCGGCAGAGAAAGGCCGGGGTCTGAAGCATGTCCGCCACTTCGGCCACAGGTGCGGCCTGTTCCGGGGTATGCACGTCGGTCAGCACGGGTACGCCCACGCTTTCCCGCACCTCGGCCAGAATGGACAGTCCTTCGGCCATGCCCACGCCGCGAAACGACGACCCGGAAGAACGGTTGGCCTTGTCGAAACTGGACTTGTAAAGGAAAGACACTCCCGCCTCCGCAAAGATTTCCTTGAGTGCGGCGGCAACTTCCAGCGCGTGGGCGCGGCTCTCCAGCGCACACGGTCCGGCGATGCAGAACAGGGGCGCGCCATTGTCCACCGGCCCGAAGGCTTTGCCCTGAAAATCAAAAACAAATCCCATAAATTCCTCCTATAGCCCTACGGCGACCTTGACGGCCACGGCCATCTGGTAGAGCACCTGGGTGACGTCCTTGACCAGTTGCAGGTTTTTGGAATCAAACTTGGGCATGACCAGGATGCGGTCGCCGGGTTCGATGGGCTGTCCCTTGGCATGGGAGACTTCCCCGTTCAGGCCCACAATCAGGATATTGTCCGTATCCGCCCGGTCGGACAGGCCGCCTGCGCCGCCGAGATAGTCCTTTAGGGAGAGGCCCTTTTCCCAGGTCACGGCGGCGGGAATGAGCACTTCGCCGGAAACGTGAACCACGTCCGTTTTCCGGGGAATGATGATCTCGTCGCCTTCCTCCAGCAGCACGTCGGAAATTCTGCCGTCGCGGGACACGACCAGCACGCCGTCCGGCTCCAGTTGCGAGGCCCGCTGTACGAAGTTCTGGATCAGCTCCGCTTCCTTCACCCGGATACCGGCCTCGTCCACGGAAGCGGAGGTGGCGGTCAATGCGCTCTGTTCCAGACGGCGCAGGGCATCCGCGAGAATGACTTTCTGTTCGGCGGCCACGCTCCTGCGGCGGATGTAGACGGACTTGATGTCCGCAAGTTCCGGTTCCACCGCGATATATTCCAGCAGCGTCTTCAGCCTGGTCTGCTTGAGCACCGGGAAACGCGACGCGCCGTGAATGGCCCCGGACGCGGCCACCATGATGGTCCTGCCCCGCGTATCGGCCACAAATTCCACACGGTCCCCGTCCGCAAGCTGAAGACTGCGAAAGTCATGCAGGGTCACATAGACGTTGAACGGTTCGCCGTTGCGCATGCCGCCCACGCTGACGTGGGAAACGCCGTTCATGGGCAGGGCGTAGTTCAGCAGGTCTTTCCCGCTGGCCGCGCCTCTGAACTCATAGCGGGCGGGCTGGCGCAGCAGGCCGTAGGCGGCCACGGACATGCCGAAGGGTTCCACCAGGATGGTGTCTCCGTCTTTGAGGCGGATATGCGGCAGCTCCCCGTGCATCATGTAGTTGTAGAGATCCACCCGTCCGATGACCTGCTGGCCGCGCAGGATTTTGATGTTCCGGTAGCTGCCCTGTTCCGGGAGGATGCCCCCGGCCCGGTCAATGTAGGACATGACGGAGTCCTGCGGGCCGCCCGCATAACGTCCCGGATTGGGCACGTTTCCGGCCACATAGACGGCCACGGGCTGGGCGCTTTGGAGGTTCACATAGATATTGACGTTTTCAGGAAAGACCGAGGCCAGTTTCGCCCGTACCGAGCCGGAAAGCGCGGACTGGGTCAGTCCGGCCACCCGCACCGGCCCCACTTCCGGCAGAAAGATGTTGCCCTGCTGGTCCACAAAGAGCACGTCATCGTAGCTTCTCGCGCCCCAGACGCGCACGGTGATTCTGTCGCCGGGCAGAATGACATAATCGTCGTTCATGCCGCTGCCGTAGGTGGAGGCGAAATTGCCCCGGAACAGATTCGCGCCGAAAGGTTCCAGACCCTGCGTCATGTCCGGGCGATAGTTTTCCAGCGCCCAGGCGGGCAGGCCCGACATGGACCGGCGTTGGCGCTCCTCTAGTTGCCGGGAGGATTCCTGTCTGTACATGGCCTGCTGAAAGATGGCTTCCCGTTGATAGCCGCCGGGCAGATAGGACGGAGGACGGGTCGAAGGCGCGCCCTGAATGCCTCCGCTGCCGCCGGGGCTGGGGTTGCCGGGTTTGCCCAGGCTGCCGCCGTAGGAAGATGTATTCTGTACCGTGGCACCTGCTCCTAGAGCGGGAGTTGTCATTGCCAGAATCAATGCTGCGGAAAGAAGAAATCTACTGTTCATATCTGTCTCAGAATCCGGCGTGCTCGCGCACAGCGGCTATAATCAGGGAACAAAGCCCCACCAGTACCAGAGCACCGACAAGGACATAGGCCGTAAACAGGAAGGGGCGGGGATACAGGGATTCATCCGGCAGAACCGGAGTCTGGAAGGCCACCACATAACGGGACTTGGCCTCCGCTTTCACGCGGGCGGTTTCCAGCGAGGTCATGGCCGAAACAAGCTGTTGCCGGGCGAACTCGCTTTCCGTCTGCAACGCTTCATATTCTCCAGCAAAGGAACTCAGGCTGTCGGGCCGGGCTTCCCCAGCCAGACGCAGCTTTTCCGAGACAAGCTGTTTTTCCACCGCATCTAGGCGGGCGCGCAGGCCCACCAGGGCCGGGGCGTCCTTGCTCATGTAGGTGGAGGCTTCCGCGATTTCCGCACGAACTTTTACGGCTTCGCCTTCCAGTTGACTGACGATACCTTGCAGCCCGCCCGCTGTGCTGGCCGGGTCCAGCATGCCGCTGCGATCCCGAAAGGCGCGCATAGCCACCTGCGCCTTGCTCACGCGAGCTTCCGCCGTTTTTACCTCGCTCATGGCCAGAGAGATGGCGTCGTCCTGTGCCCGGCGGCTCATGGCGTTGACTAGCGCCTCGCTTCTGGCCAGCACGGCCTCGGCCAGTTTTTGGGCCGTGGCCGGGTCATAGGCTTTGACGGAGAGGGCAATGATGCCGGTTTCCGGGTCAAAGGAGGGCTTCACCGCCCATTGCCAATAGGAGAGGCGTTCATCCCGCGTGGCGTCGGTAGCCAGACGGCTGATCAGGTCATACTCGCGGCTGGAGAAATGGCGGAAGATGCCCATTTCTCCGTCAATGGCCTCCATGATGTCCGGGGACTGGATGTATTCGGCCACGATATACGCGTCCGCACCCACGGAGGCACCGGAAGGCAGCAGCAGCGCGGCAAGGCCGCTGGCCCCTCCACTGGTTTCCGCCCCTCGCACGGCGAAACGGGCTTCGGCGATGTACATGGGTGAAGCCCACAGGCCGAAGTACAGCAGGGACAACAGGGCGGGCAGCAGCACGGCAGTCAGTACCGCCTTTATGGTCGGGGAAAGTAGGGAGTTTATCTTGCCGAGTGTCGTGACCACAGGGCGTGCTGTCAGAACCAGATCGGGAATGACCTGAGGTGCGGGCTGCTCAGCGGGTGCGGGTATAGTCGGCGACACTGCGGAGTTTGGAGTCTCGCCTGTTTTGGGTGTCGCGGGGGACTTGGCTCCGGGGGCCTGCGTGGCGGGGATACCTGTCTTAATGTCCGGCATGGCAAATCCCCGTATAGACGCGCAGGGCGTCGCCCAGAGTATCGTATTCGGAAAGCACGCCGTTATGCAGTACGGCGGCCCTGTCGCAGTTTTTGCGGATGGTCGCCACGCTGTGCGACACCACAATCAGCGTCGCATGCGCCTTGCGTTCCTTGAAGACCTTTTCGGCCTTGGCCTGAAAGGAGGCGTCGCCTACGGAGTAGGCTTCATCAATAAGATAGAAATCAAAGCCGATGGCCATGCTCAGGCCAAAGGCCAGCTTAGAGCGCATGCCCGATGAATAGGTTTTCACGGGCATGTCCATATAGGGGCCGAGTTCGGAGAATGCCTCCACGAAATCCGTCACTTCCCTGATGTCCGCGCCATAAATACGGCTGGTGAAACGCAGATTTTCCCGTCCGGTCAGACTGCCGTTGAAGCCTCCTGTAAAACCGATGGGCCAGGATACCCGCCCCTTGCGCGTTACAATGCCGCTGTCCGGTCGTTCCGCCCCACTGATGATGCGGATGAGCGTGGACTTGCCCTGACCGTTCAGCCCCAGAATCCCCATGTTCACGCCGGGCCGGAAGGTGATGCTGGCATTGCGCAGAATTTCCTTCCGCCCGTGCCGAGGCAGCGGATAGCTTTTGTTGATGTTCCGCAACTCAATCACAGCGTCCTCCCACGGGCATGCCGTTCAAGCAGCAGCCCCACGCACAGGGAAACGGCGCACCATGCGGCGAGATAGCCGATGTCGTATGCGGGGGCCGCCGAGGACGCGGAAAAGCCGCAGCGTTGCCACTCAATGAGTTGGGCCACGGGATTAATCAGGAGGACATCCGCGAATCTGGCAGGCAGTTCGGAGACATAAAAGAACACGCCGGAGGCAAAAAACAGAATCCGAAGGCACATGGGGATCAACTTGTCCAGTGTGGGCCAGAGGCGGGACAGAGAAGCGAAAATCAATCCTATACCCAGGCCCAACAGTGGCGCGAAGAAGAGCGTGGAGGCCAGAGATGCGGGCATGCGCAATTCCACGGGTTGCCCACAGGCGGCGGCAGCGGACAGAATAACGCCTGCGGACAGAACCTGCGTCCCCCAGACCACCACAGTACGGGCCAGCATGAGGTCCAGCTCCGTCACCTGCGGAAAGGTCAGTAACGCCTGGTTGGCGCTTACTGCTTTCATGCACCGGGAGATGGTATCGCTGAATATATACCAGGGAATAAAACCGCAGAGCAGAAATACGGCCATCCCCATACCATGAGGCGCATGCGCCCCCATAACTTCACGGAAAGCCCAGAATACGCCGATACCGAATGCCGTCTGGATAATGGCCCAAAGGTAGCCAAGCCGGGTATTGCCGTACAACGTATGTATTTCCCTTAAAATAAGAGCGGAGATAACTCGGCCCTGCACAGTCAGCGCGGGCGATACGGATGGGGTTGGAATGGTATCAGCTCTCATCGTGGCATGCTCTCAAATACGGTGGGGATGAAACGCCACGCGCCGTTTTTTTCCTTGCAGAGTGCGAATCTGTGGCTCATGTTTCCGTGCGTGACGCGGGCGGAACGGCATTCGTTGCCCAGGCCGGAAAGATAGAGCGGTCCCACCTCAATGGTGGCCGGGCCGAAGGGACTTTCGGCAAAGTATTGCGTGGAACCTTCCGGCTGCGCGGCCACCTGCTCGCCGAACGACAACGCGGCGGGAGCAGCCTCCGGAACGGGGGCGGTCGGAGCAGCGGATTCACGCGCGGCGCAGCCGGAAAGCACGGCGCAGAGAGCGAGGGAGATAGTCAGGTATTCCCTCCGCATCATTCCACCCCCGCGCGCAGGCAGTCATGGATATTGAGAATACCGACTGGTTTTTCTTCGTCGGTGACGAACAGCGACGTGATTTTGTTTTCCTGCATGAGCCGCAACGCGGCCACGGCAAGCGTATTTTTACCGACCGTGACGGGATCGGAATGCATGACCTGCCTTGCCGTCTTGTCCATGAGGGAAGACCCCATGTGACGGCGCAGGTCGCCGTCGGTAATGATGCCCGCAAGTCGTTTCTTTTCGAGAATGCCCGCCACGCCGAATCCTTTGCCGGTCATCAGCACGAGTACTTCCGACATGAGCGAGGACGCCGGAAGCAGGGGGAGTTCCTCACCCGTGTGCATGATTTCTCTGACCGTCATCAGCTTGCGGCCAAGCGAGCCGCCCGGATGCCAGCGGTGAAACTCTTCAGAAGTGCAGCCGTGCCGACGCATCAGCGTCAGGGCAAGCGCGTCGCCCAGAGCCATTTGCAATGTGGTGGATGTGGTGGGCGCGCAGTCCAGCGGGTCGGCTTCCGGCACAAGCGGCAGTAAAAGGAGGTGCGCGGCGTTTTTGCCGAGCAGGCTGTCCGCGTTGCGCGTTACCCCTATCAGGGGGATGTTGCGCCGGGCCGCATACAGGATGATGTCCGAAAGCTCCGTCGTGTTGCCGGAATTGGAAAAGGCCAGAACGGCATCGTCGGAGGTCAGCATCCCCAAGTCTCCGTGGCTGGCTTCACCCGGATGGATGAAATAGGCGGGGGAACCCGTGGAAGCCAGCGTTGCCGCCACCTTGCGGGCCACATGACCGCTTTTGCCCATGCCGGTGACGGCAATTCTGCCGTTTATCCCGTACAGGCAATCCACAGCGCTGCAAAACGCAGTGTCCAGCCCGCGAGCCATCATGGTAAGGGCATGCGCTTCCTGTCGTAGTACGGCTGCGGCGAATCCCACTTCCTGAAAATCTTTCTTCTGTATCGTATCCATACGCTGTACTTTCTCTGGAAATATATTGTGAGCATAAAAAGAGACACATCTTCAATCCCGTTGTATTCACAAAGGATCGATGCCCCTGTCGTATTCGACAGACACACTGTCGATTTTTTCTGTGGAAAAAAGAGGAGGTATAGAAATAACAGAGTAATTTTATGGAAAAATTTTACTATGCGGCGAGCAGAAAAATTTTTTCTTAGAGAGGTGATATTGCCAAAACAGCCATTAGAATGTATTGATTTTCAAGGCTTCATCGACAGTGTGTCTGTCAATTTTCCCTTAAATTTCAATGGGGCACTGACAGTGTGTCTGTCGATGAACATCTAATTTGAGACCTAAAATGGCCAGACAAAGCCATGTTTATCCAAGGTTGACCAACAGCCTACTTCTCCCCTCTTTTTTGTCTTTTTTAATTCTTTTTGTTCTTTTGTTTTCTGCCTAAAAATATGGCTGTGTTCAGGTAGCCTTTTTACCTATGTCCTACGCGGTATCGGAGGGTTGGTTTTCCTGCGTGCGTTTTCATTGTCATGCCTGGCAAGATAGGTACTTACGGTCTGGGCTGCCGCCACCAGCGACGCCTGCCCCAGATGGGCGTATCTCATGGTAGTTCTGGGATCGCCGTGCCCCAGCAGCTTTTGCACCTCATAGAGCGAGTGCCCGGCATTGACTAGAAATGAGGCGAAGGTATGCCGCAAATCGTGGATGCGCACGTCGGCAAGCCCCAGTTCCCGCCGGAGCCTGTTCCAGAACAGATAAAGATCGGAAAGCGGCTTTCCCGGAGCATGGCCGGGGAACAGCCACGGAAGCCCTTGCTGGCGCGGGATGGAGCGAATGACTGCTATGGCTTCGTCTGAGAGGGGGATATGGCGCGGCTTGCCGGACTTGGACAGCGGTACGATGAGCAGCCGTAAATCCAGGCGGACGTGTTCCCAGCGCGCCTTGAGGACTTCGCTCTTGCGCGCCCCGGTCAGCAGAAGCAGGCGGATGGCAAAGGCTTCCGGCCGGTCGCTTTTTTCCAGCGCCCGCATGAGCCGTTGTGCCTCATCCCGCGAGAGGTAGCGTTCCCGCTGCGCGTGAATTTTGAAGGGCGAGACTCCCGCGCATGGCGATTGTCCTGCGGGCAGAAGACCACGCATTACGGCCAGAGAGCAAATTGTCTTGAAGACTGCCAGAATACGGTTGCAGGTGGCCGGAGCCAAACCGCCGGACGACAGTCCGTGCAGCCAGTCTTCCACTTCGTGGCGTTGTATGTCGGCAAGTTCCCGCGCTCCGAAGGTCGGGGACAGATGTTGTCGGGCAATGCGCTCATCCACGCGCCAGCTCCGCTTGCGGAGTTTGACGTGCGGCAGATAGATATTTGAAACAAAGGCGTCGAGATTTCCGGAATCAGATGTGTGCCTGTCGGAATCACCAATTTGCGAAGAAGGTGAAGCGACTGAACGAGTTGAATAGTGACGGGTCATATGCGGTTCTCCTGGCAACAGGTTGTTGGTGGACCTCATGCCGATGTGAAAGGAGGGCGGGAACATCAGCAATCTTGCTTTGCCGATGCTCCCGAAACGGCGAACCGGGATAAGGCGGTCAGCTATTCGCTGATGCCTTCCCTGCTCACACGTTCAATGAATGCCCGTATGTCCTCCGCCCGCCATACCGTGGTGCGGGGACCAAGTTTGATGGGTTTGGGATAACGTCCGGTACGGCAGCCTTCCCACCACGCGCTTTTGCTGATGGGGAAGAGGGCGAGAACCTGGGGGAGACGGAGAAAACCGCAGGGGGGAATGGTAGGATAAGTATGGGGCATGAAAAAACCTCCTGAATCATATGGATTTCAGGAGGTTTATAGGCCGGGAGCGCTGGAAATGTACTGTAGCGGACTTGGAAATTTACCGGAAAAAATCTGTATGTCCAGATAAATCCTATTCC